>NZ_JAKRMY010000002.1 GCF_022346005.1 Corynebacterium sp. ACRPS
TGGCGGCCTCCTGCCGGTACTCCGGGGTGTACTTCTTCCTTGACGAACTCACAATGAACATCCTCTCCTACGGACACAAGATCCGTACTAATAGGGTGTCCACTAAACGAGGGTAACCTCAGTTTTGCACTGTAGAATGGGTGCGGTATTTCTGTGCGAGTTCCAACCAAGAAAGGGTAGGACTGAATGTTGGAGCGCAACCACCACGGCCGTAATGGCCGCGGACAAGACCGTCGGGGTCGAAATCCACGCAACTCGGGGGACCGCGATTCTCGTGGAGGGGGAAAGAAGAAGTCTTTCTCCCCTCAGCGCTCTGGGTATCGGGAAGAGCGAATCAACCGTCGTATGACCGATCCGGACATTCCCGAAGAGGTCGATGTTAATGACTTGGACCCTTTGGTGCTCCAAGACTTGAAACCCCTCTCCAAGGAGAACTCGGAGGCCGTCGCCAAGCACATGATCATGGCGGCGACCTGGATGGACGATGATCCTAAGCTGGCGCTACGGCATGCGCGCGCGGCAAAGGATCGTGCAGGTCGCGTGGCTATCGCACGAGAAGTTAATGGTATCGCTGCATACCGCGCCGGCGAATGGAAAGAGGCGCTCGCTGAGCTGCGTGCTGCCCGTCGTATTTCTGGCGGTCCAGGAATGCTTGCGGTTATGGCTGATTGTGAACGCGGGTTGGGTCGGCCGGAAAAGGCATTGGAGCTGGGACGCAGTGAGGAGGCCAAGGAGCTAGACAAAGAATCCGCTATTGAATTGGCGATCGTGTTGGCCGGCGCACGTCTTGACCTTGATCAGCCCGAATCAGCGGTGGTTACCATTCAGCGGGCACAACCTGACCGCAGTGATCGGGGAGTAAGCGCTTGTAGGTTGTCGTATGCCTATGCAAATGCTCTGCTTGCCGCGGGCCGCAAGGACGAAGCCCGCGAGTGGTTTGAGCACACCATCGCCATTGATGAGGGCGATTGGACCGATGCCACTGACCGATTGGCGGAATGTAAATAATGAGTGTTTTAAGCAAACATGATGCCTTATTGTTGGACTTGGATGGAACCGTCTGGGAGGGCGGCCGTCCGCTAAGTAACGTAGTAGACGTTATTAATACGTGTGGAGTTCCCGCAGTATATGTCACAAATAATGCGTCGCGGAGCCCAGAAGCCGTCGCCACAATGCTGACGGATATCGGTTTGACTGCGGCTTCTGGTGATATCGTCACCTCCGCCCAAGCGGTATTGCAATTGGCTGCCGAGGAAATTCCGTCGGGTGCGAAGGTATTAATTATTGGCGCGGATTCTTTCCGTGATTTGGCTAAAGACATGGGTTTTTCCGTGGTCTCGAGTGCCGATGAGAAGCCGGCTGCCGTCCTACAAGGGTTTGATAAGTCCGTTGGGTGGGAACAGCTAACGGAAGGTGCGCTGGCTATCCGGGCAGGTGCGAAGTTTTTTGCATCAAACCTGGATACTTCGCTTCCAATCGAGAGGGGGCTAGGCGTCGGCAATGGCTCTTTGGTTGCTGCAGTTGAAAAGGCTACGGGAGTAGAGCCCGTTTCTGCGGGGAAGCCTGAAGCCGCAATGTTTTTCCTTGCGGCCAAAAAGGTGGGGTCAAAAAAGCCTTTGGCAGTGGGCGACAGGATAGATACCGATATCGTTGGGGGTAACGCCGCAGCGATGAATACCTTTCATGTCTTGACCGGAGTATCGGGCGAGCTGGAGCTTATCGAAGCCCCGGTGGAGGCACGGCCTAACTTCATTGGTGCGGGCATGCACGAGCTTTCATTGCCTATTTCGCAGGTGCGACCGGGACCGCAAGGAGACTTTACCGCGCGATGCGATGGGTATGACGTTCTTTTGCAGGGTGGAAATGAATCCTCTACCTCGGTGCAAGCGCTGCGGACGGTCTTAGAAGTGGCGTGGTCGATGCCGGCACCACCTCGGTATATTCAGCCGCGTAGTGAGTTTGCGGAAAAGGTTGTGTCGAAATGGCGGTAAAGCCGCACGATTTTCGGGCTGTGAAAGAGCCTGAGGAAGTAGATTCGGAGATATCGACAATTCTCGGCGAAGATGCGCAATCACTTGCAGAAGAAGTCGATCAACTGGACAGGGCGCATTCCGTATTGCGGAATGCTTTGCAGGAGAACTAATGCCACCACAACGCCGCAGGCTGGATGCAGAACTTGTGCGCCGAAAAATTGCGCGATCTCGTGAGCAAGCCCGCGAGATGATCAAGTCTGGCCGTGTGACGGTCGGCGGGTTTAAGGCAGAAAAGCCTGCAACTGTCGTGGATCCTGAAGTCTCCATCAAGGTCGAAGAGTCTGAGGAAGACAAGTGGGCGTCTCGCGGCGCACATAAGCTTTTGGGTGCACTTGCCGCATTCGACGTCGACATGGATGGTCGCATCTTAGATGCAGGGGCATCGACGGGAGGATTTACGGATGTGTGCTTGGCGTCTGGTGCGAGGGAAGTGCTTTCCGTTGACGTCGGGTATGGGCAATTATTGTGGCGGCTGCAAAATGACGACCGCGTAACCGTCTTGGATCGCACGAATATCCGCACTATTAATCCAGAGATGACCAATGGCCTGTGCGATGGCATGGTCGGGGATTTATCTTTTATTTCCTTAAAACTGGTGCTGCCAGCAATTGTGGAGTGTATGAAGGACGGAGCGTGGCTGCTGCCAATGGTCAAGCCGCAGTTTGAGGTTGGGAAGGAGCGCATCGGCAGCGGCGGGGTGGTTCGTTCTCCGAAGATGCGGAAAGAGGTCACGCAGGACGTTGCTGAATTTGCCGTGTCTTTAGGCCTCAGTCTGCACGGTGTTGTGGCTTCACCATTGCCGGGCCCGAGTGGAAATGTGGAATATTTTCTGTGGCTGAAAAAGGACGGTATGTCAACAGACGCAGCTACAATGAAACAGATGATTGATACTGCCGTTGAAGAAGGTCCGCAGTAATGCGAGAGATATTGTTGGTTCCGCATGCCAATCGCGCAGAGAACCTGCAGGCTACCTCCCGCGCAGCCGAGTTATTGCAGGAGGCAGGGATAACGGTTCGCGTTTGTGCGGACGAAACCGTCCTGCCGGGGCTACAGCACGTCCCGCATTCTGATGCTGCGGCGGAGGGATGTGAACTGGTTCTTGTTCTCGGCGGTGATGGCACCTTCCTGCGCGCCGCCGATATGGCGCGGGCGGTAGATATTCCGGTCCTCGGAGTGAATCTGGGCCACGTTGGCTTCCTCGCGGAATGGGAGGTGGAGTCATTAGACGGAGCCGTTGCCCGCGTGATTGAGAAAAGCTACCGGGTGGAAGACAGGCTGACGGTGGATGTATCCATTTCGGATGCCAACGGTCAGCTACTGTCCAGCAGCTGGGCCTTGAATGAGGCCTCGGTTGAAAACCAGAACAGGTCGGGCGTGCTGGATGCGATTTTGGAGATCGATCGGCGCCCGGTTTCGTCGTTTGGCTGTGATGGCGTGCTGATTTCTACTCCTACGGGTTCTACGGCGTATGCATTTTCTGCCGGCGGCCCGGTGCTGTGGCCATCCCTAGATGCAATCTTGGTCGTGCCGAATAATGCCCACGCGCTTTTTACCAAACCGTTAGTGGTTTCCCCCAACTCGTTGGTGGCGGTGGAATCAACCATGCAAACCACACCGGCCGTGGTTATCTTGGATGGGTGCCGGGAACTTATTATGCCACCGGGTGCCCGCGTCGAGGTGGTGCGCGGTAAGCGCCCCGTACGCTGGGTGCGGTTGGATGATCAACCCTTTACGGATCGATTGGTCTCTAAGCTGCGGTTGCCCGTGGAAGGCTGGCGCGGACCGAAGGAGAAATAGTGCTTGTCGATATTTCTATCAATGATTTAGGAGTCATTCGCCATAGCTCTGCGGAATTGTCGGAGGGCTTGACCGTATTGACCGGTGAGACCGGAGCGGGCAAAACCATGGTGGTCACGGGGCTTCGACTGTTGGCAGGCGGGCGTGCCGATGCCTCGAGGGTGCGCGATGGCGCTAAAAAAGCGGCCGTGGAAGGCCACTTTAGTTCCGCGAAGGAGAGCATTAGCCAGCTGGTGGACTCGGTGGGTGGCGAGCCAGATGAAAATGGTGAGTTTATTGTCTCGCGGACCGTTTCAGCAGCGGGGCGATCGCGGGCCTATTTGGGCGGGCGTGCCGTACCGGCCGCCACATTGGGAGATTTCGCGCGGGAGATAATTACCGTGCATGGACAGAACGATCAATTGCGCCTTTTGGCCCCAGAAGAGCAGCTCGCGGCGGTAGACCGTGCGGACCCGCAATTGGCGGGCATCCGGGAAGACTATGCGGAGGCCTTTAAAAAGTGGCGTGGTTTAGCCAAGGATTATCGTCGGCGCACGGAGTCTCGTAGGGAACTTGCCCAGGAAGCTGACCGCCTGCAATATGCCTTAGAGGAAATCAACGGTGTGGCGCCCGAGCCAGGGGAAGACGCGGAGCTGGTGCAGTTGGTGCAGCGCCTGCAAGACGTCGACGGTTTGCGCGAATCCGCGCACACTGCCTTGGCGGCGATCGATGGAACGGAAGAGATTGATGAGGCTGCTTCTTCGCTGCTCGGGCGTGCGGGGTCGGCGTTAGTGGGATCCTCGGATAAGCAGCTGGCGGATTTGGGCGAGCGCATCTCTGAGCTCACCTCGCAGCTAGGCGATATTTCGGCTGAGCTCGGCGGATACCTCGCGGGGCTGCCGGCGGATCCGAATCTGTTGGAAAAATCGCTGCAGCGCCAGCAGGATCTTCGAGCATTGACCCGTAAATACGCCAGCGATATCGATGGTGTTTTGGCGTGGCGCGATGAGGCGGAGTCCAAATTGCAGTCGATGGATACCTCGACGGAGGTCCTCGAGGAACTTAAGGCGCAGGTCAAAGAGGCTGAACAGGAGATGAAGCAAAAGGCGGCGGAGCTTACGAAGGGTCGCCGCAAAGCCGCGGAAGCGCTGGGCAAGCTGGTGACTGAGGAGTTGCATGGATTGGCCATGCCCAATTCCACGTTGTCGGTTGAGCTCTCCGCGGCTAAGTATTCTAAGACGGGCGCCGATGCTGCGGAGTTGCAGCTCAATGGGAAGCCTTTGGCCACCGCGGCCTCCGGTGGTGAGCTGTCTCGCGTCATGCTTGCCCTTGAGGTCGTTCTCGCCAGCGAGGACGGTGCGACCTTGGTCTTCGATGAGGTCGATGCCGGCGTGGGCGGGCGTGCGGCGGTAGAAATTGGGCGTCGGCTAGCGCGGCTCGCTGCGCATAATCAGGTTATCGTCGTGACCCATTTACCGCAGGTGGCTGCGTATGCGGATGCGCATTTGCATGTCTCGAAGGATAAATTTACCTCTGGGGTGGCCGAGTTAAAGGAGCAGGAGCGCGTGGAGGAATTGGCGCGCATGCTGGCTGGTTTGGATGACACGGAAACTGGACGCGCGCACGCCCAAGAGCTTTTTGATCGCGCACAAAAAGAAGCTTCCGCGCGCCTTACCCAGCTGGCGGACTAAGCAAGGAACAATGGGGCCCATGGCTCTGTTTTCCCGTACCCCTGATCATCCTGGTGAGCATGCTGCATTGCGCGATTGCACCCCGGGCGCGAAAGGTCTTAAGAAGTTTTCTGCAGGTGATATCGCCGTTATTGATGCGGCGAATATTTCCCGGCCCGAGGCACAAACGCTTGTGGAATTGCAGCCCTCTGCGGTGGTCAACGTCGCCAGGTTTTCTACTGGCTCCATTCCTAATTGCGGTCCACACATGCTTCTCGATGCCGATATTGAACTCCTCGAAGGCCTCGGCGAGGAATTTATCTCGGAGTTTAAGGATGGCAAGAAGGCGCATATTGGGGAGGATGGAAAGGTCTACGTCGCGGATAAAGTAATCGGGACGGGGCAGAAGGTTTCCAGGGAGCGCGCTGACAAGAACTTCAAGGCGGCACAAAGTGCACTCATTGATCACATGGAGTCCTATTTCGCGAGCTCCATTGACTTCATTAACTCTGAGGGCCCCCTGCTTATCGATGGCCTCGGGGTCCCCGCATCCGGTGCCGAGATAGCTGGCCGGAAGGTCATTGTTTTATCTCCCACCGAAGACCACCGTGCCCTGCTGAAAGAATTGCGGAATTTCATCCGGGAGTATGAACCGCTGCTCATTGCGGTTGATGAAGCCGCGGATTCTTTGCTGGAGCAGGGATATAAGCCTGACTTCATTATTGGGGATCCTGTCAAGGTAAGCGATGAGTCGCTGCGTTGCGGCGCGCGCATTGTCGTGCCTGCGGATCCAGAAGGCAGCGTGGAGAGCATTGACCGCATCCAAGAACTGGGTATTGGGGCCATGACATTCCCAGCGGCTTCGGAATCGGCCACGGATTTAGCGCTGCTCTTTGCGGATTACCACGGCGCGGGACTTATCGTGCAGGCAGGTGGCGGATTTGACCTCGATGATGTTTTTGCCAACCGCGTGGCTCCGTCTGCCGTAATGTCTCGGCTGAAGGCCGGAACGAAGGTGGTCGACTCCGAGGCGGTCATCAATCTGTATTCCGCTCCGTCCTCGCACCTTGGTTGGCTGTGGGCCCTTCTGAGCATCTTTGTGGCGATTGCAGCGATCATCTTGATCGTGGGCTTTGGCGGGAGCCAAGATTTCTTGAGTAATTTAAGCCAAACGTGGTCGAGCCTATTCTGAGTGGGGGTAAAAATATGGCGAAAGCGCAACTAATTACGGGTCTTGGACTAGGAGCGGCGGCTGGTGTGGCCCTCGGTGCCTTGGTGATCGCGCCCAACCTGACCACCAGTGTGGCCGACGATGACCCGATCCGTGCAGAACACCGCAAGGTGGTGCAAGAAAATAAGATCTTGCAGAACCAAAATGAGGCGAGCGATGACATAGTCAAGAACGTGGCACCAGACTTGGTCTCTGGGACGTTATCGCAGCGGCCAGTGCTGGTTATTTCCACCGATGACGCAAATAGCAGTGATCTTTCTGATATCACGAAGCTCTTAGAAGCCTCCGGGGCTACCGCCGCGGGAGAAATTAAGCTAAGTAAAGACTTCCTGCGGGGTGAAAGCAAAGACGATATCGTATCAATTCTTAAAGATAACGCCCCGAAAAAGGCAGATCTTAAGGGACTCGATAAAACCGTGGGAAGCTATGGCGGCGAGGTTTTGGGCGCGGCCTTATCCATGGACCCAGAAAGCACGGAGCCGATCGCAAGCGTGAAGGAGCGATCCGAGCTGCTGCGTGCCCTGCGTGATAAGGATTTTATTGATTATAAGGACGGGACCATCCTTCCCGCCCAGTCCATCATCATCGTCTCCGGCAGCGGGGTGCGCGGATATTATTCGGATACCTTGGCAGAGTTCGCCACCGCCTTGGACGAGGTCAATGGAAGCGTGGTACTGAGTGCACGGGCCAAACAGACCCAAGATGAGAAGGCAATAGAGCAGCTGCGCACCAAAGACGTGGATCTTTCTACCGTAGATGGCATTGAACGCGCGGTAGAGCGCATCGCCGTCATTTCTGCCGCCGAGGAACAGCTTAATGGCGGCAGGGGAGACTACGGTTCAGCAGAAAGCGCGGATTCCGCCCTACCTGAAGAGGAGAAAGAATAGTGGCCTACGATTTTCAAGTCTTAGATTCAGAGTTAATTTTTGATGCCCCTATCGTCGCCGTACGCCGCGATACCTTGTCCATGCCGGGAGGAAACACCGCGGATAGGGAGATCATTGAGCACCTGGGAGCCGTCGCGGTGGTGGCCTTGGATGAGGATCGGCGCATCGCGATGGTGCATCAGTACCGGCATAGCGTCGGCAAGCGGCTGTGGGAACTGCCGGCAGGGCTGCTAGATGTAAAGGGCGAGAATGAGCTTTCCGGCGCGCAGCGCGAGTTGCAGGAGGAAGCGGGCCTTGCCGCGAAGGACTGGGAAGTTCTTACGGATATGGTGACCTCACCGGGGTTTTGTGAGGAAGCCGTGCGGATTTTTCTGGCTCGCGACCTTAGCGAGGTACCGGCGCTGCAGGATACCGGCGATGAAGAAGCCGATATGGATTTTGCCTGGGTGGATTTAGACAAGGCAGTAAATAAGGTGCTGGCCGGTGAGATAGTTAATTCCGTTGCGTGCGCGGGTATTTTAGCCGCATATGCCACGGTCATTGGTGGAAAGCCGACGCGTTCGGTGGATGCGCCGTTCGATTTGCGTCCGACCCATATGGCTGCCCGCCGCAGTGGACCGGACCTGAAAAAGCAGTGACTGCTGCGGAGGATGTAGCTCAGACCTGGTTGAATCACCTCGCCGTCGAACGTGGAGTGTCAGCAAATACCCTGAGCAATTACCGGCGGGATATTCGCCGGTACGTGGATTGGCTGGCAGCAAATGGGGTCCAGGACCTACGGCAGGTAACACGACCAATGGTGGAGGCCTATTTAAAGGATCTGCGCGAAAAGATGGCGGTATCTTCTGCCAACCGTGCCCTTATCGTGGCGCGCGGGTTGCACAAATTCGCCGTTGCAGAGGGCGAAGTCGATAGCGATGTTGCAGCCGAGGTGAGCCCGCCTTCCACGGGGCAACACCTGCCGGAGACCTTGAGCGTGGAAGAGGTGACGCGGCTTATTGAATCGACGCCGACGGAAACACCGGTTGACCTTCGCGATAGGGCGTTACTAGAAGTGCTCTATGGCACTGGGGCGCGCATTTCTGAGGTAATTTCGCTCAATGTCGATGACGTAGCTACTGCCGATGACGTCCTAGTCCTGCATGGCAAGGGCGATAAGGAGCGGCTTGTACCCCTCGGCTCGCATGCTCGCCAGGCCATCGATGCCTATCTGGTGCGCGCCCGTCCCGTGCTGGGAAAGGGCAAGACCGCTGCGCTGTTTTTGAATACGCGCGGCGGCGCTCTCTCGCGGCAAAGCGCCTGGTCCGTTATTAAAACCGCGGCGCAGCGCAGCCAGTTGGATAAGTCCATTTCGCCGCACACGCTGCGCCATTCCTTTGCCACGCACCTTCTCGAAGGCGGTGCCGATGTGCGCACCGTGCAGGAGCTTTTAGGGCATTCCTCCGTGACTACCACGCAGATCTATACCCACGTAACCGCAGATTCCTTACGGGAGGTTTGGCGGACCGCGCATCCTCGGGCGTAGCTTTTACTCGAGCGGCAGGTGCTTAAGTCAATGCTAGAGACTTGATATTTGCAAAGTCTCGGTAGTCATAAAGGGGAGCGGGTACGCTATAATTACAACGTTGTAAGCAACCCTATGCCAAATGTCATGGTCCATGACTTGGCGTCAAGGAAGAAGGTTTGACTGTGAGCGAAGAGGGTCTCTTTTCAGCCTCTGATGTAGAGACGGGGCTAACTGGCCGCCCTGTCCGCGAGCTGCCGGAACCCGCCCCCTTGGAAAAACATGGGCCCGCCACCATCATCTCGATGTGTAACCAAAAGGGCGGCGTGGGCAAGACCACGTCCACCATTAATATGGGGGCCTGCCTCGCAGAGTATGGGCGCAAGGTTCTCTTGGTTGACTTGGACCCGCAGGGTGCTCTTTCGGCCGGGCTGGGATTAAACCATGATGACATCGAGGACTCGATTTATGACGTGATGCTGGATAGTCATACCTCTATCCACTCCGCCATTCATCACACCAGCGTGTCCGGCATGGACCTCGTTCCGGCTAATATCGATCTGTCTGCGGCAGAGATTCAGATGGTCAATGAAGTAGGCCGCGAGCACACCTTGGCGCGCGCCCTGCGTCCGGTGCGCCGGGATTATGACTTCATCATCATTGATTGCCAGCCTTCTTTGGGTCTGCTTACGGTCAACGCCCTAGCTTGTTCCCAGGGTGTCATCATTCCTATGGAATGCGAGTTCTTCTCGCTGCGCGGGCTTGCTTTGCTGACGGACACAGTGGAAAAAGTCTCTGACCGCATCAATTTCGATCTGGAAGTCATGGGTATTTTGGTCACCATGTTTGATCGACGGACCAAGCACGCCCGTGAAGTCATGTCCCGCGTGGTGGAATACTTTGGGGACCAAGTATTCGATACCGTCATTACCCGTACCGTGCGCTTCCCAGAAACCTCCGTGGCCGGCGAGCCCATCACCTCGTGGGCGCCCAGTTCCCAGGCCGCACAGCAATACCGCGATCTGGCGAAGGAAGTCATCGAGCGTTCGACCGTCTAAGCTACCGTGACGCAGCCAGAGATTACGGGGTTCCGCATTGCCCTGCGGAATTTTGAGGGGCCATTCGATCTGCTTTTGCAGCTCATCCAGGCCAAGAAGATGGATATCACGGATGTAGCCTTGTCTGAGGTGACCGATGAATTTGTGGGCTACACACGCCAACTGGGCGAAAACGCGGATCTGGATGAGACGACGGATTTCCTGGTCGTCGCGGCAACTCTATTGGACCTGAAGGCCGCGCGCCTATTGCCGCGGGGAGAGGTCGATGACCTTGAAGACTTGGAGCTGCTGGAATCGCGCGACCTGCTCTTTGCCCGCCTGTTGCAGTACAAGGCTTACAAGCAGGCGGCGGATCAATTTGCCCGCTGGCAGCGGGAGGCGCAGCGCAGTTACCCGCGAGCTGTGAGCATCGAAGAGCAATTTGCTGAGCTTTTGCCTCCCGTAACCCTGGGCCATACTCCGGCGAGCTTTGCGGAAATGGCGGCGGGTGTCTTTCGCCCCAAGCCGCCGGAAGAAGTGGCCACGGGCCATATTCATGGCGTTGCCGTCTCCGTGCCCGAACAGGCTGGCAAGATACTCGAAACGCTCAAACTCATGGGTGCTGGGCAGTGGACAAGTTTTTCCTCGCTTACCCGGGATTGCACCACAACCATGCATATCGTCGGTAGATTCTTGGCGCTCTTGGAACTGTTTAAGGCCAAGGCGGTTGATGCCCAGCAGGAGGAGCCGTTGGGCCAACTTGACCTTTCCTGGACCGGCCTGGACGTAGATCCAGCCGTCGTTGCCGCAGCAAATTGGGACTAGTGCTAGCACCGCCGTCGGTGGTTGTAACCTAAGGGGCATGGATCTTCCGCTCATTTCGCAATTGCGGTCCCGGCTCGAGTCGATCTTGCTGGTGCTCGATTCGCCGGCATCCGTAGAGTCTTTGGCGCGGGCACTTAGCGTAGAACCTGCGGTCATTAGTGACTGTTTGCGGGCCATCCAACGCGAATTCGATAGCCGCGGCTCTGGAATTGAGCTGCGCGAAACGCCAGAGGGTTGGCGGTTTTATACGCGCCAGGAAAACGCCAGCGCGGTGGAGGAGTTTTTATTGGATGGGGCGCAAACGAAGCTGTCGCGCGCGGCCTTGGAAACCCTCGCCGTCGTGGCCTATCGCCAACCGGTCACGCGCCAGCAGGTCTCTGCGGTTCGCGGGGTCAACGTGGACGGCGTGATGCGCACCCTTAACCTGCGCGGGCTGATCCGCGAGCTCCCGCAGGATGAGTTCGAAGGGGCGTCGCACCGATATGAAACCACCGAGCTTTTCCTCGAACTGCTAGGTATAGACTCGCTGGAGCGCCTTCCGGATTTGGCGCCGCTGCTTCCAGACGTCGATGCAATCGACGAAGAGTACTGAGGTGGGGTAAACTCACGCAGGTAATTTCATATTTTCGAGAGAAAAGGACACTTAAGTGACTCCTCCCGCTCGCCGTGACGGCACACCGGATAAGAAGCAGCGAGACAGCGATATCGTTGTCTCCAATGCCAAGCCGGCTCGTAATCAACACGTTTCCAAGAAAAAGCAGAAGGCTACCGCTGAATCGGTGGCGCGCGATTTGGGCGCTGACTGGCTGGTCGATGACGATAAGCCCAAGGGAGAGCGCCTGCAGAAGGTCTTGGCTAAGGCGGGCGTCGCATCGCGCCGCCACGCGGAAATCCTCATTGATGCCGGCCGCGTTGAAGTAAATGGAAATGTCATTCTCAAGCAGGGCGTGAAGGTCAACCCCGCCGTGGACGTCATCCGCGTCGATGGCGTTCGCGTGAACGTTAACGAGGACCAAGAATATTTCATCCTCAATAAACCCCGCGGAATGCAGTCGACGATGTCAGATGATCTCGGCCGCCCCTGCGTGGGCGACGTGGTTTCTGAAAAGGTTGCCTCGGGCCAGCGCCTATTCCACGTAGGCCGCTTGGACGCGGATACGGAAGGCCTGCTCATCCTCACCAACGATGGGGAATTGGCCAACCGCCTGATGCACCCCAAGTATGAGGTGAAGAAAACCTACCTGGCCACGGTATTGGGCGAGGCCGATAATAAGCTGGTGCGCCAGCTTAAAGAGGGCATCGAGCTAGAAGATGGCCTAGCCAAGGCCGATTTTGTGCAGGTAGTGGACAAGAACCAGGGGTTCTCTCTGGTCCGAGTCGAGCTGCACGAAGGGCGCAAGCACATCGTGCGCCGCCTGCTGAAGGAAGCCGGCTATCCCGTGCAGCGTCTGGTGCGCACCAAGCTGCATACGGTCCAATTGGGTGATATGAAGCCCGGCGGGTTGCGCGCGCTGAATTCCAATGAGTTAACGAGCTTGTACAAGGTGGTGGGGATGTAATGATTTCGAATATGCCTGATGAGGGCCTGATCCTCGCGGTCGATGGCCCCTCCGGAACAGGGAAGTCCACGACCTGCCGGGCCTTGGCCAAGCAGTTGGACGCAAAATACATCGATACCGGCGCCATGTACCGGGTGGCAACCTTGGCGGTATTGCGCCAAGGCGTGGATCCCGCGGACAAAGAGGCGGTGATTTCCGCGACGGCGAACCTGCCCTTGGAGGTTTCCGATGATCCGGACTCCACCCAGGTGCTTTTCGATGGCGCCGATGTCTCCCGCGTCATCAGGGAAGACGAGGTTACCCAGAACGTCTCCGCAGTATCAGCCATCCCGGAGGTGCGGGAGAACTTGGTGGCATTGCAGCGCAAGCTGGCACAGCGCGCCCACCGCGCCATCGTAGAGGGCCGCGATATCGGTACCGTGGTGCTTGCCGATGCCCCAGCGAAGGCCTTCATGACGGCCTCGGCTGAAGTTCGCGCGCAGCGCCGGCACGATCAAAACGAAAAGGCCGGCATCGCCTCCGATTTTGAATCGGTACTGGCGGATGTGCAGCGCCGCGATGCCGCGGATTCTTCCCGCGCCACCTCGCCGCTTCGCCCAGCTGACGATGCCACTATTGTCGATACCTCTGACATGAGCCCGGAGGACGTCGTCCAGGCTCTTATCAACGTGGTTAAGGAGTCCCGCTCATGAGCAATAAAGATTTTGAATCCCCAGAGGAAGAAGTCACGCAGTTCCATTACCCTGCGGGTAAGTTCGACGAGGAAACGGTCGAGACCTCGCCGGGGTGGGCTACGGACGATTTTGATGCCGAAGAATTCGACTACGACTTTGATGAGTCAGAGTTCGGCGAGGCCGACTACGGGGACGAGGACGACCTCGAGCAGCCCCTCAGTGAGGACGAGTGGGAGCAGCTCTCGCAGTCGCTCGGCTTTGCCGATGCCACCGAAGAAGCCCTGTGCACCGTCGCTATTGTGGGCCGGCCGAATGTGGGCAAGTCTTCGCTGGTTAATCGCTTCCTCGGCCGCCGCGAGGCCGTCGTAGAAGACCACCCTGGCGTTACCCGTGACCGCGTCTCCTACGTGGCGGACTGGAATGGGCAGCGCTTTATCGTGCAGGATACCGGCGGCTGGGATCCCAACGTTAAAGGCATGCACGCCGATATCGCCCGCCAGGCAGAAATGGCGATGGATACCGCAGATGTCATCGTGATGGTGGTAGACACCAAAGTGGGCATTACCGAAACCGATGAGGTTATGGCGCGCCGCCTGCAAAAGTCCCCGGTTCCGGTGATCGTGGTATCGAATAAGTTCGATTCCGATAACCAGTATGCGGATATGGCGCAGTTTTACGCCTTGGGCCTCGGGGATCCGTGGCCGGTGTCCGCACAACACGGGCGCGGTGGCGCGGACGTGCTGGATGAGATCCTGCGCAGCTTCCCCGAAGAACCGCGCGAGACCTCGATTACGTCGGGCCCTCGCCGCGTCGCGCTCGTCGGCAGGCCTAATGTGGGCAAGTCTTCGTTGCTCAATAAGCTCACCAGTGAGGAGCGCTCGGTGGTAGATAATGTCGCCGGCACCACGGTGGATCCCGTGGACTCGCTGGTGCAGCTAGATGAGCAGTTGTGGAAGTTCATCGATACCGCGGGCCTGCGCAAGAAGGTCAAGAACACGCAGGGCCACGAGTATTATGCGTCCTTGCGCACCCGCGGCGTCATCGATGCGGCCGAGGTATGCATCATGCTTATCGATGCCTCCGAGGAGATTTCCGAGCAAGACCAGCGCGTGCTCAATATGGTGCTGGAGTCCGGTAAGGCGCTGGTCATCGCGTTCAATAAGTGGGACCTGATGGACGAGGACCGCCGCTATTACCTCGATCGCGAGATTGACGAGCAGCTGCGGCACTTGCCGTGGGTAACCCGCGTTAATATTTCAGCTGAGACCGGCCGTGCCTTGCAAAAGCTGGAGCCGGCCATGATCGAGGCCCTAGAAAGCTGGGATCAGCGCGTGTCTACCGGTCAGCTCAATAACTGGATGCGTGAGGCGATTGCTGCCAACCCGCCGCCGATGAAGAATAATCGTTTGCCGCGAGTGCTGTTTGCTACGCAGGCATCGACCCAGCCGCCGACGATTGTTCTATTTACCACTGGATTCCTCGACGCGTCCTACCGGCGCTATCTTGAACGCAAGTTCCGCGAGCGCTTTGGTTTCCACGGCACCCCCATCCGCATCGCCGTGCGCGTGCGCGAACGCCGAGGCAAAAAGCGGAAATAAGAGTTCACTGTGAAAGCGAGCGAAGCACTCACACATGTGGGGCTTCGCTCGTGTCTTTTCTTTTGATAGAACCTATAAATAAGAGTATTAAGGTAACCTAAGCTAGGCAGATTTAGGTTAATTCCTTATGAATCTTATTTATAAACCTTGTGCGTCGCGCTCGTAGAGTATTTACTCAAGTTGTGACCATTCATCAGCATTTTCGCGTCGGTGTAGTCGGCTGTGGCATTGGCGGCTCCCTTTTCTTCGAACATTTGGCAGCCATGCTCGAAGAGATCGATGAACAACCCGTGACAGAAATCGAAATATTGATATTCAATCCTGAGCACTCAATAGGTACCGGCATACCTTTTGGTCCAGACCTGCCCTGTGCAACTATCAATACAAGCTATCGTCGTTTAAACTCCCTTGGAAAATCATCAACTTTATTTACGGACTGGCTTGCTGAGACAAACCGGTTGGCGAGCCAATTGAATTCCTTCCCAATACCTCGAAGTTTTTATGGTGCATATTCTCGCTCTAAACTAAGAAATGCTGTGCAATTGATCGAGAAGAGTATCCGTGTGCGATGGGTTAAGGAGCGAGTTCACGCTATGTGGTCTATTGCTCCAGACAAAATTCAAATAGCTACAGAATCTGGCGAGCAATTCTTGGTCAATGCATCAATACTGGCCGTAGGAAACTGGTCCCCGCCTAAAATTCCTGGTACCAGAACATGTTATCCATTAGAGAGGCAGATCCAAAGTATATCTCCGGCATCGGGGCCCGAGACTCTAATTGTTGGTACCGGCCTATCAGCGGTGGATGCTGCCGTAACTTTAGCTGAGCAAGGGATTGCGTGCACTATGGCATCGCCCAGCGGCAGGTTGCCGTGGGTACAGATCGTGGAGGAAGCTGAAAGTCCATTCCCAAAGCATTTGACGATTTCAGCGGTCAAGGAATTAGATGCGGAAGGAGGGCTTACTGCCGATGCTGCATTGGGACTAATGGTACGAGAATGCGAGGAATATGGCGTTGACTTAAATGCTGTGCTGGCCGGCCAACATTACGATCAACACTGGAGCGATCCTCGAGAAGATCGACGCCATAATGCTGCGTACACGGTATTGAGCACTGCAAATGCAGCTTTAAATCTGATTTTTCAACGTCTCTCAAATGAGCAACGACAAGTATTCGAGCTGGCATTAAATGGAAACTGGCGCAGATTTAGGTTCAGGATACCGCTTAGCAGGTGGAAGCAATTAAAAAACTTTATATTAGTTGGGTTGGTGCAACTAGACACTCTTCCTCCAGTCGAACGCAACCCATCTGCACTTGCATCTTATTCATCGGTGATTGATGCTAGGGGCCAGAGCGCTTTGATCCAGAATTCAACGTTTCTAACAAACGTTTTTCGAGAAAATGGACTCAAATGCGACTACAAAGGACGTGGTTTATGGGATCCAAGTACCGGATTACTTATCTCTAGCCGTAAGAATAGTAGTCCGAAAATTTACGGAATCGGGTGCGTAACGGCAGGATCCAACCTCATTACCTCCGCCCTCGATGTTATTGATATTCAAGCTAATCTAGTAGCGCGATCAATCTTCGGGCAGCTAACTTGCACAGTCCCAAAATTCAAGAAAAGGTAGGACACGATGCTAAATAGCAACATTCCGAAAGTCCCTCTACTTCGCGGAAAAAATATTACTTTAGAAGCATTGAGTGTAGACCATGCACCTGGCTTAGCGGAGGCAGTTAAAGACGGAGAAATATGGAGGCGGTGGTATACCAAGGTCCCCGCTCCCAGTGCGATGCAACAAGCAGTAGAAGAACGTATCTCTTGGTACGAGTTGTACGGGACGCAGCTTTTTACGGTGTTTGACCAAGCCCATACTCCATTGGGGATGACTGGTTTTCAGTCATTAGACAAGGGAAATAGACGCGCACAAATAGGATACACCTGGTATAGGGAATCAGCTCAAAATACTGCGGTTAATAGTGATTGCAAGCTCACCCTAATAAGCTATGCGTTTGAGCAATTAGATTTCTTATCCGTCTTCTTCACGACCAATTCTTTCAACCGTGCCAGTCGGCGCGCTTTGGAATCAATGGGCGCACATCTAGATGGAATTCTGCGGAGCCACCAGGTACTCGATAACGGGATCATTAGAGATACCTGCGTTTATAGCGTATTGAGGCATGAATGGCCTGCTGTTAAAAATCACCTGCAATATAAGCTTGCCATCAAGACCGAGGAAAACAATGGCTGAGAACAATGAAGTAGCCAATTATGTCGCTATCGACCGAGCATCAGCTTTGGTTTTAATAAGGCAGAGATTGATTACATCGTCTGATTTTAACCATATTATTAACGCTGTCGCCTTAATTGAGCGAGAATCAGAGTCCTCACGATCCAATGGCTTTTCTGACTATCTCTATTATCAGAAGCGCGCTATAGAGATTGCAGGTCCGACGTATGGAAATGTTCATGTTGGCCGTTCGAGACAGGACATTCTTATTACATGCCAGAGGATGAACCTTCGCCGCGCAATAGTGCAGCTATTTGGCGAGGTGGTGGGTCTTCGTGACGATTTGTTAAACTTTGCAGCTACAAAGTGCGACCTAATTGTCCCAAGCTTTACCAATGGAGTTCAGGCCCAGGTGACTACGCCAGCGCATACTTTTCTTGGTTATGAAAGAAGTTTTCAACGGATAACCCAACGGTTATGCGAAGCATTAGAACGGGTCAATACTTGCCCGCTTGGGTCTGCTGCATTGGCTGGAACAAGCATTCCGGTTGATCGAAGGGTACTTGCGCGGTTACTTGGATTTTCTAAAGAAACAGCAAATACCTTTGATGGGGCCCAAGTCTCCTCGATAGACGTGGACCTCGAACTCATGGGAATATTTGAGACGGTAGCCATGGTTATCGGGATGATCACCCAAGATATTCATTCCCAATACCAGAATCCGCATCCCTGGTATATTCTCGATGCTCCAGATCTAACCCAACCAAGCACGTTGATGCCGCAAAAGCGCAACCCTGTGGCTCTTAACCATGTCAGAATGAAATCAAGTCGTACTATCGGACACTGCCAAGTCGTTCGAAGCCTGCACCATAATGTGCAAACTGGATTAACTGATCATAAGCGCGGTGATTCTTGGATCGCGGCAATACAAACGCTGGACTTGGTTGAGCATTTCCGAAAAGTAGTTCAAAATTTGAACTTTGTTCCCGGGGCCGCAATGGATATGGTTAATTCAGAATACTCCGCGGCATCAGAGATAGCGAACACACTTTATATCGTATCCGGGATTCCGTTCCGCAAAGGGCACGATTTTACTAGTAAATTAGTGGATTACTGTCGACGCGAATCGGTACTGTTTCATGAACTCACATTGGAAGAAATCGACAATATTTATCGAGGCGCAGAATCCAATTCAGCACGATCTACGTTTCCGCTGACTATCGAACAATTTCGGGAAACTGTTGATCCGCGCCATTTAATTAATAATTACGCTGTAATCGGTGGTGCTGCACCACAAGAGACGAATCGCCAGTTACGCGCCGCGCGTCGTGAGTTATCTAACGATCATTCCACTGTTTCCACATTTCTGCATATGGAGGAGAAATGGCCTGATCAATTGCTCCGGGAAGTCGACACCGAGCTTTCCATCGCAGCAACTCAGATTCCAGGTGATCAAGTCTAGGGTGTGTAGAGGACTATGCCGATATGCTAAAGAAAAGCTATATTCCCCTGTTCCTT
The DNA here is from genome assembly GCF_022346005.1 of Corynebacterium sp. ACRPS. Lineage (GTDB taxonomy): Bacteria > Actinomycetota > Actinomycetes > Mycobacteriales > Mycobacteriaceae > Corynebacterium. The sequence continues at coordinate 18,544 of NZ_JAKRMY010000002.1, forward strand.
TTAGGCATGTGTGCACTCATTAACCTGTACTCAACTCAGCCGATTTTGGGGCAGTTAGGGGCATGGGCGCACATTGCGCCCGAAAGAGCTGCTTGGACAGTGAGCGCCACGACCCTAGGTGTGGCGATTTGTGCGCCGTTTTCAGGAGCTATTTCGGACGTATATGGCAGAAAGAAAGTGATGCTGTGTGCTTTGGGAATTATGGTCATTTCAACCATTGCTTGTTGTTTTTCTCCCAATTTTCTTATGCTGCTGGTGCTTAGACTCTCTCAGGGGCTCGCAACCCCCTTTGTATTTACCGTCGCGGTAGCTTATATCTCTGAAGAGGAAGAGGATGGTGCCCGAGCTAATAGTTTATACGTGGCAGGAACAGCGTTTGGTGGCTTTGCGGGAAGATTGCTTTCTGGTCTGGTTACGGACTGGACAGGTGTTTGGCGGCTTTCTTTCGCTGCCAATGCGGTGATTCTTCTGTTTACTATCGTTGCCGTAGTTTTCTTTTTGCCCCCTGAAGATAACTTCCAACCGGCTTCTTCAGTGATGGAGTCGGTGTCGGGTATTCGAGCTCAGATGAAAGAGCCCGGCCTTTTAGCTTCTTGTTTCATTGCAAGCTGTCTTCTATTCCAACAAGTCTCCTCTTTTACCTTTGGTTCTCTAAGGCTGATGGACCCGCCTTACGATTTATCTACCTCGTTAGTCAGCTTCATTTTTGTTATCTTCCTTTTACCAACAGTGCTGACGCCTTTCAGCGGGGAGCTCATTTCCAAAAAGGGGAGGGTCTTTACATTTGGAGTCGTCGCTAGCATAACTATCTTGGGCTTAATGCTGACCTTATTGCCGTTTCTCTGGGCGATGGTGCTGGGGTTAGCTTTCTCATGTGTTGCCGTTTTCATGGGCCAATCATGTGGAACTGGATTCGTAAGTACCCATTCGAAAACAAACAAATCTACTGCAGTCGGGCTATACACATCGTTTTATTACCTAGGCGGCACCTTGGGAGCAATAGTTCCAGAGCCTGCCTATCAAACCTGGGGCTGGATATCAATAGTGCTTATCATTATAGTATTGGCAGTTTGTAGTTTCGGTGTGGCGCGACGCTTTTGGACAGATAAAAGTTCTATTTAATTGCGTTTGAAGTGTCCCGTACCAGCACGAAAGCATCCGTGCGGTACGGGATGTGTAGTTTTTGGCCGGCAGAAAAGCCCATGTGCTCGTAGAGGTACCAGTTCAGGTTGTGGGTCATGCGCTCGTGGATGGCCTCGTTATTTCTGAGCCAGTATGAACGAGTGTGCATGAGTTGGTGGAGCTGCTCTGGGGTAAGTTCGTGGGTCCAGCTCAGCCGGAGTTCGCGCTCTAAGGTCCAGGGTGCTTTATATTCGGGATAGAAGCCGGGCTTATGCACGTCGCCGGAGTGCATGATGCGGCTGAGACGGAGGATCCAGGGATCCGCGTGTACGTCGAGGGTATTCCACACTAAAAGCACGCGCCCGCCCGGCGCGAGGATGCGGTCCAGCTCGGCAGAGGCGGCGGCAACGTCGACCCAATGCCAGGTTTGGGCGAGGCAGGCGGCGTTGAGGGAGGCATCGGCAAGCGCGGTGTGCTCGGCCGTGGCGCGGATGATGGGGATATCCAAGCGGCGTTGGAGCACGCGGGCCATGTCTGGAGATGGTTCAACCGCGAGCACGTTGGGGTTGGTGAGGGACTCGGTAAGTTTGCCGGTGCCGGCGCCGATATCGGCAACGCGGTGGGCGCCGGCGATGAGCTCAGCAACCTCGGCCGGGTAATGGGGGCGGACATCCTGATAGGTGTGCGCGCCGTGATGGAAGGCGCGCGCTGCCTGGGTGCGCTGGGGATCGGTGCTGAAGGTAGGCTTCTGCTTCGCAGAGGGATTTCGGTAGCTGGGGAAGTGCTGGGGGTTGGGGTGGCGAGTCGACATAGGTTATCTAACCTACCGGGAATTAGAATGGCTTGTTATGGCAACACTTCCAGAACCATCAGATCGGCGGTGGTTGCTGAAGACTGTCTTCTCCCGGCCTGGGATGACCATTCCCGCTGCCGTGTGCATGGCTATCTCTTTTGTGCTCAATGGCACAACGCCGGTCATCGTGGGCTATGCCATCGATGAAGCGGTGGTGGAAGGATCAATCGGGCGACTGTGGTGGTGGCTTGCACTGCTGGTGCTAGCCTTCGCCGTAAATACCGTCACTGGGTGGTGTGGCCGCGGGCTCAACGCGCGCAGCATGCTGGTTATCGGCCACGACGTGCGCATGGCCATCACGGATCGGATTATGGATCCCAAAGGGATGGGCGGGCCGAAACGCACGCCAGGGGAGTTATTGGCCATTGCCTCAACCGATGCGACCCGTGTGCAGAATGCCGTGATGATGACGGTGTTCCCGGTGGCGGAGATTACGTCGATCATTTATGTCGCGGTGATGACCAGCCGGGTGAATGTGCCGCTAGGTGTGGCCATTTTATGCGGCGGTCCCATCGTGGTGTGGGGATCGCTGCGCTCGGCTGGTCCCTTGCGCAAGCGCTCTGGTATCCGGCAAGAAGCATTGGGCCGGGCTAGCGCGACGGCGACGGATATTGTCCATGGCCTGCGCATTATTAAGGGGATCGGGGCGATTGGTACGGTGCGCAAGCGGTATGCGGGCGATTCCGATGCCGCCTACGAGCGAACCGTTGAGGCCAATGCAGCGCAGGCAGGATTGAATGCTTCTACCGAGGCGCTCGGGTCCATTTATGTCATCGCCGTCGCCGTTGCCGCCGGCTACCTGGCGCTGGATGGGCAGATGAGCATTGGTGAGCTCATTATGGTAATTGGCCTTACCCAATTCATCATTACCCCGATGACCATGCTGGGAAGAAATATTGCCTCCCGGTGGGCCGCGGCGCAGGCGAGTGCGCAGCGAATCGTGGGCCTGCTGAGGGCTCTCGGGCTTCCCGGGGACGCCGCACCACAGGTGCCGGCGCTACGGCCGGGTATCACCGCCATCGATGGACATGCTCCGGAAGAACTGCGGGAGCTGGCCCGGGAAAAATTCATCGTCGTACCACACGAGGTCATGCTGTTTACCGGAACCGTGCAGGATAATATTCATCCGGATGCAGATACGGCCGCACGGGCCCTAGAGGTGGCCGCGGGTGAGGATATTCCCGGTGGGCTGGACCGCGCCGTGGGTGAGCGCGGAAACAACCTGTCCGGCGGCCAGCAGCAACGAGTCGCCCTTGCCCGCGCTATTGCAGCGGATCCGGAGGTGCTTATTCTCTCTGATCCCACCACCGCGGTCGATTCCGTTACCGAGCAAGAGGTAGCCCACCGCGTTGCGGACTACCGGAAGGATAAACCCACCATCGTCTATACCTCGGCGCCTGCGTGGCATGCAGTGGGGGTGGAGTCCTAATGCGTTTTCCCACCACCACGTGGCCACAGGTGCGAAAGGTTGTGGCGCAGCAGTTATCGGCGATTCCGCATGCGCGCCGGCGCGCCCTTATCGCCGTGGTGTTCTTGATAGCCGGGGCAGCAGCCAATGTCACCATCCCGATCCTGCTCGGCAAGATTGTCGATGCCGTGACGACGGGCGCCAGCATCGCCCTCCTCGGAGTCCTGCTCATCGGGGTCGCGGGCGCGTCTGCCGCTTTATCGGCGGCGGGATTCTATGTTCTGTCCCAGCTGACCGAGCGCGTCATCGCGTCCCTGCGCGAGGATATAGTCTCTACGGCACTCGGCCTTCCCACACACCGCGTCGAGGATGCCGGAACCGGGGACTTGGTATCGCGTTCTACTGATGACGTGGCGGAGCTTTCCGCCGCGGTTACTGAGACGGTCCCCGTGCTGGCAAAGTCCATTTTTGCCATTGCCTCGACGGCAGTAGCGCTGCTTACGGTGGATTGGCAATACCTCGTGGTTATTGTTGCCGTGACCCCGCTGTATTTCTTAGCCGGCCGGTATTACCTGCGGCTCGCCCCTGACCGGTATGCCGCTGAGCGCGCCGCCATGGCGGACCGCGCCCGCAGGCTTTTGGAAGCGATTCACGGCAGGGACACGGTGCGCGCGTTCCGCATGGAAAATACGATGCACGATCGGATCGGCGCGGCTTCAAGGCGTGTGGTGGAAGAAGGATATAACGCGCGCCGGACGATGATGGTGCTCCAGGCCCACCTCACCGGCATTGAACTGGTCTTATTAGCCAGCGGTTTGGCGGTAAGCTTTTGGGTGGTGCAGGCTAATGCGCTTACTGTTGGAGCGGTCACCGCGGCGATGTTATTGCTCATTCGCCTGCGCGGGCCGCTGATGGGGCTGATGCGCGTGCTAGATACGGTGCAATCCGGGTATGCCTCGTTGGCGCGCATCGTGGGCGTGGTCATCGATCCGCCCGCGCCGGTACCGGATAGCGGTGCACCGAGGGGCGATGGCAGCGTGGACATGCGGGATATTTCCTTCCGCTATAGCGATAACTCATGGGCCGTCGAGGGCCTCAACCTTGCGATTAAGCCGGGTGAAACGGTTGCCCTCGTCGGGGCGTCTGGCGCCGGGAAATCCACCGTGGCTGCGTTGCTCGCGGGCTTGCGCGTTCCGGATAAGGGCACCGTGCTTGTCGATGGCGTCGAGGTCGCGCTGCTTTCCGATGCCGAGCGTATCCAGCGCCTCGCCCTCGTCTCCCAGGAAGTGCACGTCTTTTCTGGGAGTCTGCGCGAGGATCTAGCGCTCGCGGCGCCGCAGGCTACCGATGCGGAAATGGTGCAGGCGCTGCGCCAAGTGCAGGCTGACTGGTTCTTCGAACTAGAAGCGGGCCTCGATACCATCGTGGGCGCGCAAGGCATGCCGTTGGACCCGGTGGCGGCACAGCAATTGGCGCTTGCCCGAATCGTGCTGCTGGATCCCCGCATCATCATCTTGGATGAAGCCACGGCGGAAGCAGGCTCGGTGGGTGCTGAATCCTTAGAGGACGCCGCAGAGTCAGTGATGGAGGGGCGAACCGCCTTGGTTGTTGCGCATCGCCTGGATCAAGCCTCGCGTGCCGATGCCATCGTGGTCATGGATAATGGCCGGGTAGTAGAACAGGGTAGCCATGCAGAGCTGCTAAATTATGGGGGCCGTTATAAACAGTTATGGGCCGCTTGGCAGAAGGGACGAAAATCATGAGACGGAGGCCGGTGCGTGCGATGCTGAGCACCGCAGTCTTGTGCTGCGTGGCGGCGCTGGGGGTGTCATGCGCAAATAACGAGGAAGAATCGGGCTCGGCGGCACGCAGCGAAAGCACGCAATCGCACGGTTCAGCTGCCTCGCAGCTCGGGATTCCTACCTCTGCGCCGCTCAGTGGCCCAGAACCCGGATCCTATACGACGATTAACTTGCCGTCCGGGCGCTCCTTCATTCTTAGCGTGCCGGAAAATTATACGGCGCAAAAAGAATGGCCCGTAGTATTGGCTTTCCATGGCTGGGGGCAGTCAGCGGAAAACCTGCGCGGCTATTCCCGCCTCGATGCGGCACAAGCCATTACTGTATTTCCCGCAGGAAAGGAAAAAGCGTGGAGCCCGGCCCCGTACGCGGAAACCAGCGGGAGCGAGGACAAGAAATTCGTGCTCGATATCCTCGATTCCCTGCGCGCGACCTATAACGTCGATGATTCCCGGCTTTATGCCACCGGCATGTCCAATGGCGGCGGTTTTGCTGCCTACCTGGCCTGCCAGATGCCCGGCATCTTCCACTCGGTCGCCACCATTTCCGCTGCTTATTATGAAGATATCCTGAAAGACTGCGCCCATGAACCGGTAGGGCGCCTAGATATGCACGGTACCGATGACCCCGTCGTGGGCTATTACGGCGGGACCCGGCATAAGACCAAGTACTTCTCCGTCGAATCCGTCCTGGAGCAAGACCGCAAGCGCAATAAATGCTCGGAGAAGGTAGACACCAACCGCTTGGTCAATAATGCCCTCGATATGCATTGGAGGGGCTGCTCCGCACCGCTGGAGCATATCCGCATCGGTGGCGGATCCCACGTGTGGCCGGGTGGCCTTGGAGATAAAAATAATGAAGTAGGAAAGTTCTTCGCCACTGACCGCGTCTTGGACTTCTTCGGCATTCCGGGTAGGCCCGACGGCACCCGCGAAACTTAGGGCGCGCGGTAGGCTCGGAAAGAGGACTCAGGCACCGATCGCACGCGCTCTACGCAAATATCCGCCACGCTGAGAAAGCCTGCTCGGTGCGCCGAACTGTCCGGGGCGGTGGGCTCTGGAATTTGCACCAAATGAAAACTGCGCCCGCCCTTATCTTCTCGGTTGAGTTCGATGACCGCCTGCGCCGTGGTGCCTGAGCCTGCGAAAAAGTCGAGCACACGGGCATCGGGCCCGCCGCCAATGGCGATGAGGTGCTTGATAAGGCGCACTGGCTTAGGAAACTCAAAGATTCCCTCTACGCCCATCACGTCCTCTGCGTCGCGGCGTCCGGCGCGCGTTACGCCAAACCTTTGCCCATCGAGGATGGAACGCGGCCGCGCCCCTGTTTTTTGATAGTTCTTGGTGTAGACGAATCCGCGCCGAAAGACCAGCTCATCGTAGCGCTTTTCCACCATGTCCTTGCCCCAGCGCCAGCGCGCTACCCGGCTGTGGCCTGCCGGTTGGTCCGGCCAGTGTTGCGTGCCATCGGGTGAGGAAATGGGAAAATCGAGCGATGGCAGGTACCCCAGGGTCTTAGAGTCAAGGCGCACCAAGGAGTATTTGCCACGTTCATCCTCGTGGTTATATTTGGTGCTCGTATAGCCCTCAGCATCTACGTTGAATCCGGGGTTATCCGGGGTCTTGGCATAGCAGAGGATGTATTCGTGTTCTACCACCGCATACTTGGAATCGTTTTTCCCAGTGCCGGCTTTTTTCCAAATGAATTGCCCGGCATAGCAGCCCTCGCCAAAAACCTCGTCTAAAACCTTGCGGGCATTAGCGGCCTCGTCCTCTCCAATGGAGACGAATATAAAGCCGTTCTCCGCCAATACGCGCCGCGCCAGGATGAGCCGCGGGAGCATCATGGACAGCCACTCGGCGTGCCATTGGGCATAGCTGCCGGAATTTACTTCGCGCCGAGCGCGGTAATTATCGCGGTAGACAAAGTCCCGGCCGGTGTTATATGGCGGGTCAATGTAAATGACATCAAAGGTCTCGCCCGTGGAAACCCAGTGCTGTAGCACAGGCAGGTTATCGGCCAAGTGGATGCTATTGGGCGTGGTAGTAGAGCTGCTTAGCTCAGCATCGAGCTCGAACTCGGCGGCTAGGGGAGCCTCTGCCACACTGCGCGCGGCTTGCTTGCCAGGCCATACCAGACCAAAGAATTCCGCGGAGTTGCAGTTTGCACCAGGGCTGGTGTGCGTCATTAGTTGCCTTTTTCGTGCGAGCTGGTCATTGGTCTCATTAACGCTATCACTTTAAAACTTCTGGCCCCCTTTGGTGGCGAAGTCCCGGCAGTGTCATTATCGTGGGCGGTGTTGCCGCGCACGGCAATGGTTAGATGAAGTAAACAACGAAAGGATTAGCAATGGGTATCTTTGACAAGGCAAAGGAAGCACTGAACTCCGAAAAGGGCGAGGAAGTTACCAAGGAAGGCTTGGACAAGGCCGAGGACTTTGCCAAGGACAAGCTGGGCGAGGACAAGGCAGACCAGGTAGACAAGGCCCGCGACGTCATTGATGACAAGCTCGGCACCAATAACGACGGTGACGACGAGAACAAGTAGTTCTCGCCCTAATTTCTAATTAGAAAAACGAATATCACTGAGCCCCGTTCGTATGCCGAACGGGGCTCAGTCTTTTCCTACACCTGATTTAAATCCAGCCTTGAGTTTGGGCTTTCGTAGCAGCCTCGTAGCGGTTGTTCGCAGCGGTTTTTGTCATGATACTTGACACGACGTTGCGCACACTGCCTGGGCTAAGATGCACTTTGCGCGCCAGTTCTGAGGAAGTCACCCCAGATAATAAAAGCCGCGCGATTTCTCGTTCCCGGGGTGTGAGCGGGTTGTCCGGGGTAAAAAGACTCTCTCGTGCCAGGGCAGGATCGATCACCCGCAGCCCAGCCTTTACTCGGCGAATTGCCTCCGCGAGTTGTTCTGGTGGAGTGTCTTTGACTATGAACCCAGCGATGTTGGCATCAATAGCACGTTTTACATAGCCGCCGCGGCCAAAAGTAGTAACGATGAGACATTTGCATGGGCTGCTGGAGAGTTCTTCAGCTACGTCTAGACCGCTCTTTCCAGGCATTTCAATATCGAGAAGAGCTACCTCCACGTTGTGCTTGGCGACGAGCCCCGCAACCTCGTTGCCCGTTGCGCATTGAGCAACTACCTCGATATCTGGTTCGGCAGCTAGGAGAGCAGCAAGGGCTCCGCGAACCAATGATTGATCCTCTGCGATAAGGATACGGATGGGTGGAGATGTATCAGCCATCGGACTCCACTTCACTGTCTAAGGGTAGTAACTCAGTATCACCATTCATAGTAATCAGCGCTACGGTGCGATCGTCCTTCCTCATAATAATCAACTTTCCGCCGCTGTCCTCTATTCGCTTGTGAAGCCCGTGTAGCCCGCCACTTTGGTACTGCTTTTTCGGATCGAAGCCGCAACCATCATCTACGACTTGGAGCTTATTCTGGGATATGCTTACCCAACAGTGCTCTGCTCCTGAGTGGCGAATAACGTTAGTGGTGAGCTCACGTAATGCCCAGGAAAAGGCGGCGTCATAAAGACCTACGGCTCGGACGTTGGCAGGAAGATGCGCTTGAATCCCTGTAGTATCGAACGCTCGCCGTGCTGCCTGAACTTCTCCCTCGAAGGTCGGCATGCGCATCCGGGTAACTGTGGAGCGGACTTCTGCCAAACTCTTACGGGAAAGGTCACTTATTTCTTGAAGCTCGTTTCGAGCTCGAGTTGGATCTACGTCTACTAGCCGCTGTGCCAACTCAGATTTTAAATTGATGACGGTAAGCGAGTGACCGAGCAAATCGTGAACGTCGGTGGCAATGTCTTCGCGTTGGCGAGCGAGATCGACTTGATGCTCCAAATCCGTGCGCGAGTCTTCTCTTTGAGACATTGTGCCTAGCATCACCAGCAAGATTGGCCAGCCGAATATCACAATGAATGTCCCTAAGAGGTCTTGCGAATCGACGCTCCATAAGGCACCTGTAACTACGAGTCCGGTAAGAAGTACCCATAATAATGCCCGGCGCAGCGGTAATTGAAACCCGAGGAAAGCAGCTAGATAGGGCACAAATGTCGTAGCATAAACTCCGAAGAAGGGTATGGAGATAAGTGCTATGAGCGCTAAGGCAGACCACCGAGCGGCCAAGCGATAACGTAAGTTCCAGCCCCGCGGGTAGTAATTCACCGAACCAAAGCTGAAGAAATATACGGCGCTGAAAGCGATAACACAGGCAGTGGATCCTAGGCGCTGCGTAGCGTCCACACCAGGCTGAGCGAAATTCAGAATTAAGCTGAAGAACAGAAATATAAGCCAAACGCTGGCAAACACCGCATTATTTGTAGCGAATCCCGTAAAGGGCGAGTGGAATGAATTCATTATATTCGTGATTTGTCGCGGTGGAGCAGCGCTGCGCAGGCTCCGACGAAAATTGCGGTCCATACGGCGAAGTTTAGTCCCGCGCTCCACAGGGAATGGTTAACCGTGCCATCGGCATCATTGAGCAGTTGCATCCCTTCTGCCAATGGCCATTGAGCCAACACGACTGGGCCAAAAAGGGGTGTAAAGCGGCCAAACGCCATAAGTGAGGAAGATAGAGGGATAAAGACATTGGCGGCGAACAGCAGGAGGACAATAGAGGAAGAAGCAATGGCCACGGAGTTATCCGTCGGTAAAGCAAGTGCCCAGATCATCCCATATAAGCCAAAGGGAATAGAGACAACAGCGCACGCAAGAAAGGACAGAACCCATTGGTGGGGCTCCATGTCAGCCTTAGTTAATGCACCAGTGAGAAACACTGCTGCAATGGGGAGCAGAGCTTGCAATGCTATGGATGTGATATTCGCCCAGAGGATCTGGTGAGGGCGCAGCGGAGTAAGCGCTAGTTGGCGTCTCCAACCGGACCGAGCATCAGTGACTGAAGAAGCAGCGGCTCCCACCGCACCGGCGACGCCACCGTACAGGGCCATGCTGATCATTTGGAGAGCTGCAAAGTTACCGTTGTGAATAGGAAGGCTGCCAAAGTCCATTAGTGTGCTGAAAAGTAAATAGAAAAATACCGGCAAAATGGTGGTGAAAAATAGCGGGGCGAGGTTGCGGCGCAGCCGGAGGAAATTGTACCCAGCCAAACGCATTGTGTTACTCAACGCAGGCGCGGTGGAACTATTAGACATGGTTGGAATCTTTCGTTTGGGGGGCTGGCGGGAGGAGAATTGGATTAGTTGTGCTCATCGGTGAGAGCGAGGAAAGTATTTTCCAGACTATGAGCGCTAATGGTGAGGTCATAGGCGCCTGTGTGGTTAAGAAGATGACGGGTCAGTGAATCCGAATCTGAGGTAGTCATTTGAATGTGATCTCCAGTGCGGGTGACTTCGGTAACGCCTGGTAGCGCACTCATTGGAGGGATACTGCCGTCAAATTGGGCCGTAATTCTTCGGACCTCGCCGCGGCTACGTATGTCAATTACCTTGTCATCGGCCACAACTTCCCCTTTGTGCAGAAGCACTATCCTTTCAGCAAAGTTGTCCGCTTCTTCGAGATAGTGTGTCGCGAAGAAGATGGTGCGCCCGAGCTCAGCCTGGTGCTGCATGGACGCCCAAAAATCCCGGCGAGCGCCTGGATCCATACCGGCAGTCGGCTCGTCAAGGATGAGTATCTGTGGGTCACCCAGGAGCGCAAGCGCGAAACGAAGACGTTGTTGCTCGCCGCCGGAGCACTTGCCCACTCGTCGAGACAATATCGGTTCTAAGTTGGTGTGATGTGCGACCTCGCCAATGTCTAGGGGCTGGGCAAAGGTAGCGGAAATCATCTTTAAGGTATCGCTTACGGTGAGCTCGGGGAGAAGACCTCCGGATTGGAGCACCGCTGCTAGCTGTGTGTTGTTGATCGCTTCCTGGGGGCTTTTGCCTTGGACTGTAATAGCGCCGGAAGAAGGTTCGGTAAGGCCCAAGATAAGGTCAATGAGTGTGGACTTTCCAGCGCCGTTGGAACCTAACAACGCTACGATTTCTCCGGTGGCGATGGAGACTGATACGTCATTCAGTGCTCGCACTGAATGCGAGGAGTTCGCTGCGAAGACTTTTTCTACGTCGCGTACCTCAATCGCTGTTGAGGAACCTGAGTTAGGGATACGTGTAGTTTTCATGTCTTGCACTTAACTACGTTTGCGCTTTTAATAGCAGGGGTCGTGTCACGAAGTTTCCATGACAATTGTCATCGGTGGATACGTTAAGCTGATTATGTGATTACTACTCTCGCATCCGCAATCGTCTTATTTATCGTCACCAATATCGACGATATCGTTGTTCTCTCGCTGTTCTTTGCCCGTGGCGCGGGCAGGAAGGGCACGACCAAAGCCATTCTTTTGGGGCAATATCTGGGATTTTTAGGGATCCTCGCGGTCTCTGTAGCACTTGGCCTGGGACTTAGCGCTATTCTTCCGGAAGACTGGATACGCTTTTTCGGGCTTATTCCCTTGGCCATTGGCCTCTGGGCAGCCTGGGAGGCCTTTCGCGGGGAAGAGGACAATGACGTTTCCGGAAAGAAGCTCAGCGTCGCTGCGGTAGCCGGGGTCACCTTTGCCAATGGCGGCGATAATATCGGAGTGTACCTGCCGGTATTTACCACGTCTTCGCCCTCAGACATCGCGGTGTACTGCATCGTATTCCTCGTTTTGGTCGCCGGCCTTGTAGCGGTAGCGAAGTTCGTGGCCACACGGCCAGCCGTAGCAGAAGCGCTAGAGAAGTGGGAGAGCGTGTTATTTCCCACGGTGCTTATCCTATTAGGCCTTGCCATCCTTTTTGCGGTGTAGACGAGGCATACAGAAAATCCCACGGCCGAAGAGTTACTCCATAGCCGTGGGATAATTTGTCGGGCTAACAGGATTTGAACCTGCGACCCCTACACCCCCAGTGTAGTGCGCTACCAAACTGCGCCATAGCCCGGCGTCGCATTATTTCTTGCGACTGCCCTAGATTACATCAGGATAATTCCACAGTGAAATCTAGGCCGTGACCTGCATTAAAGCTCGCCGGTGGAATAGACCCATGCGCCATTAAGGCGCCGGAAAGACGATCGCTCCCGCTGGGAGCCCACTGCCTCGCCCTTGTAGAAGGCCTCAAATTCCACGATGCCTTCATCGTCTACTAGGCCACCGCGCTCGGTATCGAGGATATCGAGGCGGTAGAACCGGATGGGGGAGTCGGCCAAGTCCAATGAGCTCGGCCGAGTCACCGGATCCCAGGTGCGCAGGAGGTAGTCCTCATCGCCGCTGACGAAGGCGCTAAAGCGTGACCGCATGAGGGCCTCCGCCGTGGGAGCTTTGGCACCAGCGTGGTACTTGCCGCAGCATTCGCCAAAGCTCAGCCCGCTCGTGCAGGGGCAGCGGCGGGAATCGGCGATGGGGTTGAGGGCCACCATTAGTTGGCGTCCACGATATCGGTGATGGTGGCGCCGGCGGCCATGCGCTCGATGTCGGTATCGCGCGCGGCTACGCGCAGTGCATCGACCTCGGAATCGTCCAAGGAGCCTTTTAGTTCGATGCGGCGCTCGAAAGAGGTGGAACCGGTCTGGGTGATGGTCACGTGGACATCGTCAAGCGCAAGCTTCTTGCCGGCTTCCTTGATGGCCTGGGTGGAGGCAGCTGCCAAGGCCGACATGAGCAGGCCGGTTGCGGTAAAGCCCTTGCCCTTGCCGCCTTCCTTTTTGGTCCGGTCCGCGGTAACGGAATGATCATTGTGGCGCACCACGACACCGAATTTGGTGCCGATAGCAGGGCTGGCAACGGCGGCATCCGTACCCACTTCCTCGGGTTCATAGTCGGGGACGATAAACTGCCGCGACCATGCACCGATGAGATCAGCGGCGCGGGCCGCCGTACCCTGTTTCGTCAGCAGGTGATCGGCCTTATCCAACGAGACGAGGGACTTGGGATAGCGGGTCATGCGGAAAATATTTTGCGCATTGTCGATGCCCACCGTTTGGTCGATGGGAGAATGCAGGGACAAGAGTGGCTTGCGCAACCGCGGCAGGTATTCCTCTGGGTTGGTTTCTGCCAAATCCTCTAGGAATTTACGCGAAATGGTCAGCGCCCTGCCGCCTAGGACGACCTCGACCTCGCCATTAGCGTCTACCTCGCCGATCTTATCCGCGTAGTGCAGCACGGAGTGCGCCGGATCGAAGGGGGCGCCGATGGTGGCAACGGCCCGAATCTTTATCATTGCCGTGGCGGCCTTGAGCACCGCCGCACCGCCCAGGGAGTGGCCAATGAGCATCTGCGGTGCGGAATAATGTTCTTCTAGCCAGTCCGCTGCGGCGCGGATATCGTCGACATTCTGGTTAAACGTAGTGTCCGCAAACTCGCCTTCTGATTGCCCCAAACCGGGGAAATCAAAGCGCAGCGTGGCGATGCCGAATTCCGTTAATTGCTTCGAGGTGCGGGCCGCGCCAGGGGTATGGCGCGAGCCGGCAAAGCAATGCGCGAAGACGGCGAAGGCGAGAGGTGGAGCATCAGGAAAGTCGATGGTTCCTGCCATCTCGGTTCCTCGGCTGGACGGCAGCTTAACATTGACGGATTGCATGGCACCTACAATAACGGCCCCATAAGTTCCAAGCCAGATGAGGTTGACTAGAGTCGTAGGCAGCCAGCCCCTAAAGGAGGAATTGTCGTGGGAGCATTCGATTGGTTCTGGAAAGCGATGGGCTCGCAAAGCGAGCGAAACGATAAGAAATCCAAGGCCATCGTGGATGAAGCTCGCTCCGCCGCGGAGAAACTCGCACAGAGCGACGATGCTGCCGTAGCTCAAGCCGCCCGCGATGCGGTGCGCGGCGGCGAGGTCGCTGACAAGGCCCAATTCCTGGGTGCCCTTGCCGTAGCGTGTGAACGCACCCTGGGCCTGCACCCATTCACCGTGCAATCGCAGGCGGTACTGCGACTGCTTACCGGCGATGTCATTCAAATGGCTACCGGTGAGGGCAAGACGCTCGTCGGCGCGATGGCCGCTACGGGTTTCGCGCTGACTGGGAAGCGCGTCCACGTCGTGACGGTCAATGACTATCTGGCCAGCCGCGATGCCGAATGGATGCGGCCTGTCGTGGAATTTTTTGGGCTGCAGGTAGCCTCCGTGACGGAGGGCATGAGTGCGGATGAGCGCCGCGCGGCCTATGCACAGAATATTATTTACGCCCCCGTTAATGAATTGGGCTTTGACCTTTTGCGCGATAATCAGATCACCGAACGCGCACAGGCGGTGCAGGCTCCTGGCGATGTCGCCTTGGTGGACGAAGCCGATTCCGTCTTAGTTGACGAGGCCCTTGTACCGCTGGTGCTGGCCGGAAACCGCCCGGGTGAGGCTCCCACGGGGCAAATTACCAATGTGGTCTCTCGGCTGCGGGAGAACCACGAGTACGTCATCTCAGATGATGGGCGCACGGTGCAGCTTACCGATGTCGGCGCAGCCCGCGTAGAGCGAGAGCTCGGCATCGATTCCCTTTATTCCGAAGACAATATCGGCACCGTCCTGGTCAAGGTCAATTTAGCGCTGCACGCAAAGGCGCTGTTGATCCGCGATATTCACTACATCGTGGTGGACGGCAAGCTGCAGCTTATCGATGCCTCCCGTGGTCGCGTCGCCGACCTGCAGCGCTGGCCCGACGGGCTGCAGGCTGCGGTAGAGGCTAAAGAGGGCTTAGAGGTCTCTGAGGGCGGGCGCATCCTCGATACGATTACACTGCAAGAACTCATGCGCAGGTACCCGTTGGTCTGCGGGATGACGGGCACTGCGGTAGAGGCCACCGACCAGCTGCGGCAGTTTTATGACCTGCACGTTTCCGTTATCGATCGGAATAAGCCACTGCAGCGCTTCGATGAACAAGATCGCATTTTTGCCACCATAGGGGAGAAGTCGACGGCAATCGTTGAAGAAATTGCCCGCTTGCACGATGCTGGTCAACCAGTACTTGTGGGAACCCAAGACGTTGCGGAATCGGAAAATCTGGCGGCGGCGCTGCGCGATCGCGATATCGAAGTCAACGTGCTTAACGCCAAAAATGACCGCGAAGAGGCACAGATTGTTGCCGAAGCCGGCGATGTGGGGCGGGTAACCGTCTCCACACAAATGGCCGGCCGCGGTACGGACATCAAGCTCGGTGGCGCCGATGAGGCCGACCACGATGAGGTGGCTGAGCGCGGCGGGCTCGCCGTGATCGGAACCTCTCGGCACCGCACGGCGCGGCTCGATAACCAGCTGCGCGGGCGTGCAGGGCGCCAAGGAGACCCAGGCTTGGCGCTATTTTTCGTCTCCCTGGAGGATGATGTGGTGCAACAAGGCGGGGCTGGGGAAAAGGTCAGTGCGCAACCTGGCCCTGGCGGGCTCATCGAATCCAAGCGGGTGCAGGGCTTTGTCGCCCATTGCCAGCGGGTGACAGAGGGCCAGTTGCTAGAAATTCACGCCCAGACCTGGAAGTATAACCAGCTCTTGGCGGATCAGCGCATCATCATTGATAAGCGCCGTGCAGCGCTATTGGATACGGACCAGGCATGGCAGGAACTAGCTGAGCGCGCCCCAGAGCGGGCGAGCGAGCTTGCGGATATCCCGGAGGCAGTGCGCATCCAGGCGGCGCGCGAAATTATGCTGTATCACCTAGACATGGGCTGGGCCGATCACCTCGAGCTGCTCGATGATGTACGTGAATCCATTCACCTGCGCGCCATCGCGCGCGAGACCCCAATTGACGAGTATCACCGCATTGCGGTGCGCGAGTTTAAGGACTTGGCGCAGCGGGCGGTGGATCAGTCAGTAGAGACCTTTAGACAGGTGCCTATTGACTCTGAGGGGGCACACCTTGCAGACTCTGGATTGAACCGTCCAAGCGCAACGTGGACCTATATGGTCTCTGATAACCCCCTTGCGGGGCAGGGAAATTCCGTGTTGAGCGGCATCGGAAACATTTTCCGGTGAAATAATTGCCCACTGAGAGATCACAGACTCGGAAGAGTCGCTATTATTGGTATAAGTAACTCAAAACTAGTCCCCGGAGGTAACAATGAGCGAGAACACCGGAACCCCGGAACCACAGGTGGAGACCACCTCTGTATTCCGCGCTGACCTGCTCAAGGAAATGGAAAATGGCACCAAGGGAACCGATACCTCTGCGGTAGGTACGGAAAACCTGGAAGATGGCCAGGCGTTGCTCGTCGTCAAGCGCGGCTCCAACGCCGGTGCCCGCTTCTTGCTTGATCAGGACACCACCACGGCAGGGCGCCACCCGGAGGCAGATATCTTCCTGGATGATGTCACCGTTTCCCGCCGCCACGCTGAATTCCGCAAGAATGATGACGGCCAATTCGAGGTAGTAGACGTGGGATCCCTGAACGGTACCTACGTCAACCGCGAGCCACGCAATTCGCAGGCGCTCGAGGTTGGAGATGAGATTCAGATCGGTAAATTCCGCCTCGTCTTCATCACCAAGCAGGACTAAAACTGCAGCAGACAAACCGTTTTGCCGGACTCGGTTAAAGCGGTTTAGTCTCATTTTTATATCCAACGACTACTGAGACACCTGTAAAGAGATAGACACAGTGAGCGCAGCAGAATCCGCGGCGGCATCAGCTCGCCGCAAGAGCCCGAACACGAAGAAGGCTAAGACCATGTCCATTGGCGTGGTCTTAGAAACGCTGAATCAGCAATTTCCTGATGTCACTGTGTCCAAAATCCGCTTCCTCGAATCAGAGGGGCTGATTTCTCCCCAGCGCACCGCCTCCGGCTACCGCCGGTTCACGCAGGAAGACGTGGATAGGCTGCGCTACATCTTGACCACCCAGCGGGATAACTATACCCCGCTCAAGGTCATTCGCGAGCAGCTGGAAGCAATGGATTCCGGCCAGGTTACCGCCATTGTTTCTGCTGGCAATGCAGAGACCTTGCTTTCCCCGCAACAGTTCAAGGCTCCCGCGGTAACGCGCCTGACCGATGCCGAGGTAGCAGAGCAAGCCGGCGCATCCGAGGCGGATATTGCCACCTTTATCAAAGATAAACTGATTAAGCCGGATGCCGCGGGCTTTTTCAATACCGACGACGTGGCCATTGCCTCCGCCGCAGTGGCGTTGCAGGCTTTCGGGTTTAGCGCTAGCCAGCTGAAGTCCCTGCGCAATAGCGCCCGCCGCCAGGCGGATTTAATCTCCCAGGTCGCAGCCCCCGTGGCGCACTCGAATTCCGATACCGCGCACCAGCAGGCAGAAGAACTATCCCAGCAGATGACGGCGCTAGTGGTTTCTTTGCATGCCACCTTGGTTAAGACGGATTTGCGCCACGAATTTAACGCCTAACTCACCATGGCCGCCTCCCGTGTGGGAGAGTAATAGCTATGAGTGATGTAACCCTTGAATTTCACGGCATTCACCAGCTTGGGCCAGAAGATGATGTCTGCGCACTGCTGCGTTGGCCCGAAGAAAATCGCCTCATTCCCATCTGGCTCTCCGCCGTAGACGGAATCCAATTGGCAGCAGTTTTTGCTGACCAGCGCCCGAACCGCCCCACGACTCACGATCTTCTCTGTGAGGTCTTGGAGGCTGCAGGTGGCGTCGAGGCCATCGAGATTGTTAACCACCATCAAGGCACATTCATGGTGGATATTCAGACCGCGCAAGGCGAGGTTTTTGATGCTCGTGTAAGTGATGCCTTGGCGGTAGCTGACCACTTTAAGGTACCCATTCTTGCAGAGTCTGCGCTTTTGGCGCAGGTATCCGTTTTCGCCAGCGAGGAGGACATCAAGGAATACTTCGACCTTGAACTTCCTACCCCCACCCAGGACGGGCGAGATAGCGATGCTTCCTCTGCTGAGGAAAGCACCTCTGCATCTGGAAACGCGCAGGCCGATGCCGATTTTGAAGAGATGATGCGCAGCCTTGGCATGGATGAATCCGATTTCCACACGGGGGAAGAAGACGGAAAAAATTAATGACACGCGTGTGACTAATGGTGACAATGTGGTTTTTAAAGTCTAAAGTTGTACTCGAAGGTTAAGCAAGCACCGCTTGACGGGGGTGTGCGCTTGGCATTTAATTGATCTTTAGAGCTTCCAACAAACCCCATTGGAGTAATTACGTGAGCATCACCGAGGACACTCAGTCCGAGTCCCAGTACGTCCAAGAATCCCTCTTTGATGTGGGACCGGACGAAGAAGTGGGGTACCGCGTGCCCATCGCCTGCCAAGTTGCTGGCATCACCTACCGCCAGTTGGACTACTGGGCACGCACCAACTTGGTCAACCCCTCCATTCGCACCGCCCGCGGCTCGGGTTCGCAGCGCCTCTATTCTTTCAAGGACGTCTTGGTCCTCAAGATTGTCAAGCGCTTGCTCGATACCGGTATTTCCCTGCAGAATATCCGCTTAGCCGTGGAATCTTTGCATGACCGCGGCGTTAACGATCTGGCTGAACTCACCCTCGTCTCTGATGGCACCACCGTGTACGAGTGCCGCTCCAATGATGAGGTCATTGACCTTCTCGCCGGCGGTCAGGGTGTCTTCGGCATCGCCGTACCGGGAATCTTGAAGGAACTGTCCGGCACGATCACGTCCTTCCCCGCAGAGCGCATCGAGGAATTGCCCGATGACAATGTGGTTGGCCTCGATGAGCTTGCCGCCCGCCGCAATCGCAAGAGCTCCTAAGCCTGCTTAAAAGTTCTCCCTCCAGACCCCAGCTCACGGGGGTGGAGGGAGAACTTTTTGGTTAAACCCCAGCGGCCTTATCCATCGCAGCGTTGAGGTCCTTTTGCGTACCCGCATCGACACTAGTGAAGT
This sequence comes from Corynebacterium sp. ACRPS, assembly GCF_022346005.1. Lineage (GTDB taxonomy): Bacteria > Actinomycetota > Actinomycetes > Mycobacteriales > Mycobacteriaceae > Corynebacterium. Next base: position 37,527 of record NZ_JAKRMY010000002.1, read on the forward strand.
TGTCAGCAGCGTCCTTTAGCTGTTCATCGACTTCCCCTGGGCCCACGTGGACAACGGATAGCTCTACGTTGTCTGACTTGGCACCGTCAAGGGAGGCTGCAAACTGGGCATCGTCTATGTCGAGCTCAGTACCGGTCGTAACGAGGACGACCCGTGTCTTTCGGTTGGTGTCAGCGGCTTGATCCGCTGCGGTATTCAGTGCGGCGATTGTAGCGCTGCGCGATTGCGGCACACCACCGGTGCCGAGTGCCGCGAGCGTATCCGGAACCGCAGAGCCATCGCCGAATCCGAGGTTATCGCGGTAGCCTACCGCCGCGGCCTCCGAAATGGGAGAAGAATAGTTCCACAAGGCTACCTGACTATTGTTGTCACTCAATTTTTCCGCAGTGCCAGATAGCGCCTGTTGCGTTGCATCAAACATCGCGGTCATATTCGCAGAAGTATCAACGAGGAGGAGAGTATTGGGTGCCATGTCCACGGTGGAGGAGGAAGCCTCTTTGCCCTCTTCGCCGTCGTCCGACTCCCCAGGAGCGGACGAGGAGTTTCCTGGGCTGCTTTCCACGGGGGATTGGGACGCGGTTTCTGCGGCTGTAGGCTCTCCAGAGTCATCCCCAGCGCGCAACAGGAAAATCAATGGTGTGATGACGGCAATGATTGCGATGATGGTGACCGCGATAACCCAGCCGGCTAGTGCGAATCTGTTTTCCCCGTTTGAGTGCCGTGCCATATAGTGCCTTTCTCCAAAACTCCCGAGCCAGCGCATGATGCGTTTAATCTAGTGTAACTGGCAATAAGCCCTTTCCATTACTGCGACAAGCCGCTCACGCAGCGGTTGCGCCCGCTGCGCTAGGCCTCGTTGACGATTGACATACGTCGCCTTACCCTCTGGTGTTTCAATAGGAACTACCCCAAGGCCCCAATTACGGCAATCGTACGGAGAGGCCTCCATGTCAAGGATGCGGGCATCGATAGCCAGGTCCAGGCAATCGAGGAAGAGATCTCCTGGGACCAAGGGACCGAGCTTCCACGCCCATTTATAAAGATCCATGGTCACGTGCACGCAGGCTGCCTGGTCGTTGGCCGGTTGATCCTCACGATTGAGCACCGTCAAGTTGAGCGGACGCGCTGGCGGGGTAAAGAAACGGAACGCATCATAATGCGAGCACTTAAGGGAGTGAGTATCAACGACGCGGTTGGTTCCTTCTGCGCCCAAGCGCAGCGGGAGATCGTGGCGCGGGGAATCGGTGTGGTAAACCATCGCCCATTCATGCAGGCCAAAGCAATCAAAGTGCACCGGGTTGGTGGAAGAGCGCCGCAGCAGATCCAAAATATAGTCAACGGAACTGCCGCGGCGTTGCATGTAGGACTCCACGTCCACGGTGATGCCGTCCGCAGTCTCGTGGTAATCGCGCCAGCTAGCCTGCGGCGCGTCACCCTCGAGCGCCGTGTCGATGCCCGGATGCCAGCGCTTTAGATGCGACGGGCGGACAGGGTAGTACTCAAAGAGGAAATCAAACACGGGGTGATAGCTGCCCGGATGGCGAAACCTTTCCAAGCGGTCAGCCGCCCGCCGCTCGTGCTCATTCATGCGGGCTGTCCAATCAGCGGTAGATAAAACCTGCACGCGCGAATCCTCCTTTCTGTTGCGCTAGCGCTTAGCGACGCCGCCCCTTACCCCTCCTGGCTCCACCAACCTGCCGCTTCTGTTGGCGTGGGGGTTGTTTCTTTTGTTGCTGGTCCGAGCCATGAGAACCGTCTTGACCCGGTGGTGGAAGGGCCGGTCCGTGCGGCTTGCGGGCGCCGGTGACCGTGCGCAGCTCGGGCGCGCCGGCGGGGTTATCGCGGTGGGAAATATCGTGTTCGGTAGCGCTCACACCGGCCTTTTTGATGAGTGCAGCTACTTCTGAGCGCTGTTCGTCGGTGACCAGGGTAACCACCGTGCCTGTTGCGCCGCCGCGCGCCGTTCGTCCGGCGCGGTGCAGGTAGGCCTTGTGTTCTGCCGGAGGATCCACGTGGACGACGAGAGAAACGTCTGCAATATCGATGCCGCGGGCCGCAATATCGGTGGCAACGAGGACTGGAATGGAGCCATCGGCAAAGCCAGAAATGGCGCGGGTGCGCGCGCCCTGACCCTTATCTCCGTGCAGTGGATAGGCGTTGATGCCGACGCGCCTTAGCTTTTTCACCTGCCTATCCACGCCGTGCTTGGTACGCATAAACATGATGGTCTTGCCCGCGCGCGCGGCGATGCGCATTACCACCTCGTTGCGCGCAGGGCGATCGCCCACGAAAAACAGGTGGTGCGACATCGATTCCACCGCTGCTGCGACTGGAGCGGTGGAGTGGACCACTGGATCGTGCAGGAATTGCTCGACGAGCTTATTAACGTCCCCATCAAGGGTCGCAGAGAAAAGCAGCCGCTGACCGGTGGGCGGGGTGTAGTTTAAAAGCTTGCGCACCTGGGGAAGAAACCCCATATCGGCCATCTGGTCCGCCTCGTCCAAAGTGGTGATCTGTACCTTGTCGAATGACAGCTTGCCTTGGGCGATGAGATCCTGGGCGCGACCAGGTGTGGCGACCAAGAGATCCACTGGACGCGCAAGAGAGCGGATGTGGTGGTTGATATTGACGCCGCCGACCACCGCGAGGACTCGCAGCCCTAATGCGGCGGCGGGTTCATCGAGGCGTTGCTGGATCTGCGTCGCTAACTCGCGGGTGGGGGCGAGAACTACTGCTCGGGGCTGTCCCGGGGTCGAGGCACCCGAGCCAGCCAATCGGGCCAGCGTGGGAAGCCCGAAGGTAAAGGTCTTTCCGGAACCGGTAGGACCGCGGCCAAGTACGTCTTTGCCCGCGAGTACATCCGGGATCGCTGCGGCTTGGATGGGAAATGCTTCCGTGATCCCTTGGTCATGTAAAACGTGAACCACGCGCTGAGGTAAGCCGAGTTCGGCAAAAGTAGTCATCGTTGGGTAATTCTAACTGGTGGGTGCGCAAAACCCCGCATCGGACAGCGCACGATTGGCGGGCGACGGAACAAGTGAGAAATGCCATAGCAAAAATAGGGCTCTGCTTTAGGTATTTCACTGGTTATTACCTAACGTGGAAGGTGGTGCTGGGAAGCACGCAAGATTTATTCCTCCACTCACCGGCCCCTTCCAGGGGCACACCGAACTGTTAAGGAGTCCTCCCATGGCTCAAGCACAAGCATCCACGGCCAGTTCTTCTGCCGACCCCTCGCCGCAGGATTCATCAGAGCCCACGAAGAAGGAGAGGTTTCACCTTGACGCCTTGTGGTTCGCGCTGGCCTTCGTGGCCTTAGCGGCCGTCTTACTTATCCCGATTCCGGGGCTCGACTGGCCCGCCAAAGTGGCCCTAGGCATGCTGGCATTCGCGGTGATCATGTGGGTGACCGAGGCCGTGAGCTATCCTGTGAGCGCCTTGCTGATCGTCGGCCTTATCTCCCTGTTGTTGGGCCTCGGGCCGGATCCAGAATCCGATGGCATCTACGGCACCTCCAACGCCCTCAAGGTCGCGATGGCTGGCTTTTCCTCGTCTGCGGTAGCGCTTGTGGCCGCGGCGCTGATCTTGGCCGGAGCGATGCAGGCAACGGGGCTGCACAAACGGATTGCCCTGTACGTGCTGAAGATCGCGGGGGAGAAGACCTCCCACATCGTTATCGGCGCCATCGCGATCGCCATCATCTTGGCCTTCTTCGTTCCCTCTGCCACCGCGCGTGCGGGCGCCGTGGTACCCATCTTGCTCGGTATGGTGGCCGCTTTCGGCCTATCTTATGAGTCGAAGCTGGGCGCCCTACTCGTCATTACCGCAGCGCAGGCCGTCTCAATCTGGAACGTAGGCATTAAAACCGCCGCCGCCCAAAACCTCGTGGCGGTGGGATTTATTGAGGATCAAATGGGGCAGTCGGTCTCCTGGGGGCAGTGGTTTATTTCGGCCGCGCCCTGGTCCATCTTGATGTCCATCGCGCTGTACTTCATCATGCGCGCCGTCATCAAACCGGAAACGGAACGCATTGAGGGAGGAAAGGAGCTCATCGCCAAGCAGCTAGAGGACCTCGGGCCCACCTCGCCCGAAGAGAAAAGGCTAATCGGGTTTTCCCTCCTCCTGCTCTTTTTCTGGGCCACGGAGGGACTACTGCACCCGATTAGCTCGGCCGTCATTACCGCGGTGGCCGTCGCCTTGATGCTGCTGCCCAAGATCGGCGTATTTACCTGGCCAGAGGCGCAAAAGTCCGTGAGCTGGGGTACCCTCATCGTCTTTGCCATCGGCATTTCCCTCGGCTCGTTCCTGCTGGATACGGGCGCCGCAACGTGGCTTTCAGAAAAGACCTTTGGACTGATGGGCTTGGACTCGCTGCCGATTCTGGCAACGATTGCACTAGTATCGCTATTTAATATCCTCATCCACTTGGGCTTTGCCTCGGCTACGTCGCTGGCCTCCGCGCTCATCCCGGTCTTTATTGCCTTGGCCTCCACGCTGGATGTGCCCAACGGCGGCATCGGCTTCGTAGTCATCCAGCAGTTCGTCATCTGCTTCGGATTCTTGCTGCCCGTCTCGGCGCCGCAGAATATGCTGGCCTATGGCACCGGTGCCTTTAGCACCAAGCAATTCCTACGCTCCGGTATCCCGCTGACCATCGTCGGGTACCTGCTCATCCTGCTGCTGTCTGCCACCTATTGGTCGTGGCTGGGCTTGGTCTAAATCCAGGTATCAAAAAGGGGAGGACCTGCACCGTGCAGGTCCTCGCCCTTTATTTGCAGTACTTAGTCCGTCTGCGTCAGGCTGCGGTCGCCGGACCACTCGACGTGGAAGGTGCCGGGCTTATCGGTGCGCTTGAAGGTGTGTGCACCAAAGAAATCGCGCTGACCCTGGATTAGGGCGGCGGGCAGGCGCGTGGCGCGCAGGCTGTCATAGTAGGACAGCGAAGAGGCAAAGACCGGAGCGGGCAGGCCCATCTGGGTTGCCGCGACGACGACGCGGCGCCACGGTTCGATGAGGTCTTCCAGCTCGCCCTTGAAGTAGGGATCCAGGATGAGGGCGGGAAGCTCTGGGTTGTTATCAAATGCCTCGCGGATGCGGTCTAAGAACTTGGCGCGGATGATGCAGCCGCCGCGCCAGATGGTGGCCAGATCGCGCGGATCGACATCCCAGCCGAATTCGGCTGAACCGGCCTTGATCTCATCGAAGCCCTGGGAGTAGGCGATGAGCTTGGCGGCATAGAGGGCGCGGCGAACGTCTTCGATGAAGGCATCCTTGTCGATGTCGAAGTCCGCGTTCGTGCCTGCCGGAAGCTGGCCCTCCTGCGCGGCGGCGCGCTGCTGGCTAGAAGAAGACAGTGCGCGGGCAAAGACGGACTCGGCAATGCCGGTAATCGGCACGCCCAATTCGAGGCCGTTGATGGCGGTCCAGCGGCCGGTGCCTTTCTGGCCGGCGGCGTCCAAGATGACATCGACAAGCGGGACGCCCGTGTCCGGATCCTTCTGGGCGAGTACCTCGGCGGTGATTTCAATGAGATAAGAATCCAAGTCGCCGGAGTTCCACTTTTTGAAGATCTCCGCGATTTCGGCTGGCTCCATGCCCGCGCCGTAGCGCAGCAGCTGGTAGGCCTCGCCGATGACCTGCATATCGGCGTACTCGATGCCATTGTGGACCATTTTGACAAAGTGGCCGGCGCCATCCGGGCCGATGTGGGTCACGCACGGGGTGCCATCTACCTCGGCGGCGATGGACTCCAGGATGGGGCCTAAGGTCTCCCAGGACTCAGCAGGCCCACCGGGCATGATGGACGGGCCGTTCAAGGCGCCTTCCTCGCCGCCGGAAATGCCCGCGCCTACGAAGTGCTTGCCGCGCTCGCCCACTTCCTTTTCGCGGCGAATGGTATCCGTAAACAGCGCGTTGCCGCCATCGATGATGATATCGCCGTCATCCATGGCATCGGCAAGCTGATCAATCACCGCATCGGTGGCCTTGCCCGCCTGCACCATGATGATGGCCTTGCGGGGGCGCTCCAGGGAAGCGACGAAATCCGCGATGGATTCGGAAGGGATAAAGTTTCCTTCGTCGCCGTGGGCCTCAATGAGGGCGTGGGTCTTTTCCGGGCTGCGATTATAGACGGCGACGGTATTGCCATTGCGGGCAAAGTTGCGGGCGAGGTTAGAGCCCATTACCGCCAGGCCGACAACACCAATGTGCGCGAGTTCGTTCTTTTCAGTCATGGTGCCTATCCTACGTCACCGCCGCGCTTTCGCCGCGCTGGCGGCTAAGCTTAAAGACTATGTCAGATACCCAGATACTCAATGACTTACTTCATACCGCGCACACGCGCCTGCTCAACGAGGAAGAGCTGGAGGAACTAAATTCGGTCAACGGCGGGCTTGCTGAGTTCATCGGCCTTACCTTCGACCGCGTGGGCCCATCCGAGGCCCGCGCGCGCCTTACCGTGACTCCACAGCATCACCAGCCGTGGGGCGTGGCGAATGGCGGGCTATATTGCACCATCGCGGAAACGGTGGCCTCCCTTGCCAGCGTCGCGGCTGCCGATGCCCCAGCGATGGGGGTCAATAATTCCACGGACTTCATCAGGGCGACGGGGGAGGGCGAGCTAGAAGCCGTGGCCACCCCCATTCAATTGGGCACGCGCACCCACGTGTGGAGCGTAGAAATGCGCCAAGGAGACACACTCATTGCACGCACCACGCTGCGCACCATGATTCTGGCTGAACGAAGCTAGGGCTAGAGCCAGTGGTTTTTCCGGAACCACGCCCACAGGCCGCCGACGACAGCCACCATGATGATTATTGCCATGGGATAGCCAAAGGCCCAGTGCAGCTCCGGCATGATATCGAAGTTCATGCCGTAAATTCCGGCGACTAGCGTCGGCGCTGCCCACATACCGACGACGGCGGAGATCGTGCGCATATCGGAGTTTTGCTGCATAGTGACCTTGGCCACAGAGGCATCAATAAGCGAGGTCAAGCGTTCATCGAAGCTGGCCACCAAGTCATTGACCACGAGCTCGTGGTCGTAGACATCGCGCAGGTATGACCGGATCTGCTTAGAGATGAGATCCTTGTGATCCGAGACCATCGCCTTTAATGCCGCAGAGAGCGGGTAAATGGCGTGCTTCATCTCCAAGACTTCGCGCTTGAACATATAAATGCGGTCGACGTCGAATTTGAGGTTAGGGGTAAAGATTTCCTCTTCGAGTTCATCGACTTCATCGCTAATCAGGCGGGCGACCTCGGAGTAGCGGTCCACCATCATGTCCAGGATCTTCCAGGCCATGGCGACGGGGCCGAGCTCCACCAGGTCCTGCTCGTCTTCGACCGTGTAGGCCAGATTGGGCAGCTTCGCACCGTGGCGAACGGTGATGATGAAGTTAGAGCCCATAATCATCTGGATTTCGCCCGTAGAAATGATCTGGCGCTTATCTTGCACCTCATCGTGGTCGCGGTAATTCACCGAGCGGGCCACCACAAAGAGCTGGTCATCGTAGCGCTCTAGCTTAGGGCGCTGGTGGGCCATAACGGCGTCTTCCACGATGAGCTCGTGGATGCCAAATTGCGAGGCGATCTTCGTCATCTGAGATTCATAAGGCTCATGCAGGCCCACCCAGACAAACCCGCGGCCATATTCCGCAACGGTTTCCAGGGCGGAATGTGCGGAATACTCGCCGGGTAGGGCCTCACCATCGACGAAGACGCGGCAGTGCTCAATGGCGCGCTCCGCGGGAACCGGCGGGAAGGAGGGCTGACTAGGAGGCGTGGATTTCTTTCGGCCCCTAAAGGGCGTGGGTACGGACGGCATCGTTTCAGCCTCCTTTGCACGGTAGTGCGGATAGTAACGCAATCAAGTAGTAAAACGGGCCACGTTTTACGCAGCGGGTAAAGCTTACACCGACGGTGGGTAATATAATCGAATCTATGCCAACGTGGAAAGAAGTTACCGAAGCCAATCCCGCCCACTCCCATAATTTCGCCCGCAAATGGAAGATGCTGGAGGCGCAGGGCAAAGACATTCATGGGGAGGCCCGGCTTGTCGATGCCATGGTGGAGCGCAATTCCACCATCCTCGACGCCGGCTGTGGAACCGGCCGCGTCGGCGGGGAATTGCTGCGCCGCGGTCACAGCGTGGTGGGCATTGACGTGGACCCCATTTTGATCGAACACGCCGAACATGACTTCCCCGACGGCGAGTGGTTCGTCGGGGACCTGTGCACGGAAGAGGTTCCTGAAGGCCCCTTTGACTTGGCTGTTTCCGCAGGAAACGTCATGGGCTTTTTGGCCGTGGACGGCCGCGAGCAAGCACTGCGAAATATTTTTAACTCGCTGACCCCCGGAGGGCGCTTCGTCACCGGCTTTGGGGAAGGCCGCGGATGGGACTTCCAGGACTTCCTCGATATGGCGCAGAAGGTGGGCTACCGCGTTGACTTCACGTTTTCTTCCTGGGACATGAAGCTATTTTCGGAGCATTCCACCTTCTTGGTCGCCGTGCTATCTAGGCCTGGCGCGGACCTCTTGGCCTAAGGCCTTAAAAGCGCCGGTCCGCTTGGTCGAAGAAATCGACCTCGTGGATGCTGGCGCTGATAAAGGCGCGCTCGGCGCGGGTCCGAGTGGCCTCATCCGCCTTCTCCAGGTTTTCCTCCACAATCTTGATGCTCTCGCGCACCCCGGCGAGGAAATCTTCGCCGCCGTAGACCTCCAACCAAGCATGGTAGGGGTGATCGGGCGAGTCGAATTCCGCCAAATGCAGGCCTACCTCTGCATACAGCCAGTAGCAGGGCAGCACCGCCGCGATGCCAACGGCATAATCGTCCGTATGCGTGCTGCGGATGAGGAAATCCGTGTAGGCGCTGGTCACCCGCGAGGGCGCCGTGGTGGCCGAATCCTTCAACCACCCGCGGTGCAGTTCAGCCTCCTCCGCGAGGCACTCATAAGCGCCCTGCGCCCAGTGCAATTGCTGTGCGGTATCGGGTGCCTGGCTGGCGAGGCGAGCCAGGGCCTTCGAGTAGGACGCCAGGTACTGCGAATCCTGATCGAGGTAGAAGCTGAAAGCATCGTTGGCAAGTGCACCGGAACCCAGCTTCTGAATAAAGGGGAGTGCCTTTACCTGCTCCCAGTGATCCGCAGCGATATTCCACAGGCGCTGCGTGTACGGGCCTGCGGCCGCAACCCGCGGCTGTTCCGGGTTTTCCACCTCTTCCAAAGGCCCAGCCAGGTGAGGAAGCGGGACCGAGGATGCAGCCCGCATCAAGCGCTGCGAGCGGTGCAGGTGGTCCACCGGGCCGCTGCCCTTGCCGACGGCCAGCGCATCCGCATTGGCAATCGCCTCGTGCAGCCAGTCCGTGGACCATTCGAGGGCGCTTGCGGCATCATCGCCTGCGCCGAGCCGCGTTGCGAGGGCAGAGGAGAGGGAGCAGCCAGTGCCGTGGGTATTCTTCGTCTGCACCCGGGCCGATTCCACGCGGTGAACCGTGCCATCGCCGGTGACCACGGCGTTATCGGCAATCGCCGAATCAAGGTGTCCGCCCTTGACGATGACCGCCGTATCCGCCTCAGCGGCCCATGCCTTAGCCACCTCGATGGCACGATCCAGGTCCGCGGCTTCTTCCGTCTGCGTCAGTACGGCCAGCTCCTTGAGATTGGGCGTGATGACATCAGCGCGGGAGCACAGTTCGCGCACCGCCTTTTCCGCCTCGGGGGCCAAGAGGCGATCGCCGCTGGTGGCAACCATGACTGGGTCCAAGACCACGGGGACGGATGGGTCGATGCGGTCGAGGAAGGTGGCCACAAGGTCGGTGATGTTGGCATCGGCAAGCATGCCGATCTTAATGGCATCGATGTCTACGTCCTCGCGGACCGAATCCAGCTGCTCCTGGAGGAAATCCAGCGGCGGGACGTGGACGCTGCGCACGCCCTGGGTATTTTGGGCGACCAGCGCAGTGACCACGCTCATTCCGTACCCGCCCGCGGCGGCGATGGACTTCAGATCGGCCTGGATGCCGGCTCCGCCTGTGGGATCGGTTCCAGCAATCGAGAGAATTCGGGGATAAGTTCCTTTAGCCACGGTAGGCCTCCTTTAGGTTGTGTGCTGCGGCTGCCGGGTCATCGGCAGCCATGATGTCGCTGACCACGCAGATCCCTGCGAAGTCGCTTCCGGAAAGTTCATGGGCATTGTGTGCTTTGATGCCGCCGATGGCGACGGACTCGAGGCCGCGTTCGCGCGCCGCGGTGGCAAGGCGCCTGGCGGCCTCAGCGCCGATTCCCGCGGGTGCATTCTTCTTGGTCGCTGTCGAGTGAACCGGGCCAATGCCAATGACGTCGGGGGCTTGCTGCGGATCGATGGCGTCCAATTCCTGCTGCGTTCCCACCGAAAGCCCGATGAGCTTATCGGGACCGAGCAGAGCACGGGCTTGGGATAAGTCCATATCGTCTTGGCCAATGTGCAGGTGGCAGCCTACCCTGGCCGCGACCTCGGCGCGGTCATTGATAAAGAGCGGGACGTCGCCCAAGACCTCCAGAAGCTCGCGGGCGGTAGCCTCGACCTCCTCGTCGCTGGCATCTTTATCGCGCAATTGCACGACGGTCGCCCCGCCACGCACCGCCTCTTGCACGATGGGAACGACCTGGTCCCGCCCGCCGGCGAGGTCTGGGTCGGTGATGAGATACAGCGTCCAATCGATGCTCATGCTAGCCCCGCAACGTCCGCGACCTCGGAGGCAGAGGTGTGCTCTTCGATGGCGTCAGTGGTGAGCTCATGCAGCGCATCGAGCCAGGCAACCGCAAAGGAGCCAGGCGCAGTAGATTTCTCAGCGGCAACGCTGCCCGCGGCCCCGACATGCGCATGCGCGGCGATCATAGCCGCGAATGGATCATCCCACGCTGCCAGGTAGGCCGCGCAGATGGCACCTAGCGAACACCCCGTTCCGATGACGTTTTGCAGCATCGGGTGCCCAGACTCGAGGCTTACCGCACGCGGCCTTTCGCCTGCCTGCACGATGAGATCCGTGGGGCCAGATACGCCGATGACGGCCCCAGTTTCGCGGGAAAGTTTGAGTGCTGGTTCCAGCGCGGCCTCCACGCCATCGGTGGATTCCACGCCGCGCCCGCCGGCTCCGGTTCCAGCCAAGGCGATGATTTCGGAGGCGTTGCCGCGAATCGCAGTCGGACCCTGCGGCAAGACTTCATGCATGAACTCGGTGCGCTTTTTTAGCCCGCCCGCACCGACGGGGTCAAGGACCCACGGGTTTCCAGCCGCGGTCGCACCGGCGATTGCCTCACGCATGCCGGCGTATTGCTCGGAATTCGGCGTGCCGCAATTGATGAGCACGCCGCTGGCGATCCTCGCAAACTCTTGCGACTCTTCCAGAGTATCTACCATTGCCGGGCTGGCGCCGATGGCCAATAGCGCATTGGCAGAAATATTGCTGACGACCTTATTGGTCAAGCACTGAATAAGTGGAGCGGTATCGCGCACCGCATCGTGGGCACGCAGAAATGATAAGTCCACAACAATCCCTTCGCTAGTTCTAACTGAGAGCAGGTTCGATGGGTTTATCTCAGCCACGGTGCGTGGCACCCCATGTTGTAATGTCCAAGCCTAACAAAAATGGGAAAATAGGAACGAAAACAACAAAACCGCCGCCCACAGCCCCGCAGGCGGGGAGTGAGACGGCGGCTGGTGCCGAGGAGAATTTAGTTCTTCTTTTCTTCTTCTGCCTCATCGATGAGGTTGCGGGCGATGCGCTGCTGGGTAGTAATCTCCAGGTTGCCGCGGTTGCGGGAGAGGATATTAGCTGCCCAGTTGACCAATACGGCCAAGCGGCTGCGCAGGCCAACGACGTAGGTCAAGTGCAGGCCCAACCATGCCAACCAGCCTGGGAAGCCGGAGAATTCGGTCTTGCCCAGCTTCACAACGGCATTGAAACGGGTCACGATGGCCATCGAGCCCTTGTCGAAGTACTCGAAAGGTTCCTTTTCATCGGCCGTGGACTCCTCGTCCACCTTAGTCTCGATGAGCTTGGCGACGTGCTCGCCACCCTGAATTGCCACCTGCGCCAAGCCCGGCAGGCGGTTCAGGGACATCATGTCACCGATGATGTAGACGTTGTTGAAGTCACCAACGGTCATGTCATCGTTCACGGAGACGCGGCCCGCACGGTCAGCCTCGACGCCGGCTTGGTCAGCGACCATCTTGCCCAGCGGGGAAGCGGAAACACCAGCGGACCAGATCTTGGTCGCGCCCTCGAGGGTGACCTCTTCATCGGTCTTCATGTTCTTGTAGGTTACGGAGTCTTCGTTGACATCGGTCACCATGGCGTTCAGGCGCACGTTGACGCCTTCCTTCTCCAGGGTGCGCTGGGCACGGCGGCCGAGGCGCTTGCCAAACGGCGGGAGTACCTGTGGCGCGCCGTCAAGCAGGTAAATCTTAGCGGCGGAGGTGCCGTAGGTGGAGTAGACATCGCTAAGCGTGCGGTTAGCCAACTCAGCGATCTGGCCGGTGAGCTCCACACCGGTCGGGCCGGCGCCAACGATGATGAAGGTGAGGAGGCGCTCGCGCTCAGCGGGGTCATCGGTAAGCTCAGCTTTTTCGAAGGCGGAAATGATGCGGGAACGCAGCTCCAAGGCATCATCCAAGGTCTTCATGCCAGGTGCAAACTCCGCAAAGTGGTCATTGCCAAAGTACGACTGGCTGGAGCCAGCGGCGACCACAAGGGAGTCATAGGAGTAGGTGCGCGAAAAGTCATCGAGCTCGGCGGTAACCGTCTGGTCTTCCAGGTTAATGTCGGTCACGTTGCCGTTGACAAAGTCCACATTATCCTGGTTGCGCAGCAGCTGGCGGGTCGAGGGCGCAACCTCACCTGCGGAAATCATGCCGGTTGCCACCTGGTAGAGCATCGGCTGGAACAGGTGGTGGTTCTTCTTATCGATGAGGGTGATCTCAACATCGGCGTTCTTTAACTTCTTCACAGTGTTAAGACCGCCGAATCCACCGCCAACCACGACAACGTGGTGACGGCTTCCGTTTGGACGATAAGGGGTATCAGTCATGGAATTAATGCGACCTTCCTCGAGAAAGCTTAATTTAAGTACCCGTATAGTGTAAACGCTCGTCACATAACGTGCATACTTGATACCCATTTACATGCGTTTCGGGTTTCCTTTCCTGCGGAGCGTCTTGACCGAAACCGCTCAGAAACTGGCTAAAATTAGCCCACACCGTGACCCCTTGCACCCAGGAGCGCTCCCCAAACCATGAGTTTTTCCACCCCCGAGCATTTACGCTCCATCGACGCGGAGGCATGGCCCAATATCGCGACCGTGCCATCGCAGCGCTGGGCGACTCTAAAATCCCGCCGGGCCGAGGCGGAATTTGCCAAGGCCTGCGATAATGCCGGCTTGGAGCTCGAACTCGATGCGGCGGGCGGCCCCGATTTGAAGGTAGGCCACGATGCGCTCTTCGAGCGGATCGCCGCTACCGGATGGTTAGGCTTTGCCGAAAGCTACATGGCAGGCGAGTGGACCGTCGAATCCTCCGCCCAATTGGTAAAGGTTTTGGGCAAGCTCCTACAGGTGGGATACCTCCCAAAGCCGCAGGGACTAAGCGTCCGCGATTCTGAGCCAGGGGAGCTGCCGCTCGATCTGGTGCGCCTCTATGCCGGCGATGGGTTGAGCCACGTCGGCGGGGTTTTCTCCAGCGGCGTGCCGACGACGATCCGGGAAACGGTCGAAAGCTTTAGCCCGAAAGCCGGCGGCAGGGAGCCGAAGAGCCACTTTGTCGATGTCACCACCGTCAGCGAGCCCACCAACGTGGACCGAGATGACTTGGGGGAGGCGCAGCGCAGGGCGGCAGATTGGCTTCTCGATGCCACCCGCACCGGCGCCGGTACCCACCTTCTGGTCTATCCCGCGGCCGGAATGCAGGCCGCGATACGCGCTACCAAGCGCCGCGCCACAGTAGACGTCCTGACCAGCGATGTTGAACAAATTACCCAGATGCGCGAGGCGCTTGTCTTTGCCGGAACGGAAGACTCTATCCACGTAGAGCGGATTCCGGATTCCGTTCCGAGCCCCAAACAGTGGCGCGGGCACTACGACGCGATTATCAGCGTGGAAAAGTTCGAGCAATTAAGCCCGCGAGAGCGCAAGGCCTATATCCGGGTCCTCGATCGCTTCCTTACCGCAAACGGGCGGGCGGCTTTTCAATCCACCGTGGCCACCGAATCCATGTCGGACGCGGCACGAGCTTCCCTGCAAGCCATGCGGGCCTATATCTGGCCCGGCCTCGACTACCCGCTGACCATGGATGTGCACCGGCTCGTGGATAAGAACTCTCACCTGCGCATCGTGTCCGAAACGCACGTGGGTAGCCACTATATTGAGTCCCTGCGTCAACAACGTTCCTTTTTCGATGGGCACCTGCGCGAGGCCGCCGCTGCCGGCTTTGATCCGGTTTTCCGCAGGTTATGGACCTTCCAATTCGCACTTCGCGAGGCGCTCATGACCCTAGGGATGATAGACTCCGTCCAATTTGGCCTAACCCACCGCAATCGCGGCGGGCGGCGTTAGGATTTTTATTGCGGAAGCTCGTCGAATTCGTCTAGCAAGTCAACGCTCGGGACGAAAAAGTTCGTACCGGTCAGGGCCGTGGAGAAGTCCAGGATCCGGTCGTAATTGCCTTCCGGATCGCCGATAAACATATTGCGCAAACGCTCGTTGATATCTTCTGGGTCTTTGGCATAGCCGATGAAGTACGTGCCCATCTCACCTGCGGCAAAGGAACCGAAAACCATATTCTCGCGGTAGATATCTTCCTCAAGGTCATTGAGGGCCACGTGGGAATTGGAGGGCTGCGTATCCTCATCGAGCTCCACGTCATCGGCCTTGGTGCGCCCGATAACGCGTTCTTGCTCTTCGGTGCTGATGCCGCTCCATTTATTGAGGTCATGGGTGTACTTTTGCACGGTGACGTAGGAGCCGCGGGGATAATCGGCGTCATCGGCAAGCAGCACTGTCTCTAGAGCTTCCTCGGGGAGGGGATTGGCGGTGCCATCCACAAAGCCTAGGAGGTCGCGCTGGTCCAAGTACTTGAAGCCCTGGGTCTCATCGATGACGGTGGCGGCATCGCCCAGCTGGCGCAGGACCTGGCGCGCCATCTCGTGGCAGAGGTCATAGGTATTCGCGCGGAAATGCAGCAGGATATCGCCGGGCGTGGAAGGTGCCTTGTAAGTGCCCTCGAGCGCCTCGAACTCCTTGAGCTTGTCCGGGCGGGGAGCGCTGGTAAGGCGCGGCCACATGGACGCGCCGATGCCGACGACCGTATACAGCTCGCCCTCATTGTGGCGGAAATTGACGGACTTGAAGGTATCGCTAAAAGCGGAGAGCATGTCCCGAGTGGCTTGCTCGCCGCCTTCCGCAATATCCAAGACCAGGAACAGGGCGGCGCGGGAAGGCTTTTTAACAACGCGTTGAATAGTCATGAGCTCCAGCATATGTGTTGGCCTTGGGCGTTGCACGTTTGGTGTATGTGGTGCTTGGGTGCTTGGGTTCGGGCGGGATGTGGATGCTTTGATGCGTTTTGACAAATAGTGGGCCAATTTAGGGCTTTTGGAGGGCACTATTTGTCAATTTGGAACATTTTGCGCTGTGAGTGGCTTGAACATTCTTATTTGACGGGCCTCGGCACGATGGGAGGGACTTCCACGGATCTAAAATGACATAATGTACATTATCGGACAATTATGGAGTTCTGCAGGTTAAGCTGGGGCGGCTTGAGCGTGTATGGATTGCGTGCGATGCTGACTGCCGTGTTCGCGGTTCGGTCCGGAGCGTTGACCGCCCCGCTTGTTTTGGATGCGGCGTGCTAAGGCTTGAAGGTTCCGCGGATAAGTTGGCCCAGACTTTGCCGAGACGCCTTTGGAATACCTGAAGCGAGCCAGCCTTTCGAATCCGCCTGGGCTTGCCTGGGGTGTCTAGCGAACAGTCCCAACGGCCCAAACGCCCGATTGTGCGTGCGGGTGCCGATAGCTGGACTTTCCTGCCGCTGCGCCAGGGACACTTATACCCTGGCATTTAGTCACAGTGACGTTAATCAAAGGGGTGAAGCCTTGGTCCTCTATTGGTTTTTATAGGTGCTCCATAGCTGCCAGATGGTTAATACCGCCAGCAATGCTGCAACCGCAGTGACAATCCACATCTGCTGGACCGCGACGAAAATCGAGAAAACTATGACGACTACGAGGCGGACCCACAGGGCGGAAATTAAGCGTCGAGAATTCACGGTTTAGTCCTTGTTTAAGGAGATGCGCAGGTTGATCTCGCCGTCCTCGGCGACCTTAGCCGCCAGCATGTCAGGCGTCTCCACGTTGTAGTCCAGGCGGTTAATCGGAACGTCGCCGCCAATGACGATATCATCACCGTCACGCAGAACATCGAACTCATGGGTGATTTCCTGCGTCTTGTCCTTGATCGTAAGGTCACCGGTGAGCTTGACGGAGCCGATGGTGCCGTCTTCGGGGACATCGGCAAGCGAGGCGGGCTTGGTAAGCGTGAAGGAAGACTCTGGGAAGTCTGAGGTCTTAAAGAGCTTGGACTTCATGTTTTGGTCGCGGACCTTCTTGTCCGTGGTGAGGGCATCCATATTCACCGTGATGGTGGCGGATTCCAGCGTGGAATCGGAAATCTCCGCCTGACCGGTGACCTCCGTGGTCGATCCGGAGGTGGACGTCCTCTCCGCAGGCAGAACCTCGTCGAAGGTAAAGCCCACCGAGGTGTGGTTATCGGCGCGACCCTTGGCCACTGACCAGGAACCGTCGAGCGGCGTTGAGGCTGCCTTGGCGCCATCGGCAGTCACGGGCTCCGTCTTGACGCCGCCGCTTTTGAAAAGCGAGTACACAATCGGGCCGATCGCTACGGCGGTAAGCACGAGGATTAAAACCACGAAAATGGAAACAACGAGTTTCCGGTTATAAAAAAGCTTTTTCATCTACTATCGAAGTCCTTCTAAACGCCGAGCCAGCGAAACAAGCTCCTCACACAGACTGGAAAGCTCTTCCGCGCTCGCGCCTTCTTCCGCGGCGGTATTAATGTCTTCTGCGGAACACCGCAATTCAAAAAGGCCGTCGCGCAAACCTTGCACTTTATCTGGGCTTAAGATTACTGCATCGGCAGGAATATCCGTGCCACTGACATTGTTTCTTTGTTCATAGGCACGCTGTTTGCACGAGGCGCTGCAAAACTTACGTGGTCGTCCCCTACCGCCTTGGTCAATATCCTTTCCACACCATTGGCAGGAACCGACATTGCTTTCACGACTAGCTGTACGGATCACTCGATACACTTTAGTCCATTAAACGGCGGGCTGGGAACAATACCGCCTGGGTGTTCGTTATAATAAATAGCTCTTAGGCGAAACTATCGCCGTCAATCAGGGATCTCTTTGAAAAGGATGATGTTGCATGGCAGATCGCGTACTCCGTGGCAGCCGTATGGGTGCAGTCAGCTACGAAACTGACCGCGACCACGACCTCGCACCGCGTCAGATGGTGAAATACCGCACGGATGATGGTGAGATTTATGAGGTGCCCTTTGCACATGAGGCAGAAATCCCTGAAGAATGGATGTGCAAGAATGGCAAACTGGGCCACCTCGTAGAGGGCGAAGGCGTGGAAGCTAAGCCCATCAAGCCACCGCGCACCCACTGGGATATGCTGCGGGAGCGTCGCTCCATCGAGGAGCTCGATGAGCTTTTGGAAGAGCGCATTAACCACCTGCGCTCCCGCCGTCGGACCGCTGCTCGCCTCCTCAAGGAGCAGGAACAGCAGAAGAAGTCTTAAAGGCTCAAGCGGTATTAATTAAAGCCCGTACCCCGGCTGCCATATTGGCACGGGGTACGGGCTTTCTGCTGCTTAGATTACTTCTTCTTAGTCAGCTGGCCCACCTGGTGCTTGACCAAGTATCCCAGCTCATTGGCCAAGTTGGTGGCCCAGCCCACACCGTTGCGGGCCTTCTGGCCGGCATTGTGAACGGAGCCGTATTTGACCTCGTGGTCCGCCAGCTTGGACACCTCGCCGGCAAAATCCTTCACCTGCTCCGCGCGGTGGGCCACGCCCCACTTGGTTACCTCGAAGAGGGAATCCTTGACAAAGGAACCATCCAGCTTGGATTCGCCGTACTCGCGCTCGGTGAAGGTGATGGGTACCTCGCGGATATCGTATCCAGCCTTGACCGCGCGGAAGGCCAAGTCCACCTGGAAGATGTAGCCGGCCTTGGACAGCTCGTCAAAGTCGATGTCTTCCAACAGCTCGCGGCGGAAAGCGCGGTAGCCGGCGGTCATATCGGACAGGTCGGTTCCAAGCGCGAAGGAGATGTACAGGTTGCCCAAGCGGGACAGGTATTCGCGAGATGCCGGCCAGTTGACGGTCTCGCCGCCTGGCACATAGCGGGAGCCGATGACGAGGTCCGCGCCGTTGTCAATCTCCTCCAGCAGCAGATGCAGCTGCTCTGGGGCGTGGGAGCCATCAGCATCCATTTCACAAAGGACCTGGTAATCGCGCTCCAAGCCCCACTCGAAGCCGGCGATATAAGCGCCCAAGAGGCCGCCCTTGCCCTCGCGGTGCAACACGTGAATGTGGTCATCTTCTGCTGCGAAAGCATCGGCCTTCTCGCCGGTGCCGTCGGGGGAATTATCATCCACAACGAGGATGTGAACCTCTGGCAGCGCCTCGCGGACGCGGCCGGTAATCAAGGGAAGATTTTCAATCTCGTTATACGTTGGGATGATAACCAGCGTCGCAGAATCAAGAGTGCTCACAGTAATTAATGCTCCTACTTTTCTTTAGCGCCGACACCGCGAGGTGTACGACCCAATCGGTTGGTACGCACAGCAATGAGTGCGCAGACGGTACCAATAATAACCATCAGCCACTGCATGAGCGAACCGTAGCGCACCGAAAATGTTTCACCGGTTTTCAGCGGCAGGCTTTCTACCAGTGCCGCGGGCTCAAAGAGCTCCGAGGATTGGCTTACGCTGCCGTCTGGGTGAACGAGTGCCGAGACCCCAGAGGTGGCTGCGACCACGACGGCGCGGTCGGTTTCGAGCGCGCGCAGCCTGCTCATGGCCAGTTGCTGGTACGTCATATCGGAAAAGCCGAACGTGGCGTTATTGGTAGGCGTCGTGAGAATCTGCGCGCCGTTTTTGATGGATTCGTGGAAGGCGTTATCGAAGGAGACCTCATAACAGGTCGCCACACCTACCGCGACGGAATTCATGGAGACCACACCAGGCCCATCCCCTGCCTTAAAATCCCCGGCAAGGTCGACGTAGTCCGAAAAATGCGCGAAGAAGTCCCGCATAGGCATGGTCTCACCGAATGGCTGCAGGTACTTCTTATAGTGATGGTCGCCCACGCCGTGGCCGGGAGTAAAGACTTGCATGGTATTGCGCGCGCCCACCTCATCGCGGGTGGCGGTGCCAACCAGCACTGGAGCGTCAATGGCATCGACGGCCCCGCTAATGGCCTGGGCCGCCTCGCCGTCACGGAAAGGATCGATATCGGAAGAGTTTTCCGGCCAGATCACCAGATCTATATCGTCTTCGCGGCGGGCTAGCTTCTCCGTTTCTTGGACGTGGTTATTCAGCACCGCCCGCCGTTGCCCGGCGAAATCCAAACCACTGCGCGGAACGTTGCCTTGGATCGCGGCCACCTTGGTATCGCCCACCTTGGTATCTGCGGGATCGATGCCGCGCCCAGCCGCGAGTCCCGCAATGAGCGGGAGAATAAGCGCGGCGCCAGCGGCTATCTTTACCCGCCCGCCGCGCAGCAACAAGCCGGCCAGACCGCAGGCGCACAATGCCGTTGCCACCGTGATCATCGAGGTCCCACCCCACGGGGCTAGGTTGGCTAAGGGCCCTTCAATTTGCCCCCACGCCAGTTTGACCCAAGGGAAACCGCCAAAGGGCACAGAGGAACGCAGGACCTCAACGGCGAGGTATACGAAGGGAAAGACCAGAAATCCATATCGCCATCGCGCCACCGCGGCCCCAAAGATGCCTAAAAGGATGGCATAGACCGAAAGCCAGATAGAAAGCGCCGCATAGGGCACGGTCCCTACCAACTCGCCAATCCACGGCAGGCTCAGCAGGTACAAGACCAAGCCGTGCGTTACCGCCAAGAGGGCACCTGTAGCCCCGCGCACCTGTCGCCCACGCCACGGCATCAGGCTCACATACAGCAGGGCGATGCCTATAATCGCGCCCCACCACCAGCCGCGAGGCTCAACGGCGGTAAAGGTCAGCGCACCAGAAATACCCGCTATGACCAGGCGGGCGAAAAATACCGCCACCTATTTTCCACCCTGCGAATTATCATCGCCGCCGCGGGGACCGAAGTCATCAGGGTCCAGGTTCTCGGACCAGTTGCGCAGCTCTTCCTCATCGATTACCTCGTGGGAATCGCTCTGACCCGAGGCCTGACCAAAGGATTGCCCCGAGGCCTGCCCAAAGGAACCAAAGTTGCCATAGCTATCGTGCTGTTGCGCCATGGGCGATGCCTCGTAAATGCGCACACCCATCTTCTCCACTTTGCGGTAGATGGATACGGCCATAAACTTTCGAAACAGCGACCGCGTTGGGGCGAAGATGAGCAGGAGCCCCAGAAAACTGGTCAAGAACCCGGGCAGGGACAGCAACATGCCACCGGCCAAGGTTAAGCCCACGTTGCCGGCGGTTTTACCTACGTTGTCATCGCGCACGTAGTAGGTCCCGTCACCGGCCTGCTCTACCTGTTTACCCATCAGCCGACGCACCTCAATGCCGGCGATGGACATGCCAAAGAACATCGTGATGAACAGGGCAATGAGCGCCCAAAAGACGCCAATCCACTCAGCGACGGCCCAAAACGCTAAGGTTTCCGCCAGCATATAGAGGACGAGATATAAAATCGGCATAGCTTCCAGTTTAACGAGCAATGCTGACGATGTGCTGGCAACACTCAGGCTACACTGGCAAGCTATGCATTACCCCGAATTTTTCCAGCACCCCGAGTCCGGCACTTGCCTGCGCCTACACGTTGTAGGCGGGTTTACCAGCCCCAATGATTGGATCCATTTGGGTTATTGCGCGGCGCATTGGGCCGATGGCAGCGTTTATATTCGCCCCAATTCCGCCATCGAGTTGCGGGGAGTTACAGACAAGGCGCAGCTGGCGGCGGAGCTGGATGAATTGGAGCTGCAGAGCTTCCACATTCCTATGCTGGCCTCTCCCCTTTCTGCCGCGGCGAAGCAGGCCGCGCGCGAGCTGGCCACGCACCTGAATACCGAACAGCCCGGCTTGGAATCGCTCGCAATTACCGCTACCGACGACGATCTCCCGGCTTCTGCCACGCAGGTCAACATGCGGCTGCTTGACGATGCCACCTTGAATATCACCCAGTCCCCCGCCGCCGACAGCCCTACCGCGGGTCTCTCGCTTGCCGATGCCGCAGCCCACCTCCAACGCCTCGGTGCACAAAACACCGAGACGAAGGGCGGTGTGACAAGTGACGCGGAGCTTAACGCAGAACCTGGGCCCATTGGCTGGTTGGACGAGCACCAGGCAGAAGGCGTGGTCGACCTTGGCGCGGGGGTCTACCAAGGCGCCATCCCGGCGCAGTTCGCGCAGCTTATCGGCCAGCTCGAGGTGAACATCACGGTCACCCCGTGGGGTGGCTTAGTCTTTCACGACATCGCGGAGGGCGATGCCGAGGTCGTCCTCCGCGTGCTCGCCCCGCGCGGATTCATCTTCGACATCAACTCGCCCCTATTGCGGGAAGGCGAGGCCGACTAGCGCGGCATGTGCCGCCAGATGGGTCGGGGCACCAACCGCATGACCCATGCCAAGGCTTGTAGCGCCCTTGGGATCCACAGGGTGTGGCTGCGCGCCTGACCGCGGCGGTCATCGTTATCTATGCAGGCGACGACGGCATCGGCGACATCGCCTGGCCGCACCGATAGTGGGGCCGGTTTCATTCCTTGGGTCATGGACCCGATGACGAGCCCTGGGCGCGCGGTAATCAGGCCAAGCCCGCTGCCGTGCAGCCTGTCCGCAAGGCCCTGGCAAAAGGCATCCAGCCCGGCTTTGGTGGAACCGTAGACATAATTGGCGCGCCGCGCCCGCCACCCAGCGATGGAAGAAAAGGCCACGATGTGGCCGCGCGGCATCGACTGAGCCGCCACCGTGAGTACGGAGACCTGGGCGGTGTAGTCGATGGTGGCGATCTGTGCCGCGTGGGCAGGATCGGTGTCCGCCCTATCTTGATCCCCCAGAATGCCAAAGGCGACCACGGTAAGTTCAATCGCGCGGACGCGTTCCTTGGCCTCGGCAAAGATCTGGCGGTGCTGGGAAAAGTCCTCCGCGTCAAAGGACAGCTGGTGGACGCTGCGCGCACCAGCGGCCTCTAACCGGGAGGTAATCTCCTCAAGCCCGTGGGTCCCGCGCGCGGCGAGGACGATGTCGTTGCCGCGGGCCACGCGCTGGGCGATTTCGCCGCCGATATCGCTGCGCCCGCCCAGGATCAGTACGCCAGCCACTTAGCGCACTTCGCGTTCGACGACGTTGAGGGACTCGTAGCCATCCTTGGTAAGTACCACGATATCCTCGAGGCGCATGCCCCACTTTCCCTCCAGGTAAATGCCCGGCTCGATGGAAAAGGCCATGCCCTCTTCCAGCGCTAGGTCATTGCCCTCCATGATAAAGGGCTCCTCGTGGGTCGAGAGACCAATACCGTGGCCGGTGCGGTGGACGAATTTATCGCCCCAACCGGCATCGGCAATGGCCTTCCTAGCAACCCCGTCGATTTCTTCGGCCGTGCTGCCGGGCTTGGCGGCGGCGCGGGCGGCCGCCTGGGCATCGTAAAGCACGGCATAGGCGTCCTGGAAGTCCTGCGGCGCCTGGCTGAGATCGCCGCCTACGACGTAGGTGCGGGTGCAATCGGAGTGGTAGCCGGAGGGCAAGGTACCGCCGAGATCCACGACAACGGGCTCGCCCGCCGCCAGCTTCCGGTCAGAGAAGCTGTGGTGCGGATTGGCGCCATTCGGGCCGGAGCCCACGATGACGAAGTCAATGATGGAATGCTCTTCGAGAATGAGCTTTTCCAGTTCATGGGCCACCTCGGCCTCGGTGCGGCCGGGCTGCAGGAGCTCGGGGACCTTGGCGTGCACGGCGTCGATGGCCTGACCGGCTTTGCGCAGCTCCGCGATTTCCGCCTCGTCCTTGCGGGTAAACAGCTCTGCCAGCGCGTAGGTGGCAAGGACGTAGTCCGCATCAGATACGAGCCCCTGGAACTGCAGGATATGATCCGCCGTTAGGGATTGGCCCAGCGCGACCTTCGTGATCGACGCAGCGCCCTTGAGAGCGAGCTCGTAGGGATTATCGCCGTCATTCCACCCGCGCAGCTCAACGTCGAGCTTGCCGACGGGCGCCGATTTAATATCCGTGATATCCGTATTCGGCGAGACAATCCACGGCGTGCCGCTTTGGGGAACGGCCAGCACCGTCAGGCGCTCGTGGGACGATACCCACGAACCGGTCAGGTAGGCGAAATCGGGGCCGGTGCCAATCAGCAAAAGGTCAATGCCCTGCTGGGCGGCTGCTTCTTGCGCGGCCGCGAGCCGACGCGAATACACTTCGGGAGAAAAAGCCTGAGTAGTCATGCCCCACAGTCTACTAGCCAGCGGCCTGGGCTAGCTTAGGCCCCGATCGTGACGACCCCGCGCTGGATGGCATCGATCGCGCGGCGCGCGTTGCGCTGGATCTGGCCATCGTAGCCAGTCTTGGCGATTTGCTGCAGTAGGTCCACGACCTGGCGGCACCACCGCACGAAGTCACCGGGGGTAAGCTCCGCGCCCGCCTCATTGGCCGCCGCCATGCAATAGCCCAAGGGCGCACCCGCCGCCCACTGGTGAATGGCTAGTGCAAAGCCGGCTTCGGGTTCGCGCGTTGGCGACAGCCGGTGGCGGCGTTCATCTGCGCTGAGCTCGGTATAGATGCGCCAGGTCGCATTCATGGCATCGGCCATGCGGTCCGTTGCCGCCTCCGGCTGGCCCCCAGTGGCCTTCCTATTTTCAAAGCAGCACAGGGAAGCAACGCCGGCCAATTCCGCCGGATCCAGCTCATCCCAAATGCCGCGCTTCAGGCATTGGGCAACGAGCAGATCGGATTCGCTATGAATCTTGGCCAGGCGCTCACCTTCCTCAGTAATCACCGGCGTGCGATCGCTGCCCGCGCCAGAGAATTCGACATAGTCCATCTCCGCGAGCAGATCCACGATGCGTTCAAAGGTGCGACCCAATGTATCGGTCGCCTTATTCACCTTGGCCTGCAGCTTTTCAAGGTCGCGCTCGCGCCGCGCCAACTTCTGCGCCACGCCGGCTAGCTGCTCCCTATCGGTGGCGGGCCACTCGTGTGCAGGGTGCTCGCGAATGGCATCGCGCAACTCGCCCACCCGCTTATTTGGTCGCAGGCGTGGTTTCGACTTCATCCGCTTCGGACGATCAAACTTTTCGCGGCGGAAGACATCCTGGATGTACTTGGTATTGCGCCGCGGATTCTTCCGCACCGGCTTCGGGATCTTAATACGGCCCAGCTGAATCGGTGGATTGCTAATCCCGGTGGCATCGATGCGCCCAGACCACCCAGATTCCGTGGTCACCCACGGACGTGGATCCTCAGTCTGGTTGGCCGGGGTGACCACCGCGGCAAGGGTGGGCCGTTTCTTTCCGGCAATCGCGATGACGTCGCCCAATTGCAGGCGGGCTAGCACCGCGACTACTTCCTGGGTGCGTTGGTGTTCCTTATCAACCTTGGATTGTTTTTCTTCTGCCGTTAGCTCGCGGCGCAACCGGATATAATCCATGAGCACCTCGGCGGGATCCTCGCCGTCCTTGGCCGGTGGTGCGAGGGCATCGACGGCATCGTCAAGCTGCTCCCGCAACTCGCACACGCGATGCTCCGCGCGTTCTAATTCGCGGGTTTCTTCCACCACGGAGCCATCGGCTTGGAACTGTGCGAAGGACTTTTCCAGCAGCCGCAGCGAGTCTTCAAAACCGAGCATGCCCAGCAGGTTAATGGCCATGTTATAGCCCGGCGCAAACGTAGAAATGAGCGGATACGTGCGCGTCGAAGCCAAACCTGCGACAAAACGCGGATCCATAGCAGGCGCCCACTGCACGACCGCGTTGCCCAGGGTATCGATTCCGCGCCGGCCAGCACGCCCGGTCAGCTGCGTGTATTGGCCTGGCGTGAGGTCCACGTGCGCTTCGCCATTAAACTTAATGAGCTTTTCGAGCACCACCGTGCGGGCGGGCATATTAATGCCCAAGGCAAGGGTCTCTGTTGCGAATACGGCGCGCACCAAGCCGCGAACAAAGAGTTCTTCGACGATGTGGCGAAATGCCGGCAGCATCCCTGCGTGGTGGGCAGCAAAACCACGCGAGAGCGCTTCGCGCCACCGCCGAAAGTCTAGGACCTGGAGGTCTTCTTCTGGGATGCCCTCGACGCCGGCATCGACGATGGCCTTGATTTCTTCTGCTTCTTCTTGCGTCGTCAGCACCATCCTGCTGCGCAGGCACTGATAGAGCGCGCCGTCGCAACCGGCGCGGGAAAAAATAAAGGTAATCGCGGGCAGCATATCTTGCGATTGCAGCACCTTGAGCACCTCCGGGCGCCCTAAGGGACGGTAGCGATCCTGCGGGCGAGAAGAACCGGAACGACCGCCGGCCTTCCCATGAAAATCGCTGCGCCCGCCGCCCTTGTGGCGCGCCCTCGCGCGAAAACCCTTGCCGGATTTATAGTCCGCGCGCGCATCATCGCTATCGCCCGCCTCCAAGCGCTGAATGCGGCGCTCTAACTCAGAATTGACCTGGCCGCCGGATTCCGGTTCAAAGAGCGGATAAATCTTGCGGCCCAACATCATCCATTGATCGAGCGGAACCGGCCGGTGTTCGGTCACAATGACAGAGGTATCTCCGCGGACGGTAGCGAGCCATTCACCGAATTCCTCGGAATTGGACACGGTGGCAGATAGACCAATGATGGAAACGTGATCCGCCAAGTTCAAAATGACTTCTTCCCAGACCGCACCGCGGGAGGCATCTGCAAGGAAGTGGATTTCATCCATGACCACGTGGGTAAGCCTATCCAGCGCGGGCGAATCCGCGTAGATCATATTGCGCAGCACCTCAGTGGTCATCACCACGATTTCGGCGTCCGAGTTGATAGAGACATCGCCAGTAAGCAGACCAACGGCATCCTCGCCGTGCTCAGCGACGAGGTCGTGGTACTTCTGGTTGCTCAGCGCCTTAATCGGGGTGGTATAAAAGCACTTCGTGCCGCGGCTTAAGGCCAAAGAAACGGCAAACTCGCCAACGACGGTTTTACCTGCGCCGGTAGGGGCGCAGACGAGCACACCTTGGCCACTTTCTACCGCCTCACACCCCTGCACCTGGAACTCATCCAAGGGGTATGGGAGGCCGGCAGCGAAGGTATCCAGGTGAGTTTCAGTCATATCTCACAAGGCTACCCGTGCTTAAAGCACATCGTCGAAAAAGCCGCCTTCATCGGTAGGCCGTGGCGGCCCCTTGCGATCCCCAGCCTGCTGCGAAGTGCTATCCGCCGCCCGCTTTTCCGCGCGGACAGTCTGCGATGACGCGCTAGGTGCCGTGGGCTTTGGGGAGGCATACACGCCCGATGGGGCATCGACAGGCGCGGGTCCACCCACGCCCGTGGGGCCCTCATCAAGCGCGGACGCGGATTCATCATCAAGATCCATCCACTCAGGGCGCTGCCGGTTCTGGCGTTTATCGTGAATGCGGCAGAACTGGAAGGCAATCTCGATAAGCAGCAAGAGGCAGGCGGATAAGACCAGCATGCTAAACGGTTCTTGGCCTGGCGTCACCAAAGCAGCGAAGATCATAACCACGACGATGATAATGCGGCGCTTGTCCTTGACGTGGTTGTATTCCAAGATACCAATGAGATTGAGCGAGACCACCAAAAGTGGAACCTCGAAGCTGATGCCGAAGATGAGCAACATCGCCAAAAGATAATAAAAATATCGCTCACCGGTTAATGCTGCGGTTTGATACTCAGCGCCGATACCAATGAGGAATTCCAAGCCCACGGACAAGATGAAGTAGGCCAAGACGGCGCCCGCCAGGAAGAGTGAGACGGCCACAACGACGAAGCTCAAGGTATAGCGGCGCTCGTTCTTATGCAGGCCTGGGACGATGAATGCCCACACCTGGTAGAGCCAGACAGGGGACGAAATCACCGTACCGGCCAAAGCACCGACCTTCAGACGCAAAATGAGCATCTCGAAGGGGCTGGTGGCAAGCAAGCGGCATTCGCCATCGTTATTGAAATTGGCCCGCTTATCTTCCGGCAATGAGCAATAAGGCTCGCGCAGAATTTCTCCCAGCGGCGGAATCCGGAAGGGCGCCTGCTGGTACCAAATGAAACCGATGATCGCACCGATAACCAAGGCCAACAAGGAAATAATGATCCTTCGCCGCAGCTCTTGCAGGTGCTGCACTAAGGTCATCTCGCCCGTTGGATTCTTGGGCTTGCGTGAAAAACCTCGCCGCTTGCGGCGCACGCGGGATCCTTGTTCACCGACAGGGTGGGACTGTGAGGACATCAATTTGGCTCTTTCAACGCACAAGAGCGAACACTACCCTGCTCACTCGGTATCTGGATGCCGCGCGCCGGCACGGCTGGCGAGTACATAAGCAAAGCGTGTTCGCGTTTCTAGCAGGCAGAAGGCGTTAATTCTGAGAAGAAGTGTTTCCCTGCTGGTGGCCAGGTTGCATATCTGGGCGGTTCCAGAACTCCTCATCGGACTGCTGGCGCTTCTGGCTCAATTGAGCTTGAGCCTCAGAGCGCTTGGTGTCCTCCGATTGCATTTCATTGACCTCAGATTTGAAAATGCGCATCGAGCGGCCCATGGAACGAGCAAGATCGGGCAGTTTCTTCGCGCCAAATAGCAAGATGATGACGAGAACAATCAGGCCGATTTCCAATGGTCCTAAGGTCATAAGATCCTCTTTCGGTTCTTCTTTGCCTGCGCCAGATGGCCGCCGCGCTCTCTCCCTTCGCGGGGAGAATTCGCGAGGCAATTTTAAGACGCATGTGCGTGCAGTAACTGAATTTTAAGTATAGCCCTTCAACGCGGCATTTCCGCGTTCCGCAATGAGATTCACAATAGATTGAGGGGCTATAACGCGTAACCTATCGGCCTGCCCGAGGGCGAAACGAACCAGCCAATCCACCGATCCTACCTGCATCGTTGCAGCTACAGTGCCGTTTTTTAGGCGTTTGCTTAGTTGCATATCGTAGTATTCTGCAAGCCAAGTGAATTCTTCATGAATGATTAATTCCACGGAATCCGCCGTACCTAAATTAAAGGGTGCTGCAGCGTCGAAATCCAGCTCCTTGAGGCGCGGATGAGCAGTTTCCTCGGTCAACTCGGCATGCTTGATGCGGTCGATGCGGAAGGTCCTATGCCCCTGCTTATCTTCTTCCCATGCCGCGAGATAAGGCTCGGCATCCACGATGAAGATCCGGGCCGGATCAACTAGGCGCTCGGTTTCCTTATTAGATGAAGCACTCCAATAGCGCATCCGGATGCGCCGTTTTTCATTGAGCCCGCGGTTTAAGGTTGCCTGGATATCGGATTCTTGCGGGTCCACCGTCGATAACGTGTCATAGATACTCAGCGTGCGCTCATCCATAATGGAGCGCAATTTCTCCGCGGCCGACTTAATCGCCCTGGCATCCAGCAGCCCGGGCATGGCCTCGAGGGATTCTAGGGTAAGCAAGAGGGCGCCTGCCTCGGTTGGGGTAAGCCGCAATGCTTGTCCCAGACCTTGGTCATTGTAGATGGTGACACCATCGCGGTAGCTGAAAGAGAGATCGATGAGCTCTTCGGTATTGCGGCCAGTCCCAGAGCAAAATAGCCGGTCCACGGCATCTTTTAGCTCTCCTGGGTCCATCCCCAAATCCGCGGCCGCCTCCATCGGGGTTTTATCCGGATGGTTTTGAAAATACGGGATGAGGTTGAGCGACCGGACGAGCGCTTGCAGTTTATGAGATCCATCGGCCATAGGTTTACTCAGCTCCATTGTGGTTGGCGGCTGCGCGCAATAGATTAATGATGTCATTGCGCACCTCGGGGGGATCGAGCACTTTTACTTCTGGGGCATAGCCCGCTGCGCTGCGCACCAACCAATCCTTCTGGACCCCGGTAAGCACTACGGTGCCATCGGCGGTGCGCGTGCCCACGCTTTCTAGCTCTTGGGCTTGACCCTCTGGAATATACAGGGTCGCATCCACCTTTTCGCCGCGTTGTAGCGCCTCTTTGACGAGCTTGTCGATGTCCACCGTCGGCTCGATGTGCTCAGCCGGCTGGTGGGACCGCTTGATATCGGAAAGCCTTAAGGCCCGGAAGACGCGCGGGGCTGCGCGGTCAACATCGAAGCCAACAATATAAATGCGACTTTGGTGGTTGACCACTCCCCAGGGATCCATGGTCCGGCGCACTGTCTCAGCCGCCGGATGGGGGCGGTAGGAAAAGGTGATGCGCACTTTATTTCGCACGGCGGCGAGGACGAAGGTGATGACTTCGGGGGCGAGCCGGGTGATGTCATTGACCGCGGTATATACGGGGGCACCCTCCAGGTTGCGGGAGGCCCCCGAAGCGGCAATCTTGGTCCACCCGGACAGGGAGAAATCGCTCAATCCACCAGGGGTTCCCACTCCCCCTGCGATGCCAAGCACCATCGCTTCTTCCGGTGAAAATTCCACCGGCGGGAGCTGGTAATTGCTTTGGTCGAGGCGGTACGAGACACCGTCTTCCCCACCGGTGTGCACGATGGGGACTCCGGCGCGTTGCAAGGTGGCGATATCGCGGCCCAGTGCCTTGGTGAAAGCCTCGTCGGACTTATCGCTATAACCTGCGACGTGGCTGCGGATCCAGGCCGCGGAGCGGTCAGGTGAACCACCCGAATTCGCCGCTCCTTGCAGCGCAAAGGATAGGTTGGTGAGCCTTTCTACCGCCGCATCCTGCCGGCTCGGCGTGGATCGTGATGCCACCACGTTGTCTACTCTCCCCAGTGCTCAATGTGCACGCCCTAGGCGTGATTATCGTGCATATAGTCTAGCAATGCCTCAACGCGCGGATCGGTGGACGCGAAGGGATCCAGCAGTTCCTCGGTGCGCGGTTCTGGGCGGTTAACCTTCAGCCGCGTCCAATCCACGGTCACGTGCGCGCCGCATTCTTCGGCCGCAGCTAGGAACTTTCCGCGCAAAGCCGCGCGCGTAGTCGGCGGCGCGGCCGATACCGCGCGCTCGATGGACTCATCATCAATCCAGCGCTCGATCATCCCACGGCGCAGCAGCACGTCATATAAGCCTCTCCCAGGCCGGATATCGTGATAGGTCATATCGACCTGCGTCAGCTTCGGATGCGCCCAGTCACCGCCCAAGCGGGAGCGGTAGCGCTCGAGCAGCTCGAGCTTGATCACCCAATCAATCTCGCGGTTCACTCCGGAAAAGTTTCCGGTCTCGATGGCGCGCAGGATGCGCTCCCACAGGTCAACGACGCGCTCTAATTCCGCCGTGGGCGTGCCGGCGTCTTCGCGGTGAGCGAGCCAATCGCGCGCCCGCGCGCAAAGCTGCTGCTGGACCTCCAAGGCGGTAATGGTTCCCCCGCTAACAAGCGGCAGCGGCGTAGAGCCGGTCACATCGCGTGCGATGGAGCGGATGTGGTGGATTGGATCTGCGATCTCGAGTTCGGGCAGCTCGAAGCCCGCCTCCAGCATCTCTAACATGAGCAGGGTGGAGCCGACCTTCAATGCGATGGTGGGCTCTGCCATATTGGAATCGCCCACGATGATGTGCATGCGGCGGAAGCGCTTGGAATCCCCATGCGGCTCATCGCGGGTATTGATAATGGGCCGGGAGCGGGTGGTCGCGGACGATACGCCCTCCCATACCTGATCGGCGCGCTGGGATAAGAGGAATTGCGCGGGTTGGTCGCCCTTGGCAGGCTGCACCATTCCCGCCCCGCAGATAAGTTGGCGGGTAATCAAGAACGGCAAGAGCGCTACGCCCAGGTCTTTGAGCACCATGTGCCTGCTAATGAGGTAATTCTCGTGGCAGCCAAAGGAGTGCCCGGCGGAATCGACGTTATTTTTAAAAAGGTAGACCGCGCGCTCGTTTCCTTCTTCGGCCAAAGCGTCTTCCGCCTGCAGGACCAGGCGGTTCATCACGCGGTCACCGGCGCATTCATGGGCGATGAGCTGGCTGAGGCTATCGCACTCGGCGGTGGCTACCTCAGGGTGCGAGCCGACGTCGAGGTACAGGCGGCTGGCATTGGTGGCAAAGATATTGGACGAGGCGTATTTTTCCACGATCGGCCGGAAGAGCACGCGCGCAACCTCATCGGGGCTTAATGCCCGCTGGCTCTTCGGCGTCGCCGTGGACAGGCCGTACTCGGTTTCGATGCCCATGATCCGCCGAGCAAAAACGGGACGGGTGGATTCCACGCCTACTGTCCGCCCTTTTGGACGTACGAGCGGACGAATTCTTCCGCGTTATTTTCTAGCAGGCCATCGATCTCATCCAAGAGATCATCGGTGCCGGAGGTGTTGATATTGAGCTGGGTAGCGGTAAATTCTTCCTCTGACTCGGGGCCATTTCCCCCATTATTGCTACTGACCTGGCGATTCGAAGTGGACATGGTGTCATCCTTTCCTCATATTAGGTGATCATTACTTACGATACTCGGGCTGGATGCCGATGGCAGCAAGCCCTTCAAGTAACTCCTCTACGCTGCTGGCGCCCTCGATGATGCCTTCGCAGTCCGCACGGGTGAGGCCACGGGTATCATCCATGGCCACGGTAGCCCAGACGCCATTGCGGGAGCGCCCGTCCGTAGCACCACGGCGCAGGGTGAGGCTTTGCCAACTGGCGGCGATGATATCTTCGCCGAATTTCTGCGTTATGCGCCCGCGGAAATATGCACGGGTGTCGGTAGGCGGCTCGGCCGCGGCCCGTCGCAGGTCCTCGGCGCTAAAGAGCTGGCGCATCTGGCCCTTGCGCACCAGCGCATAGTGCAGCGACTTCGCCGGATCGATTTCGGCATATTGCAGGTCGATAAGGCGCAGCTTGGGGTCATCTGGGGCGATGCCGCGGTCGAGGTAGCTCTTGATCAACCGGTACTTGGCCACCCAATCTAGGAGGTGGGAGGCCTTGAGGGGGTCATCGGCAAGTAGCCCTACCGCCTCGTTCCAGGCCGCCAGCACCTTGTGGTCGGCGGAAGTCTCCGGCTGCAGGCGGCGGCGGTATTCGGCGAGCAGCTCGAGGGCGGTGAGCTCGCGGCCATCGGCAAGCGTGAGCCGGTGGCGCAATTCGAGGTCGCGGCTTACCAGGGGCACCTCCGCGACGGCATCGGCAAGGCGCAAATCGCTAAAGTCCGTGCCGGCCTCAATGGCATCGAGCACCAGCGAGGTCATGCCCAATTTCAGCAGCGTCGAGGTCTGCGACATATTCGCATCGCCGATAATGACGTGCAGGCGGCCGAAGTCATCGTGGATGGCATGGGGCTCGTCGCGGGTATTGATAATGCCGCGGTTGAGGGTGGTTTCCAGGGAAATTTCCTGCTCGATATAGTCCGCGCGCTGGGAAATCTGGAACCCCGGTTCCTCCCCAAACTCCCCGCGGCCCATGCGCCCAGCACCGATGACGACCTGCCGGGCAACGAAGAAGGGAATCAGCGCCTGGGCCATGACCGAAAAATCGGTGCTCCGTGCGTACTGATAATTTTCATGCGAACCGTAGCTGGCACCCTTGCCATCGACATTGTTTTTATAAAACCGCAGCGGCGGGCACGGTTGACGATCCACGAGGACGGACTTTCCCTGCTCCGTCAGCTCCGCGACGGCATCCCTGGCCTGCAGCAGCGTGTGATCGCCGGCGGCGTCATAGAGCGTCGCGTCCCAAGCATTTGTGCATTCCGGCGCCGAGTACTCGGGGTGGGCATGGTCCACATAGAACCGCGCCCCGCTCGGGGTGACAACATTGGCCACACCAACCGCATTGGGGTCTACCACGGGAACCGTATCGTAGCGCTTGAGGTCAAAACCGCGGGAATCTCGCAAGGGATGTTCTTCCGCAAAATCCCAGCGCGAACGCGCGCCCGTGTACAGCGCTGCATAGGCCACCACCGCGTGGGTCGAGGTGATGATTGGGGATTCCTCCGGCGAATCCGGCGTAGAAATGCCGTATTCCGTTTCCGTTCCTAGCACGCGGGCCACGTACAGCTCCTTCCGCTTAAAAGTTCCACACTGGTCACACGCGATCCGCCGTGATCCGCGGAAACAATCTTGCTCCATTCCTCGGGGTTGGTTGAGGTGGGCATGTATTCCGATTCCGCCTGCTCGGCGGCGATGGCGGCACGCAGGTGCTGCTTGCCGATGCCCCCTTTAACGCCCCCATCGCCTTCCTCCGCGGCGCGCTGCGCACCGTGGTCCGATAAAGCCTCCTTGATGGCTAGCTTCTTAGCCCGGGCCAAGATATTGGCAATCATCGCGCCAGAGACGAAATCGCGGTAGTGCAGGACCTGGCGCTGCCCATTGCTAAAGTGCAGCTGGGCAAAAGGCCTATCGCTATAGAGCTCATCTACGGCATCGCCGATGAGCTCGTCAATATCGCCCTCGTGTGGAATGGATGGATCGAAGTGGCGGGCGAAAATCTCGCGCGCGCCGCGCTTGGTAGGCCGATTGATGCGCACCTTCATATCCAGCCGGCCCGGGCGCATGATGGCGGGGTCAATGAGCTCTTCCCGGTTGGTGGCGCCGATGATGACCACATTGCTGAGGCCCTCCACGCCATCGAGTTCCGTCAGCAGCTGGGGAACGACGGTGGTTTCCATATCGGATGAGACCCCAGATCCACGGGTGCGGAAAATGGATTCCATCTCATCAAAGAAGATGACCACGGGGCGATCCGCGCTGGCCTGGGCGAGCTCGCGGGCGCGCTCAAAAATTAGCCGGATGCGGCGCTCGGTTTCGCCGACGTACTTATTCAGCAGCTCTGGGCCCTTAACATTGAGGAAGTAGCTGGATCCGTCTCCCCCCATTTGGGTAGACAGGGAATTAGCCACGGCCTTAGCAATGAGCGTCTTTCCGCAGCCGGGTGGGCCATAAAGCAATACGCCCTTGGGCGGTTGCAGGCCATATTGCCGGTAGAGCTCGGGATGGATAAAGGGCAGCTCGACGGAATCGCGGATCTGCGAAATCTGCTCATCCAATCCGCCGATGTCCTCGTAGCGCACATCGGGCACTTCTTCCAGCGAGAGCTGGGATACCTCTGCTTGATCCACCTTTTCCACGGCCACGGAAGCCTTGGTATCTAACAGCACCACCTCGCCCGCGCGTACGCTTTCTTGCAGCGCCTGTGCGAGCAGGACGACGCGGTTATCCCCCGCGGAATTAGCCACGACGGCCCGGCGCTGGTCCAAGCGCTCGACCACGGTGGCAAGCTCGCCGGTGCTCGTAGGAGCGCAGCCTTCGACGACCACGAAGCCATCGCCCAACCGGACCTGTTGGCCCACCTGCAGGCTGCCCGGCTCCACGTTGGGGGAGACCTTGAGCTGCATGACGCGGCCGTTGGTATAGACCTCCGCGGTGGTGCCTACCTCGCTTTGGTGCGGGGAGTAGGCCAAAAAGACGCCATAGGTAGAGGCTGGCTCTGCAAGCGCATTGACCTCAGCAAATAACTGCTCGAGCTCGGCGCGCGATTTCTGTAGTAGCTCCACCAGCTTTTGATTGCGCGCAGCAAGCTGGCTGAGTTGCCGCTTATTATCCGTGGCTTCATCCATGCACACCACTTTAACGCGCGACAAGGTATGAGCGAGGCCACTTTAGTATTTAATTACACCCGTGTACTTAAAATTGTGCACCTTATTTGCGGGCGCGGCGCTGGGGGCGCGGCGGGGTGACGCCATCGGCAAGCCGCCTGGTCCAAATTAGGAATGCGGTGTGCGCATTCATGCGGTGCTCCGGGCGGGTGGCTAGGCCTTCTACCTTCCACTCGCGCACGAGGGATTCCCACGCCTTCGGTTCGGTAAAGCATTGTAGCTCGCGGATGCCCTCCATGACCTTCATCAGCTGCGGGACCGTTGCCACATAGGTCATGAACACGCCGCCAGGGATCAGCAGATCGCGCACGGTCTCCAGGTTCTCCCAAGGCTCCAGCATGTCCAAGATGATGCGGTCGACGGGGCCACCGAGGTCCTCAGCGGTGACATCACCGAGATCGCCTAGGCGCGGCGACCACCACTCGGGGCGAGCGCCAAAGTATTCCTCGACGTTATCGACCGCGTACTCCAGGTGATCATCGCGGATTTCATAGGAATAGACGTGGCCTTCGGGGCCCACGGCGCGCAGGAGGGACATCGACAAGGCGCCGGAGCCCGCACCGGCCTCAAGCACGCGGGCGCCCATGAAGATATCGCCCTCGACCAAGATTTGTGCGGCGTCCTTGGGGTAAATGACGGCGGCACCGCGCGGCATCGATAAGACGTGATCCACCATGAGGTGGCGGAAGAGCAGGAAGGACGAGCCCAAGGTGGACTCGATGACGGAACCTTCATCCATCCCCATGATGTCATCGTGGTTGATTATGCCTTTATGGGAATGGAACTGGCCTCCTTCTTTCAAAATGACCGTGTAGTGGCGACGCTTAGCGTCCGTCAGCTGCACGCGGTCGCCATAGGAAAAGGGGCCAGAATAAGCCATGCCGCAAAACTCCTCGAGGTTGTGGGTACTAACCCTTCAAGTATGCCTCAAGAGCCCGCGAGAGCCATATTTGGTCCTGCTCGCCCACCATCTCGCGCGCGGAGTGCATCGACAGCATCGGCACGCCCACATCGACGGTGTCGATACCCAGCCGCGTTGCGGTAATCGGGCCGATGGTCGAGCCGCACGGCACATCGTTATTGCCCACGAAACGCTGCACCGGAACCCCACCCTTGGCACACGCGGTCTCCCACAGAGCAATCGTCTGTGCATCTGAGGCGTAGCGCTGGTTGCCGTTGATCTTGGTCACTGGGCCCTGCCCAATGATCGGCTGGTGGGTGGGGTCGTGCTTATCCGCGTAATTGGGGTGCACCGAGTGCGCGGCATCGGCAGACACGCAGCTGGAGCGAGCGAACATCTGGAATCGCTCTTCCTCATTAGCCCCCAGCGCGCGGGCGGTGCGGGTTAGCACGTCCTGCAGGATCGGTCCGGCGGCACCATAGCGGGAACTCGAGCCCACTTCCTCGTGGTCAAAGGCCATCATGACCAAAATATCGGAGCCGTCATAGTCCTGCGCAGCGCTTTGCATGGCCTCCAGCGAGGCGTGCACCGAAGATAGGTTATCCATGCGGCCAGCCGCGATAAACTTTTCGCCCGCGCCAAAGACGGCACCCCGGGCGGCATCGGCGGTAATCAGGTTGAAGGAAGCAATATCCTGCTTGGCGATGCCCGCCTGCTCCCCCACCACCTGCAGGATCGACGCCTCTTCATCGCCGACCGTCAGCACCGGCTGCATGTGCTTTTGGCGGTCCGGCTTGAACTCATCCTTGCGGTACAAGTGAATGGCCAGCGAAGGAAGGCGCAGGACTGGACCCGTATTCACGAGGTGCTGGCGCCCATCCGTGGTCACCACCTGGCCGGCGACGGTAAGTTCACGATCAAACCACGTGTGCAGCAAGGCACCGCCGTAGATTTCCACCGCGACCTGTTGCCAACCTACAGCCGAAAAATCGGGCGTGGGCTTGAGCGCCAGCCCCGGCGAATCAGTATGCGAGCCAACGATGCGGAAACCGGAGTTCTTATCGGCGCCTTCCGGCACGTACCACGCGGCAACCGCACCGCCGCGGACCATGACGTGCCCGCCTGGTGCGGCCGACCAGTCCTCGCGCTCATCCTGAACCTGGAAGCCAGATTCTTGCAGCTGGCGCGCTACCTCATGCGCGGCGTGGTACGACGACGGCGAGGCCGCCAAGAAATCAAGGAACTTATCGGTATAACTCATGCCTTCTAGCTTGCCACGAAACGATCAGCGATAGGCTAGATACACCATGGCTACTACATCAACTCCCCGCCCCCGTCCCCTTGCCCTGTCGCCCTCGCGCGCCTCCGACTACCAGCAGTGCCCGCTGCTCTACCGTTTCCGGGCCATCGACAAGATTCCCGAGCCCAAGACCATCGCCCAAGTTAAGGGAACCCTGGTCCACGCGGTCCTAGAAGAAACGCATAAGCTCCCGCGTGAAGAGCGCACCTACCCAGCAGCGGTAAAGATGATCAAACCGAGCTGGGCCGCGATGACAGAAGAGGACGCTGAACTGCTCGAGCTCGTGCCCGAAGAAGAAACGTATGACTTCTTCGTCGCCGCCCGCGAGCTGCTCAAGGGCTATTTTCAGATGGAAAACCCGCAGGGCTTCGACTGCCAAGAAACCGAGATGTATGTCAATACAGTCTTGCCCAATGGCGTGCCCGTGCGCGGGTTTATTGACCGCGTGGACCGCGCCCCCACCGGCGAGGTGCGCGTCGTGGATTATAAGACGGGAAAGAAACCAGCACCCCGGTTTTCCCAGAGCGCCCAATTCCAGATGCGCTTTTACGCCCTGGTGTACTGGCGCCTGCTGGGCATCATCCCCCACCAACTGCGGCTGATGTATCTCAAGGTGCTGGACTCGATGTTTTTAGCTCCTACCCAGGAAGAACTCGAATACTTCGAGCGCGATCTAGGCCAACTGTGGGCCAAGATTGAGGCCGATGGGCGCGCCGGGGACTTTCGCCCGAAACGCTCCAAGCTCTGTAATTGGTGCGCGCATCAGGCGATCTGCCCCGAATTTGGCGGCACGCCGCCGGAGTACCCGGGGTGGCCGGGCTCCGCGGCGGATTAGCTCCTTTTAGAACAGTCCGGATACCGTGCCATCGGCGGCGACGTCGATATTATTGGCCGCCGGCTTCTTAGGCAGGCCCGGCATGGTCATCACGTTGCCGGTCAGCACCACAATGAACCCGGAACCGGTGCGCGGCAGCAGCTCGCGCACGTGCAGCGTGTGTCCTTCCGGGGCACCCAATGCCGTTGCTTCATCGGAGAAGGAATACTGCGTCTTGGAAATGACTACGGGCAGTTTATCCCAGCCATTGTCCTTGATGTACTGCAAGTCTTTCACGGCCTTGGAGCCGTATTCCACGCGGTCCGCGCGGTAGATCTCGCGGGCGATGGTCTCGATGGAGGCCTCGATGCCTTCTTCTGGATCGTAGAGTTGCTGCGCGCCGCCCTCGAGGTTCTCCAACAGGGCCTCGGCCAGCTTCGTTGCTCCCGCGCCGCCTTCAGCCCAGACATTGGCCTCTTCTAGGGCCACGCCGAAGTCCTTAGCCCAATCGCGCATGAACTGGCGCTCCGCCTCGGTATCGGACCAGAAGAGGTTCAGCGCGACGACGGGCTTGATCCCAAACTTGCGCAGGTTTTCTACGTGGCGCTCAAGATTGACGATGCCCTTCTGCAGCGCCTCGAGGTTTTCCTCGGTGAGCTTATCCTTGGCAGCGCCCCCGTTGTACTTCTGCGAGCGAATCGTCGCCACAACCACCGCGCCGGCCACGTCCAGGTCACCAAACCGGGACTTGATATCCATAAACTTCTCGCCGCCAAGATCTGCGCCGAAGCCGGCTTCAGACAGCACGATATCGCCGAACTGCAGCGCGGTCTGCGTCGCCAGCAAGGAGTTGCAGCCGTGCGCGATATTGGCGAAAGGACCACCGTGCACGAGTGCGGGAACCCCGCCGAGGGTTTGAACGAGGTTTGGGTTCAAAGCATCGCGCATCAGCGCGGTCAGCGCGCCTTCCGCATCGAGCTCGCGCGCGGTCACTGGGCGTTGGTCATAGGTAAAGCCGACGGTGATATCGCCTAGGCGCTGCTTGAGGTCTTCGAGGCTCGTCGCCAAGCACAAAATGGCCATGATTTCGGAGGCGGCCGTAATGGTAAAGCCAGTTTCTGCCGGTACGCCGTGCGCAGAGCCGCCGAGCCCGGTGACCACATTGCGCAGTGCGCGGTCGTTCACGTCGACGCAGCGCTGCCAAGTGACGCGGCGCGGGTCGATGCCCAGCTGATTGCCCTGGTGGATGTGATTGTCGATGATGGCCGCCAGCGTATTCGTTGCCGCGGCAATGGCGTGGAAGTCACCGGTGAATTGCAGGTTGATATCCTCCATCGGCACAATCTGGGCGTAACCGCCACCCGCGGCGCCGCCCTTGATGCCCATGACCGGGCCCTGGGATGGCTCGCGCAGGGCCACGATAGCCTTCTTCCCGATCTGATCCAGCGCATCGGTCAAGCCGATAAGCACCGTGGATTTACCTTCGCCAGCAGGTGTTGGGGAGACTCCTGTCACCAGCACGAGCTTGCCGCGCTTGTCTTTGGCGTAGTCCACCTTGGTGATATCCACCTTGGCTTTCGTGGAACCAAAGGGAATTACTGCATCTTCGGGGATGCCTGCTTTGGCTGCGATCTCCCCAATCGGCTGCAGGTTATGGGCTTGTGCGATTTCAACATCGGATGGCTGCGTAGTCATGGCACCTACCCTACCGATTTCTGGCATAAGCCAAGTCGCATGGGGGTATGAAGTGTGAGACGGAACATTTCTTATGGTGGAGCTTCCACATAAAAGTGGCGCCCTCTCCGCGGAGAAGACGCCACTGGGAGTGCAAGCTAGAGGACTCGCTAAATGATTACCGCGCCGAGTGCGTAGCCAAGGAGCACGGAACCGGCGATGCTGACCACGCCAGGGATGAGGAATGGGTGGTTGAATACGGCCTTGCCGATCTTGGTCGTGCCCGTATCATCCATTTCGACTGCTGCCAGCAACGTGGGGTACGTAGGCAGGATGAACAGAGCAGAAACTGCCGGGAATGCGGCCACAGCGGTAACCGGGCTTACTCCCAACGCCAACGCGGCGGGCATGAGCGCCTTGGTGGTAGCAGCCTGCGAGTACAGCAGGGCTGCGGCGAAGAAGAGCACCACTGCCAGCAACCATGGCGAAGCTTCAATGACGT
The DNA here is from genome assembly GCF_022346005.1 of Corynebacterium sp. ACRPS. Taxonomy (GTDB): domain Bacteria; phylum Actinomycetota; class Actinomycetes; order Mycobacteriales; family Mycobacteriaceae; genus Corynebacterium. The sequence goes on from NZ_JAKRMY010000002.1 coordinate 77,687, forward strand.
CACCAGCCAAGGCTTGAATATCGTCCAAGTAGTGGTTGATAAGGGTGGTTCCCAACCACGCGACACCCAGCACACAGATGCAGGCGGACATGCCCGATTTAAATACCGGGGTATTGAGGACGTCAGCGGCCGGGATCTTGGTCTTGAGCACGATGATCGTCGCGGCCGAAAGCATGACCGTCATAATCGCCTCATTGCGCGGCAGCGTTGGATCCGTGATGAGCCCAACTTGTTCGGAAGAAATGGTAGCCCATGCCATGACGATAACGATGGCGATAAGGAAGATAACGACGGAAGACTTAGCGCCTTCCTTGGGCTCATATTTGCTAGCACCAATCGGCTCTTTGACCAGGCCCTGCGCCTTGCGCTCTTGGTACACAGGGTCATCTTCCAGCTCCTTACCAAACTTATTGGCCAGCCAAGCTGCGGGGAAGATGGACAAAAAGGTAGCTGGAATCAACACGCCGAGCACTTGGAGGTACCCCACCCCCATAGGTTCAAGCAGACCAGCCAGGATGACAACTGCAGCAGAAATCGGCGAGGCACAAATACCCATCTGCGCGGCGACGACCGCGATAGATAGCGGGCGCGACGGGCGAACCTTGCCTTCCTTGGCCACCTCAACGATGACCGGCAGCGTGGAAAAGGAGGTGTGCCCGGTACCAGCTAAGACCGTCATCAACCAGGTCACGATGGGTGCGTAAAACGTAATCTTCTTGGGGTTTTTGCGCAGGAACTTCTCGGCCACGTGAACCAAATAGTCCATGCCGCCGGCCTTTTGCATCGCGGCGATGGCCGCGATCACCGTCATAATGATGGCGATGACGTCGAACGGAATGTCTTCCCTAGTTACGGGAACTCCCGCAACGCCCAAAAGGAGAACGCCTAGGCCACCGGCCATGCCGATGCCTATGGACCCAATTCTCGCACCTAAGATAATGGCCGCGAGAACGATGACAATATGAATAATAACCATGGATACACTCCACACGTTCTCAACTACACGTGGTGGACACACATCAGCATGCCGGTCGTGGACCACCCTTACATTTCTATTTTGCCTTGAATATGTTGTTTTATTTACGCATTCTGCCCGTTTGTGTTGCTTCCCACATGTGTTCTACCTCGCGTTATAAACCGTTCGGTATATTTCCATGCCGCTGCACTATGGAAACGGGAGACGTTAGCTCAGGCATTCACGAAAGAGACCGCACACACCATGGAGTACTTTTCCGCTTTCCACGGAAAAACAGCACGGTGTGTGCGGAATGGTGGGCACCACCATGAGGATGGGCATCGCCCACCTCATGCAGCACTCCGGCTCGCGAACTTTACTTAGTTGTCATCGAGGAAAAGCTGACCGCGAAACTCTGGGTGCATCAGGTTTTCTACCGACAGAACCTTGTTCAGCGTTGCCTCATCCAGAAGGCCCTTCTCCAGGACGAGTTCCTTGACACCCTTGCCGGTCTTGAGGGATTCCTTGGCAATCTCGTCACCGTTGTGGTGGCCAATGAATGGGTTCAAGTAGGTGACGATACCAATGGAGTTCTCCACGTACTGGCGGCACACGTCGGCGTTAGCGGTAATGCCGGTAACACACTTCTCACGCAGGGCATCAACCGCGTTGCCCATGATGCGGATGGACTGGAACAGCGCCTCACCGATGACCGGCTCCATCACGTTGAGCTGCAACTGGCCTGCCTCTGCAGCCATGGTCACGACGTGGTCGTTGCCGAAGATCTTGAAGCAGGTCTGGTTGACAACCTCTGGGATGACTGGGTTGACCTTACCCGGCATGATGGAGGAACCTGCCTGGCGGGCTGGCAGGTTGATCTCGCCAAGGCCAGCGCGCGGACCAGAGGACAGCAGGCGCAGGTCGTTACAGATCTTGGACAGCTTCATGGCAGCGCGCTTGATGGCGGAGTGCAAGAATACGTAGGCACCGCAGTCAGAGGTAGCCTCGATAAGGTCGCTCGCAGTCTTCATCTCCAGGCCAGTGACCTCCGACAATGCGGCGGTTACCTGGTGGCGGTAGCCGGCTGGAGTGTTAACACCGGTACCGATGGCGGTTGCGCCGAGGTTGATCTGCAGCAAGCGGCTCTGTGCATCGCGCAGAACGGCCTGTTCCTCGTTCAGATTATTAGCAAAGCCCTTGAATTCGTCGCCCAAGGTCATGGGGACGGCATCCTGCAGCTGGGTACGGCCCATCTTCAGGATGTCTTGGAACTCATTACCCTTGTCCTGGAATGCGGAACGCAGGCTGTCGATGCGCACGATGAGGTCATCGATGGCAGCGTACAGGCCCAACCGGAAGCCGGTTGGGTAAGCATCGTTGGTGGACTGGGACATGTTGACATCGTCGTTGGGGTTGATGATGTCGTAGGAGCCCTTCTCCTCCCCCAAGTGCTCAAGGGCCAAGTTGGCAACGACCTCATTGGTGTTCATGTTCAACGAGGTGCCGGCACCACCCTGGAATACATCGAGCGGGAACTGGTCCATGCAGCGACCCTCATCCAGGATCTGGTCACAGGCCCACATGATGGCCTCTGCCTTCTTCTTTGGCAGCACGTGCAAGCGACGGTTGGCCATCGCGGCAGCCTTTTTGACCTTCACCATGCCGCGGATGAAGTGCGGAATGGTGTTAATGGTCACGTAGGAAATCTGGAAGTTATCCATCGCGCGGACGGTGTGGACACCAAAGTAAGCATCAGCGGGAATTTCCAAGTCACCGATCAGATCGGTTTCCGTACGAGTGTTTTTGCTCGACGTCTTTGGCTGCTTCTGCTCAGCTACCTTTTTCTGTGCAGAATGAGTGGTCTTATCCTCCTGCTTATTCTCCGCTTGCTTTGCGGCAGACTTAGTGTCTTTTTCTTCTTTCTTAGACGACTTTGCCATGATGGCGCGGCTCCTTTGCCTGTCGAGAATGATGTCCGAGTGAATAATCTCAAGCGCCAATGGTAGCCACGTTTCGCCCCAGTTGGGACGACCAAGAATTTAATACTCCCCCTAAAAGCGGGCAATGCGGAGATCGGAAGCCAAAATTGCCTCCGCACCGAGTTGGGAAAGTCGATCCATAATCTGGTTGGCTTCTTTTTGCGGAACCATCGCACGCACCGCCACCCAGTCTTGACGCGCCAACGGTGAAACCGTTGGGCCAGTCAGGCCCGGAGTAACACCAGCTGCTTTATCTAGATTTTCTTCTGCAATGTTGTAATCGATCATGAGGTAGGTGCGGGCGTGCAGAATACCTTGGATGCGGCCCAATACAACCTGCTCTTCCGGCGTCACCTCTGCATCGTGGCGTTTAATGACAACAGCTTCCGAGCTCACAATGGGCTCACCAAAGGGCGCCAAACCCTGCTGCCGCAGCGTAGTACCAGTTGACACGACATCAGCAATAACATCGGCTACGCCTAAGTGGATGGATATTTCCACCGCGCCGTCGAGGCGGATCACATCGGCGGAAATCCCCTTCTCCGCCAAGTCTTGTCGGACCAAATTCGGGTACGACGTTGCCACACGCTTGCCCTCCAGGTGAGAGATATCCCACCCCTCTCCTTGGGGTGCGGCGTAGCGGAATGTTGAGTCACCGAAGCCAAGTGAGAGGACCTCTTTAAATTGGGCGTTGGAATCGAGCGCTAAATCGCGCCCCGTAATCCCCAGATCAAGCACACCGCGGGCGACATAGATTGCGATATCCTTCGGGCGGAGGAAGAAAAACTCCACCCCATTGTCCAAATCCACCACGTTCAGCGTTTTGGAGTGGCCGCGCCCCTTATAACCGGCCTCACCAAGGATTTCTAAAGCCGCTTCTGATAGGGAACCTTTATTTGGTACTGCAATTTTGATCATGCTGTTCTCCAGGAAGTCTGCTCCACCGCAGGTGGGCAACAAGTTATAGGTATTTATAAATATCTTCAGGCCGCAGGCCGCGCTTGATCATCATGACCTGCGTCCAATAGATAAGCTGCGACATTTCTTCCGCCAGTTCCTCATCGGACTGGTATTCGGCGGCAATCCATACTTCGCCCGCCTCTTCGATGATCTTTTTGCCAATATGATGGGCGCCTTCTTCCAGCGCCTGGACGGTCCCAGAGCCCTCTGGCTTCTGGTCTGCTTTGTGTAGTAGCTCAGCAAAAAGTGTCTCAAAATCCTTCACAACTACCTATTGTTCCACAGGTAAGCAGTCAATGCGAAGGGTTTTATTTCATTTCCTGGATAGCTCGGAACCACTCGTAGACATCTACATGGCGCGCGCCTGCGAGGTGGCGAGAATCGCGCAGCCGGGAAATCTCCACTACCCCCTCCGGCACTTCCACGCCTTCATCCTCGGGCAAACCGATAACGGTGCATCCCGCGGCCACGGCAGCGCGCATACCTGCCGGGGAATCCTCAAACACAAGGCACTGAGCTGGATCAAGCTGCAGGCGCCGGGCTGCTTCCAAGTACATATCCGGGGCGGGCTTGCCAGTGGGAACTTCATCGCCGCAAATAGTGTCCACGAAATGTTCGCGGCCTATTACCGCGATGGCAGCGTCCGCGACGTCGCGATCCGTGTTCGTCGTGACCATCATCGGCATGCCGTCTTGGCGAAGCGAGGTTAAAAGCTCAGGAATCCCGGGAAAGATTTCTAGGCGGCCAGCAAAAAGTGTCTTCACATAATCAAACATCTTGTGCCGATAGGCTTCGACGTCGCCTTCGCCCAAGGAAACTCCCGCATTATCAGCGCAAATGCGCAGCGCCGTAGGAAAGGTAGCCCCCACCGTATCCATGCGTTGTCTGGCTGTCAGGCGCTTGCCCAGCACTTCCGAAAGATAGTACGTCGCCTCACCCCACAAGGGCTCCGAGTTGGTCAAGGTGCCATCCATATCCCAGAAAATCGCCGCGGGACGGGACAAAGACTGGGAATCACTCACTGTGGTCATACACACTCCACCGGCTATTCCGGCATAGAACTACGGCTCAACGAGGGGGATATTCGCGCTGCGCGGTGATCAATCAACTTCACCTTAGGAATCTATCCACGGCGGGCTGGCGCCGTAAAGGGGCCTAGAAGTCCAACTCTGGGATCTGTGACAGCGCCTCATCATCGGCGCCGGTAGCCGCGGAGGCGTTGTACATCAGCTCGGCGATTTCTTCCTTTTCCTCCGGCTCCACCACCGCATCGTGTTGCTTGCGATTGAAGGTGGCGAGTTTTTGCACGGTCTTATTCAGCACCGCGGCGAGCTGGCCGCCATCAGGATCGTCCGGCAGCCCGTCCAACCCATCCAACATCTGCTCGAGGTGGCCTTTGAGTTCTGGTAGGACCGCCGCGTTAAACGGTGCCTCCCAGAATTCTTTTTCCTCGTCCTTGAGGTAATCGCCGGTGGCGAAGGACTTAAGATCAGCAATGAACTCATCAACGGTGGGTTGGAAATCTGCGCGAATGCTCATGCTGTCGATATTGCCCTAAGTTGGCTAGGCCTGCACGCCGAGCAGCGAATTAAGTGCTGTACGCACTAACTCCGCAGCACCTTCCTCGTCTTCACCCCGGTTACTGCCTGCCCAATCGTCGATGACGCGCAGCGCGGTGGGGGTATCGAGGTCATCGGCAAGCGCTTGGCGAAGCCCCGCTACCGCACCTTCCGCAGCCGACAGGGACCCAGGGCTTTCCAGGGCAGAGCGCCACATGGCCAGGCGGGTCTTGGCTTGGTCGAGCACCTCATCGGACCAGTCCCGCTCAGCGCGGTAGTGGCCGGAGAATACGCCAAGGCGGATGGCGGAGGGATCTTCGCCTTGCTCCACGAGCTTGTGGACGAAGACCAGGTTGCCCAGGGACTTGGACATTTTCACGCCGTCGAGGCCGATCATTCCCGTGTGGACGTAGAACTGCGCCATGCGGTCTACGCCCAAGGCGGCCTCTGCATGCGCGGCGGAGAATTCATGGTGCGGGAACTTCAGATCGCTGCCGCCGCCTTGGATATCAAAGGTGCTGCCCAAGTAATTGGTGGCGATAGCAGAGCACTCGATGTGCCAGCCGGGGCGTCCGGGACCGAAGGGAGACTCCCACGCCGGTTCGCCTTCGCGGTGGGCGCGCCAAATCAGGGCATCCATGGGGTGCTTCTTGCCCGGGCGGTCGGGGTCGCCGCCGCGCTCGGCAAAAAATTCCTGCATCTGTTCCATCGAGTAATTGGATTCGTAGCCAAATTCCTCGGTGGCATCGATGGAGGCATACACATCGGGGTACTCCGGGTCATCGACCACGTAAGCGGCGCCGTTATCCAATAGTTTTTGCACCATGTCCACGATCTCATCGACTGCTTCCATGGCGCCGATGAAGTGCTGCGGCGGGATGACCGATAAAAGTTCCATATCGGAGCGGAAAAGGTCGATCTGGGAGGTGCCGAGTTCGCGCCAATCAACGCCGTCGCGCTCCGCGCGCTCAAAGAGTGGGTCATCGACGTCGGTGATATTTTGCGCGTAATTGACCTTCTTGCCAGCGTCCAGGAACTGCCGGTAGATCAGGTCGAAGGTGAGGTAGGTGGCTGCGTGGCCCAAGTGGGTCGAATCATACGGGGTAATGCCGCACACGTACATGGTGGCGGTATCCCCCTTTACCTGCACGGGGGCCTTGGTTTGATTCGCGGAGTCGTAGAGATAGAGCTGCGCCGCATCGCCTGGGACGCGACTATAAGTAGGTGTTGGCCAAGAATGCATGGCACCTATCCTAACGCGAACTTATGGGGCGATTTAAATGGGCTGTAGGACCCCCAAGGCCAGCAGAATCATCACGAGGATGCCCACTGGGATGCGGTAGGCCGCGAACCATGCAAAGGAGTGGTTGCCCACGAAGTTCAACAACCACGCAATCGAGGCGTAGCCCAAGCCAAAAGCGATACCGGTGCCCACGAGCAGCTGCATGCCGGACGCGGCTTGGCCGGCTTCGGGCGCGAAGGCATCGGGAAGCGAAAAAAGCCCCGACGCCAGCACCGCCGGAATGGCCAGGAGGAAGCTAAAGCGCGTGGCCACCTCGCGGTCGAGGCCCAAGAAAAGACCACCGGAAATGGTGCCGCCCGAACGCGAAACGCCAGGGATCAGCGCCAGGCACTGGCACAGGCCCATGATGATGGCATCTTTCATCGTGAGCTCGTCATAACCGCGCTTTTTGGAGCCCACGCGCTCGGCGGCGATGAAGACGAAGGAGAAAAGGATCAGCATCGCGGCGGTGATCCACAGGTTGCGCAGCGCCCCGCGGATGGCGTCTTCAAAAACCAACCCGATAACGCCGATGGGAATGGAACCGGCGATGACCATCCAGCCCATGCGCCAGTCCTGCCCGCGCGAGGCAGGGTTGGTCCACCCGCGCAGCCATCCGGAGAGGATTTGCCAAATCATTGGAGCAAAATAGACCAGCACGGCAAGCTCGGTGCCGAGCTGGATGACGGCTGTAAAGGAAGCACCGGCATCGTTGCCCCAAAAGAGCTCGGAAACAATGCGCAGGTGCCCCGAGGAGCTTACCGGGAGAAACTCCGTAAGCCCCTGCACAATGGATAAAACGATAACTTGTGCCCAAGAAACTGCTTCGGTCGCGGTATCAGAAATCACCCGCCATACACTACCGCCGCGCACGGCTTCGGGAAATCGCAACGCGCGCTGTTAGGATAAGTATCCGTGAAATCACGATCCCGCTCCACACTCGTACTATCCAGTTTGCTAGCACTCTCCACTGCTGCGCTGGCCGCCTGCGATTCCACCGTGGGCGTAGGCGGTGATCCCGAAACCGCAGTGAAGGGCAACGCCACCCCGGCCGCTTCTCCGAGCGACACCGATCCTGCCGGCACGGTCATCGACTTCGATGAAGACATCACGGATCTGGACGCGGTGAAAGATACGATTGCTGTTCGCACCGCGGACCAGGTGCGCATTGGCAGCCAGGATGACTTTGCTGCTAAGAAGGCCAAGAGCATCGATATCGATTCTACCTGCGGCGATTTAAGTTCCTCCGAATCTGGATTCGTCTTGGCCTGCCCGGATAAGGTCCTGCTCATCGATCCTTCTGCGCCGGAATCACCGGAAGAAATCAACATGGATGAGGACTTCCAGGTCACCGCCGCTACCCAGATTTCGACCGGCGAGGTCTTTGTCACCGCTGACGACTCCGCTGTGGTCGGCCGGTACAAGGATGGCACGCGGGACGGCGAAATCTCCGTCGAGGCCGGCTCGGACCAGATGCTCGCCGTTCCCAACGCGGACGGCGACGACGGGATTGTGCGTATTCAACGTTCGGATTCCACCATCCAAAACATCGATTGGCCCAACGATCGCGCCGGCGGGCGGTTGCGCGCTGGCCAGGGTGTCGGCCAAATCGCGGTAGGTGACAACGGCGTCGTGCTCGCCTCCGATACCGAGGGCGACCGGATCGCGGTCTATACCTCCGATGACGTCATCCGCCTGCACCAATACGGCGTGGTAGACGGCACCCCCTGGGCGGTGGCCTGGGATGATTCGCGCGGGCTCGCATGGGTTACCACCACCGATAACAACATCGCCCACGCCTATTCCATTGACAAAGGCGTTCCCGAATCCCGCGGTGACTTTGCCACGCTTGCCGATGCCCAAAATATAACCGCCCTATCCAATGGCACCATCGTGCTTGCCTCCGCATCCGGCCAGGGGCTGCAGTTCGTGGCGGATCCACACCTGACAAAGGCAAAGGAGTCTTAATCCATGGTTTCGACCTTCGATTCGCTGCGCAAAGGCGCCTATCAGCTGGCGCTGCGCGGGATGTTTCGCCTCAGCCCCGAGCGCATCCACGGCATTATCAATTCCGGGCTGCACGGCCTGCACGTGGCAGGTCCCGCCAATCGGGTGCTTGGCCGCGTCCTGCCGGTCAACGATCCAATCTTGAAACAAGACGTGTGCGGGATCACCTTCCCGCGCCCGCTCGGCCTTGCGGCCGGTTTTGATAAGAACGCCGCGGCCGCCGATGCCTGGTCTCCCCTTGGTTTCGGCTACGCCGAACTGGGCACCGTCACGGCACAGGCGCAGCCGGGAAACCCGACTCCCCGCCTCTTCCGCCTCAAAGAAGATGCCGCCATCTTAAACCGGATGGGTTTTAATAATGAGGGTGCGGCCGCCGTGGCAGAGAACCTGCGCAAGCGCCGGTACAACGACGTCATCGGGATTAATATCGGCAAAACCAAGGTCACCCCGGCTGAACGCGCCGTGGATGATTACCGCCGCTCCGCTTCCGTCTTAGGCGGTCTGGCGGACTACCTGGTGGTTAATGTCTCCTCCCCCAATACTCCGGGGTTGCGTGACCTGCAGGCGGTCGAATCGCTGCGCCCCATCCTGCGCGCCGTGCAAGAATCCACCGATGTCCCCGTCATGGTAAAAATCGCGCCGGACCTTTCGGATGCCGATGTCGATGCCGTCGCCGATCTCGCAGTCGAACTGGGCCTTACCGGCATCGTCGCCACCAATACCACCATCTCCCGCGAGGGGCTTAACACTCCCCGCGCGGAGGTAGAAGCCCTTGGCACCGGTGGCATTTCCGGCCCACCCGTGGCCGAGCGCTCCTTAGAAGTACTCCGCCGCCTGAACGCGCGCGTGGGCTCGCAGCTTGTCCTGATTTCCGTCGGCGGGATTACCACCCCGGAGCAAGCGTGGGAGCGGATTGCCGCCGGTGCCAGCCTCCTCCAGGGCTATACCGGGCTCATCTACGGCGGGCCGGACTGGATTCGGGACATTCACAGGGGAATCGCCAAGCAGATTCGCACCCATGGCCTAAGCAATATCTCTGAGGCAGTAGGCTCCAACCTGCCGTGGACGGCAATAAACTAGCAGCTCATTAGATAAAGAAAATGCCACGTGTTTCTACACGTGGCATTGCTTATTTATAGGCCCGCTTAGGAGGTCGCCATGACGCTGCGCCGCAAGATCAACGCGCAGATGGCGGACATGCCGGCATAAAAGAGCAGCCAATACTGCTGTTGAATCAGGAGATCGTGCTGCGGCAGAAAGCGGCTCGCGATGATCAAGGCCACCGCCACCGCTAGGGCAATAATCTGCGCGCGGCTGCCGGCATGCTCCTTGCTCATCGTACTGAAGGCACCCACCATCACCGCCGCGATAATGATCGCGAGGTTGCTGTAGGTCCACACAAACGGTGCGCCCCATCCATCGCTAAAGACGGAAATCAGGGCAAAGAGGACCAGCACGAAAGCGACGACCAAAAAAGCGCCGCCCACCCGCAGCGCTGCGGGTGGGGTCACTGGATTTTTAGGAGCGGAACTCGCCATTACTTGGCCTCGTACCAACCCCAGAGAATTGCCCGGCCTAGTGCATGGAAGTGCAAGTTGAAGCCGAGGACGGTGGGGGAAGAATCCGGATCGATATCGAGGGTTTCTACGTCTACGGCGTGGACCGCGTAGAGGTAGCGGTGCGGCGCGTGGCCGGCCGGCGGGTTGGCACCAAAGTGGGTGCGGTTGCCGGAGTCATTGCGCAGGCTGATAACACCGTCGATGCCAAGGTCCTCTGCCGCGCCGGCATTGGTGGGCAGCTCGGAGACATCGGTGGGGATATTAAAAGCGGCCCAGTGCCAGAAACCGGAAGCGGTCGGTGCGTCCGGGTCAAAGCAGGTTACCGCCAAAGACTTGGTTCCCTCCGGCAGCCCGGACCATGCCAGCTGTGGGGACACGCTTTCCGGCGCGCGGTGCTTTTCTGGGATCTCATCGCCTTCTACAAAGTCGGTAGAAGACAGCCCGAAGCTGGGGAGATCGCGCAGCGGGGCGTAGGGGTCAGGTCCGGGGAATCGAGTGTCATCTGCATAAGAAGTCATGTACCCCTTTGTACCGCAGATCACACGCGCTTGTCGATGCCCCTCCCACTCACCCCACCACTCTGCGGACGCCTTCTTACCGTGCTCCTATGTAGGCGCTGCGGCCACCCAAGTTACAAGGATGTATTTACCCGCCTTGTGATCGCTCGGTTTATAAGCGTTTACCTGGCGATTTGTATTCCAAAGGACGAACACGATAAAGTTTCGAGGTGACCAACCGAGAGGTTGCAAACACCCTGCCCGGGTGGCGGAATGGCAGACGCGCTAGCTTGAGGTGCTAGTGTCCTATTAACGGACGTGGGGGTTCAAGTCCCCCTCCGGGCACACTGTGAAGTCTCGAGACATCGTTCCTACGGTGCCTCGAGATTTTTCTATAAGTACTGCTCTTTTCTAAAAGCACGGCCGCGCCGACTACGATACGAACGCATGACCACTTTCCGGGATTGGATACGCAGCTTTGGCAGCTTCTGCGTTCAACTCGCCCACTCTGCGTGGGGCTCAGTCCGCACGTGGTCACCGCGACGCTGGGCGCTTATCATCGCGCTCGCGCTTGTTGGAGTTGCGCTTTTTGTCTGGCTCGACATTCCCGATCTCTCCCAGATGCGGGCCGCCGCTACCCGTCTTGGCGCGTGGTTTCCGGTTACCTTCACGCTAGGTTATGTCATATTTACGCAATTTCCCCTGCCTCGGACCATCTGGACGGTTGCAGCAGGCATCCTTTTCGGTCCCTGGCAGGGTCTTGCCATTTCGCTATTCGCGCTCACAATATCGGCCGTATTATCGCTGCTGATTGTGCGCAGCCTGCTCGGAGAATGGATCAGGCCACACCTTGCCCACCCCGCGGTTTATACCATCAATGCCCACTTGGAGCGGCGCGGTTGGCTGGCCATCGCTTCCCTGCGCATGGTCGCGGGAGTGCCCTTTAGCCTCCTCAACTATGTCGCTGCGCTTACCCCCATCAGCGTTTCGCACTTTACGGTCGCTACGTTGGTAGGTTCAATTCCCACCACGGTCATCGGCGTCTTTTTCGGCGATGCGCTTACCGGTACAGCCAGCCCTGGGATCATCGCTGCCTTTATCGTCTTTGCCCTCGCCGGCATCGGCGGGCTTGTGCTCGATTCGCGCCTGCCGACTCCCGTCCAGTCAAGGTTAAGCGGTAGACTGTAACGAACTGCTCGCTATAAAGGAGGATCCTCGTGCTCGCTGTCCATGCCCGCTACCGTGGGCGTTCCGTGCGCCGCGCTGAGCTCGTACAGCGCTCGGCGGCCGCGCTATCCACCCTCGAGGGCGTCGGCGAGTTTCACGTCCTTGGCGTGGAGGATATTTGCGCCGTTGTCGATTCCGCCACCGCAGTGTGTGAGGTCGTCATGGCCTTGCTTGCCGATGGCGACTGGGCCATCGGCATCGGCATCAGCCCCGGCAACCAGGCAGACGAGGACAGCGCACGCCACGTGGCCACCGCGGCGCTGAAAAATTCCGCCCGCATGGGACAGGTCTACACCAAACTCAATAAGCGCGGTCGTTCCGCGGAGGCAAGCGATATCGCCGCCGCCTTCGCGCTTATTGGATACGTGCTGAATAAGCGCACCATCGAGGGCCGCGAGGCGACCTCGCTCGTACGGGCGGGGCTTAATCAAAATGAGGCCGCGGAAGAATTGGGCATTTCCAAGCAGGCGATGTCCCAAAGGCTACAGGCTGCGGGCTGGAGCGCCGAGATGGCCGGGTGGCAATTAGCGGTCAACCTCATTGAACGCGCCAATCTAGCCTAGGCCCAGAAAACTCGGCCCGCGGCGGCTTAGACAAGGTCTGATTTGTGCAGCTCCGGCGTGGTCACAAAATCCACCAGCCGCTCGACCGCCCCGATAAGGCTCGAGTCTAAGTCTCGGAACGAATGGACCGCGTTATAAACGTGGCGCCACCCATCGGAGGGATCGGACCACCCCACGCGGCGGCAGATTCCGGTCTTCCAGTCTTCACCGCGCGGTACCTCCGGCCATGCTTGCAGGCCTACCCGTTGCGGTTTTACTGCCGCCCAAATATCCACAAAGGGATGGCCGGTGACTAGAACGTGCTCCCCCACTGACTCAGTCATTCGCGTTTCTTTCGACCCCTTGACCAGGTGATCCGCGAGCACGCCGACCCGGCGGCCGGGGCCAGGCTGAAACTCGGCCAGCCTTTCTTCGAGATTGTCCAAGCCTTCTAGGTATTCCACGACCACGCCTTCGACGCGCAGATCGTGCCCCCACACCTTTTCCACGATGGCGGCATCGTGGACGCCTTCGACCCAAATGCGCGATGGCGCTGCCACCTTGGCCTCCACGTTTTCTACCCGCCTAGAGCCTGAATTCGATTTGCGGGGTGCTTGCTTGGGCACATACCTCGTAAGCGTCACCGGCTGACCTTCTACTAAGAATCCGCCCTTAATGAGGTTAAATACTCGCTCGACGCCGTGGCGGTCCTCTAACCGCACGACCTCACCAAAGACGGTCTTATCTACGCCTAAAACGGCGCCCACGAAATCATCACCGCGCACTTCTACCACCATGCCCGGCTCTGCCGGCACTTCTGGATACTGGGTGGGCTTGCTGCGTCGGTGCCCAGCAAAAATATCTCCGCCATAAGGATCTAAACTCATGGCCCGATAGTCTATCTACTACACTTGCTCGCCATGGATATGCGCGCCGAAGTGTGGTCCCCTCTCCAAAACTCCGCCATCTGGCTCGCTGCGTGGTTGTGGGGACATGAGACAACAGATGAGCTGCTCGACGCCCTGACGGAGCTGGGCGGGCGCCCCGAATGCCTCGATGAATCCCCCTTCATCGACTTCCTCGCCCTGCTGCGCGCCGAAACGCAAGAGCTCACCTCTCAGCCAGTCGCGGGCGGGGAGCCCCTCCTCCGGCTCATTTTATCCGGGCCGGGTGAAGCGCCAGCGCTTCCCGCGGGCTCAGAGTCTGCCCGTGCGGCCGCGCAAAGTTCAGCGGGCGCCATTGTGGTGCGCACCAATGATCCGGAAGTCTCGCTCGTTCTCATCCCCCATCCCCGTCGAGCCCACACGGCATGGCAGGTGATCCGCGAGGACCAGCCGCTGCCCTCGCCGGCCTGGCTGAGCCCCGGCGAGGCGGACGCATTGTTGACTAAGGCAACGGATGAATCCGCCGATCTCATTACGGCCACCGGCTACCAGTCCACCGCTCTTAATAATCCCCGGCTCACGGTGGGTACCTTGAGCGATTTCTATGACACGCCCGGCCTGCCACCGGCCACCCCGCCACGGGCTGCAAAGCTCTTTGCGCGCGCGGACCGCGTTGCCGCGATCATCGAAACCGTCATGGATAGGATCAACGATCATAGCCTCGACCCGGAGCTTCTCCGGCTGTGGCGCCATATCCGGCAGGCGCGGATGACGGGAGTGGCTTATTCGGCAGCGGAATTCGCCCGCTAGAGCGGGGCTCGCCGGCTCCTTAGTGAGCGCGGATATCGCAGCAGCCGGCAGCGCAGGGCGCGCCGTTGGTGGTACACCCCTGGACGGTGACATTCCCGCTGGTCTCCCACGGTTGCCCTTGTTCGAGTTCTTCCACCAGATCCACGATCATGCCGGCAAAACGCTGGGAGGGGCCAGCGGTACGGGCGCGTTCGACCTGTACGCCCATTTCATCGGCAGCGGCTTGCAGCTCAGAATCCAAGTCCCAGATGACCTCCATGTGATCGGAGATAAAACCGATGGGGCATACAACGACGGCGTCTACCCCGTCGCGGTCATGAATTGCGGTGGTGTGGTCCACGATGTCTGGTTCCAACCACGGCGTCTTCGGATTGCCGGAGCGCGATTGCCACACCAAATCGTAATCCGAGATTCCGGCGCGCTCGGCCACCAAGCGGGAGGCTTCGGCTACTTGCCGGGAGTAGAGGTTCTTGTCCCCGTCGGCGCCACCGACATTATCGTGTGCATTCGGCACGGAGTGCGCTGTAAACAGCATGCGCGCGCTGTCCATCTTCTCAGCGGGGATACGCTGCCAGGCCTCGGCGACGGCATCGACCATCTCCGCGATGAACTTGGGGTGATCATAAAATTGCCGAATCTTGGTGAACTCGATTTCTGCCAGACCCTTATCTTCAAGGTGTTGCCGCATCGCAGCAATGTCTTCATCGTATTGCCTGCACGCCGAGTAGCCGCCCCAAGCGGAGGTGGCGAAGACAGCCACCGAGCGGATCCCCTCTTCCGCCATTTTCTCTGCGGTAGCTGTGGCAAAGGGGTGCCAGTTTCGATTGCCAAAATAAACCGGTAGATTATGTCCGCGTTTTTTCAGCTCGCCTTCGACGTTATGGATAATTTCCCGGTTCAGGCCGTTGATCGGGCTTACTCCGTCAAAGTGGAAATAATGCTCGCCCACTACTTCTAAGCGCTCGCGCGGAATTCCGCGGCCCCGCGTAACGTTCTCTAAAAACGGAACGACCTCCTCGTTTCCTTCCGGGCCACCGAAAGAAAGAACGAGGAGGGCGTCGAATTTTTGGGCAGGATGCTGTGCGTCAATCATGCCCTAAATAGTAGCAACCACAAGGCTAAGAATTAGAGAAGGCGCACAACATCCGGGGTCGCACCAGCCCAGCGCACAGGGGAGACCTGTACGTTCTGCCCAGACTGCGGGGCCTCAATCATTTGGTCATTGCCCAAGTAGATCGCAACGTGCTGGCTACCGCCAGCGCCGTAGAAGATGAGATCGCCGCGCTGCAAATTGTCGCGCGAAACCTTATTGCCCATCTGGTACTGCGCGCCGGTGTAGTGCGGAAGGTCCAGGCCCGCTGCGGCGAACGCGTACTTAGTCAATCCAGAGCAATCAAAACCGCTCCGGCCGTAGTCGCCAAAGCTATCGGCGATGCCGCCGTCCCGGAGGCCGCCAGTTGGACCATTGTTGTCGCCACCGCCCCACACGTATGGGGTGCCGATGACGGATTCTGCGCGAGCGATCACAGCCTCAATCTGG
The DNA here is from genome assembly GCF_022346005.1 of Corynebacterium sp. ACRPS. GTDB lineage: Bacteria > Actinomycetota > Actinomycetes > Mycobacteriales > Mycobacteriaceae > Corynebacterium. The sequence goes on from NZ_JAKRMY010000002.1 coordinate 93,488, forward strand.
CTGCTATTGCCCGGAGCAGGGGTGGATGGCGCTCCGGACCCTTGACCGGTGGCGGAAGGATCAGTGCTTGCCGATGGCGCCGTATTCGGGCTGCCAATCCCCAACAAGTCTGCAGATCCCTCCATCAGTGCTCGCACATCGTCTTGGTCGACGGATGCGGCGAGCTCCCCGGCGACGTCCATAACGTCCGATGCCGAGGATCCGGTGCCAAAGTCCACCGTGTTAAAGGACGGGGTTGCCCCCTGGTTAAGCGCGGTGCCGAACTCCGCCTTCGGGGGCGCCGGATCCGCCTGCTCGTCCGAACCGACGTCGTTATTAGTCGCCTCAGGTAGCGGAGTCTCGTCGGGAACGATTTCGTCGGTAAAGTTTTGAGCCTTGTCTTTATTCAAGTCTTTCGACTTGACGGGAGCATCGGCAAACGCATCCCCATTTACCTTAAAATCAAGGTTATTATCTTGATTTTGCACCTTTGGAAGGTCGTCTTGTTGGGATACCTCCACCGCCTGCTGCTGGTGAGCAAAAGACGCCTCGGCGAAGTTACGGGTGGCATTCATTTGAGCTTCCCGCTGGGCCAAGTTACGGCGGTGCTCTACCATTGCCGATTCGGCTGCGCGCTTATCGGCATAAGCTTGGTCAAGCTCTGCCGCATCGTCCGCAAGCTCAGGATCGTCCGAAAGCTGGGCGATGCGCTCCGTCGCGGCCGCCGCTTGCTCCTCCGCCTGGGCGAGGAGCCGCCGCAGCTGTTCTACGTCCCGCTGCTGAGCATCAACGTTTGATACAGCGCGGGCAATGGAGTCATCTGCACCGGCGCTTGGAATTTTTTCAACCGCGCCGGCTTGGGCGGGATCGGGGTGCTCATCTGCTCCCGCGGGAGCGATGGACATCAGGGGCGATAGCGCTGCGGCACCTGCGACTGCAGCTATAGTTGCGCGAACATGTCGGATGCGCGGTAGACGAATGGTGGCCACTGGAATTCTCCTTGTTTGGACCACCTTCCTGTTAAAGATTGGGACACCATGAACCGCACTTGGGCATAGGAATGCCCGAGACACTGAAGCTTGCGCATTTTCGCACAGCAGCAAGCTCAGAGTCTTCGTTGCGATATTCCGAATCCGATAGCCGCACACCCAAAGGCTTATGGGTATGCGTTATCGCCCTGCCAGCCCTTAGCTCCAGGAGGTAAGCGGCACATGAGCCCGAAAAGTAGAGACTTCACCTAGGGATTGCGCACGTCTATTAAAGCTCTATGCACTGATGCTTGAGCTCAGTAGCCTCACGACTCAATGCCCAACAATCGCTACTATTTCCCCATACCAGCGACATGTATGGTGCACTTTCTCCACGTGTCCTACGCGGTTTACTGTGAGCGTGAGCGCTTTAGCACTGCAGGGAGCATCTACTACTCACCCATTGCAGTTCCAATCTAGGATTGGCGCATCTTCATAGAGCTCCAGTTGTGGCGTGCGGTGAATTTGGGTTGCTGGAAGAGTCCAAGCCCCTTCGCACGCTGCGCTTGGCACAGTGAGAACTGCCCTATGATCCTTGGCGCAACTCGCCGCGGCGCAGTGGATGTACAGCTTTATTCGCGTACTCTTCCGTGCGAGGGCAAGCGGCCACAAACCATGAACAGGCCACACGATGCTGGCCCTAGTGTGATTCCGGTTCCCTCATTCTCTCATTCTGCACGTACCCGACTGCGCTCCTCGCGAACCTCGTGCCTGGATTCCGCTTCTCCGGGAATCCAATATCGAAGGGCTCGACAAAGAACAACACCCGCATACCCACACAACGGAACTCTAGCGAACTCGTCTCACCACTTTTAAGGAAGGTGGGTTGATGTTTATTTTTCGAACATTGTCATCGCTCAAGTGAAAGATTTTCTACTCTCCCGTTCGAGAGTTCGCTCCGTGGTTCATTGACTTCCAAGAACCGCCAATTCCTCGATTCCCGCGAGGCGTGCTTCCCCACATACCCGTGCGAATCTTCAATTGACCGTCAAGGCTAAGCCCATGAACTCAAGAAGATATTCATGTCCCTTGAGTCGACACTCGAACCATACGTCACGACACGCCCTTTTCGCACACATTCCACTTAATTACGTGGAGTCAAGTTAAACCACATGACGCAACAGTCGTACCTAACCTGCAATAATTTTGTTACCATCCCGTTATTGTGATGTTCATCACTTTGGTTTTCGTATTTCGAGGGTCTTGCGCCCCGAGCTGTAACCAATTCGGAGCCATTTCGCAGCTCTAGAACCACTCCCCCAACTCAAGTCAACCACTAAACCTTTACTTTGACCCCTCCCCCGCTCCCCTGACCTTTTAGGCAACCACAGTTTTCTTCATCCGCAGCGACCCGGAGTCACCCGAGGGGTGCCCGTAAGGAGGCCGATGAATCACGCCAATTCCTGAACATCATTTTCTATAAATCTCAGGGCGGGCACCGCGAGTCCCTTCGGTGTGGTACGCCACGACGCTCATGCGGCCGCAAAATTTAGCTCGATTCGGCGGATGGTTCTGGGGCGCGCCGAGCGCTGAAAAAATGGAATTTTTCTTCTACTTTTTCGAACAAACATAGCTAGAAGTTGGATACGTTTGGACGCCTTGATACGTCCACTCTCCCCGGACCCGCGCCCTCCTGAATGGCAGCTACTTATCCCCGAAGTTCGCGGTGAAGGGAGGCGCGCCAATAACTTAAACCGCCGAAAAGTAGGGCGAGTATGGCGACGACTGCGACGACGGCGACCATTGGAAAGCTACTTTGCTCAAGCCCTGCATAGTACTGCTGCACAAGATCGACTTGGTTAAGTCCCGGTTTTAATTGCGCCTGGGAAGATTCAATATCCGCACGGCTATAGTTCTCGCTAACCGAGGAGACATGGCGCGGGGTCTGCACGATGACAGTGTGCAGATCGGTAGCATCATAGAGCTCTTGTGCAATGTCGCGCGCGTCGGCGGCCTTGGAGACAAAGACATCGACCACGGCAACCCCGTCACCCTCACGCAGTTGCTCTGCGACGTGTGCGTTCAGCTGAGTATCCGATTCCAGGGAGGGTGCGGAATAAGCCACGCCATCCTGCTTGAGCTGCTGAGCCAGCCGCGGGACGTCCACATCACCCGGAACCATTCAATCCTCTTCCCTCTATTTCCCTATCACGGAGACTCGTGCACCCGAGATCGGGGGTTATGCACTGCGCATATTCCTCAGTCGTTCTTCATTAAAGATAATGGTTACCGCCGCCGCCTACACAGTAAACGCGCCGAGTGCGACTAAAAGCTTTAAACAGAACGCTTGTCCCGTTACAATTGACGCAACGGAAGGTTTTTGCCTCTACAATAAATAGGTGAACCATCGCGTTCTTTGCCGTCTTTGGCACTGCGGGCCCCATGGCTTCGTCTCGACCACTATGTGGTCGCGCACCTTTTGCTTATCCCGCAACTCCAGTAGGCGGCGAGTACAAAACAGAACAGACTGTTTATCAACAAGGAATGGAGCTCCCTGTGACTGAAAGCTTGAACTCCTTCGACGCCAAGAAGACCCTTGATGTCAACGGTAAGTCTTACGACTACTTTGACATCAACACGGTTCCTGGCATGGAGAAGTTGCCGTACTCCCTCAAGGTGCTGGCAGAAAACCTGCTGCGCAATGAGGACGGCAAGAATGTAAACGAGGACCACATCAAGGCCCTCGCCAATTGGGACCCAAAGTCCGAACCGGATACTGAAATCCAGTTCACCCCAGCCCGCGTCCTCATGCAGGACTTCACCGGTGTTCCCTGTGTCGTCGACCTCGCAACCATGCGTGAGGCCGTTTCCGCTCTTGGCGGTACGCCAGACCAGGTTAACCCGCTAAACCCGGCCGAGATGGTTATTGACCACTCCGTCATCGTTGAGGCCTTTGGCTCCACCGACGCTCTTGAGAAGAACGTTGAAATCGAGTACCAGCGCAACGAAGAGCGCTACCAGTTCCTGCGTTGGGGTGCTGAGAACTTCTCCAACTTCCGCGTTGTTCCTCCGGGAACCGGTATTGTCCACCAGGTCAACATTGAGTACCTGTCCCGCGTTGTCTTTGACAACGAGGGCTTGGCATACCCGGATACCTGTATCGGTACCGACTCCCACACCACCATGGAAAACGGCCTGGGCATCCTGGGCTGGGGTGTTGGCGGCATCGAGGCAGAGGCTGCCATGCTTGGCCAGCCGGTATCGATGCTCATCCCGAAGGTCGTCGGCTTCAAGCTCACCGGCGAAATCCCGACCGGCGTTACCGCAACCGACGTCGTCTTGACCATTACGGAGATGCTGCGTGAGCACGGCGTTGTCCAGAAGTTTGTAGAGTTCTACGGCAACGGCGTCAAGTCCGTCCCGCTGGCTAACCGCGCCACCATCGGCAACATGTCGCCAGAGTTCGGTTCCACCGCGGCCATCTTCCCCATCGACGAAGAGACCACCAAGTACCTCGAGCTCACCGGTCGCCCGCAAGAGCAGATCGACCGCGTCGAGCAGTACGCCAAGGCCCAGGGCATGTGGCTAGCAGAGGACACTCCGGAGCCGGAGTACTCCGAGTACATCGAACTCGACCTGTCCACCGTTGAGCCGTCCATCGCCGGCCCGAAGCGCCCGCAGGACCGCATCCTTCTTTCGGAGGCCAAGGAGCAGTTCCGTAAGGACCTGTCCAACTACACCACCGACGAAGTATGCGTCGACGACTCCTCCGTTGAGGCTAAGCGCATGTCCGGTGAGGGCGGCGCGCCTGGCGACGATGATGTCACCGGTGGCTTGAACAAGTCTCGCGAGGGCCACGGCGAATCCGCCGCGGTTGGCGCTAAGGGACGTCACTCCAACCCGATCACCGTTGAACCTGACAACGGCGGCGAGTACACCCTTGACCACGGCATGGTGGCCATTGCCTCCATCACCTCGTGCACCAACACCTCTAACCCATCCGTGATGGTGGGTGCTGGTCTGATTGCACGTAAGGCCGCCGAAAAGGGCCTGCGCTCCAAGCCATGGGTCAAGACCATTTGTGCGCCTGGTTCCCAGGTTGTCGATGGCTACTTCCAGCGTGCAGACCTCTGGAAGGACCTCGAGGCTATGGGCTTCTACCTGTCCGGCTTCGGCTGCACCACCTGCATTGGTAACTCCGGCCCGCTGCCAGAGGAAGTTTCTGCAGCCATCAACGAGAACGACTTGGCAGCTACCGCAGTTCTGTCCGGTAACCGCAACTTCGAGGGTCGTATCTCCCCGGACGTCAAGATGAACTACTTGGCATCCCCAATCATGGTTATCGCCTACGCTATTGCCGGCACCATGGACTTCGACTTCGACAACCAGCCGCTGGGTCAGGACGAAGACGGCAACGATGTCTTCCTGAAGGACATCTGGCCTACCCCGCAGGAGATCGAGGACACCATCCAGTCCGCCATCTCCCGCGAGATGTACGAGGCCGACTACGCCGACGTCTTCAAGGGCGACGATGCATGGCGCAACCTGGATGTTCCAGAGGGCGAGACCTTCGAGTGGGATGAGGACTCCACCTACATCCGCAAGGCTCCGTACTTCGAGGGCATGCCGACCGAACCAGACCTGGTTGAGGACATCAAGGGCGCTCGCGTTCTTGCGAAGCTGGGCGATTCCGTCACCACCGACCACATCTCCCCTGCTTCTGCCATCAAGCCGGGCACCCCGGCCGCGCAGTACCTGGATGAGAACGGCGTGTCCCGCTCTGATTACAACTCCTTGGGTTCCCGCCGCGGTAACCACGAGGTCATGATGCGCGGTACCTTCGCCAACATTCGCCTGGCTAACCAGCTGGTGGATGAGACCGGTGGTTACACCCGCGACTTCACCCAAGAGGGCGCACCGCAGGCATACATCTACGATGCATGCGAGAACTACAAGGAAGCCGGCATTCCACTGGTCGTTATCGCTGGTAAGGAATACGGCACCGGTTCTTCCCGTGACTGGGCTGCAAAGGGCACCAACCTCCTGGGTGTTAAGGCAGTCATCACCGAGTCCTTCGAGCGCATCCACCGCTCGAACCTCATCGGTATGGGCGTTATCCCGCTGCAGTTCCCTGAGGGCGAGTCCCACGAGTCCCTGGGCCTGGATGGCACGGAGACCTTCGACATCGAAGGCATCACCGGATTCAACGACGGCTCCATCCCGAAGACCGTTCACGTCACCGCTACCAAGCAGGACTCCGACGACGCTGTCGAGTTCGACGCTAACGTACGTATCGACACCCCGGGTGAGGCAGAGTACTTCCGCCACGGCGGTATCCTGCAGTACGTGCTGCGCCAGATGGTGAAGAACTAAGCCACTTAATGCGACGGAAAAGTACTAAGCTTTTTGGGCTTAGTGCTCGTCGCTGAGCTTGATGACGCGGGGTCGCACCGCTCTCTCCCGTAGAGGGCTCTGCGGCCCCGCGTTTTTTCATTGTCGTTCTATGTTCGTTTCAGAACATACTTAACTTGAAGCATTAATCATTCCTAAAAGGAGACGACCTCACCATGCCAATCGTGAGTGAATCTGAGTTAAATCGGCGCAGGCACGAAATTCTCGTCGGGGCTCGCCGGTGCTTTGCCGAACATGGCTATGAGGGCGCGACTGTCCGCCTCTTAGAACAAGCCACCGGGAAATCACGCGGCGCCATATTCCACCACTTTGGGGACAAGGAGTCCTTATTCCTCTCTTTAGCCCGCGAAGATGCCGCACGCCAGGCAGAAGTGGTGGCCAATAACGGCCTCGTCGAGGTTATGCGGGAGATGTTGCGTCACCCAGAACGCCACGATTGGCTTGCCACGCGTCTGGAGATCACTTCCCTCTTGCGCACGGACCCATCGTTTGCTGCTCGGTGGAAAGAACACCAGTCCATTCGTGACGAGGCTATCCGCGCCCGCCTCGCTTCCAACGCGGAACAAGGCCGCCTGCGAGACGATGTCGATATAGATACCCTGGTGAGCTATTTGGAAACCTTCATGGATGGGTTTATTAATAGGCTCGCCTTAGGGGATACGGATGGCCTGGAGCGTGTCCTCGATCTGGTGGAGCAATCCATTCGGAGTTCTAGGTCTCCACAGCGCTAACCACGCACCAGCCTTCGTCTCTCTTATCTTTAGCCGGAGCCGGAGGCGAAGGCGCCAGCTGAACGCAGACTCGGTTAGTTGGTACCTTCTGCCAAGCCGCCGGTATTGGAAAGTTCTACTTCCTGGACGCTGACATACTGCGCGATCTCTGCAACGAACCCTGGATCATGGCACGTAAGGACGATTGCCGTTCCTGAGTCCAGCGCCTTATGAATCAGTTGATGCATCAGCGCTCGATCCGTTAGTGACAGCAAGCTATCCGGCTCATCCATGAGTAGGATTGCGTGGCCCATCCCCACCACATGTGCCGTTTGAGCCAGCCTGAGCCGGGAAGCGGACAGATCCAATGGGTGCTCATCGGCATCAAGTTCCAGCAGCTGCCGTAACGCGGTATCGGGAACAAAATCCCCCAAAGTGGAATATATTACCTGGTCATAAGGAGATTGGAGGACCAATCCCCGGGGCTCAGCTGGGCGCTGTGCCCCGTCGAGGCCGGCTGCGGCGCGCAGGAGCGACGTTTTTCCAGTACCGTTTGCCCCGCGCAACCAGGTCACGCCCCCGCCGCGAATGGGGATGGTTACCGGTCCGACGCTAAAGGTATTGCCGGAAGGCTTCGCCGATTGCCACCACCGCTTCTTTTCTTGTCCGCGGCGCGCAGTAAGCGGACCGAGAGATCCCCGGGACCCATAAGAAGAAATCGCGTCTAAGCTTACTGGGGCAGGTTGTGGGATCTCTCCTACGACCTCCCCGCCCAATTCGGGCCAGTGCATGGATGACACGGCAAGAACGCAGGTATTTCGCAGCGAATGCAATAGCTGCACCATCATCGCCAACGATGTGGGGTCAAGCCCCGCGCTCGGCTCGCACATAATGAGCACCTCGGGCTCGCGGATCGCAACGCACGCAGCAGCGAGCCTCCGCGTCTGACCGCCAGAAAGCTGGGTGGGGTTTTTCTCCGCGTAATCGCTTAGGCCCACCGCCGCGAGCATTTCCTCTCCGCGTATCTGCATGCGGGCTGGGTCCTCACCCTGGTTTTCTAATCCTAGGACCACTTCTTCGATGCAGGTATCGCGCAGGTAGCTGATCTGCGCGGAGGAGTCAGTACCAATGATGGCGGATGATGAGAATTTTTCGCCCAGCTCTTGCGCCACGTTTTCGGCGATGGCATCCGAAGGAACAAGTACTTGGATGATGCGTCCCTTACTCGGCTGAATATCGTCTATATCCATACAAAGACCATGACTCCTATGGTTCCAATGGGAACGATGTAGCGTAGCACGCGGGACACTGCTGAATCCGGTACCGGCCGCAAAAGGGTCCTAGTTCCCTCTTCATCAAAGCCCACGGCGGCAAGGGCGTGGCCGCGCTCGGTGCCTTGGATCAGGAGGCGCGAAATTACTGGGATGACCACCCGGGAAATGGTATTCCGCCACGTCACCTTGATTCCTGCCAGCTGATTGGCATCGCGGACGGTCCGCCAGGCTTGCGCACCTTGCGGTAAAGACTGCAGTGAAGCACCAACGATATAGGCAATTTTGTGCCCAGCGCGCGAGACTTGTAGCCATTTCGCAATATCGGATATCCGCAGCACGGACATCGCCACGATGAAGCACACCATGAGCGCGAAAAAGCGCAGGGCTAGTGTGGCGGCGATGAGCAGGCCATCGCTTGTAATAAGCGGAATCAGCTGGTTATCGCCATAGGGGGCGTGGATCACCAACATCGATAAGGCCACCGGAACACAGAGCGCTGCAGAGGCCAAGACGATCGCAAGGGATCTCGTGGCCCACACGCCATAGGCAAGCATTGCGCCAGCTACCACTGCAGAGACTAGTGGGCTATTGAGAGCGAGGATAAGTAGCCAACCGCACGCAGCAATGGTGAGGACCGTCGACGGGTGAAGGCGATACATTAGCGAGGCTGCAAGGATTCCCGGGTGCGCTTAGGCAAGGATTTCACGGCAGCCCACACGATGAGGAAGACGACTGCCTTATCCAGTGGGTCGGAGATAAGTGATTGCATCGTGACGGACGCAATCAAGGAGTTGCCGAGTTCGCGGAAGAGGGACGTGAGCGCGCCGGTACCGACACCAGCCGTACCGCCGTAGACGAACGCGGCCACGGGTGCGGCGAGCATGCCGCAGATGATGCCGATGATGGCACCGCTGACGATGACCTTCCAGATCTTGCTAAAAGCGCCCTTTTGGATGGCCCAGCCGGAAAGGAAGCCGGTAGCCGCGGAAACGGCGGCGAATGGGAGTGCCATCGGGTTGAGCAATCCCCAGACCACTGAAGACAGTGTACCGGTAGCAAGCCCGGCAATGGGGCCTGCCAGTGCCGCCACCAGGATGGTTCCCACGGAGTCGATATACAGTGGAATACCGCTCGAACCGATGATTTGGCCCACCACGATGTTGAGAACCAACGCGATGGGAATAATGGCGATGGTACGAGCCGGCAGGGACGGCACGGTGCCGGCGAGCAACAAGGCCGCACCGATGAGGTAGCCGGCCAGGGTGATCAAGGCTTCGGCGGAGCCCGCTACGGACTCCCAATCAGTTGGGCGGAAAAGCACCAAGTAGATCCACGTGGCGACGACGAGCGCGGCGCCCGCGATGACCATCCCCCGGCGGGCAGGGGTAAGAGAAAGCTGAGGCATAGAGGTATTCCTAATCCATCAATGTGAAAAAGAGATTGGGGCACACTGCTCTTGTAGTCCCAGCCTATGTCACCTCAGCGTAGGAAAAATGTGGCGTATGCGCTGCGGATTAGGGTAAAAGATTTATTCGCCTAGAGCAACACGCGCGCCCAAGATGCGCAGCGCCCTGTCGAACTCGCGGTGAGCAGCTGGAATATCCGCGCTGGTCACCAGAGAGGCATTAGTTGGCCGGCCCCAATGGTTGCGGAGGTCCGCGACGCTGGTACCGCGCATCAGCGCAGAATCCGCTTCCACGTCTATGGTCGTATCCACAGCCTCAAACGGCACCTTCTTAAGCGCAATGATGCAGGTCAGAAGGTCATGGATCTGGGCTTGGTAGCCTTCTTCTTGCACTTGATGGAACTCGAAGTAAAACCGCAGGATCTCCGGCAATTTTTCCGTCATCGGGTGTGTACCAAGAAGCCCCTGAATTTCTGCCAAGCGCTCTGGGGTGATAAGAAATTGCTCGGTGACCTCGAGCGAGCACAGCGTACTGTGCAATTCTGCTGAGGCTGAAAAATGACGTGCTGCCGCGTGGGGATCTACCCAGAAATTCCACTCCGCGGTCGGGGTCGTATTGCCGCGGTAATTAACGGCACCGCCCATGATGGTAATCGAGCCGCACTGCGCAACGGCATCGCCATGCTCCCGCTCGAAGTCTGCCAAATTAGTTACCGGCCCGGTGACGATGAGGTGTAGCCCCGGGTTGCGGGCAATGGCGCTCGACCACAACTCCTGCCACTGAATATCGGCGAAATCGTGATCGGGCGCGGAAAGATAACCCAAGCCGGACTCACCGTGGGTTTCAGGTGTCGTGGTCAGCTCTACTTCGAGCGGAGCCGGCCGCCCTGAGGCGACGGGAACCTCCGGCAATCCACAAAGGTCCAAAATCCACCGTGCATTGGCGGCTGTCTGTTGGACCGCGACGTTTCCAGCAGTCGTGCTCACGCCCACTAATTCGATCTCGCCCGCGTGATGCAGCCCCGCTAAGTACATTAGGGCGAGACAGTCATCAATCCCTGGATCGCAGTCGAGCAAGACGGCTGGGCGCGAAACACTCATTGATAGTCTGGCTGACTATTAATTAATGGAGCTTACTGGCTTGTCGCCGTCAACGAATACGACTGGAGAGCCCGGAAGCTCCTCGCGGCCCAGTACCTCTACGATGACGTCTGCCACCAGGTCACGAGACGAGGTCTGACCTTCTTGCAGCATCTTGTCCTCAACAAATTCCAGCCCCTGCGCAGGCTCCTCCGTCAGGCCAGCGGGCTTCAGGATGATGTGCGGGATAGAGCTATCGGCTAAGCGGTTGTCCACTTCCTTCTTGGATTCCACGTAGGCGTACCACTTTTCATCGGCTGGATCGGTCGTCGCAACCTGGGAGCCGACATAAGAAATCATGACGAACTGAGGAACGTCTTTGCCCAGCTTTTCTAGGGCCTCGATGGCGGCCAAAGCACCGTCGCGGTCGACGGCCCACGTCAGTTCCGCGCCGCCACGGCCGCCGTTTCCGGCACCCCATACAACTGCGTCATAATCTGCGAATAGTTCGGCCCATTGGTCAACGGACTGCTCGGTAATATCTGCAATAACCGGCGTAGCGTTGGCCTGCTCGATATCGGCCTTTTGCTCTGGGTTACGGATAAGCGAGTGAACCTCGTGGCCAGCTTCCGCTAATTTTGGAGCCGCCAGCAGGCCAACCTTGCCGTGTCCACCGATGTACAAAACCTTTTTCTTAGTATCAGCCATAGCGCCCAATGGTAACAGCGCGATTTTTATGCTGCAGCGGTTCTTTTCAGCGGTGCCAGAACATGCCGCGACCGCGGTGCGAGCGTTACACACCGAACCAGATAGAATACTGACTATGTATGCCATTATGACCGTTACCGGTGCCGATAGCACCGGAATCATTGCCGCAGTGACCACGACCCTTGCTGAACTGGACATCAACGTCGTTGACGTCTCGCAGACCTTGATGGGTGACTACTTCACCATGATCCTCCGCGTCGAATTCGATGCGGATGCCGTATCCATCCAGACCATCAAGGAGCGGATGCGCCCGGTTGCGGAGGAAAAGCAGCAATCCATCCGCATTCAGTCCGAAGACCTCTTTACCGCCATGAACGAGATTTAACATGAGCACGCGTTTTAATACCACCAATATCTTGGACACCATCGAGATGATCGAAAACTATCGTCTCGATATCCGTACCGTGACGATGGGCATTTCCCTGCTGGGATGTACGCGCTCGACCATGGAGGCAACCTGCCAGGCCATCTATGACCGCGTAACGCAGCAAGCAGGCCGCTTGGTTGAGGTATGCGAGGGCATCGAAGGTGAGCTCGGCATCCCGATCGTCAACAAGCGCATCTCCGTCACCCCCATTTCCCTCGTTGTAGCAGGCTTGGACGGCAACCCCGTCGATGCCGCGCAGGCGCTGGATAAGGCCGCGAAGGAGGTGGGCGTTAACTTCGTCGGCGGCTACTCTGCGCTGGTAGAAAAGGGCGCGACGAGCGCAGAGCAAAAACTCATTTCCTCCATCCCCGAAGCCTTGGCCGAGACAGACGTAGTGTGCTCCTCGGTCAATATCGCCAGCTCCCGCGCCGGCATCAACATGGATGCGACGAAGCAAATGGGCGAGGTCATCAAGGAAGCCGCTGAGCTGACCAAGGATGATTCCGCAATCGCCTGCGCCAAGCTCGTCGTCTTTGCCAACTCCGTGGGCGATAACCCGTTTATGGCCGGTGCCTTCCACGGCATCGAGGAGCCTGACTGCGTCGTCTCCGTTGGCGTCTCCGGCCCCGGCGTGGTGGACCGCGCCCTCGGCTCCTTGGAAGGCGCAAGCCTGGATCAGGTGGCTGAGGAAGTGAAGAAGGCAGCCTTCAAGATCACCCGCGCCGGGCAGCTCGTGGGCAATATGGCCTCCGAGCGCCTCGGCGTTCCCTTCGGCATCATTGACCTCTCCTTGGCCCCCACGGCAGAACTCGGCGACTCCGTGGCGCACATCCTCGAGCACATGGGCCTCGATCAGGTGGGCACGCACGGCACGACGGCGGCATTGGCGCTGCTTAACGATGCCGTCAAGAAGGGCGGCATGATGGCATGCTCGCGCGTGGGCGGCTTGTCCGGTTCTTTCATCCCCGTCTCTGAGGACAGGGGCATGATCGATGCCGTAAAGTCCGGCTCCATTTCCATGGACAAGTTGGAGGCCATGACCGCCATCTGCTCGGTAGGCTTTGACATGATCGCACTCCCCGGCGATACCTCTGCGGCCACGATTTCCGGCATGATTGCGGATGAAGCCGCAATCGGCGTGATGAACCATAAGACCACCGCCGTGCGCGTCATTCCGGTACCTGGTGCCAAGGTGGGCGACGAGGTCAGCTTCGGTGGGCTTTTGGGCTATGCACCGATCATCCCGGTCAATCAGGTGGGCAATTCGCAGTTCATCAACCGCGGCGGCTTCATCCCTGCACCGGTACACGGTTTCCGCAACTAGGTGTCGAGTACTCCACGCCTAGGGGGAAGCGCGCCTAGGACAAGCGCGCCAAGCTCCTCTTAGGACTCGGAGTCTTCATTCTCTTCGCCCGGCTTCTCGGATTCTTCCCACCGGGCGAGGTTTGCTTTGAAGTGCTGAAAAGAATCTTCTAACTGGCGCAATTCCACCTCGCCGCCGACCTGGCGGCCGGCATCGGAGTAGATGGCCTCCGCTGCTTCATCTAGGACATTGCGGCGCTCCACGGTGCGCAGCAGCGCGACCGCCTTGGCTAGGTTGTTGAGCAGGCTGAGGTAGATTTCGGCGTTATCGGCCGCATCGCGGCGGATTTGGGTGAACATCGCCTCAATGATCTGTTCGTAGCTAAAGGTTTGATAGTCCAAGCGGAACTCGCCATCGATATGCATGATCCCTTGCGGCAAGCGCTTGTCCCCAATGACCACCAAGATTTGCGTGAAGCGGTCAATGATGTCGATGACCGTATAAGGGTCATTGACGCCGGTGCTTAAAGCGCGGGCGGCAATCTCCGCGAGGTGCCGGGCCGTAAACCGCGGGTCGTGCGCGGAGGCATCCTCACGGTGCTGCGTGACCACGATGTGCTTTTCAATGTTTTCCGGCATGTGCGGCACGCCGTGGGCGATGACCTCTCCTTCAAGCACGAGATCGCCGGGGGCCACACCTAAGTGAACCGCGCAATCTTCTTCGGCCGCCGCTTGGGCAATGGACTCGTAGTCCACGAATTTCAGGTAGCCCGTTTGAGAGCTGCGGGTTGCGTCAGCGGATTCATAGAAATCCGAACCTGGTGCCTTGGAGACCTTCTCTTCCTCGCCACGCTCAATGAGGCGCCGCATGTGCTCTTCCACGTCTTGGGCCACCACGTGCACCACGTGAGACATGCTGATGGACTGCGCGATGTGGACGATGAAATAAATCAAAAAGACCACGCAAATTAGCGCCAAGGCAATGTCGACTGCGACATTCAGCGAGGGAACGTGTTCTTGCTTGCCTTCACCACCGGCGCGCACGGCACGCAGAGAGAGCAGCGAATAGGTAAAGGTCGCCAGGTAGATCCCCAGCGTGGACTGGATGGAGCGGTCCTTCAAAAATTCGTGCAATAGGCGCGGCCCCATCACCGTCACCACTCCGGAAAGCGCGGTCAGGGTGATAAAGAACAGGGTTCCGGCCAGGGACAGCGTGGCGGTGGCCACGGCGGTGAGCAGGCCTTGGGCGCTTTCCGCGCTACCGTCATAGAGCCGAGAGAGCGCCAGGTCGAAGTTGCGATCGAGTGCGAGCATGCCTTCGGCCGCCACGACGGCCACCGCCACTGCAACCGCGGGAATGACCCAAAACTTATCCCGCCAGGCGGGCATCCTCTCGATCAGCGTTTTCATCAGGCTTAAGCCAGCTCGACGATTTCCATGTACTCATCGGACCACAGGTCTTCATCGCCATCTGGCATGATGATCACCCGCTCAGGGTCGAGCGCCTTCACCGCGCCCGGATCGTGGGTAACCAAGACCACCGCGCCCGTGTAGGTATTAAGCGCGTCGAGCACCTGCTCGCGAGAGATGGGGTCGAGGTTGTTGGTCGGCTCATCGAGAAGCAGCACGTTCGCGCGGCTGGAGACCAACGTAGCCAGGGACAGGCGGGTTTTCTCACCGCCAGACAGAGTTCCGGCAGGCTGTTGCAGTTTATCGCCGGAAAACATAAACGCTCCCAGCAGCCCGCGCAGCTCTTGCTGGTCCGCATTGGGGCAGGCCTCAATGGTGTTTTCCCATACGCTCTTATCCGGGTGGATACTGTCGTGCTCCTGCGCAAAGTAGCCAATGCGCAATCCGTGGCCACTGACGATGCCACCCTCACCATCGGTGCGCTCCTCCCCCGCCAAGAGCTTGAGCAAGGTCGTCTTACCGGCACCGTTATACCCCAGGACAACGACCCTGGAGCCCTTATCGATGGCCAGGTCCACACCCGCGAACACCTCCAACGAACCGTACATCTTGGTCAAGCCTTTGGCGTTCATGGGCGTCTTGCCGCACGGGGCGGGCTCGGGGAATTTAATATTGGCTACCTTATCCGCAACGCGCACCTCATCGAGGTCATTCATCATGCGCTCGGCGCGGTTCAGCATCTGCTTCGCCGCAGATGCCTTGGTGGCCTTAGCACCCAATTTGGCGGCCTGCTTTTGCAGCGCGGAGGCCTTCTTTTCGGCATTCGCGCGCTCGCGGCGCCGGCGTGCCTCATCTGTAGCACGGGCATCGAGATACTTCTTATAACCCATGTTGTAGACATCCGCCTCGCCGCGCACCGCGTCGAGGAACCAGACCTTATTACACACGGCCTCGAGCAACTCGACGTCGTGGGAAATCATGACCAGTCCGCCCTCATGCTTGGACAGGAACTGGCGGAGCCAGACGATGGAATCCGCATCTAGGTGGTTGGTCGGCTCATCGAGGAGCAACGTGGTCTGGGATTTACCCGAGCCTTCGCTGGCTGCAAAAAGGATCTGTGCCAGCTCCACGCGGCGGCGTTGGCCACCCGATAGCGTCTTGAGTTTTTGATCCAAAACGCGCTGAGGCAAGCCTAGGTTATCGCAGATTTGGGCGCACTCGGAATCAGCCTCATAGCCGCCCAAGGAGTCGAATTGCTCTTCCAACCGGGAGTATTTACGGATGGCCTTATCGCGGAACTTCTCATCCGTGGCCGTTTCCATCAGCTCTTGTTGCTTGGCCATCCGCCGCTTAATATCATCCAGCCCGCGGGCAGAAAGCACGCGCTCGCGCGCGGTTTGCTCGATATTGCCTTCGCGCGAATCCTGCGGAAGGTAACCAATCGGGCCCAAACGAGAGACAGTACCGCCATAAGGCTCGGTCTCGCCTGCCAGGATGCGCATGGTCGTGGTCTTTCCCGCACCATTGCGGCCCACTAGCCCGATGCGGTCGCCGGGCTGGACGCGGAGGTGCTGTCCGGGGGCATCGAGAAGCGTGCGGGCGCCTACGCGTACCTCAAAATCATTGGTCACAATCACGACAAGCCAGTCTAGCAACCAAAGGCCAAGGCACTAATTCGCGCAAAAAAGGCGGCGGTAAAACTACCGCCGCCTTTTAGACATTCCGTGGTGATTAAACCGCAAAGCCCAGAGCTTGGAGCTGCTCACGGCCTTCTTCGGAAATCATGTGTGGGCCCCACGGTGGCATCCAGACCCAGTTGATACGCACGCCATCGGCAAGCTTCTTGCCGGTAACAATGTCCTCAACCTGTTCCGCAATGACGTCGGTCAAAGGGCAGGCCGGCGAGGTCAACGTCATGTTGATCATGGCAAGCTCTTTGCCGTCCTTTTCTTCCAGCCACAGGTCATAGACCAAGCCCAAGTCAACGACGTTGATGCCGAGCTCCGGGTCGATGACATCGCGCATGAACTCGGTGATGTCAAAGGCCTTCGACAGCTGTTCTTCCGTCTGCTCTGGCCGCTCACCGCCTGCGCTGAAGGACGAATTCTCGTTCTGGTAAGGATCTACGGGATCGGTCATTTACTTCTCCACTTCATTGAGCGCATCTGCGGTGGCGGCCTGAAAAGCCTTCCACCCTAGCAGCGCGCATTTAACTCGTGCCGGGTATTGAGAAACACCTGCAAAGGCAACACCATCGCCGATGATGTCCTCATCGCCCTCGTCCTGGCCACGGGAGGTGACCATCTTTTCAAACTCGGCAAGCTTTTTATTGGCTTCCTCCAAGGGCAAGCCGACGATCTCTTCCGCCATGACGGACGTCGATGCCTGCGAGATGGAACAACCTTCGGCGTCGTAGGACACATCTTCAACGGTCTTGCCGTCCGCGGAAAGGTTGACGCGCAACGTGAGCTCATCGCCGCACGAGGGGTTCACGTGGTGAACCTCTGCCTGGAACGGCTCGCGCAACCCCGCGTGTTGCGGATTTTTATAGTGATCCAAGATCACGTCTTGGTACATCGAATCTAGATTCATTAGGCAACTCCAAAGAAATCGCGGGCGGCCTTAATGGCTTCTACCAGCTTATCTACTTCGGCTTCCGTGTTGTACAGGTAAAAGCTAGCGCGCGCGGTCGATTGCGCACCGCAGGCGCGGTGCAGCGGCCACGCGCAGTGGTGGCCTACTCGAATGGAAACGCCTTGGTCATCCAGAACCTGACCCAGATCGTGCGGGTGCACGCCCTCCACGGTAAAGGAGATGGCCGCGCCGCGGTTCTCGGCCGTTTCTGGGCCGATGATGCGCAGGCCCGGAATCTCACGAAGCTGTTCCAAGGCATAAGCGGTGAGCTTTTGCTCGTGGGCATGGATATTATCCATCCCCACCTCCTCGAGGAACTTCACCGCGGCGCCGAGGCCGACGACCTGGCTGGTCATCTGCGTTCCCGCCTCAAATCGCGTGGGCGGTTCCGCGAAGGTGGTTCCTTCCATCTTCACTACCTCGATCATGGAGCCACCCGTGAGGAACGGGGGAAGCTTGCGCAGCAATTCGTCCTTGCCGTAGAGCACGCCCACGCCATTCGGGCCACACATCTTGTGGCCCGAGAATGCGGCGAAATCCACATCCAAGGCATGGAAATCTACCGGCATGTGCGGGACGGACTGGCAGGCATCGAGCACCACCATGGCATCGACCGCACGGGCACGGCGCACCATTTCCTCGACATCGGATACAGCGCCAGTCACATTGGACTGATGAGTAAACGCAACAACCTTGACGGATTCATCAAGCTCGAGCGAATCCAAGTCGATGCGGCCATCGTCAGTCAACGAGTACCACTTCAAGGTGGCACCGGTGCGCTCACAGAGCTGTTGCCAAGGCACGAGGTTGGCGTGGTGCTCAAGCTCCGTGATGACGACGGTATCGCCTTCTCCTACGTACAGCTCGCCCGCGCGCTCATCGGAAAGCGTATAGGCAACCTCATTGAGCGCCTCGGTGGCGTTTTTGGTAAAGGCAATCTCATCGCGGTCCGCACCAACGAAGGCCGCGATGGCCTGCCGGGCCGACTCATAAGCGTTATCCGCCTCTTCAGCCAACTGGTAAGAGCCGCGGTGGACGGGGGCGTTGGTATGGAGAACGAACTCCTCCTCTGCCTTCCACACCGGCAACGGGCGCTGGGAGGTAGCCCCCGAATCCAAGTACACCAGCGGCTTATCGCCGCGCACGGTGCGCTGCAGGATTGGGAACTGCTCCCTAATTGCGTTTACATCAAATCCAGACATAAAACTTCTTCGATTCATCGAGGATGAACCAGCACTGGGCTGGTCTTTACTGCAGGAACTGGTCGTAGCCGTCAGACTCAAGCTGGTCTGCCAGCTCGGCCCCGCCGGTCTTCACAACCTGGCCGTTAGCGAATACGTGCACGAAATCCGGCTGCACGTAGTTCAGGATGCGCTTGTAGTGGGTAATCATCAAGATGCCGCCATTGGTGTCATCCTGGTAGCGGTTGATGCCATCAGAAACGATGCGCAGCGCGTCAACGTCCAAGCCGGAGTCGGTCTCATCCATGACCGCGAACTTGGGCTTTAGGATGTCCAGCTGCATGACCTCGTGGCGCTTCTTCTCGCCACCGGAAAAGCCCTCGTTGACGGAGCGGGAGATGAAGGACTTATCAATCTTCAGGTTCTCGCGAGCCTCAGTAAGTTCCTTATTCCACTCGCGCAGCTTGGGGGCCTCGCCGCGGATGGAGGTCACGGCGGAGCGCATGAACTGCGATACCTTTACGCCCGGCACCTCGGTTGGGTACTGCATGGCCAAAAATAGGCCGGCGCGAGCGCGCTCGTCGACGGGCATGTCGAGGAGGTTTTCGCCATCGAGAAGCACCTCGCCCTCGGTGACCTCGTACTTCGGGTGACCAGCAATGGTGTAGGACAAGGTGGACTTGCCGGAGCCGTTAGGACCCATGATGGCGTGGATCTCGCCGGAGTTAATGGTGAGGTTGACGCCCTTGAGGATTTCCTTGGGCTCGCCGTTTTCTTCGTTCGGCAGAACCTGGGCGTGGAGATTCTTAATTTCCAGAGTAGACATAGTGTGTGGGTTTCCTTCTGTAAGTGCGTTAAGCGGAGATCTTTTCCAGTTCTTCGGAAATGCGGTTTTCCAGTTCCTCGGACAGGGATTGCACCGGGATGCGGTGGATGACCTCATTGAAGAAGCCACGAATGATGAGGCGACGAGCCTCTGCCTCCGGAATGCCGCGCGACATCAGGTAGAACAGCTCAATATCGTCAAAGCGTCCAACCGTTGCGGCGTGGCCGGCGCCGGTGATTTCACCGGTCTCAATCTCCAGGTTCGGGATAGCGTCAGCGCGCGCACCGTCCGTAAGGATGAGGTTATTATTCGTCTCATAGGTATCGGTGCCCTGTGCGTTGGAGCGGATAAGCACGTCTCCTACCCAGCAGGTACGAGCCTCGTTTTTCTTCTCACCCTGCAATGCGCCTTTGTACAGGACATTGGAGCGGCAATTCGGAACCGAGTGATCCACGAGCATGCGGTTTTCGAAGTACTGACCAGAATCGGCGAAGTACACGCCCAGCAACTCAGCGTCGCCGCCGGGAGCGGTGAAGTTCACGCGCGGGACAATGCGCACGACCTCGCCGCCGAAGATGGCGCAGTTATGGCGCAGCACGGCATCGCGCCCCACCTGTGCTACCTGGTTAGACAAGTGGACAGCATCGTTTTCCCAGTCGACGTCCACGATGACGGTCAGGTGTGCGCCATCGCCAAGGATGAACTCCACGTTATCCGCGTGGGTGCCGGAACCAACGTACTTCAGCACAACGGTGGCTTCTGCATGGTGACCGACCTCGATGGAGGTGGCACCGAAAGAGGTCACGTCCTCGCCCTTGCCCGTATAGGTAATGGTGATGGGATCTTCCACCTGCACCTCAGGGTCAATGGCTACCACTTGACCCTCGGGCATGGAGGTCCATGCCTGGGCGGCCACGCGGTCAGAAGGCTTGCCCACGCGGCCAAGACGCTCATCGTCACGGTCTACAGTCTCCGCAGAAACGCCTGGGTGCTCGCTTACCTTGACGTCCTGGGCAACCGCTTGAGCAAACTCCCCGTTGTGCAGGCCCCGCAGCTTGCGCAGGGAAACAAAGCGCCAGACCTCATCGCGGCCGTGCGGTACCGGGAAATCCTCCACGTTGGTAGAGGTAAAGACGTCACCCTTGGTGATCTTATCCGGATTGAATTCGTTCGAAGCGACCATTTCTTTAGCCGACCGATCCTTCCATTTGCAGTTCGATGAGGCGGTTGAGCTCGAGGGCGTACTCCATCGGCAGCTCCTTAGCAATCGGCTCAACGAAGCCACGCACGATCATTGCCATTGCTTCTTCTTCCGCAATGCCGCGGGACATGAGGTAGAACAGCTGCTCTTCAGAAACCTGTGAAACGGTTGCCTCGTGGCCCAACGTGACGTACTCGTTGCGGATGTCGTTATACGGGTATGTGTCCGAACGCGAGATATTGTCCACGAGCAAGGCATCGCATTCCACGTTGGACGTGGAGTGGTGCGCATTCTGGTTGACCTGCACCAAGCCGCGGTAAGCAGCGCGGCCGCCGGCGCGGGCAACGGACTTGGAGACGATATTGGAGGAGGTGTAGGGCGCCATGTGCGTCATCTTCGCACCGGTGTCCTGGAACTGTCCCTCGCCAGCGAAGGCGACGGAAAGTACCTCGCCCTTAGCGTGCGGTCCGGTCATCCACACGGCCGGGTACTTCATGGTGACCTTGGAGCCGATGTTGCCATCGACCCATTCCATGGTGCCGCCTTCTTCCACCTTGGTACGCTTGGTCACCAGGTTGTAGACGTTGCTGGACCAGTTCTGAATCGTCGTATAGCGGCAGCGGCCGCCCTTCTTCACGATGATCTCAACTACCGCGGAGTGCAGGGAGTCAGACTTGTAGATGGGCGCAGTGCAGCCTTCCACGTAGTGAACGTAGGCATCCTCATCCACGATGATGAGGGTGCGCTCGAACTGGCCCATGTTCTCGGTATTAATACGGAAGTAGGCCTGCAGCGGGATATCAACGTGCACGCCTTTCGGCACGTAAATGAAGGAGCCACCGGACCACACTGCGGAGTTGAGCGCGGAGAACTTATTGTCACCGGCAGGAATAACGGTGCCGAAGTGTTCCTTAAAAAGCTCCGGGTAATCGCGCAGCGCGGTATCAGTATCGACGAAGATAACGCCCTGGCTTTCCAGGTCCTCGCGAATCTGGTGGTAGACAACCTCAGACTCGTACTGTGCGGCCACGCCGGCAACCAAGCGCTGCTTTTCCGCCTCAGGGATGCCCAGCTTATCGTAGGTGGCCTTAATATCATCCGGGAGGTCGTCCCAGGTCTGCGCCTGCTCTTCGGTGGACTTGACGTAGTACTTGATCTGGTCAAAGTCGATGCCGGAGAGATCTGCGCCCCAAGAGGGAATAGGCTTCTTATCAAAGATATTCAGAGCCTTGAGACGCTGGTTCAGCATCCACTCGGGCTCGCCCTTCTTTGCGGAAATATCGCGGACAACGTCCTCGTTCAGGCCACGGGCGGCAGAAGCGCCGGCCGAGTCCGAGTCGTGCCAGCCGTACTCATACGCACCAATGGAATCGATGATCTCATCATCGGTCATCTTATTGTCAGGTGCCGATTGTGCTTGGGTCATGACTCGCTCCTTTCAGTATTAGTTTTGACAGGTGTCAAGGGGATATTCGTGGTACAAATTCCGTGGCCATCTGCGATAGACGCCAAAGGTTGTACGTGTTTGCCTAAGAGGGCGGAAAAGACTTCCTGCTCTGCCTCGCACAGTTCGGGATGCTCCGCCGCCACATGGGCAACCGGGCAGTGGTGTTGACAGATTTGCACTCCCTGGCCAGCGCGGTCCACGGTTGCGGCGTACCCGTGCTTATCCAGGGTTTCAGCCAGTTTGCGCGCTACTTCCTCGACCGATTCTTCCGCGTCCACGAAGGGACGCACATCGGCGATGATGCGCTCAAACCGAGCCTTAGCGAAGTTCTTTACAGCCTCTGAACCGCCCGCAGAGCGCAGCGCGGTCAACGCTTCAGAAGCTAATTCATCATAGGCGTGGCCAAATTGCGCACGCCCACGATCCGTCAGGCGGAAGTGCTTTGCCGGTCGCCCACGACCCGCTCCGGAGTGCATCCGCGAACGAGAAACTGGACGGCGCTCGACAACTTCCGTTAGTTCTTCTTCCACCAGAATGTCTAAATGCCGGCGGATCCCGGCGGTCGAAAGACCAAGGCGCTCACCCAGGTAAGAGGCGGTTACAGGGCCATCTTTAAGCAATAGCAGCAGTACCTGGCGGCGGGTATCACCATCCGTGGACCGCGATTCTTTCACCGCCACATGCGCCGCTGCCGCGCGCTGTGAGTTACCCATGCCCTAAAACCTCCCTTCCTTAGGTCAGTTGCCTGCAGCCACCGTGCTCCGTCGCGCCGGAATTGCCGTCGCTACGCAAGCGCCATAACTGCGCTTTCATCATTAGACAACACTAGTGTTCCTTAATTCATTCCGGAATGCCACCATTGCAGTCACCGGGCGTGGCGGCGGGGGTGAATTTCCCACCCCACGGTCCTCGCGTAAGGTCTTAAGCCATGAAAGGGAAACTACGGGGAGTGCTCGAGAGCGTAAAGGCGGAATTGCCACGCTTGGGCACCGCAGGTTCTCGTTCCGCGCAGCTGCATGCCGAAGGCACCGGCGCGCAAGCCGGGGATACTCGCTACGATTTCATCGCCCAGGCGCCAGAGGAACTGCAGCACACCACGGTCTCCCAAAAGCGCACCTTTTTCATCCTGCGGTGGGCCGGAACCGTCGGATCCCTCCTCATTGCCTTTGGCGCTTTGGGAGCAGGCGCGCTGCCTGTAGTGGGCAATCCTTATGACAATGTGCCCTTTGGCTCCCTCATGTCGCGTATGCTCCAGACCTCGTCTGCGCTCGTCATGGTGGGCGTGGGGCTTTTAGTTACGGCCTGGATTTTCCTCGCCCCCTTCGTGGGCACCCCGCTGCGCCAGGCGCGACCCGGCGAGCCCGCCAGCGATCGCTCCCGCCGGCTGGTCTCCCCACGCCAGCTGTGGATCACGTGGGCTGGGTGGGTTATCCCCCTCATTTTCACCGCACCCTTATTTACCCAAGACATCTATTCTTATTTGGCCAATGGCTCCATCGTGGCCCAAGGGATGGATCCCTATTCCGCCGGCCCTGTGCAGCTCTTGGGCGCTGGCAACGAGCTCGCGCGTTCCGTGCCGTTTATCTGGGCAAATTCACCGTCACCGTATGGACCTGTTGCCCTGGGGCTGGCGGCCATAGTCAGCATCGTCACCGGAAATTCCATTGTCTTAGGCGTCATTGCCCACCGCCTACTTTCCATCGTAGGAATCATCGTGGCCGGCTGGGCCATCACACAGCTTGCTCAGCGATGCCGCGTCTCCCCCGCCTCCGCACTATGGCTCGGCATCTTGAACCCGCTGACCGTCCTTCACCTCGTCGGCGGTATTCATAATGAATCCATCATGCTTGGATTGTCGTTGCTGGGCATGGAGCTTGGATTAAGGGGCATCGATAAGCTGGGGCAGGATAAAAGAGGGGCCTACTTAACGCTGATAGCCTCGGGAATTTTCCTATCCAGCGCCGGAATGGTCAAGGTCACCGGCTTTATTGGGCTCGGATTTATCGGCATGGCGTATGCCCGCCACCTACATGTGGAGACACGCGTGCCGCGCTGGCAGGCCTTATTCACGGCCATCGCCGTGCAGACTGCGGTGCTCATAGCCACCATTGCGCTCATCAGTCTCATCACAGGCATTAACCTCGGGTGGATTACCGGGCAAGGCGGCGCCGCCACGATTCGCTCTTGGCTTTCCCTATCTACGGCTGTGGGAGTGGGTGCGGGTTTCCTCGGGATGTTTTTAGGGCTTGGGGACCATACAGACGCCATATTGACCATCACCCGCAGTTTCGGTGTCTTGGTCGCAGTCGCTTTTATGGCCCGCATGCTGTATGCCACCCTGCGCGGATATATCCACCCCGTCGGCGGCTTGGGAATTTCTACCCTGGTACTCGTCATTTTCTTCCCGGTGGTCCACCCCTGGTACATCCTGTGGGCCGTTTTGCCGTTGGCGGCGTGGGCGAACCGGCACATCTTCCGGTTTAGCGTCGTTGCCTATACCGGTGCGATGAGCTTTTTCGTCCTGCCGCGTGGCTTAGGCCTACCTGCGGGAACGGTGCTTTCCATTTATATCGCCGCTGCCTGCACATTCGCCGTAGTGACCGGAGTGTGGTGGGTTGCTATGCGCCGAAATGGAATCCGTGTCTTAAACTAGGCACCCGTGAATGTAATTCCAGCCGATAGCCCCGCCCTGTCCTTGGATGGTGTGGTAAAGAAATTTGGCCCCACGGCAGCCGTCAATGGGCTCAGCCTGAGCGTTGCACATGGCGAAATATTCTGCCTGCTGGGGCCCAATGGTGCTGGCAAATCCACCACCATCGAAATGTCTGAAGGCTTTATACACCCCACCGCAGGTTCCATTAAGGTATTGGGCCTTAACCCCAGCACCGCACCAGATAAGGTGCGCGAAAAAGTGGGGATCATGCTACAAGGCGGCGGATCCTACTCAGGCATCCGCGTTCTAGAGATGTTGGAATTGACTGCTCGCTATAACGCCAATCCACTGTCACCGCAGTGGTTGCTCGAGACCCTCGGCTTGCAAGGCGTTGCGCGCACGTCCTACCGGCGCCTTTCCGGCGGGCAACAACAGCGGCTATCGCTCGCACTCGCGGTCATCGGCAGGCCAGAGCTGGTTTTCCTCGATGAACCCACCGCGGGCATGGACGCCCAATCCCGGCTCGCCGTATGGGATCTCATCCGCGCCCTCAAGCGCGACGGGGCCACCGTTATATTAACCACCCACCTGATGGATGAGGCTGAATCGCTGGCAGATCATATCGCCATCATGGATCACGGCGCGCTCGTGGCGCAGGGAACCCCGGCAGAACTTACCTCCCAGGGCGAGGGCGCCGGTTTTAGTTTTAGCGCCAACTCCGCAGTTGACTTGGACGCCTTGCAGCGAATTGGGATCCCCACGACCGCCTCGCGGCCGCTGCACTACAGGGTGAGCCAGCCCAGTTCGCCGGAACTGATTTCCGCCCTCGCCGCCGATCTCGCCCGGCAAGGCGTGCTTTTGCGAAGCCTGGAATCCCACCACCGGAACCTCGAGGAAGTATTCCTCGATCTCACAGGCAGGCACTTGCGCAGTTGATGAAGCCCTGTGTCCTGTCTTCATCCTAGAATCACCAGTACCTACAACCACCACTTTAAATTCTCAAGGAATAGGCCCCGAATATGAGCGCAACGTTTTCCCCCGGCACCTTCCGCCCGGCACCCAAACGAGCGAGTGCAGGCGCCATCATCCTTGCCCAAGGCGGCATGGAAGCCAAGCTCATGCTGCGCCACGGCGAGCAACAATTGCTCAGCATCATTATCCCGCTCGCCATCCTGATTGGGACCGCACACTTGGAATCCACCACCGGCCATGGTCTGCACGAGGTTTTTCCCATGGTGCTTGCGGTGGCGGCGACATCGGCTGGCTTTACCGGACAAGCCATTTCCCTGGCCTTTGACCGCCGCTACGGGGCCTTAAAGCGCACCGGCGCCTCCGGCGTACCGGCATGGGCGATTATCGGCGGCAAAATCATCGGCGTGTTGACGATGGTGGTATTCCAGATTCTCGTGCTCGGTGCCACGGCCTTTGCCTTGGGCCTGCGCATCAGTGCGCCCGGCATTCTGCTCATGATCGTCTCGCTCATTTTCGGCGTCGCCGCCTTTACCGCTATGGGTTTGGTGCTTGGCGGGACCCTTAGCTCTGAGGCCGTACTCGCGCTGGCTAACCTCATTTGGTTTATCCTTCTGGCGATCGTCGGCTGGGCCCTGTATTCCCAGGGCTTGGGCGATAATGGCCTGCTCAATATCGTTCCTACGGTGGCGCTAGCGGGCGCGCTTGCCGATGCCTCCAATTCCACCTTCCCCGGCATCGAGCTCATTTCCTTGACCGCGTGGCTGGCAGTGGCGTCGTATGCGGCCGTTCGTTGGTTCCGCTTCGACGGCTAAATGTGAGTTATACCCAGTTCCCCGCGAAATAGAGCCAAAGGTTTCGGCTCGCTACACACCCCCTAGTAAGATGCACCTTGTGAATTACTGGACCAGAACTAAACGCTTTTTTAAAGAAGCCGTCCCTACCGTGGAGCAACAGCGACTTATCGCGCTGATCCTGATCTTCTGCCAAGGCGGCATCACCGTATCTGGTTCCATCGTCCGCGTCACCGGTTCCGGCCTTGGCTGCCCCACCTGGCCCCAATGCCAGCCTGGTTCCTTGGTGCCGGTCGAAGGCGCAGCCCCGGCAATCCACCAGATCATTGAATTTGGTAACCGCCTGCTCACCTTTGTTGATTCCGCCGCCGCCGGCGCGGCAGTCATCGCCATGTATATGGCCTGCCGCCGCCCTGAGCTCAGGGTCTATGCATGGCTTAACGTGGCCGGCATCGTCCTGCAGGCCGTCATCGGCGGCATCTCCGTGCACCTAGATCTGCGCTGGTGGTCCGTGGCGCTTCACTTCCTGCCCTCCATGGTGCTGGTGTGGCTTGCCTGCATGTTGTACGCCCGCATCAAAGAACCCGATGATGGCACCGCACAGCCGCGGTTCCCACAAGCTATTCGCATCCTCGCCGTCATCGCGACCATCGCCCTCTCCATCGTCCTGATCACCGGGACGATGGTGACCGGTTCCGGCGTCCACTCCGGCGACTCCGGCGTGGGAATGGACGGCCGCTTGGATGTGGATACCGAATCCATGGCCATCGCCCACGCGATGTGCATGTACGTTTACCTCATCTTTACCGCCATCACCGTCTTCCTGCTGTACAAGCACCGCACCCCGCAGGAGACCAAGAAGACCGGGTGGGTCCTTATCGTCTGCATCCTCATCCAGTGGGCCGTCGGCGTCTTGCAGTTCTACCTGGGCGTGCCGCGGTGGACGGTCCCCTTCCACATCGGTATGTCCGCCGTGGTCACCGGCTTTACCGCCCTGCTCTGGGCACACGGGCGCCACCGCGTCGGCGGCACGCCGGACCTCATCTCAGGCTCTCCCGCCGGCGACGATAAATACGCCGTTCGCCAGCAATCATTAAATGAGGAACGCGCCGCCGTTTAGGATTTAGGCAGCACCATTTTTCTGCAGCTTCTGGGCTTTGTGGGATAGCATGGCCTTATGCATGCTATCCAGATCACAGAAACGGGCGGGCCGGAAGTCCTGCGCTACGCCGAGGTTCCTGCGCCCACGCCCGCTGAGGACGAGGTCTTAGTCGATGTCACCGTAGCGGGCGTGAACTATATCGACACCTACTACCGCGAGGGTATCTATAACGCCCAGACGCCCTTTATCCCTGGCTTTGAGGGAACGGGGCGCGTTGTCCACGATCCCAAGGGGGAAATTGCGGAAGGCACCTTGGTGGCATGGCACCACGCCTTTGGTTCCTATGCCGAGCAGGTCTGCGTCCCCCGGAATGGCCTTGTCGCCGTACCGGATGATTTCCCCACCGAGATCGCTGCCTCCATGCTGCTACAGGGCATGACCGCCCACTTCCTTTCCCACGGCGTGTATGAGCTTGGCGAAGGCGCCACGTGTCTCATCACCGCTGGTGCGGGCGGCGTGGGCCAGCTGTTGACCCAAATGGCTTCCTCTTTGGGCGCTACGGTCTACACGGTCGTCTCCACCGATGAAAAGGAAGAGATCTCGTACAAGTGCGGCGCCGACCACGTCTTCCGCTACAACGATTGTCTGGGCGAGCAGGTTCGCCGGTTTAATGGCGGCCGCGGCGTCGATGTGGTCTATGACGGCGTGGGGCAATCCACCTTCTTCGAATCGCTCGAGGCCGTTCGCCCGCGCGGCACCGTCGCACTCTTTGGCGCCGCTTCTGGCCCGGTTGAGCCCATCGATCCCCAGCTGCTCAATAAGCATGGCTCCATCTTCTTGACCCGGCCTTCGCTCGGCGCGTGGACGGCGCAAGAGGGCGAATTCCAGATGCGCGCGCAAGCAGTCGTCCAGGCCGTCATGGACGGAGACCTCAAGTTCAACGTATCGGCCTCCTATCCCTTGAAGGAAGCAGAGCAGGCCCACCGCGATCTACAATCGCGCAGCACCACCGGTTCTATTGTTCTGCGGGTAAAGCAGGACTAATGCAGAAAGAAGCGCGAGCCACGAAGGCTCGCGCTTCAGCATGCTACTGGGATCTAAAACAGGGTGGCGGACCAACCAAGCATCCGGCCGATTGGCTCCCAGCCCAAGACGGCATCGATGGACAGGCCAATAAAGAGTACCGATAGGTAGTTATTTGAATAGATAAACAGGCGCATGGGTTTTACCTTTGCGCCTTTCTTTACGCCTTGGTGCAGGCGGATGGCTAGCCATAAGAAGACCGCGCCAGAAGTTACGGCGGCGATGAGGTAAATCCACGATGCCGCGGGAACGATAAGCAGCGTGACGATGACCGTGCCGACGGAATACCACACAATCTGGCGGGTTACCTCTTGTTCCGTTGCCACTACCGGCAGCATCGGCACCCCAGCCTTGCGGTAATCTTCCTTGTATTTCATGGCCAAGGCCCAAGTGTGTGGCGGGGTCCAGAAAAAGATAATAAGGAATAGGACTATTGCCTGCCACCAGCGGTCGGGCTCGCCTGCTGGCGCGTTATCGCGGATGACTGCCCAGCCCACCATGGCCGGCATGCACCCCGCTAAACCGCCCCACACGATGTTTTGGGCATTGCGCATCTTCAAAAACTTGGTGTAGACGAAGACGTAGAAAAAGTTCGTCAGAATGACGAAGAACGCCGCCAACCAAGAATTGGCCAGGATTCCCAGCCAAAGCACCGAAACCACGAGCATGATCCAGGCGAAAATCGCCGCATTCCGCTTCGAAATCGTGGCGCGCACTAGCGGCCGCGCGCGGGTGCGTTGCATCTTCTGGTCAATTTCATAATCGACCACGTTATTAAAGGTATGGGCGGCCGCAGCGCCCATCCATCCGCCGAAAATGGTGGAAATGATGAGCCAGATATTTTCAGAAACCGCCTCAACGCCCCGTTGTGCTTGGAGCATCGCCGGAATTGCGGCCACGAGGAGGAGTTCAATAATCCTCGGCTTCGTTAGCGCAAAATAGGCCTTGATGGTCTCCAAGGAATTCCTCCACTATCTGAACAGACGTTGATCTACAGCACACACGCTACACAGTGCGGTATGCCCACGGTGTAGTGGTCGCACACCCCGGCACAAAAGTTCCGGAGAATTAATTCACACTATGGCTTACATTTAAAATGCGCTACACATGGATCGTATCAATGCAGCGGAAATGCAGAGAGTAACTAATGCTGTGCCGTACACCGCTTAGCCATGCCAGCTTACCGGTTCCCCGCGGCTTTCAATAATTCCGCACCGCCGTCAAAAAAGTAACTAGACTGTGTGGAGTTCAGTAATTAACGCCTAGATTTAAGCGAGGCCTTATACCGTGTCGAAAGATAATTTGTCCCCAGACCTGCAAGCTATGGTCGAGCGCCGTTATCCGGACGACTGGACAGACACTGATACTCGCGCGGTCGACACTGTGCGCGTGCTTGCTGCCGATGCCGTCCAAAACTGCGGCTCCGGACACCCGGGCACGGCGATGTCGCTGGCTCCCCTCGCCTATACGCTCTACCAGCGCGTTATCAATCACGACCCCAATGACGTGAATTGGGCAGGCCGCGACCGCTTCGTATTGTCTGTCGGCCACTCTTCCCTGACCCTTTACATCCAGCTCTTCTTGGGTGGATTCGGTTTGGAGATGAAAGATCTCGAGCAGCTCCGCACCTGGGGCTCCCTTACCCCTGGCCACCCTGAGGTGCACCACACCGATGGCGTGGAGATCACCACCGGCCCACTCGGCCAGGGTCTGGCATCTTCGGTAGGTATGGCGATGGCCGCCCGCAAAGAGCGCGGCCTCTTCGATCCTGAGGCACCAGTCGGCCAATCCCCCTTCGATCATTACGTCTACACCATTGCCTCCGACGGCGACCTGCAGGAAGGCGTAACCGCTGAGGCATCGTCTTTGGCTGGTACCCAGAAGCTGGGCAACCTGATTGTCTTCTGGGATGACAACCGCATTTCCATCGAGGATGACACCAATATCGCCTTCAATGAGGACGTCGCTGCGCGCTATGAGGCATACGGCTGGCACGTCCAGACCGTTGAGTCCGGCGAGGACGTCGTTGCCATTGAAGAGGCAGTGCGCAATGCACAGCAGGAAACAGAGCGCCCCTCCTTCATCCGCGTGAAGACAGTCATTGGCTACCCTGCCCCGACCAAGATGAACACCGGCGGCGTCCACGGCGCCGCGCTTGGCGATGACGAAGTTGCCGCCACCAAGGAAGTCCTCGGCTTCGACCCAGAAAAGACCTTCCACATTGATGATGAGGTCTTGGCCCACACCCGCAAGCTGCGCGATCGTGGCGCTGAAAAGCACGCGCAGTGGCAAGAGAAGTTCGACGCGTGGGCAGCGGACAACGCCGAAAATAAGGCGCTCTTTGACCGCATGAGCGCCCGCGAATTGCCGGAGAACTTCGATGCCGAGCTCCCCGCATGGGAGCCAGGGGATGCGATTGCCACCCGTAAGGCCTCTGAGGCGACCATTCAGGCGCTGGCCGCCGCTTTGCCCGAAATGTGGGGCGGATCGGCCGACCTGGCGGGGTCCAATAACACCGTGATTAAGGGCGCGGATTCCTTCGGCCCTGAAAACATCACCACCAATAAGTGGTCCGCACAGCCTTATGGCCGCAACCTTCACTTTGGCATCCGCGAGCACGCGATGTCCGCCATCATGAACGGCATCGCCCTCCACGGAAATACCCGCGTATATGGCGGTACATTCCTGATCTTCTCCGAGTATCAGTACCCTGCCGTGCGCCTCGGCTCGCTGATGTCTACCGATACCTACTACGTGTGGACGCACGATTCCATTGGTTTGGGCGAAGACGGCCCTACCCACCAGCCGGTAGAAACCCTGTCAGCCTTGCGCGCCATTCCGAATTTGTCCGTCATCCGGCCTGCCGATGCCAATGAAACCGCGCAAGCTTGGGCCGCAGCGATGGAATACAAGGCAGCCCCGAAGGGCCTTGCGCTCAGCCGCCAGAACCTCCCCATCTTGGAAGGCACCAAGGAAAAGGCACACGATGGCGTTCGCCGCGGTGCCTACACCTTGGTCGCAGGCTCCAAGGATGAGCCCGATGTCATCTTGCTGGCCACCGGCTCGGAGGTACAGCTAGCCGTCGAGGCCGCCCAGCAGCTCGAAAGCGAAGGCACGGCCGCTCGCGTGGTATCCGCGCCGTGCCTGGAGTGGTTCGACGAGCAGGACGCAGAGTACCGCGAATCGGTTCTGCCCAGCAGCGTGAGGGCCCGCGTTTCCGTCGAGGCCGGCCTCGCTCAGTCCTGGCACAAGTACACTGGTACTTTCGGCCGCAACGTCTCCCTAGAGCACTACGGGGCCTCCGCTCCCGGCGATGAGCTCTTCGAAAAGTTTGGCTTTACCTCTGCTGCGGTGGCCGATGCCGCACGCGAGAGCATCGCCGAAGCCCAAAGCTAAGCCCCACCTCACCGACGCTAAAAGGAATGACTATGAACAACATTTCTGAACTTGCCCAATTGGGCACCTCCACGTGGCTCGATGATCTCTCGCGCCAGCGCTTGGAATCCGGAAACTTGAAGGAGATTATTTCCTCCAAGTCCATCGTGGGCGTAACCACCAACCCGGCCATCTTCGCCACCGCCATGACCAGCGGCACGGCCTATGACGAAGACCTGGCGGCCTTGAAGGAGAAGAACGCTTCGGCCGATGAAGCCGTCTACTCCCTGGCCATTACGGACGTACAAAACGCCTGTGACCTTTTTGCCGATATCTATGCTGAGACCGACGGCCAGGATGGCCGCGTATCCATCGAGGTGGATCCGCGCATCTCCGACGATGCCGCGGCAACTCTCAAGCAGGCCCGCGAACTGTGGGACCAGGTGGCCCGCCCCAATGCGATGATCAAGATTCCGGCTACCAAGGGCTCCCTCCCCGCTATCGAGGATGCCTTGGCAGAGGGAATCAGCGTCAATGTCACCCTGATCTTCTCGGTGTCTCGCTACCGCGAGGTCATCGCCGCATTCCGGGCCGGGCTCAAGCGCGCGGCTGATAATGGCAAAGACGTTACCAAGATTCACTCGGTCGCATCGTTCTTCGTCTCCCGCCTAGATACGGAAGTTGATAAGCGCTTGGAGGCTATCGGTTCCGATGAGGCCCTGTCCCTCCGCGGCAAGGCCGGTGTTGCCAACGCGCAGCGTGCCTACGCCCTCTTCCAAGAGGAATTGCTCGGTGATAACGGCCTCCCCGAAGGCGCGCCCGTACAGCGTCCACTGTGGGCTTCCACCGGCGTGAAAAACCCCGACTACCCAGCAACGCTGTACGTGACCGAGCTGGCTGGCCCGCACACGGTAAATACCATGCCGGAAAAGACCATTGATGCGGTACTGCAGGAGGGTGGATTCCACGGCGATACCCTCTCCACCGCCGGCGAAGAAGCCGAGAAGGTCTTCTCCCAGCTCGAATCGGTGGGCATTGACCTAGAAGATGTCTTCGCGGTCCTCGAGCGCGAGGGCGTGGATAAGTTCGTCGCCGCGTGGAATGACCTCCTTGATTCCCTCAAACAACGACTCGCGTAAACTACGACCGTGGTCCTAGCCCCGCCGGATAGCCGGCGGGGCATTATGCCGCCACTAGTTGAAAGACTACTTAGCTTTTCCCTCCAGGAAGGATAATCCGTGACGGACTCAGCCGCTTGGGTCAATCCCTTGCGTAATGCCGCCGATAAACGATTGCCACGCATCGCGGGCCCCGCGGGCATGGTCATCTTTGGTGTGACCGGCGATTTAGCTTTCAAAAAGCTCCTGCCGGCCATCTATGACCTTGCCAGCCGCGGTCTCTTGCCCGCTGGCTTCACGCTCGTCGGCTATGGCCGCAGGGACTGGGATAACGCGGACTTCTGCGATTATTTCCGCAGCGCGGTAGAAGCCGGTGCCCGCACTGACTTTAACCACGACGTGTGGGAGCACTTATCCCAAGGAATCGAGTTCGTGCAAGGCTCCTTCGACGATGAGGGCTTCGACAAGCTTTCTGCGCGGTTGGCCGAGCTGGATAAAGCCCGCGGCACGGGAAGCAACTGGGCATACTACCTTTCGGTGCCGCCAGAGTTTTTCTCCGATATCTGCCACCAATTGGAACGCGTGGGCATGGCCAATTCCATGGAGGACTCGTGGCGCCGAGTGATCATCGAAAAGCCGTTTGGCCACGACCAGGAATCTGCGCGCGAGCTCAATGAGATCGTCAACGCGGTCTTCCCAGAATCTGCTGTCTTCCGCATCGATCACTACCTGGGTAAAGAGACCGTGCAAAACATCATGGCGCTGCGGTTTGCTAACCAGATTTTTGAGCCGATGTGGAACGCGCACTATATCGACCACGTGCAAATCACCATGGCCGAAGATATTGGGCTTGGCGGCCGCGCTGGCTATTATGACGGAATCGGCGCGGCCCGAGACGTCATTCAGAACCACCTCCTGCAGCTGCTCGCCCTCGTGGCAATGGAAGAGCCTTCCTCCTTTGAACCGGAGGCGCTGCGCGCTGAAAAGGTCAAGGTGCTGCGCGCTACGCAGCCGGTCCATCCGCTCAATAAAACCACCGCCCGTGGCCAGTACACCGCTGGCTGGCAGGGCTCGGAATACGTGAAGGGCTTGCGTGAGGAGGAGGGCTTCGATCCCGCCTCCACTACTGAGACCTATGCGGCGTGCACGTTGGAGGTCAACTCTCGGCGCTGGGGAGGCGTGCCTTTCTACCTGCGCACCGGAAAGCGCTTGGGGCGTCGAGTCACCGAGATCGCCTTGGTCTTCAAGGCCGCACCGAACCAGCCCTTTGTCGATGGCGAAACCGATGCCCTCGGCCAAAATGCCGTGGTCATCCGCGTTCAGCCCGATGAGGGCGTGACCATGCGCTTTGGCTCAAAGGTCCCGGGCTCCACCATGGAAGTCCGCGATGTGAATATGGACTTCGCCTACGCCGAGGCCTTCACCGAGGAGTCCCCGGAGGCCTATGAGCGCCTCATCTTGGATGCGCTCCTCGATGAATCATCCCTGTTTCCCACTAATGAGGAAGTCGAGCTATCGTGGTCCATTTTGGATCCGATCCTCGATTATTGGTCCAAGCATGGTGAGCCCGAAGATTATAAGGCGGGCACCTGGGGGCCCACTTCAGCCGATAAGATGCTGCGCCGCCGGGGCCATTCCTGGCGCCGCCCATAGAAGGGACGTAGTCAATGATTATCCCATTGCCTAATACCACCACCGGTGAAATTGCCAAGAAGCTTGTCGATGCCCAGGAGCATTACACCCGCACCACGGGCCGGGTGCTCACCCTCATCGTTGAGGCACAAGAAGGCGACGATCTCGAGCAAATCCTTGCCTCTGTGCGCGATGCCTCTCATGAGCACCCCTCCCGCGTGCTCGTCGTGGTCCCCGGCGATCCAAATACTGATACCCAGCTCGATGCCCAGCTCCGCGTCGGTGGCGAGGCCGGTGCGTCCGAGACCGTCGTCATGCAATTGCACGGGGCGCTGGCGGATCAAGCCGAGTCCGTGCTCACCCCGCTCTTGCTGCCGGATACCCCGCTGGTTGCGTGGTGGCCGAACCTGTGCCCGCAGGTTCCCTCCGAAAGCCCCGTGGGCAAGTTGGCGCAGCGCCGCATCACCAACGTGGCGCATAAAGGCACCGTGGGCGAGCAGGATCTGCGCGCGCTTTCTAATGGCTACTCCCCCGGCGATTCCGATATGTCCTGGGCCTCCATTACCTTGTGGCGCGGCGTCGTCGCATCGGCACTCGACCACCATCCCCATGAAAAGGTGCTATCGGTAGAGGTCGCCGGCCCCGCCGGGCATCCCGCGCCAAACTTCGCTGCGGGGTGGCTGCTTGACCGCCTGAGCGTCCCGGTACAGCGCATGGCCGAGGAAGCTAATAGTGACTATTTCCCGGTTACCCACCTGCGCTTTAACCGGGAGACGACCCACGTCGATGTGGATGTCGTGGATGAGCGCACCGTGCGGGTGCGCGTGCCTGGTACGCCAGACTCGCTGGTCAGCTTGAGCCCGCGCACGCAAACCGAAATCCTCTCCGAGGAATTGCGGCACCTCGACGCCGATAAAACTTATGCTCAGGCGCTGCGTGCTCTGGGAGAAGTAGACTACAGTAAGCTTTAATAGCGCACTTGCTCATACCGATTCTTTGCAAAGGATTCTGATACCGAATGGTAACGCTTCACCGCGTCAGCGATGTAGATGACCTTATTTCCCAAGCCGCACTCAAATTTATTGAGACCATCGCCGGTATTCAGGCCGGCAATGGTGGCCTCCATGGTGACGGCGTGGCAAGAGTCGTACTAACTGGCGGGGGCGCAGGAATTGGGCTCCTGCACGAGCTCGCGCGCTTGGACTTCGCCGCCCAGCAGCAAGGCGAGAACTACCCTGCCCTGCGCATCGATTGGTCCCGCGTGCACATCTTCTTTGGCGATGAGCGCAATGTCCCGGTCAGCGACCCAGATTCCAACGAAGGCCAAGCGCGTTCCGCGCTGCTCGATCACGTGGATATCCCGGATCAGAATATCCACGGTTTCGACCTCGGTGCGGTCTCCATGGAGGCGGCCGCAAATGCCTACGAGCCAGAGTTGAAGGACTTCGCACCTTTAGGCTTCGATCTACACCTTTTGGGCATGGGCGCAGAAGGCCACATTAACTCCATGTTCCCCCACTCTCCTGCCATCCGTGAGCAGGAAGAACTCGCGGTACCGGTACACGATTCGCCGAAGCCGCCCAGCGAGCGCATCACCCTGACGCTGCCGGCGGTCAACAGGTCTGAGCGCGTCTGGCTCTTGGTTGCCGGGGAGGAAAAGGCCGCTGCCGCAAAGAACATCGTTGACGGCGTCGACGCTGAAGAGTGCCCGGCCGCTGGTGCGCAAGGGACGAAGGAAACGATCCTCTTCCTTGCAGACGATGCCGCGCAGGAGCTGTAAAGCCAGCAGCGCCGGCACCGCCGCTTAACGCATACAGCGCCGGTACCTCGGTCCCTTCTTGCGAAAGGTTAAGGGACTGACGTACCGGCGCTGTTTTGCGCGGTTGGCCGCCGCTAGCGGTTAGCGGGGGCCTGCTGCGTGCTTCCTAGGAAGCGTAGGCCTGGATAAGGTTAAGGCCAACGATGCAGGCCAACCAGATAATCACCATGACGACGGTATAGCGGTCTAGGTTCTTTTCCACCACGGTCGAACCGGACAGGTTCGATTGCACGCCGCCGCCGAAAAGGCTAGACAGGCCGCCGCCTTTGCCCTTGTGTAAAAGCACAAAGATGGACATCAAAATAGCTGAAATTAGCAAAATGATTTCCAGTGCTAAGACCATGAGGTTCTTCCTTTTCTCAACGTGCGCCCAGTGGCACCTTCGATGTACTACCGAAAGTCACGCTAGCCACCGGCGCGAAGTACTTACCGGCTTTGCCTACGCAAAGCAATCACAAGGGCCTACTGTACACCATGCCGCGGGCGGGACTCACCCCAACCCGCGGCACAACAGTTACCTTGTGATGGTTGTTAACGCATGTTAACTAACGGCATTAGCGGCATTGGCGGCCAACTTGGCAAAGTCCTCTCCTACCAAGGAAGCACCGCCAATCAGGCCACCGTCCACGTCCGGCTTGCTGACGATATCAGCAACGGAATCGACCTTCACGGAACCGCCGTACAGGATGCGGATGCCCTCGGCGACCTCGTCGCCTGCAAGCTCCTTGACCAAGCCGCGGATTGCAGCACATACTTCCTGCGCGTCATCAGCGGAGGCAACCTTGCCGGTGCCGATGGCCCACACGGGCTCGTAGGCGATAACCGTCTTGGATAGCTGCTCGGCGCTCAGTCCCTGCAGGGAATCGCGGGTCTGGTTCACCACGTAGTCAACGTGGGTGCCGGCTTCGCGCACATCGAGTGGCTCGCCCACGCAGACGATCGGGCTGATGCCATAGTCCAGGGCCGCTGCGGCCTTTTCAGCGACCAGCTGGTCGGTTTCGCCGTGGTATTCGCGGCGCTCGGAGTGGCCGACGACTGCCCAGCTGCAGCCCAGCTTGCTCAGCATCTGACCGGATACCTCACCGGTGTAGGCGCCGGACTCGTGCTTGGAGATGTCCTGCGCACCGTAGGTGATCTTCAGCTTATCGCCCTCAACGAGGGTCTGAATGGTGCGGATATCGGTAAATGGAACCATGTAGGCTACATCAACCTTGTCGTAGTAATCCTCCGGCAGGGAGAAAGCAAACTTTTGAACGGAGCCGATGGCCTCAATGTGATCGAGGTTCATCTTCCAGTTGCCAGCAATAAGTGGTGTACGTGCCATGATTAATCCTTTCTGTGTACGCCTATATTGAGCTATTTCAGGCGGTTTATGCCTCGAGCACGGAAACGCCCGGCAGCTCCTTGCCCTCGAGGTATTCAAGGGATGCGCCGCCGCCGGTGGAGATGTGGCTGAAGCCATCCTCATCGAGGCCCAGGGTGCGCACGGAGGCTGCGGAGTCGCCGCCGCCGACGACGGAGAAGGAACCGTTGGAGGAGGTGGCATCGATAATCGCCTGCGCCACCCCAGCGGTGCCCTTGGAGAAGGCTTCCATTTCGAATACGCCCATGGGGCCGTTCCAGAATACGGTCTTGGAATCTGCCAGTACGGCGGCAAATTTCTCGACGGACTTGGGGCCAATGTCCAGCGACATCCAGCCCTCAGGGATGCCATCGAGCTCAACAACCTTGGTCTCAGCGTCTGCGGCGAACTCGCTGGCGGCGGTGAGATCTACCGGAAGGACGATCTTGTCGCCGAAGCGCTCCAGCAGGCTCTTGCAGTTTTCAATCTGGTCCTCTTGCAGCAAGGACTCCTGAACGTCGTAGCCCTTAGCGGCCAGCAGGGTGTAGCACATGCCCCCGCCGATGATGATCTTGTCGGCCTTTCCGGCAAGGGCTTCAATAACGCCGAGCTTGTCGGATACCTTTGCGCCGCCCAGAACGACGACGTAAGGGTGCGCTGGATCCTTGGCCACGGTGGACAATACGTCCAATTCCTTTTCCACCAGCTTGCCGGCGTAGGCGGGCAGGCGCTTGGCGACGTCATACACAGACGTCTGTGCGCGGTGAACAACGCCGAAGCCGTCGGAAACGAATGCACCATTATCGGCGGCCAAGGCGACGAGCTCTTCAGCAAATTCGCCGCGCTCTGCCTCATCCTTGGAGGTCTCGCGCGGGTCAAAGCGGACATTTTCTACCAGCATGACATCGCCGCTGTTTAGCCCGTTTGCGCGCTCGTGGGCGTCTTCACCGGTGACGTCGTTGGCCAAGGCAACATATTGATCCAGGGCCTCGGACAGCGCCTCTGCGACTGGGGCCAAGGAGTACTTGGAATTTACCTCACCCTTGGGGCGGCCGAGGTGGGCGGAAAGGATGACCTTCGCGCCGCCATCGACAAGCGCCTTAATGGTCGGAAGAGAAGCGGTAATGCGGCCCGGGTCGGTGATATTTCCGTCATCATCGAGCGGCACGTTGAAGTCAGAACGCACCAAGATGTGGCGGTCCTCTACGCCTTCTTCAAGCAGGTTATCTAGGGTCTTAAAAGCCATGTGTTACTCCTTTTAAAGTGGGTTCTGCAATCGAGGTTCCTACATAAAATGATACCGGCCACAACGTCGTGCCGTCAGGGCGTTCGTTGTGGCCGGTATCGCATTAAAGGGTGCTCGGTTTCAGGACTTTAGAGCTTGTCTGCAACCAGGTTGGTCATGCGGACGAGCTGGGAGGTGTAGCCCCACTCGTTGTCGTACCAACCCAGCACCTTGACCAGGTTGCCGTTGGAGACCTTGGTCATGCCGGCATCGAAGATGCAGCCGTGCGGGGAGGTGACGATGTCGGTGGAAACCAGCGGATCCTCGGTGTATGCGAGGGTGTCCTTCAGCTCGCCTTCAGCTGCTTCCTTGAGTGCGGCGTTGATCTCCTCAACGGTGACGTCGCGGGAAGCGGTGAAGGTCAGGTCCGTTGCGGAACCGGTGATGACCGGAACGCGCATTGCGTAGCCGTCCAGCTTGCCTTCCAGCTCAGGCAGGACCAAGGAGACGGCCTTAGCTGCACCGGTGGAGGTAGGTACCAGGTTGACGGCTGCGGCGCGGGCGCGGCGCAGGTCCTTGTGAGGAGCGTCCTGCAGGCGCTGGTCACCGGTATAAGCGTGAACGGTGGTCATCAGGCCCTTTTCCACACCGAACTTATCATTCAAGACCTTGGCCATAGGAGCCAAGCAGTTGGTGGTGCAGGAAGCTGCGGAAATAACGTCGTGGTTAGCTGGGTCGTAAGTGTCGGAGTTAACACCGTAGACGAAAGTTGCGTCAACTTCCTTGCCAGGAGCAGAGATGATGACCTTCTTGGCGCCGGCCTCAATGTGAGCCTTTGCGTCGTTGCCGTTGGTGAACAGGCCGGTGGACTCGATAACGAGGTCCACGTCCAGCTCGCCCCACTTCAGGTTCTTTGGGTCCTTCTCGTTGAAGACCTGGATGCGGTTGCCGTTGACGGTGATGGAGTCATCATCGTAGGTAATCTCGCCGTCGAAGCACCCCAGTACGGAGTCGTACTTCAACAGGTTAGAGAGAGTCTGGTTATCGGTCAGGTCGTTGACGGCAACGATCTCAAGGTCGTTGTCGGTCCGGTTAACTGCGTGGAAGAAGTTACGACCAATGCGGCCAAAGCCGTTAATGCCTACGCGGGTAGTCACTGTAAATCTCCTCAAAAAGTCGAGTAATAATTTCTATGGGCCTACCGCGGGTCCTTCGAGTACTTTACTGCTCTGGGTGAGTAAGGTGCCCGAGGCTTTGCCCAACAACCGCAATACTACAGAGCCTTTATAGCGCGTGCAGTGGGCTGCAAGGCTGCCAGAAAAGTATCTGAAAGTTTTCCGATCTAGGCGTACAATCTTCCCGAGCATTTTTGTTTCTCCCGAATTATCCGGCAGTTCAAGCCCGTTTAAGTTGGTTCTTGTGGACTTTACACCGTTAATGTGTGATATATCACTGTACGGAGTATTCCGCTGCCTGCTCGCACACTGACTCCCCACAGAGACGGTGACATAAATTAACTTGGGCCAAATCACACGACCGCGTTTATGACGCGATATGCTTACGCTAACTCACTGTGTTCCAGGTAGCACTCGGGCATTCGCTCGGCGCTAGCTCTCGCCTGAAACGCGTGGGCAACTAATTTAAGTCCCCCGCAGACCGAATGCGCCTGCGATAGTACCCCCGTTAGAATCGAGGATACTCAATGTTTGAGATAAATACCTCTGTTGTGGGAGACAGTCTTGGGCTCACCGCGCTCGTGGCGATTCTCCCCCTCGTGGCTTTCTTCATTATGTTGATGGGCTTTAAAGCCCGTGCACATACTTCAGGAGCCGTCGCCCTTGCGACCTCCATCATCCTTGCCATAGTCGCCTTTGC
Source organism: Corynebacterium sp. ACRPS (assembly GCF_022346005.1). Classification (GTDB taxonomy): domain Bacteria; phylum Actinomycetota; class Actinomycetes; order Mycobacteriales; family Mycobacteriaceae; genus Corynebacterium. The sequence continues at coordinate 134,439 of NZ_JAKRMY010000002.1, forward strand.
GATGCCCGTGGATATGGCACTGTCCTCCGCGGTCCGCGGTGGACTCTTTGGCCTCTTGCCCATTGTCTGGGTTATCATCACCGCGATTTGGTTTTACGAGATCACGGTCGCCTCGGGCCGTTTCGAGGATTTGCGTAAGACCTTCGACCTCTTAGGCGATGGAGATATCCGCATCCAGTCGATGCTCATCGCCTTCTGTTTCGGTGGCCTCCTTGAAGCCCTTGCGGGTTTCGGCGCACCCGTTGCTATCACCGCCACGATGATTATGGCGCTCGGCGTCAAGCCGCTGCGCGCAGCGACGGTGGTCCTCATTGCTAATACCGCCCCAGTGGCATTCGGCGCGGTCGGCATTCCGGTCACCACCGCCGGTGAAGTTGGCGGACGTACCGCTGAGCAAACCCAAGATATCGCAGGCCTTATTGCCCTGCAGGTGTTGGTCATCGCCGCGATCGTCCCGTTCCTTATCGCATTCATCCTCGACGGCATGCGCGGCGTGAAGGAAACGGCGCCCGCCGCCGCGGTCATCGGCATTTCCTTTGCCGCCGCACAGTGGCTGACCGCAACCTTCTTTGCTTACCAGCTCACCAACGTTATTGCCTGCATCGTATCTTTGGGTGCCGCCTTCATCTTCCTCCGCGTGTGGAAGCCACGCGGCGTCGCGCAGCTGCGCGAGCGCATGGAGCTGCCCGCCGCAGAAACGTCGACCGACCTCAATGGCCGCCGCATCTGGATGGCCCTGCTGCCCTACGCCGTCGTTACCGCAGTATTTGCCATCGCAACCGCAGCCCCAGCCATCTTCGGCTTCTGGAAGCTGAAGTTCGCGTGGCCGCTGCTGGATGGCACCGTCATCGGCACCAACGGCGAAGCCATGGACACCAGCTTTAGCTTCAATGTCTTTGGCAACCCCGGTACCTTGCTCTTGCTCTCCGGCATTATCGTGGCCATTGTTTACCACTTCTGGAACGAAAATGGCCGCTACAAGCTCAGCTTCGCCCAACCCGTGCAGGCCTTCGGTGAAGTTGCCAACCGCATGAAGTTCTCCGGGCTGACCATTGTCTTGGTCCTCGCTTTGGCCTACACGATGAACTACTCGGGCCAGACCATCGCCATCGGTGAATTCGTATCTTCCGCCGGTTCCATCTTCGCGCTCTTCGCTCCCGTGCTGGGCTGGATTGGTACCGCGGTTACCGGCTCCGATACCTCCGCGAACGCGCTCTTTGGTAACCTCCAGGTCGCCGCCGCTGACCGCATTGGCGTCAACCCTGACCTCATGCTGGCCGCCAATACCTCCGGTGGTGTTGTGGGTAAGATGATTTCGCCACAGTCCCTGGCTATTGCGGCAACCGCCGTATCCATGGAGGGCAAGGAATCCGTCATCTTGAAGAACGTCGTGGGCTACTCCATCGCGTTCTTGGCCGTTGTCTGCGTCATCGTCTTCTTGATGACCAACGTCTTGGGCTTCTTGGTCCCATAAGGCGGTCCCATAAAGCTTAGGCCACCACCGGCTTTAAGCCCCTGCCCCCGCCTAGCACCAAATCATCCTCGGTGCTGGGCCGCGGCACAACACAAGGCGGGAAGGACAAGCACCTCAGTGCTGTCTCCTTCCCGCCTTTCGTGGTTCAAAGAGCAGGAGCCAATCGTGCCCAGCGCCTAAGAGTCACCAAAAAGATCGTCCGAGATGGATTCATTGGTATCGGGGATATCCAGTTCTTCGGCCCGCTTATCCGCCATGGACAACAGGCGCCGAATGCGCCCGGCTACCGCATCCTTGGTCATGGGCGGATCCGCCAGCCGGCCGAGCTCTTCCAAGGAGGCCTCGCGGTGCTGCACGCGCAGGCGGCCGGCATCGGCCAGGTGCTCGGGAACGTCATCACCCAAGATTTCCATCGCCCTATCCACGCGCGCCGCGGCGGTCACGGCGGCCCGTGCGGAACGGCGCAGGTTGGCATCATCAAAGTTATCCAACCGGCGCGATGTATCGTGCGCTTCGCGCTTTACCCGCTTCTTTTCCCACGACAGGCGGGTCACTTGCGCGCCCATGCGGGTAAGCAACGCGCCGATGGCATCGCCGTCGCGGACGACCACGCGATCTTCGCCGCGGGTCTCTTTAGTCTTCGCGGAAATCCCCAGGCGCCGCGCGCAGCCCACGAGTGCCAACGCGGCCTCCTGGCAGGGGCAGGTTACTTCCAGCGCCGAAGAACGCCCTGGCTCCGTCAGGCTGCCGTGGGCAAGGAAGGCACCCCTCCACGCGGCCTCGCTATCTGCCACCGTGCCGGAAATGACCTGCGGGGGAAGCCCCACCACGGCGTGACCGGAGCGGGTAATCAGGCCCAGCCGGCGGGTAAGCTCCTTTGCACCTTTAGTGATGCGCACGATGACGCGGGATTTCTTCGCCGTCCCCGCAGGGCCAACAACGTGGCTTTCCGCTTCGATGCCGTAGAGCTCGTCTAAAGCCACGAGGATGCGCTGCGCAATAGCCTGGTTATCGAGCTCGAGCTCATAGGCCATGCTGTCCCCAGAGACGTCTACCTCTCCGGCAAAGCGCAGAATCGATGCGAGCTCCGCTGCGCGCGCGGACTGACGGGTTACGCCTACCGCCGCTAGTTCTTCTTTGACCTGTTCGGTCAACGGTGTGGTCACCTAGTTCGCCCCATTTCTCTGTCACAGTCACGAATGACGCTTGTGCAATGCACGGCCCCACGCACACCAACTACTGCGTGGGAAACTGAATTTTCTTATTTTACCGTGCCCCGCGCATTGAGGACTGGCTGGCCTGATTTTAACTAGGCCCGCCGGTACTCGTTATAAAGATCCACGATGACAGAAGAAAGTTTGTCTGGATCGTGTTTCATCAATCGCTGTCCATTGTCATCCTGAATGCTGACATCCGCAAATACCGCGCGCGCCCCCAAGGCTTGCGCGGCGCGCTGCACATAAACCCGTTCGCTCTCATTCGGCAGCGCTGCCGCATCCACCACGATGCGATCGATGCGCAAATTCGGTGCGTGACGGGCAAGAACGTGCACGTGGCGCTCCGCAGAAAAGCCTTGGGTTTCTCCCGGTTCGGCCGACAGGTTGAGCATGACGACGCGCAAGGCATTGGATTCAGAAATGGCCTGCACGATCTCTGGCACCAACGTATGTGGCAGCACGGAGCTAAACCAGGATCCTGGACCAATGGTAATAAGATCGGCCTGTCTAATGGCCTCCAGCGCAGCCGGGCTCGCTTGGGGTGCTTCAGGCAAGATGCGCACGCGCCGCACATGGCCCGGCGTCGATGCCACCGCGACCTGGCCGCGGACCTGGCGCATGACTCGGGGGTCATCGTCAAGCCCTGAGACATCGGCCTCAATCTCTAAGGGATGCGGGACCACGGGGATGACCCGCCCGTGCGAGTGGGTAAGCTCCGCCACCGCGTCCAAGGCGGCCTGGTAATCGCCCAAAACCCCGGTCAACCCTGCGATCATGAGGTTGCCCACGGCATGGCCTGCCATAGCGCCATTGCCGCCGAAGCGGTGTTGAAGGGTCTTGCCCCACAGCTCGCCTATCCGATTGTCATCGGCTAGCGCCGCCAAAGCCATGCGCAGGTCACCGGGTGGAATGATGTCCAATTCCCGGCGCAGGCGCCCCGAAGATCCGCCATCATCGGCAACCGTCACGATGGCAGAAATATCCGCTGCATTGCTGCGCCTGGCGGATAAAAGGGTTTGATAAAGACCATGGCCGCCGCCAAGGCAGACCATATGAGAAGGGTGTTCCATACAGTTTTTAGTGCTCCTCAGCCCTAATTGCGGGCGATATCCCGGTGCAAAATACTGACGTCAAGGGTGTCATTGGCGCGCAGACGCTTGGCGATGTCCTCAGCTACCGCCACAGAGCGGTGATGCCCGCCGGTACAGCCGACGCCCACGGTGATGAAGTTCTTGCCCTCGTGCCGGTATCCCTCCAGCATGGTGGAAAACATGGCGACAAAATTATCCACAAATTTCTGGGCGGCCGGTTGCGACAGGACATAATCGGCCACAGGCGCATCCGTACCGCGGCAGCCGCGCAGCTCCGGAATCCAGTAGGGATTGGGCAAAAAGCGTACGTCGACAACGATGTCGGCATCGCGCGGGGAACCGTTTTTAAATCCGAAGGATTCCACCGTGACGTGCTGGTTCGTATTCTGAAATTCGCCAAATGCAGCTTCGATGGCCCGGCGCAAGTCATGAATCGAGAGGTTCGTGGAATCGATGATGATATCGGAGCGATCCCGAATCTCCGCCACCGCTTGGCGTTCGCGTTGAATGCCCACCTTCAAGGTATCTTCGCCCTGCAAGGGGTGGGTGCGCCGCACAGAATCGAAGCGACGAATGAGCACATCATCGCGGGCATCGAGGAAGAGCACGGTGGGCTTCATGCCCAGCGCCGTTAACTCATCAATGGTTTCCATGAGGGATCCCGGAAACATGCGGGAGCGCACGTCCGTTACCGCCGCAACCTTTTCAACGGGTGTTTCTTCCTGGTTGCACAATTTCCACAGGTCCACGATGGCGCGCGGCGGGATATTATGCGCCACGTAGTAGCCCTTATCCTCAAAAACCTTGGCGGCGGAACTCAACCCGCCGCCGGACATGCCGGTAATCAAGATGGGCGGAGTCTCGAAGTGCGTCATGCACACCAGTCTAGCGTTTTCGCGCTCTACACTTCTGCCAGAATGCTGCTTATTTACTGTGCGTCGTGCAACTTATCGTAGACGGTCTGGGCCAGCTTCGGCCCGAAGCCGTTGACCTCGCAGATCTCATCCACCGAAGCAGCCTTGAGCTTTTTGACGGAGCCAAAATGCTTGACCAAATCCGTCCGGCGCTGTGGACCGAGACCAGGAATTGCATCGAGCGCCGAAGAGCGCATGCGCTTAGACCGTTGTTGCCGGTGGTAGGTAATGGCAAAGCGGTGCGCCTCATCGCGAATCTGCTGCAGCAAGAACAGGGCCTGGGAATTGCGCGGCAAAATCACCGGTTCATCATCGCCTGGCACCCAGATTTCTTCCAAGCGCTTGGCCAGCCCCACGAGGGTGACATCGACAATGCCCAGTTCATCGAATACCTCTTGCGCCGCGGCTACCTGCGGTGCGCCACCGTCGACGATAAAAAGCTGAGGAGGATAGGCAAAGCGGCGGCCTGCCTCGGCGGATTCTTCCGCCACCTTCTCTTCCGCGAAGGAGGATTCTTCCTTTTCCTCGTCCGGGTTCGCCAACTTATCTTGGTTGTGGCGCTTAAACCGGCGCCGCGTGATTTCTGCAATGGAGCCGACGTCATTGGAATGCCCGTCGCCGGCGGCTTCCTTGATGCGGTAGCGCCGGTAATCGGATTTCTTCGGGATACCGTCTTCAAAAACCACCAGGGAGGCGACGACATCGGTGCCTTGGATATGCGAAATATCGGTGCACTCAATGCGCAGCGGCGCTTGGTCCATTCCCAAAGCATCCTGGATATCCTGCAGCGCCGCAGACCGCGCGGTGAGGTCGCCCACGCGCTTCAGCTTGTGCTGGCGCAGCTGCTCCTTGGCGTTCTTCTCCACGGTATCCATAAGGGAGCGTTTATCGCCGCGTTGGGGAACGCGCAGATCGACGCGCGCACCACGCAGGTCTTCCAAGAGGGACACCACTTGTTCGGACTCCTCCGGCATGGCCTGGACCAGAATCTCGCGCGGGATGACGTGGACGTGGCGCTGTTCCATGTGCGATTCCTGGTCCACCCCGCGCCGCGGCACATCCGCGGCTAGAGCCGCATCCTCACGAGCTTCTTGCTCTTCTCGCTCCACGGCATCCGAGTAAAATTGGATGAGGAAGTTTTGCACCAGGGCGGGCAAGGCGGGATCGGGTTGGCCCTCCTCAATGGGCTCAGAGGTTGCCTGGTCGCCGGCGCGTTCAACGACCCAGCCGCGCTGGCCGCGGATCCTGCCGCCGCGGACGTGAAAGATTTGGACGGCGGCTTCCAATTCGTCGGAATTAAACGCAATCAGATCGGCATCGGTGCCATCGGCGAAGACAACCGCTTGTTGCTCCATAATCTTATCGATGGCCCCAAGGTCATCGCGCAACCGCGCCGCGCGCTCAAATTCCAAGTTTTCGGCGGCGGCCTCCATGTCTTTGACCAGCTTGCGCCTAACACCAGCCGTATTGCCGTTCATGAACGAGACCAACTCATTGACGGTCTCGCGGTGTTCTTCCTTGCTTACCCGCCCGATACAGGGCGCATCGCACTTGCCGATGTAGCCCAAAAGGCACGGCCGCCCCAGCCGCTCATGCCGGTTATATACACCCTTTGAACAGGTGCGCATGGGAAAGACGCGGGTGAGCAGATCCAGGCTTTCGCGCACCGCCCATGCATGGGAATAGGGCCCGAAGTAGCGCACCCCCTTACGCCGGGGGCCGCGGTAGAAAAAGGCGCGCGGGACAACCTCTCCCACCGAGACGGCAAGCATGGGATACGTCTTGTCATCGCGGTACATGACGTTGAAGTGCGGGTCAAACCGCTTAATCCAGGTATATTCCAGCTGCAGGGCTTCAACTTCGCTGGCAACAACCGTCCACTCCACGGAGCTGGCGGTCAACACCATTTGCCGCGTGCGCGGGTGCAGCTGCGTGATGTCTTGGAAATAATTGGACAGGCGCGCCCGCAGGTTTTTGGCCTTGCCTACGTAGATGACGCGCTTGTTTTCATCGCGGAACTTATAAACGCCCGGCTCCGTCGGAATGGTTCCTGGGGCGGGGCGATAGGTGGTTGGATCTGCCAATGCTTAATCCTGCGGCATGTATTTGGCTTCCAGATCGCGGAAGTCACGGACTTTTGTGATCACGGTATCTTTATCGCCGGACTGCAGCGCCCACACGGGCACGGCCTCAAATTCAGGCAGCTCGAGGCGGGCCATGCGCTGGCCGACGGGGAAGGATAGCCCGTAGACCACCTGCCACGGGTAAAAGCGCGTGCCGATGATATTGCGGACCTCTACCCCATCCTCATTGGCCTGCAGCCGCGGCCGGTTCAGCGCAATCCAGGACAAGATGGAAATAACTACGCCCACACCGGGGAAAGCGAATTTATCGATGGTGGTCACGTGCGCGCCGGTAAAGGAGATATCGAGCGTGACACCCATGAAAATATGGATGGCCATAACTAGGATGACCCAGCCGATGGCAATCTTGCGCAAGAACGGGGACTTGGCGGTATATTCCCACGGCTTCGACGTGGTCCGTGCGAAGGGATCCGCGCTGGTATAGGCCAATACCTCTGCATCGCTGAGAGAGCGGCGCGGGTGGGATTCATTCGAGGCTGCGGCCTCATTCATGTGCTTACTCCTCCGGAAGTCCTGCCTGCCTTTAATCTGCGTTTAGTCTACGCAATTGCAGCGCGGTATCTAAAGCCGCAATCATGGATTCTGCGCCCTTGTTTTCCGCCGAGTCAGGAAAACCTGCGCGATCGATGGCCTGCTGCTGGTCATTGACCGTCAATACCCCATTGCCAATCGGCGTCGATTCATCCAAGGAGATGCGCGTGAGGGCTTGGGTGACGGAATCGCAGACATAATCGAAGTGCGGAGTACCGCCACGGATGACGCAGCCCAAGGCAACGACGGCATCGAATTTCCGCGCGGCTGCTTGGACAACCACGCCCAGTTCCAGGGAGCCGACGACGCGGAACTCCGCGACCTCTGCCCCATTAGCACGCGCAGTGTCCACCGCTTGTTGGTGCAACTGATCGCAGACCTCTTCGTTCCACGTCGCGGTCACCACCGCGACGCGGAGGCCGCGCGCATCTACCTGGGCGATAGCCGGTAATCCTTCTTTACTCATTTACCTAATTCTCCTTCGTGCTGCGCGTCCCACTGTGCCACCTGCGGAAGATTGTGGCCCATGCGGTCGCGTTTGGTGCGCAAATACCGAATATTATCGGCATTTGCCGCGATGGTCAGCGGGGTGTGCCGGCTGACCTCGATGCCAAAGCCGGCAAGGCCTTCGCCCTTGTGTGGGTTATTGGTCAACAGCTGCGCCGATTCCACCCCAAGGTCCTTCAGGATCTGGCCGGCCACGGAATACTCGCGGGCGTCTTCGGGCAGCCCTTGTTCCAGGTTGGCATCGACTGTATCCCAGCCCTCGTCCTGGAGCCTGTACGCCTGCAGCTTGTGCACCAACCCGATCCCGCGGCCCTCGTGGCCGCGCAGGTAAATGACTACCCCGCTGCCGGCTTCCTGCACCTTGCGCAGGGATTCCTGCAATTGGGGGCCGCAATCGCAGCGGCGCGAGCCAAAGACGTCTCCGGTCAGGCACTCAGAATGCACGCGCACCACAACATCGCGGGCCCCGCGAAGCTGCGCGGGATCGCCGGCGATTAAGGCAATATGTTCTTGGCCATCGAGGTCATGTCTGTAACCAATCGCGGTGAATTCGCCATACTCGGTGGGCAGGCGGGTTTCCACCGCCCGCTGGGTTTGCACCTCATGGTGGCGGCGCCACTCAATAAGCTGCGCGATGGAGATCAAGGCGAGGCCGTGCTTATCGGCAAAACGGCGCAGCTCCGGTCCGCGGGCCATGTCCGTTGGGTCTTCTTCGGAGACGACCTCACACAGCACGCCGGCGGGGCGAAGGCCAGCAAGGCGCGCCAAATCGACGGCGGCTTCCGTATGACCATCGCGCTCCAGCACCCCCCCGGGCCGTGCGCGCAGGGGAACCACGTGGCCTGGCCGGGTAAAGTCGCTGGACCGGGTCGAAGGATCCGCCAAGCGGCGGATGGTTTCCGCGCGGGAGGCCGCAGAAATTCCGGTAGAGCCCGTCGCCGCATCCACGGTGACCGTATAGGCGGTCTGGCGCACATCCTGGTTCTGCGCCATCATCGGCGGCAAATCGAGCCGCTGGCAATCTTCCGGCAATAGCGAGGCGCACACGTATCCGGAGGAATACCGCACCATAAACGCGACCAGTTCCGGGGTTGCCAGCTCCGCGGCAAAGATCAGATCCCCTTCGTTTTCCCGTCCTTCATCATCCATGACGATGACCGGCTTGCCGGCGGCAATCTCCGCAATGGCGTGGTCGATGGCATCAAAATGGATGCTCTCTTCAGTCGCGAACATAACCTAGCAGTCTAGTCCTTTGCTTGAGCACTTCCGGATTCGGGGTGAAGCATCTTTTCTACATACTTCGCCAGCACATCCACCTCGAGGTTTACGATATCGCCAACCTTGGATTCACCGTGCGTCGTCTCCCGCAAGGTGGTGGGAATAAGGGAGACCTCAAACCAGTCCTTACCTACGGCGCTGACCGTCAACGACGTACCGTTGACCGCAATAGAGCCCTTTTCCACGACGTACCGAGCAAGATCGCGGGGCAAGCTAAAGCGCAGCACGTCCCAGTGCTGCGAACGCTCGCGCGAGACCAAGCGCGCCGTGCCATCCACATGGCCCTGCATCATGTGTCCACCTAGCCGCGTGGTCGGCAGCAATGCCGGCTCAACATTCACCCGCGCGCCTTCTACCAGCTGCCCGAGTCCCGTCCGATCCAACGATTCTTGCATCACATCGGCAAAGAAGATGTCCCCATCCAATTCCGCGATGGTAAGGCACACGCCATTGATGGCGATGGAATCCCCTAGGCGCGCGTCACTCACCGTCTGCGGCGCGCGGATGCTCAGCCGCAGCGCATCCGCCTGTTGCTCGAGCGCGGCTACCGTGCCGAGTTCTTGTACTAGCCCTGTAAACAATTAATCCCCTTGTATGTGTATCTAAGGTTTCTCATCTTTTAACGCTCATTCCGCGCCTCGTATTCGACGAGGACATCGGGCCCGAGGGTGGTGGTGCGCACGGTGGTAAAACGTGGGGCATCGGCAAGCGTGTGCGCCACCGAATTCGCCAGGACCCCGCGCCCTTGGCCGAGCAGGATGGGGGCAATATACGCCGCCAGCGCATCCACGGCACCGGCCTCGATAAAGCTCTGGGCCAGTCCCGCCCCGCCTTCCACCAAGACGTCGCGGGCGCCGCTGGCATACAGCTCGTCGAGCGCGCCCGCGATGCTGTCATATTGCTCAAATCCCAGCTGCCGCAGGTGAGAGGCCTTCTCCCCCGCGGCACGAAGATCGCGCTTGCCGATGACCACGCGGCGCGGCTGGTGCTCCCGCAGACTCCCATCGCTACAGCGTGCGGTAAGCGAGGGGTTATCGGCAAGCGCGGTGCCGGTGCCGATAATGATGGCATCGCGCCGCGCCCTATCGGCATGGACCCACTCGCGGGCCTTAGACCCGGTGATCCACTGGCTCGTGCCATCGGCCGCAGCGGTAAACCCGTCCAAGGTCTGCGCGAATTTCAGGGTGACGTGCGGGCGCTGCAGCTTTACCGCGCGCAACCAGGCACGCACCGCGTCCTCGACGCCATCCGGCGCGGTGAGCCGGCCCACCTCTACCCCGGCTGCGGCCAATGCCTGCGCTCCCCCGCCTGCTTGGGGCGTGGGATCGGGATGCAGGTAGAATACGCGGGCAATTCCGGCATCGATAAGCGCCGTGGCGCAAGGACCCGTCCTGCCCGTATGCGCGCAGGGCTCCAGGGTAACCACGGCCGTGCCGCCGCGGGCCTTCTCGCCGGCCGCGCGCAGCGCCATGACTTCCGCGTGGGCGCCACCCACCGGCTGGGTCGCACCGCGCCCCACAATGTCACCGGTTGCGGATAAAATCACCGCGCCTACAGGAGGATTGGGGCTTGTGGTGCCGCGCACCGCCGCGCCGGCCTGCATGGCCTGAAGCAATGCTCCGGAAACGTTGGTTTCATCCATCGCGCCGGCCATTATGACCGCGCCGCAAGCGCGCGCAGTTCTTCCACCGCCTGCGCTGGATCGTCGCTTTTGAATACGGCCGATCCCGCCACGAAGGAATCGCACCCGGCCTCCGCGGCCAAGCCAATGGTTTCCGGATCGATGCCGCCATCTATTTCAATGATGGTATCCAGGTTCTGCTGGTCAATGCTTTCGCGCAGGGCGCAGACCTTATCCAGCATGGCGGGCATAAATTTCTGCCCGCCAAAACCCGGTTCCACGGACATGACCAGCACCTCATCGAAGTGATGCAGCTTATCCAGCCACGGCTCAATGGGCGTATCCGGCTTGATGGAAAAGGCCGCACGCGCGCCCAAGTCCCGAATCTTTTCTGCCAATTCCACCGCGGCTGCTTCACCCTCAACCGCTTCCACGTGGAAAATGATGGTGTTGGCACCGGCCTTGATATAGGTCTCCACCCATTTCGCCGGCGACTCAATCATCAGGTGCACGTCAAGCGGCTTATCCGTGGACCTTTTCACCGTGGCCGTAATATCCGGACCGAAGGAAAGGTTGGGCACAAAGTGCCCGTCCATGATGTCTACATGGATCCAATCGGCATTCGAGATGGCCTCTAGTTGTTCGCCCAGCCGCGCGAAGTCAGCAGCCAAAATTGACGGAGAAATAAGTGGTGCAGGCATACCGTTAATCCTAGCGCCCTTCCTCATCGCCGCGCCGCAATACCGCCATGAACATGGCATCGGTGCCGTGCCTGTGCGGCCACATTTGGACGGATTTTTCTTTCCCTACATTGCCCATATCCGGGATAAAATCCCGTGCGTCCAATTCCTGCGCACCCAGCTTTTCTACCGCCTGGTCCACGATGGCGCGGGTTTCGCGCAGGTCCGGCGAACACGTGGAATACACCACGACCCCGCCCGGCCGCACGAGCTTTAAAGCAGAGGACAAGAGCTCGAATTGGAGTGTCGAAAGCTCGGCAATATCGTCCTCCGATTTCCGCCACCGCGCCTCCGGTCGGCGCCGCAATGCGCCCAGCCCCGAACACGGCGCGTCCACCAAGATGCGATCGAATCCCGAGCCGACCTGCGGGTTGCGGCCATCGGCCACATGGACGGTCACCGGCAACCCCTGCACCGTCTTTTCAATCAGTTTTGCACGATGCGCCGATACTTCCACCGCATCAACGTGCGCGGATTCGATGCGCGCCAAGGCCCCCATCAGGGCCGCCTTGCCACCTGGGCCCGCGCACAGGTCGAGCCAGCGGCCCTGGTCGGTACCGCTGACGGGCACCTCGCACACCGCGCGGGCGATAAGCTGCGAGCCTTCATCCTGCACCGCGGCCATGCCCTGCTGGACCGGTTCCAATTGGCCTGGGTCCCCAGAATCCATATACACCGCGTAGGGCGAATAGGTACCTTCTTCGTTTCCGGTAATCAGCGCCAATTCCTCGGCGGAAATCTCGCCCGGCCGCGCCACCAGGTGCACGCTCGGGCGCTCGGAATCCGCCGCTAAGGCAGCCGGCAATTCCTCGGGGTCCACAACGCGGGCAAAAGACTCCGCGATCCACGTTGGGTGCGCATGCCTAAAGGCCAGGCCCGCAATCTCGCCTTCTGGGGCAAGGCGCTTGAGCCACTCATTCGGCGGCGTGCGGGTAATGGTGCGCAAGATGCCATTGGCAAACCCTTTGGCTTTTTCTTCCCCACCCGCCACGACGAGCCGGACGGAGGTATCTACCGCAGCGTGGGGTTCCACGCGCGTATACAGCACCTGGTAGGTGCCCAAGCGCAGGGCATCGATGACCACCGGCGAGATTGCCTCCAACTCGCGCGAAGAACACTGCGCGATCACCGCATCGAGCACGCCCAGGGTGCGGAGGGTGCCATAGGTAATCTCCGTGGCGAATGCGGCATCGCGGCCAGAAAGTTTCTGCTTGCGCAGCGCCTTGGGCAGGACAAGGTTGGCAAACGCATCCTCTTCGCTTACCCGGCGCACCACATCAAAGGCAATGGCGCGGGCCGGATCCACGCCCTGGTCGATGGCGGCCTGCACCAGTGTTTTCCCCGCGCCCGTGTTCTTTGTGCCCGCATTCCGATTACCTCGGTTTCCTCGGTTATCCCGGTGGTCGCGGTTGCGCTGGTCCTGCATGCCGCGACCACGCTGTGCGGATCCACGCTGAGCTTGGCCGCGATTGTCTTGGCCACGCTGCGCACTACCGCGCTGCGCATTGCCGCGTTGGGGCGCGCCGTTCTTGCCGTGTTGTTTAGCCTCCGGCGCCTTGTCGCCGGACTTGCTGCGGGAGCGGAATCCACCAGTCACTGGAACCTCACCTCTGCGTTCTTTCCTAATCCACGCGCCCAATCGGCCGCATTCATCATCTTTTTGCCCGGCGGCTGAATCCTATCCAGCTGCACCGGTTGCGTCGCGGTCCCGATGTACACCGCGTCCTTGCTAATCAGCGCCTCGCCCGGATGCAGCTGCTTGCCGATGCCCTCGGTGAGACTCACCGGGCCGAGCTTGAGGCGGGCATCGTCAAGCAGCGTCCACGCGCCCGGGCCTGGGGTGTGGGCGCGGATATGCCGGTCGATGGCGAAGGCAGGCTGCGCCCAGTCAATGCGGGCTGCCGCGGTAGAGATCTTCGGCGCATAGGTGGCTTCGCCGCTTTGGGCCTGCGGCTCCAGCGTGCCGGCCTCCAGCCCATCCATGGTGGCGACCAGGAGATCCGCCCCGGAATACGCCAGCCGTGTGAGCAGATCGTCCGCGGTATCGGTTCCGGTGATGTCTTCTGTAACCGTGCCGAATACCGGGCCCGTATCCAGGCCTTCTTCAATCCGGAAGGTGGACGCACCGGTAATATCATCGCCCGCCGCGATAGCCGCCTGCACCGGCGCCGCGCCGCGCCAGGCGGGAAGAAGGGAAAAGTGCAGGTTGACCCAGCCATGGCGCGCGACATCCAAGAGATCCTTGCTAATGAGATTGCCATAGGCCACCACCGGAATGGCCTCGGGCTGCAGCTCCGCCAGGCGCTCACGCAGGTTATCGCCATCCTCCGTGCCAGGCCGCAGCGTGGTCGGGGTCAACACCTCGATGCCGTGTTCTTGCGCCAGCGCCTTTACCGGGCTCGGGTGAAGGCTGCGGCCCCTGCCCTTCTTCGCATCGGGCCGGGTAATGACCGCTACCACTTCGTGGCTGGAGGCAAGCAATTTCTCCAATGCCACCACCGCCGGCTCTGGGGTGCCGGCAAAAATAATCCGCATACTGGATGAGTCTCCTCGAGGTCTCGGGTGAAAATTCTAGGGTACAACGAGCCTGCCTGCGTTGCCGAAGCTCGCCTACCCCGCGCTATTAAACCAATCGGCTTCGCGGATGGTACGCATGGCGGCCTTGCGGTCGGCATCGCCAAGCCGGCGCAGGAATAACACTCCATCAAGGTGATCGGTTTCATGCTGAATGCACCGAGCCAAAAGCCCCGAGGCGACCATCCCCACCGGCCTGCCTTCTACATCGCGCCCAGAGACAAATACCCGGTTGTGCCGCGGTGTATCGGCGCTAATCCCCGGGATGGATAGGCATCCTTCCGGGCCAACCTGCATGTCTTCTCCCAGCGGCGTCCACACGGGGTTGATGAGAACCCCGCGCAATCCGGCCTGGATAGGCGAACAATCATAGACAAAGATGCGCTTGAGAATGCCCACTTGGTTCGCCGCGAGTCCCACCCCGCCGGCGGCATCCATGGTCTCCAACATGTTCTGCGCCAGCGTGCGCAGGCTGGAGTCAAAGGTCGTAATCTCTTCGGCCCGCGTGCTCAGTACGGGATCCCCGTAGAGCCTGATGTCTAATTCCGCCACTGAATCTTCCCTTTCTCATGTACTGCCTATTCGCCTAAGTTTATGCGCACTTCTAACCCACGTGAATGGGATCGACCATGATGCGTAGTGGCAATTCATCCTTGCGCGCGCTGCGCGCCGCATTTGCCTTGCGCAAGGCGCGCCCGAGCTGCGATCGCGGCCCCAGCGGGGCGCGCACCACCAGGCGTTGCGGTGGGCCAAAGCGGTCCGCATCGTATTCCCCGGGGAGGCTGTCCCCTGGCGGGAGCGGAACCGGGCCTAAGACCTCGGCGTGCTCTGGCAGGTCCACCAACTGTTCGAAGGAATCCAGAGCCGCGTCCGCCCCATCGATGGCGGCGAAGTGCACGGCCGGCGGAAAGCGCACCTCGCGCCGGGCCCGCAATTCCTCTACCGCGGCCGCGACCATGTCCCAGCTCATGAAGTGGCGGACGACGGGAAGTTCCGGATCCGCGGCAATGATGACGCGCCCGCCCTTAAAATGCGGCCTGACCATGGTGGCCGCCTGCGCCCATTTGGCCAGGCAGTCCTCGGTGGCGCGCAAGTCTTGCCGGTTTAATAAGGTGCCCGCGTCCAATAGCAGCGCCGCGCCATAGGCGCCGCCATTCACCCGCGGCTCGGCGCCAGGGGTAGCAATCACTAATGCCGGGGCATTTTCAATTGAGCCCACGACCTTATTGCCGCCAGAAACCACGACGGACGTATTGGGAAAGGCGCGCCCCAATTCCTCCGCGGTGCGTTCAGAGCCTAAAACGATGGCGCGCAGGCGCGGCGAACCGCACTCGGTACAGCGATGATTGGTGGCAATGCGCCCGCACCAACGGCAGGTAGGCATGACGGCTTCCTCGCTTGAGCGCTCCGAGCTCGGAGGCAACCCCAATGGCCCGTTACAGTGGCGGCACCGCGCGGGAGAATGGCACTTTCCACAGGCCAAAATAGGCGCATACCCCTTGCGCGGGACCTGCACTAGCACTGGTTCGCCGCGGTCGAGGGCTTGCTGCGCCGCTTGAAAGGCTGGGGCTTGCACAGAGGTCGTACCGCCCTCCAAGTCCCTAGAAATGGATAGCCCGTAGGCACCAATGGCCAAAATATCGGGCCGGCGCGCCTCTATGGTTGAGGCGCTCGGGATGAGGTTGTGTGCCCACCCAGAGTCCACCAATAACTGGGTTTCCGCCGTGCGCGAGTGGTTCGCCGCAATGAAGCTGCAATTTTCAAAGGCAGAGCGGGTGGTAAGCACCTCCCGGGCGTGGACGTAGGGCTTAATATTATCCACCAAGTTATCGTTACCATCATCAAAAATGACGGCCAGCTGCAGGTTGTCCACGGGGGTAAAAGCCGCCGAGCGCGTTCCAATGACGATTCGCGCCTGCCCCACCAAGGCCGAAAGATAGCGGCGATAGCGCGCTTGCGGGCCCATGCTATTGGTGAGCACCGTGATTTGTTTCGGCCCCACAACACCGCGCAGGGCGTTTTCAAGGGCGTCCACTACCTTTTGGTCTGGGACCACGATAAGGACGCCTCCCCCACCCAGGGCAACCTTGACCGCTAAGGCCGCGAGTGCATCTTCCCATTCATCGCCGGGAGCGATTTGCCACGCGGCACGTGCTAATTTCCCGCCCAGGATGGAATCAACAAAGGTTTCCCCATGTTGATAGGCAGACCACCCGGATAAATCGGGCTCGCTGGCGGCGCCGAGTTCTTCCCACGGCGTATCCAAATCCGCTTCTTCTGCCTTTGCGTGCCGCGGCGGAATGGCGGAGCGAATGATATCGGAGCAAATTCCGCCATAGCGATCCGCAAGGGCTTCCACCAGCCGGGACAGCTGCGGTGGATAAACGTGGAATGGGGAGATGACCCGCTCGATAAAGCGCAGCTGCCCGCCGAAGTCGGACTCATGCTTGCGCTCGACGATGATCGCATCCACCAAGCGCCCATTGAACCGAATGCGCACCTTCACCCCGGCTTGGGCGCTATCAGATTCGGCCTCATCTACCAGGTAATCAAAGCCCCGATCGAGGTGGGCAACCCCTAGAAGAGGCAACACCCGCGCGACCGGTTTCCGGGCGGCGGGTGTTTTCTTAGGCATAAGCCCACATTCTACAGACCAGCGGCAGCGCGCAATTCCTCCACTCGGTCCAACTGCTCCCACGGCAGGTCAACGTCGGTACGTCCAAAGTGGCCGTAGGCGGCGGTCTGGCCGTAGATAGGACGCAGCAGATCCAATTCGCGGATGATGGCGGCCGGGCGAAGGTCAAAGACCTTATTGACGGCAGCCTGGATCTGCTCATCGGTCAAGTTCTGCTTCGCGGTTCCGAAGGTCTCGACGTAGAGGCCAACCGGCTTGGCGCGACCGATGGCGTAGGCCACCTGCACCTCTGCGCGATCCGCCAGGCCCGCGGCGACGATATTCTTGGCCACCCAGCGCATGGCGTAGGCCGCAGAGCGGTCCACCTTACTGGGGTCCTTGCCGGAGAAGGCACCGCCGCCGTGGCGGGCCATGCCACCGTAGGTATCCACGATGATCTTGCGGCCGGTAAGGCCTGCATCGCCCATTGGGCCGCCCAAGATGAAGGAGCCGGAAGGATTGACCAAGAGGTTGGTCTCATCGGTGTAGTACTTATCAAGGCCGGCATCCTTAATGACCCAGTCCAGCACCTCGCTGCGCAGGTGGGTTTCTAGCCACTGGCTATCAACCTCAGGATCGTGCTGGGTAGAAATAACGACCGTATCCAGGTGAGAAGGCTCATTATTCTCGTTATATGCAAAGGTCACCTGGGTCTTGCCGTCCGGGCGCAGGTGGTCCACAATGCCCTCTTTGCGCACCTGGGTCAGGCGGCGGGACAGGCGGTGCGCCAAGGCGATTGGCAACGGCATGTACTCCGCGGTTTCATTCGACGCGTAGCCAAACATCAGGCCCTGGTCGCCGGCGCCGGCGGTGTCATTTTCCTCGTCATAATCCGCGCCCTGGTCGCGCGCCTCGGTGGAGGTATCCACGCCGGCACCGATTTCCTGCGACTGCTCGCCGATGGCGATGTTGACGCCACAGGTATTGCCATCAAAGCCCACATCGGAAGAGGTAAAGCCGATGGACTTTAGGGTCTCGCGCACAAGGGCCGGGATTTCCACGTAGGCGTTGGTGCGGACCTCGCCCACGACGTGTACCTGGCCGGTGGTAACCAGCGTTTCCACGGCGACGCGAGACTCCGGATCCTTTTCTAAAAGTGCATCCAAGATGGCATCCGAGATGGCGTCACAGATTTTATCCGGGTGCCCCTCAGTAACGGACTCGCTTGTAAAAAGACGAGCTTCCACTGCAGCGTTATCAGTCACAAAAACTTCCTTAGATTATTTACGTATTCGATACCGAGGCATTCTGCCCCAACCCATTACAAGGCAACCCTAGACCAAGCGGTCTATAAACGCAATATTTAATTTCCCGGTTCAATCATTTCATTCACGACGCCGAGAATCTGCGCCGCGACGACCTGCTTGGATCCATGCTCTACGCGCTGTGGTTCCTCGTTTCGCCGCAGGATCCACCCCTCGCTGTTTTCCTGGCCAAAGGTCACGCCGCGGCCGACCTCATTGGCCATCAGTACGTCGCACCCCTTGCGCGCAAACTTTTCTTTCGCGTAATCCAGCGCCGAAGAATCGCCATCTCCAGTCTCGGCCGCGAAACCGACGATGACGCACTTCTGCGGCACCTCGCCTTCCTCGCGGGCTGCCACGAGAGACTTCAAAATATCTGGGTTTTCCACCATCTCTAGCGTCGCGAGCGCATCATCGGCCTTGCCCTTTTTCATTTTGGACTCGGCCACGTTCGCGGGCCGGTAATCCGCGACTGCAGCGGCCATGATGACGATATCGGCATCGCGGGATTCCTCGCGCATCGCGGCCTCCAAGTCTTGGGCAGAAACGATATTCCGGATCGTAGCCCCGCTCGGCACCGGCAACTCCGCGGTATTGCCGGCCACAATCGTGGCATCCGCGCCCTTGTGTGCGGCCACCTCTGCCAGCGCATACCCCTGCCTGCCGGAGGAACGGTTTCCTAAATAGCGAACCGGGTCCAATTCCTCTTGGGTGCCACCGGCAGAAATGACCACCTTCAGCCCCGCCCAGCTGTGATCGATATGAAAGCCAGCGAGCTCGGTGCGCGCGATGGCCGCAATCTGTTCTGGATCCGGCAGCCTGCCTGCGCCCGTATCCTTACCCGTAAGGCGCCCGTGCGCTGGTTCCATGACGGTAATTCCGCGCCGGCGCAGGGTCTTTACGTTGTCTTGTGTCGCTGGGTTATTCCACATTTCGGTGTGCATGGCGGGCGCCACGATGATGGGACACGTTGCCACCAGCACGGTCGCGGTCAACAAGTCATCGGCGCGTCCCGCAGCCAAGCGCGCAATGAGGTCAGCCGTGGCAGGGGCGATGACCACGGCATCGGCCTCCTGGCCTACCGCTACATGTTGCACGTCCTCTACGGCCTCAAAAACACTTGTTGAGACAGGGTTTCCAGATAATGCCTCAAAGGTAGCTGCGCCCACGAAGTTCAATGCGCTTTCTGTAGGAACGACGCGGACGTTATCGCCATGTTCTTTGAAATTGCGCACCAAGTGGCAGGCCTTATACGCGGCGATGCCACCGGCAACGCCCAACACGATATTGCGAGGAGATTTTGAAACAGTCACATCGCACAATCGTACCGTGCAGGCATGACAAGAGCCCCGCCCGGCCACCACGTTAGTTCCACAGTAGTGCAACCAAGTGGGCTTGGCCGGACGGGGCTAAAATGAGGCACAAGGTGCGAACGCGAAAGCGCGCGCTACTTACTTGCCTTCCTCGTGGTCCAACAGACCTGCGTCGATTTCGCGCAGCGCGATGGACAGTGGCTTCTCGCCGGGCTCTGGGTTAACCAGTGGGCCGACGAACTCAAAGACGCCTTCATCTTGCTCTTGGTAGTAGCTATTGATCTGGCGCGCACGCTTGGCAGCGAAAATTACCAAGGCGTACTTGGAAGAAACCTTGTCCAACAGCTCATCGATTGGCGGGTCCGTAATGCCAATCGGGTCATCAAATACCGGTTCCGACTTCGCGGATTCAGTGTTAGAAGGGGTGGTCACGTTAGTCACATGCACCTTTACATTGGTTGAAGATGGTCAAAAGAAGAGTCTATCCACGCAGGATATCACTAATGGCGGCCACTGCCTCATCTAGGTTTTCATTGACCACAACGTGATCAAACTCATCCTGTGCAGCTAGTTCCTCGTACGCAGTGTGCAACCTACGATCAATGACGTCTTGCGGTTCGGTACCGCGACCGGTCAGGCGCTCTACTAACACCTCCCACGAAGGCGGTGCCAAGAAGACCAAATCCGCTTCCGGCAAGGCCTTGCGAACGCTGCGCGCACCGGCCAAATCGACCTCGACGAGAACCGGGCGACCGGCGTCCAAGGCCTCTTCTACGGGCCGGGCGGGTGTTCCGGAACGCTGCAATCCGCCGTGAATATCTGCCCATTCGAGCATCTCACCGGCATCAATGCGTTCCTGAAAGGCCTCAGGGGTGACGAAGAAATAATCCACGCCATCTTGCTCCCCGGGGCGGGGCTGGCGCGTTGTCATAGACACGCTGAAATACAGCCCCTCGACGTCATGCCGTAGACGCGAGACTACGGTGGATTTCCCCACTGCGGAAGGACCCGCCAACACGACGAGGCGACCGCGAGCAGTTGCGTCAGCCATAGACGTGATTATTCGTCGTCGTAACCGAAGCGCTCAAGCAGAGCACGACGCTGGCGCTCACCCAGACCGCGCAGGCGACGGGTCTGCGCAATCTCCAGATCTTCCATGATTTCCTTGGCCTTGACCTTGCCAACCTTAGGCAGAGCCTCGAGGAGTGCGGAAACCTTGGTCTTGCCGATGATCTCATCGGTCTCAGCCTTTTCCAGCACGTCCTTCAGGTCGGTCTCGCCGCGCTTAAGCGCAGCCTTGAGCTCAGCGCGAGCCTTGCGGGCCTCAGCGGCCTTTGCGAGAGCTTCCTTACGCTGCTCATCAGTCAACTTTGGAAGGGCCACGAGTTTCCTCCGATTCATTAGATTGCTTCTATTACTTCTGATACTTGGTACCAGATTCCGGTTGCCAAACGCGATGGAAATACCGCGGAAAGTTACCCTGAACCTTCGAGCACACCGACTTCTGATTATCCTAGCACCGCTAGTGACACGATGACGATAGGCGACCCAGATGGGCCTCTCGTTTTAGCACGTCAACGCACATGCCTAGACCAAAATACCAGGTAAACGGCGCGGCCGTTAATTGGCCCCGCCGCGTGTTCTAATCCCGGAATTGGTCTGCGGTATCGATCACCGCTTTGCGCAGGTCATCGACCTGGGGGCCGCGTTGCAAAACGGCGCGCGAGACATTGGCGAACCCAAGCTGCGGGCACGCAGACACAATGGAGTGCACCTGCGCGGGACCCGCCCCCTGGGCGCCGACGCCGGGAAGCAGCACCGGGCCATTAAGCGCGTCCAAGCGGGGTGGGTTCTCGACGGTCGCGCCCACCACAACGCCCACGCTTCCAGCCACGCCGGCCTCAAGCGCTGAGGCATTAAAGGCGGCGCACTCATCGATGACCGCCTGGGCAATCGAGTCCGCAGTCCCCGCGGGCACCGCCTGAATGGCGCGCGCCTCTGGATTAGAGGTTGCCGCCAAGACGAAGACGCCGCGGTTGTTTTCTTGTGCCGTGGCAATGGCCGCGCCCAGCGCCCCAACGCCGAGGTACGGCGATAAGGTCACCGAGTCAGCGCGCAGCGGCGAGGTATCGCCTAGCCAGGCATCGCCATAGCCTTCCATTGTGGAGCCGATATCGCCGCGCTTGGCATCGGCCACCGTCAGGCACCCTGCCTCGCGGAGGCCGGCCAGCG
Organism: Corynebacterium sp. ACRPS; assembly: GCF_022346005.1. GTDB lineage: Bacteria > Actinomycetota > Actinomycetes > Mycobacteriales > Mycobacteriaceae > Corynebacterium. Next base: position 155,993 of record NZ_JAKRMY010000002.1, read on the forward strand.
TTTCTTCCAAGACCGCAAAGCCTGCGGCACCGAAGCGTTCGAAGAAGGCCACCTGAGGTTTTACCAAGGCGGCGGTATCTGCAAAGGCCTCGACGCAGCGCAAGCTGAAGGTACGCAGGCCCTCCGCGGTATTATCCAGCCCCCAGTGCTCTAAGAGGTACGGGTGCGGGTCGATGCCTACGCAAAGCCGCCCGCGTTCGCGGCCGGCGTCTTCCAGGCGCTGGCCAAAGGATTTAGTTGCGTGGTCCATGCTCAAGCTCCTGAAGTGCGCGAACCTGCAAATCACCCTGGCGCAGGGCCTCGATGCCCTGCACCGCCGCCGTAATGCCCTGGACCACCGTGACGAGCGGCAGGCCCATGTGCACCGCTGCGGCGCGGATATCGTAGCCATCGTGGCGCGCACCGGCAGAGCCTGCTGGGGTATTGAGAATCCAGTCAATCTCGCCGTTGAAAATCTTGTCCACGATGGACTCTTCGCCCTCCTTGGCCTCAGAGACCTTGACGGCAACCTCGCACTCGATGCCGTTGCGGCGCAGCATCTGCGCGGTACCGGCGGTGGCGACGATGTTGTATCCCATGCGCGCCAAGCGCTGGATGGGGAAAATCAGGGTGCGCTTATCCCGGTTGGCCACGGAGACGAAGATGGTTCCTTCCGTGGGCGGCACGGCGAAGGCGGCGATTTCGCCCTTGGCATAGGCCGCACCAAAGTTGGTGGCCAGCCCCATAACCTCGCCGGTGGACTTCATCTCTGGCGACAACAGGGTATCCAGCAGGCTACCGTCTGGCCGGCGGAAGCGCTCGAAGGGCAGGACCGCTTCCTTGACCGCAATCGGGTGGTCGAGCGGCAAGGAACCACCATCGTAGGCCGATGGGATAAGTCCTTCTTCTCGCAGTTCCGCGATGGTGGATCCCATCATGATGCGGGCAGCAGCCTTAGCCAGCGGCACACCGGTCGCCTTGGACACGAACGGAACGGTGCGCGAGGCGCGCGGGTTGGCCTCGATGACATAAAGGATATCGTCCTTCAAGGCGAACTGGACGTTCATCAGGCCCTTCACGCCAATGCCCTCGGCCAAGCGGCGCGTGGACTCGCGCACCTTGTCGATGTCCTCTGGTCCCAGCGTCATCGGCGGCAGGGCGCACGAGGAGTCGCCGGAGTGAACGCCGGCTTCCTCGATGTGCTCCATCACGCCGCCCAAGTAGACCTCGTTGCCGTCGCACAGGGCGTCGACATCGATCTCGATGGCCGAGTCCAAGAAGCGGTCCACCAAGACCGGGTGGTCTGGGGAGAGCTCGGTGGCGCGCTCGATATAGTTCTCCAGCGACTGCTCATCGTAGACGATTTCCATGCCGCTGCCACCCAATACGTAGGAAGGGCGAACCAGAACCGGGTAGCCGATGGAGGCCGCGACCTTCCGGGCTTCCTCGAAGGAGGTTGCGGTGCCATACGATGGCGCTGCCAGCTCTGCCTCATCGAGGACCTTGCCGAATTCGCCGCGGTCCTCGGCGGAGTCGATGGCCGCGGGGCTGGTGCCCACCACGGGCACGCCGGCGGCGTCGAGGCGCTCTGCCAGGCCCAGCGGGGTCTGGCCGCCCAGCTGCACCAGCACGCCGGCGACCTCGCCGGAGGCTGCCTCCGCGTGGTAGACCTCCATGACGTCTTCGAAGGTCAGCGGCTCGAAGTACAGGCGGTCAGCGGTGTCATAGTCCGTCGATACCGTCTCTGGGTTGCAGTTGACCATCACGGTCTCATAGCCCTTGCGGGACAGCTCGAGGGCCGCGTGCACGCAGGAGTAATCGAATTCGATGCCCTGACCAATGCGGTTCGGGCCAGAGCCCAAGATGATGACCTTGCCCTTCGAGCCTTCCGGTGCTGGGTGCACCTCGGTTTCGGCATCAGGATCCAGCTCATAAGAGCTGTAGTGGTACGGCGTTTGCGCCTCGAACTCGCCGGCGCACGTATCGACGGTCTTGAAGACGGGCCGAATGCCCATGCGCCAGCGCAGGCTGCGCACGCCGTCTTCGCCGTTGAACTCGGGACGCAGGGCGGCAATTTGGGCATCGGAAAGCCCAAAGACCTTGGCCTCGCGCAGAAGCTGCTCGGTGAGCACGGGGGCATCGACAAGCTCCTGGCGGAATTCCACCAAGCCCTCAAGCTCCGCGATGAACCATGGGTCCACGCCGGAGGCCTCGTGGACCTCGTCGACCGTAGCGCCGAGGCGCAGCGCCAGCTCGATATCGTACATACGGCCCTCGGTGGGGCGCTCGAGATCCTTGAGCACCGCCTGCACGTCGGTGGCGCGCTCGCCCGCAAAGTACTCATCCGGCTTGGTCCAGAACCCGTTGGGCTTGTTTTCCAGCGAGCGCATGACCTTATTCAGGCCGGAGATGTAGTTGCGGCCGATACCCATGGCCTCGCCCACCGATTTCATCGTGGTGGTCAAGGTGTCATCGGCGCCGGGGAATTTCTCGAAGGCAAAGCGGGGCGCCTTGACAATGACATAGTCCAAGGTCGGCTCGAATGCCGCCTGGGTTTCGCCGGTGATGTCATTTTGCACCTCGTCCAAGGTGTAGCCGATGGCCAATTTCGCGGCCAGCTTGGCAATGGGAAAACCCGTGGCCTTGGATGCCAGCGCCGAAGAGCGGGAGACGCGCGGGTTCATCTCGATGACGATGATGCGGCCATCATCCGGGTTCAAGGCGAACTGGATATTGCAGCCGCCGGTATCAACACCCACCTCGCGAATGATGTCGATGCCCAGATCGCGCATCTTCTGGAACTCGCGGTCCGTCAGCGTCAGCGCCGGCGCCACGGTCACGGAGTCACCGGTGTGCACGCCTAGGGCATCGACGTTTTCGATGGAGGCGACGACGACCACGTTGTCATCGCCATCGCGCATGAGCTCGAGCTCGAATTCTTTCCAGCCGAGGATGGACTCCTCGATGAGCACATTAGCCTCAGGCGAGGCCGCAAGCCCGCCGCCGGCGATGCGATCTAGGTCCTCGTTATTAAAGGCCAGGCCGGAACCCAGGCCACCCATGGTAAAGGACGGGCGCACCACGACGGGCAGGCCCAGCTTGTCGACGGTCTCGTGGACCTCATCCATGTTGTGGCACACGGCCGAACGGGCGGATTCTCCGCCTACCGAGGCCACGATGTCCTTGAACTTCTGGCGGTCCTCGCCGCGCTCGATGGCATCGATATCGGCGCCGATGAGCTCGATATCGTACTTATCCAAAATGCCCTGGCGGTCCAGCTGCACCGCGGCGTTCAGCGCGGTTTGCCCACCCAAGGTAGCCAGCACGGCGTCGATGGGGTGGCCTTCCTCTGCCTCCTTGACCAGGATCTTTTCGATGTATTCCGGCTCGATAGGCTCGACGTAGGTGTGGTCGGCGAACTCGGGGTCGGTCATGATGGTGGCCGGGTTCGAGTTCACCAGGGTCACGCGCAGGCCCTCGTCCTTGAGGACGCGGCAAGCCTGGGTTCCGGAGTAGTCGAACTCGCAGGCCTGGCCGATGACGATGGGCCCGGACCCGATGACCAGGACGTGATTAATGTCAGTGCGCTTTGGCATAATATTTCTTCCTTTTCCTGGGTGACTACTTTTTCGGGGTGTGGTTGGCCATGAGCTCTAAGAATTGATCAAAGAGCGGATTGGCATCGTGCGGGCCGGCGGCGGATTCCGGGTGGTACTGCACCGAAAAGGCCATGCCATTGCGCAGGGCGACGCCCTCGACCGTGTCATCGTTCAAGCAGATATGCGTGATGTGGGCCGGGCCGAAATCGGAGGCGAATTCGGCGTCCTTATCGGTCAGGTCGTAATTATCTGGGGCTTGCAGCGCGAAGCCGTGGTTTTGGGAGGTGATATCGATCTTGCCGGTCAGCAGGTTGCGTACCGGGACGTTGATGCCGCGGTGGCCAAACTTCATCTTGTAGGTGGATAGGCCAAGCGCCCGCCCGAGCAGCTGGTTGCCAAAGCAGATGCCAAAGAACGGGATTTTCGCCTCGAGCACCTTTTTGATGGTCGCAACGGTGTCATCGGCGGTAGCCGGGTCACCCGGACCGTTGGAGACGAAGACGCCATCCGGGTTATAGGACTGAACTTCTGCAAAGGTGGTGGTAGACGGCACCACGATGGTCTCAATGCCGCGCTGGGAAAGGTAGCGCGGCGTTGCGGACTTCACGCCCATATCAAAGGCGACGATGGTGTGCTTCTTTTCTCCTTGGGCCTCAACAACATAGGGCTTATCGGTGGATACCTCGGCGGCAAGGTCCGCGCCTTCCATGGAGGATTGGCTCTTTACCTCCTCGAGGAGTTCCTCGACGGGCCGGGTGGCAGCCTCGCCGGAGAAGAGGCCCGCGGAAATAGAACCGTAGTTGCGCAGGTGGCGCACCAAGGTGCGGGTATCGATCCCGCGGATACCGATGACGCCTTGGGCCTGCATTTCTTCGCTCAAGCTGCGTTCTGCACGCCAGCTGGATACGCGGCGGGACAGATCGCGGATAACCAGGCCTGCGACCCAGATATTATTGCCGTGGGACTCGTTGTCCTCATCGTTCCAGCCAGTATTGCCAATGTGCGGGGCTGCGGAGACGACGATCTGGCGGTGGTAGGACGGATCCGTCATCGTTTCCTGGTACCCGGTCATCGCGGTGGTAAATACGGCCTCACCGAGGGTGGTGCCGGTAGCGCCGAAGCCGTAGCCACGGAAGGTACGCCCATTCGCAAGGACGAGGATTGCTGGGGGTTTATCAGTCACGTCGTGGCCTTTCTGTGCCTTGATTGGGTGCTGTGTGCAAGGTTAGTCATGGGTAGCGGCGTTCAGATCGAACGTTACCGAGCCGCGCAAGATGGTGTGGGTAACTCGCGCGCCGAATTCCTCGCCCGCATAGGGGTTGTTTTGGGACTTGGATGCGAGCTGCGCGGAATCGGATACCCAGTGGTGTTGTGGGTCAACGATGGTCAGGTTGGCAGGCTCCCCCACTTCCAAGGGGCGACCGTGGCCTGGGAGGCGCGTGATCTCAGCGGGGCGCTCGGACATGACGCGCGCGATAAAGCGCCAGTCCGCCAGGCCGGTTTCCACAAAGAGCTTGGCGATGACCGCCAGCGAGGACTCCAGCCCCAGCATGCCGGGGCGCGCATTTTCGAATTCCACGCACTTGTCTTCGGAGCCGTGCGGCGCGTGGTCGGTGGCGACGCAGTCAATGGTGCCATCAAGAAGCGCCTGGCGCAGCGCCTCCGTATCGCGCTGTTCGCGCAGCGGCGGGTTCACGCGGAAGAGGCCGTCATAGGTGCGCAGTTTGTCATCGGTCATCAACAGGTGGTGCGGGGTGACCTCTGCGGTCAGCGGGATGTCGTGTTCCTTTGCCCACTGCAGCAGTTCCACCGTGCCCTGCGTGGAGGCGTGGCAGATGTGAACGCGGTTGCCGTAATCGCGGGCGAGCAGGGCGTCGCGGGCAACGATGGATTCCTCCGCCACGCGCGGCCAGCCGCGCAGGCCCAACCGTGCGGCGTTTTCGCCCTCGTGGGCAGACGATCCACCGGTCATGCGGTCATCCTCGGCGTGCTGGGCCAGTAGCACGTCCATGCCCTTGGCGTATTCCAGCGCGCGGCGCATCAGCTGTGGGTTCTGCACGCACTTGCCGTCATCAGAGAACATGCGCACCTTGGCATCGCTGCGCGCCATCATGCCGAACTCCGTTAAGGATTTGCCTTCTAGGCCCTTGGTGATGGAGCCGACCGGGTGGACATCGCAAAGCCCCAGTGCCTGGGACTTTGCCCATACGGATTCGGCGATAATGGGCTGATCCGTGACCGGAGTGGTATTGGCCATGGTAAAGACCGCGGTAAACCCGCCCTTGGCCGCGGCCTTGGAACCGGACTCGATGGTCTCGGTATCCTCGCGGCCTGGCTCGCGCAGGTGCACGTGCATATCAACCAGGCCAGGCAGCAGCACGTTGCCGTCGCCCTCGATGGTCTCGGCACCCTCTGCCTGCACCTCGGGCCCGATGGAGTCAATAACGCCACCGCGGATGAGGACGTTGGTGGGCTCGCCTTCCCCGTACAGGCGAATATTTTTAATCAGTAGTGGGTTTTCGGCCGGTGCGGACAGCCGGCCGGTAGCTGGGTACGTAGTCATTTTCTCTCCCTTTTACGTGGCTTATGCTCTGCCCGATTTAAATCCCGGCGTTATCGCCATTGGTCAGCAGCGTAAAAAGCACTGCCATGCGCATGTGGACACCGTTGTTGACCTGCTGCAATACCGTGTTTTTATCCATATCGGCCACGGCGTAGTTGATCTCCATGCCGCGCAGCATGGGACCTGGGTGCATGACGATGGCGTCCTTGTGCAGCGCCGCGGCGCGCTGCTGCGAGAGCCCAAAGAGCTGCGCGTACTCGCGGTGGGAGGGGAAGAAGCCGCCGTCCATGCGCTCTTGCTGCACGCGCAGCATCATTACGACATCGGCATCTGCAAGCTCTGCATCAAAGTCATAGGACACGCGGACCGGCCACTTGTCCACGCCCCACGGCATCAAGGTCGCAGGGCCCACGAGGGTGACCTCCGCGCCTAGGGTGTGCAGGAGATCCACGTTGGAGCGCACGACGCGCGAGTGCAGGCAATCGCCCACAATCTTTACCTTCAGGCCCTCGAAGCCATTATCGCCGCGCAGACCTAGGCGCTGGCGCATCGTGACGGCATCGAGCAAGGCCTGCGTCGGGTGCTGGTGCGCACCGTCACCGGCGTTGATAACGGCGGGACCATGCCCATCCGGGTCCACCCACTGGGCCAGCTGTTGCGGCGCACCGGAGGACGGGTGGCGCATGATGATGGCATCGGCACCGATGGCCGCCAGGGTCAGGCCCGTATCTTTGAGGGACTCGCCCTTTTTCACGGACGAGGTCGACGCCGAGAGGTTGATAATGTCAGCGGACATCCACTTGCCGGCGGTTTCAAAGGACGAGCGCGTGCGCGTGGAGTTTTCATAAAAGAGCGTATAAATCGTGCGCCCGCGCAGCGTCGGCAGTTTTTTGACCTCGCGGCCATCGAGCGCCTCGCGGAAGCGATCGGCCTCATCCAGCAGGCCGATGATTTCTGCGCGGGATAGTTCCGCGCTATCAATGAGGTGTTTCATGAGTGCGTTCCCCTTATCTGCGCGGGATCGCCCGCGGACGTAGAGCGGGTGAGAACAACGGCATCGCGGCCATCAATGTCTTGGATATATACGGAGACATCTTCTTCCCGCGCCGTGGGCAGGTTCTTGCCCACATAATCGGCGCGGATGGGGACTTCGCGGTGCCCGCGGTCGACCAATACGGCCAACTGGATAATCGAAGGCCGGCCAACATCACCCACCGCATCGAGGGCGGCGCGGATGGTGCGGCCGGAATAAAGGACATCATCGACCAAGATGACCGTGGCATTATCGATGCCGCCATCTGGGATGGAGGTCGGTTGCAGGGCGCGGTGCGGGAAATTGCGCAAATCGTCCCTGTACAACGTGATGTCGAGCGAGCCCCATGGAACGGGGACCCCGGAAAACTCGTGTATTTTCTGCGCGAGGCGCTGCGCTAGGGGCACTCCGCCTGAGGGGATGCCCAGCAAAATGACCCGCGGGGCCTCCGCGGAATCGAGCGCCGTCTTTTCAATAATCTGGTGCGCGATGCGTGCAACGGTACGCGAGACATCATCGGCGCTTAAAAGCTCCAATTCGTTCGCGTTCACGTCAGTTCCACTCATCGTGACCTCCTTCCCCGCCTCACGGTGCGGTCATTAAAGGATGCCTGTCAATGAACTTGTAGACGTCTATGCTGATAGACACGTATTACCTTAGCACCTTACCCACCCGTGGGTGAGGCTTAGCCGAAAGAGGTGCATCACGCAGTGAGTTTCTCCGCGCAACACGTAGTCCCAGCTTCCCGCGAACGCGTCTGGCAGTGGCATTCCCGGCCAGGGTCGCTCGCACGCCTAAACCCACCTTTCGCATTCATGAAGCCCGTGCAACAGGCCACCGATCTGGGCGATGGCACCTCCCTGCTTTCCCTGCCGGGCGGTTTGCAGTGGACGGCCCAGCACGATCTATCGCGCTACCAGGCCGGCTATAGCTTCAGCGATGTCTGCATCAACGCGCCGATCCGCAAATTTGCCAAGTGGCGTCATACGCATCGCTTTGCCGATCACCCAGACGGGACGCTGATTACGGACGAGGTAGATACCCGCATTCCCGCTGCGGCCCTCACCTCGGTATTCGCCTACCGGCAGCACCAGCTCATCCAGGATATTGCCTTTGAAAACCGCCTGCGCGAAGCCCAGCTCGGCCAAAAACCGTTAACCATCGCGATGACCGGCTCACGCGGCAGCGTGGGCAGCGCCCTGACCGCACAGCTACAGACCCTGGGCCACACCGTGATCCAGCTCGTGCGCGGCACCGCGCAATCCGGCCAGCGCGAGTGGCGCCCGCACCACCCGCGGCCCGATCTCCTCGAGGGCGTCGACGTGCTCGTACACCTAGCCGGCGAGCCCATCTTTGGGCGCTTTAATGACAGCCACAAGTCCGATATCCGCGACTCCCGCGTGGGCCCCACCGAAAACCTCGCCCGCCTAGTGGCCGCCACCGATTCCGTGCAGGCCATGGTGTGTGCCTCTGCCATCGGCTTCTACGGGTCTGAGCGCGGCGATGAGCTGCTAACCGAGGACGCCGAGCGCGGCGAGGGCTTTCTTGCCGATGTCGCAGCGGACTGGGAGAAAGCCTGCGACCCCGCCCGCGAGGCCGGGAAGCGCGTGGTCAATATCCGCACCGGCATCGTGATGTCCGGCAATTCCGGCCTGCTACCGCTGTTGCGCGCGCTGTTTTCCACAGGGCTTGGCGGCGCCTTTGGTGACGGCAACTTTTGGTACAGCTGGGTCGCCTTAGACGATCTCACCGACTCCTATATACGCGCCATCGTGGATGAGAACCTTAAGGGTCCGGTCAATGGGGTATCACCAAACCCGGTGCTCAATAAGGACTTCGTATCCGCCTTGGGATCCGAATTGCACCGACCCACCATCCTGCCGATCCCCCAATTCGGACCCGCTTTGCTCCTGGGCAAGCAAGGCGCGCAAGAACTCGCCTTGGCCGACCAGCGCGTCAAGCCACAGGTGCTGGAAGATATAGGCCATACCTTCCGCTACCCCACCATCGACGCAGCCTTGGCGCACGAACTCGGCGGCGAAAGCCTGTGGGAGTCGCCGTAGGAGCGCTATGAGTTAGGTAAACTAGGCAGGGTTGACCATTATCCCCGATTAGTACATGGATTGAGACTACTTACGTGTCTGAAGAACCAACCCTGTATCCCGATACGCCCATTGAGGATGTCACCCTCGAGCGCATCGGTGAAATTTTTGACTCCGAAAAGCTCGAGTACCGCGTAGAAGAACAGACCGTCGGCGAAGGCGAGACGGTAAAGATCCTGCGCACCGGCTTTTCCAATATCGCCATTGCCCTGCAAGTGCGTGACGATGTCCTCGTGGCAGACTCCGTCTGGCGCGGCAACGCCCCAGCCTCGGAAGGCCCGCAACTGCTCATGGTCCTCAATAAGTGGAACCAGCAGCACTTCGCGCCCACCCTGCGCTTTTTTGAATCGGCCGAAAATAATCTGGCTGTCTCCGGCGTGCGCGAAATCAACATTTCCCATGGCCTGTCCCGCAACCAGATCGGTGCCTTCGTGATGTCCACCTTGGACTCCATGCTGCAGTCCATGGCTTTTGTTGAAGAGCACTACCCACAGCTTGTCACCTGGGAGGAGCATAACCATGACTAATGCATCCACCGCATCTACCGAAAACAATTTGCCTGAGGTCGATCTAGACCGCGTCGTAGCTGCCATGGGCACCTTCGACATTGAGCTGACCAAGGTGGAAGGCGAAATTGACGCCGCCACCGCCAACCTCAATGGCCTGCCCACCATGTTTGCGGTCCTGGATTCCGTTGTCATCGTGCGCTGCGATGTGCCAACCGATGCCTCGTTCTCCAAGGCCGATGCCGGACTCTTCCTCGCCGCCAACCAGATCAACTCTGTAGCATTCGGCGCGCGAGCAGTTATTTCTGAGCACGACGATATGCTCGTCGTCCGCACCGAGCGCGATATTCCCGCCGCCGCCGGAATGACCGATGAGCAGCTCACCACCGCTTTGAAGAAGGCCGTCGATGCCGTCATCAACGGCCAGGACGCCATGGTTTCTGCCGCCGAAGAAATGGCCAAGCTCGGTTCTGAAACCGCGGCGAAGGCTGGCAATAACGGCGAGGACAACTCCACGCCGTCTGGAAACGCCTAGCCTGCCTTTTCTCTAAGCGCCTCCCCGCACTTGTTTCGCCCGCCTCGCGCACTCGCGTGCTATGGCGCGGCGACGGTGCGGGTTTTTGGGCGGCTAGTGCCTAGTCCGCATCTAGAATGCGCTGCTTTTCTGCCTCCGGATCGAATTCGGGCGCGGGCCACGACAGGTTCAGGTGCCGCAGTGCATCGACGATGAGATATTTCAAGGCCATGCGCGCGTACTTCTTATTATCCGTGGGGATAACAAACCACGGTGCCCAGAGCTCATCCGTCCGGCGGATGGCATCTTCATAGGCGGCCATGTATTTATCCCAATAGCCGCGCTCTTCAAGATCTGAAGGGTCGTACTTCCAGTACTTGTCCTCGCGCTCGGTCCGCTCGATGAGGTTTTCCTTTTGGAAATCCGGCGAGATGTGCAAAAAGACCTTCAAGATCTTTACCCGCTTTCCGGCGAGCTCTTGCTCATACTCACGAATCGCCTCGAAGCGGCGATCGATCTCTTCCTCATCTACCCACTCGTGCACGCGTTGGATCAAGACGTCTTCATAGTGGGAACGATCAAAGGCCACTACTTGGCCAGGAACCGGATCGTGTTTGCGGATGCGCCACAGGAAATCGTGTTTCATTTCCTCTTCCGTCGGCTTGCCAAAGCCCACGGTCTTCGTGCCCTGCGGATCAAAGACAGAAAAGACATGGCGAATAGCCCCGCCTTTGCCGGAGGTATCCATTCCTTGCAGGACCACTAAGAGCGAAGGTGCGTCATCACTATGCGCCCTGCCGTTAGCAAATAGGCGCTCCTGCAAGTCATAAAGCTCATCGTCATAGCGTTTAAAGCGGTCCTCTAAGTCAGACTTTGAGCCATCGAATCCTGGAGTCGCCGTGGGATCGACATCCGCAAGCCGAAAGGTTTTTCCGGCGCGCAGGTCGAGCGCATCTTTGATCTTAAATTTACCCATGGCAATTATTGTACAAACGCCACGGTTGGGGCCGTGCGAACCGGCTGTCTCCCGCGGCATAGCGCAGCGGGAGACGGGGAACGGTTTGATTTAGGAGTTTTCCTCTTCCGCGTCTGCTTCCGCTTCCGCAGCCGGGGCCGACTCTTCGGGCTCCTCTGTCTCCCCTGGCGCCGCTGCGCGCGTCGAGGCCGCAGAGTCCTCTTGGGAATTCTCGGCTTCCGCGGCGTCGCTTTCTTCCTCATCGCCGTCGTTATTCATCGGGCTTAGCTCGGAACGAGATTGCGCGACGTCATCCAAGACCGCGTGGATATACGGTGCGGCTTGATCGTGAGAATACTGCGAGGCCAGCTCCACGCCCTCCACGACGGCCGTCGCGGTGGGAACATCCGGATTAAACAATAGCTCCCAGACCGAAAGGCGCAGGATAGCGCGGTCGACGGCGGGGATGCGGTGCAACTCCCAATTCTGGGAAAGGTAACGCGAGATCGTGTCATCGATAGCGTCTAGCTCTTCTGCTACGCCTTGGACGATGACCTTGGTGTAGTCCGCGATGGGCGCTACAGCGTGGCGTTCCTCGCGCGCCAAAGCAACGCGATCCTCAACAATGGCGACGGGATCGACGTCCCGGTTCTCCGCTTCATAGAGGATATCCGCTGCGCGCCGGCGCGCCCGGTAGCGCGCGGTATGCCGTTTATGATTGATATCCCGCTTAGCAGTGTTATCAGACAAGATAAGGCCCTAGTTGTTGACGCGGGACAGGTACTCGCCGGTGCGGGTATCGATCTTTAGTACATTGCCGATTTCAATGAACAGCGGGACCTGGATCTCGGCGCCGGTCTCGAGCGTGGCGGGCTTGGTGCCGCCGGAGGAACGGTCACCCTGCAGGCCTGGCTCGGTGTGCTCTACCTTGAGGTCGACGGAGATAGGAAGCTCCGCGAACAATGCCTCATCCTCGTAGAAGGAGACCTGCACGCGCATGTTTTCCAGCAGGAAACGTGCGGCATCGCCGAACTTATCCGGCGAAAGCTCAAACTGCTCGAAGGTCTTTTCATCCATGACGACATAGCTGGTGCCGTCGTTGTACAGGTAGGTCATGTCGCGGCGGTCCACCGTGGCGGTTTCTACCTTGACACCCGAGTTCCAGGTCTTGTCCACGGTCTTTCCGGAGACGACGTCCTTCAGCTTGGTGCGCACGAATGCTGGGCCCTTGCCCGGCTTAACATGCTGAAACTCGGTGATCTGCATCAGCTTATTGTCAATCTTGAGAACGAGTCCGTTCTTGAAATCAGTAGTATCAGCCATTGCGGTTAAACTCCCGAATATTGTGGTTGAAAGGTTGAAAGCAAAGTATAAGCCTACCGGATAGCCCGCACCCGCTGGCCCACCGGTACCCCCTAAAATCTCTTCCCAGGAAAGGGAGGAGCCGCAGGGGCCAAGCCTACCTATGCGGGCAGCTCAGTAAAGTCCTTGGAGGCGGCGGTAATGATCTTCGGGGCTCCATCGGTGATAATCAGCGTATCTTCGATGCGCACGCCGCCCTTGCCCGGCACATACACGCCCGGTTCGATGGTCAGCGTCATCCCTGGCGCCAGCTCGCCCTTACCGGTCGTGGCGGCAAAGGGTGCTTCATGCACGTCCAAGCCCACGCCGTGCCCGGTGGAGTGGACGAAGTAGTCGCCGTATCCGGCATCGGCGATAACGTTGCGGCAGGCGGCATCGACATCGGAAAGCGACGTGCCCGCTACCGCAGCCTCGACGCCGGCCTGCTGGGCGCGCAGCACCACATCGTAGATCTCCTTGGCAAAGTCGTTTGCCGTACCCACGACATAGGTGCGGGTGCAGTCAGAGTTAAATCCGCGCAGGTGAGCGCCAAAATCGATGGTAACCAAGTCCCCATCCTCGATCACACGATCGTCCGCGCCGTGGTGTGGCATGGCAGAGTTCGGGCCAGAGGCCACGATGGTATCGAAGCTCACCCGCTCGGAACCTAGGATGCGCATGCGGAATTCCAGATCGGCGGCAACTTCGCGCTCCGTACGGCCCGCCCGCAACTCGCCGGCGGAAATGAGGTCTTCCAACGCCTGGTTAGCAAGCGCCGCAACCTCCTCGAGCTTTTCTAGCTCTACCGGATCCTTCGTGATGCGGATGTCCTCGATGATTCCAGAAATCGGCACCAAGGTGACCCCATCCGGTGCGGAATCCTTCAGATCTTCCAGTTCCGATACGGACATGTAGTCGGCTTCGAAGCCGACGCGAACCGGTGTCTCATCCTTGTCGAATTGCTGCAGGAGCACCTTACCCACAGCGCGGCCCTCGACCGCCTCAAGATCCGGGACTTCCTGGGCAATCTGGGTGGTATAGCGGCCATCGGTAGCCATGAGCGCGGAGAGATCCTTGCGCAGCAAAAGCCCACCGTTGGAGCCGGAGAATCCGGACAGGTACCGGACGTGGATCAAGTGGGTTACCAATACCGCATCAATGCGCTGACCGGCTAATTCCGCGGCTAGCTTCCGGCGGCGGTCGCTGAAACGGGTATCTGCAAGTGCCATAAAATCATCCTTTGCGGGAACGTAGTGAAGCTTAGAAAAATTTATTCTTCCACTATAACTATTTCCGCGGCGCAGGTGGCTAGGTTCGATGCCTTCTTTCCATCCGCGCCCGAGGGGCATGGATCTGGCCGGTACTTATTGGCACAGATAGTCCACCGCGGCGCAGTATCCAAAAACCCCTAGGCCGGCGATGACGCCGCGGGCAATGGGGCTTAGATAAGAATGATGGCGGAATTCTTCCCGGGCATGCACGTTGGAGATATGCACCTCCACGAAACCGGCGCCATCGGCAATTTCCGCCAGGGCATCACGCAGGACAACGGAGGTATGCGTCAGCCCACCTGGGTTAATGATGACGGCACTTCCAGCATCGGCGGCCGCATGGACCTTCTCAATGAGCTCGCCTTCAAAATTAGACTGGAAAAACTCGACCTCTGCCCCGTGCTTCGCCGCACGCTCGGACACGAGCTTTTCAACATCGCTTAACGTCGTAGAACCGTATACGTCTGGTTGGCGCTTGCCCAACCTATTGAGGTTCGGGCCATTGAGAACAACGATTTTCATATCTACTCCGTGATAGCGGCATATGCCGCTTCTAGTTCTTCGCGCGTCGGACCCTCTATCCGCGTCGTCGCGCCGATTCCGGTTAGCGCCACGAAGCGGATCTTGCCGTCGCGGTTTTTCTTATCGTGGGTCATCGCCTCATATAGTTCCGCGAATTTCCCGAATTGATACGTCGTAGGCAGGCCGATATTGGTCAGGATGCTGCGGTGCAATTCCACGAGTTCCGCATCTATCAGGCCCCGCTGATGGGAAAGATGGGCAATGAACATCATGCCTACGGCTACCGCATTGCCGTGGCGCCACGCATAGTTTTCCTGCCTTTCTATGGCGTGGCCAAAGGTATGCCCATAATTGAGGGTCTCGCGCAGCCCGGCTTCCTTAAGATCCTCTCCCACCACAGCTGCCTTCACCGCGATGGAATGCTCAATCAATTCGGGCAGGACACCGCCTGGGTCAAGGCAAGCCGCTGGATTCTCCACGTAGCGCTGCACGATGACCGGATCATGAATGAACCCGGTCTTGATGATCTCAGCGGAACCAGCCACGATCTCCGCCTGCGGGAGGGTCTCTAGGCGCTCCAGATCGACGAATACAGAATCCGGCTCGTGGAAGGCGCCGACGAGGTTCTTCCCGGCCTTAGTATTGATTCCGGTTTTCCCGCCCACCGCGGCATCAACCATGGCGAGAAGGGTCGTAGGAACCTGAATGACCTTAATGCCGCGCATCCATCCGGCGGCGACAAAGCCTGCCATGTCCGTGGTTGCCCCGCCGCCTACACCAATGACGATATCGCTGCGGCTAAAGCCGGCCTCACCAAGGCGGTCCCATACGCCTCCCACCACGCTCAGTTGCTTGGCCGCCTCAGCATCCGGCACCTCGCACAAGACGGGGGCGACGCCCTGTAGTTCTACGGATTTCGCGAGTTCTTCTGCGGCGGTGCGCAGGGCAGGCTGGAAGATGATTGCTGCCTTATCAGCCCCCGTGTCCGCGCAGCGCCGCGCGATATCTTCGCTAAGACCCGCTCCAATGCGGACCTCATACGGGCTCGGTCCGTTAACGGCGATGGTAGGCATGATGGTGTCCTTTCTACGGAGCTTCAGCCTGCAGGATTGCGCGGATAGGTGTAACTGCCCCGCCTAGAGGGTTTCTAAAAAGCCCAGGATATCGCCCACGACCTGCTGCGGGGAGCGAGCATCCGTGCGCACGCGAAAATCGGCTACCTCCAGGTAGAAGGGCCTGCGCGTTTCCACGATGGAACGATAATGTTCAACCGGATTATCCGCCGCTAATACCGGACGGTTGCGATCGCCGGCCGTGCGGCGCGCGCCTTCTTCTGCGGAAATATCGAGAAATACGACGGTGTGGCGCTCTAGAAGCTCGCGCGTGGAGGCCGTCATCACCGCCCCGCCGCCCAGGCTTACTACCCCGCCCTTCTGCAGGGCTTCAGCGACATGTTCGGCCTCGAGCTCGCGAAACGCCGGTTCGCCTTTCTCACTAAAGACCTCGCCGCAGGGTTTTCCCTCGGCCATTTCGATCAGGTGATCCGAATCCACCAGATCGCAATTCAGCGCGTGCGAAAGCCGGCGGCCAATCGTGGACTTTCCCGCCCCGGGCGGGCCAATCAATACGACGCAAGGATGCGGTTGTCCCGTTACATCGGTGGGCGTTGTCATCATTTACTCCTGGTTAAAGGCGAGGCGCTGCGAAACGTATTCTTCATACGCAGCAATGGCGCGGGAAGTCTCGCTCAAGCTATCCCCGCCAAATTTATCTAAAACTGCGCGCGCTAGCACGAGGGAGACCATGGCCTCCGCCACAACTCCTGCTGCCGGCACGGCGCAAACATCTGAACGCTGGTGAATTGCGGTGGCATCGGCACCCGATTCCATATCGATCGTCTGCAAAGCGCGCGGCACCGTGGAAATCGGTTTCATGGCGGCCCGGACCCGCAATTGCTGCCCGTTAGTCATGCCGCCTTCCAAGCCGCCGGCCCGGTTGCTCAGGCGCGTCACGCCATCCTCGGTGCGGACCATCTCATCGTGGGCTTCAGAGCCGCGCCGACGCGCCTCTTCGAAGCCATCACCGATTTCAACGCCCTTAATCGCCTGAATGCCCATCAATGCTCCGGCCAGCTGTGCGTCCAAACGGTCATCGCCCGAGATGTGTGAGCCGAGCCCAATGGGGAGGCCATCGACTATGACCTCGACGATACCGCCTAAGGTATCGCCCTGCTTTTTTGCGGCTTCGATCTCTGAAATCATCGCGGACTCGGCATCCTTGTCAAAGGCGCGCACCGGAGAATTATCGATGTCCTCGATATCCGCAAAGCTCGGGGAAGCACCCGCATAGGGCTGCGATGCACCGATGGAAATCACGTGGGAGAAGACTTCAACGCCTAGCGTTTCCCGCAGGAAGTTCCGCGCTACCGTCGCGGCGGCGACACGTGCGGCGGTTTCCCGGGCAGAAGAGCGCTCTAAGATGGGGCGGGCCTCGCTGTGGTTATATTTCACCATGCCGGCGAAATCGGCGTGGCCTGGGCGCGGGCGCTGCAAGGGCGCACCACGGCCCGAATTCATCGCCTTGGCTACGTCCTCATCCTCCATATCGATGGGATCTGCGGACATGACGGTAGTCCACTTCGGCCACTCGGTATTGCCAATCATGATGGCAATGGGGCTACCAATGGTCAGTCCGTGGCGTACGCCGCCCAGCAGCGTGACCTCATCGGCTTCAAACTTCATGCGCGCACCGCGGCCATATCCAAGGCGGCGCCGCGCAAGCTGATGGGAAATATCAGCACGGGTAATGGGTACTCCGGCCGGCATGTGCTCCAGCATGGAGATCAGTGCCTGGCCGTGGGATTCACCAGCGGTAGTCCAACGAAGCATGCGGGTATTATCGCACGCCACCTATCCACAGGGAATAACTAGGCACCCCAATATATTCGCCTCCCCCTCAAAGAGGGTATGCACGGCGATGACCAGCCCGGCGGCCACGAGCATCGAGGGCCCGTGGGGCACGCCGCCCTTGGCACGTACGACACCGCTTGCAAGCAACGTGAACACAGCAGCGCTACCACAAGCGATGAGGACGGCCAAGGGCCCTGCCGCAGCACCAACGAGCATGCCCAGCGGCAGGGCCAATTTAATATCTCCCCCGCCGATGCCAGCGCCCCGCAGTGCTACTAGGAGGTACAGCACCGGCCAGAATAACCCGCCCCAATTAACAACAGTGACCGATAGAACCCCTGCTGGGATGGTCAGCGCATCGGGCAAGCGCCGCTCGCGAATATCCCACCAGCTCAAGGCGGCTGCCCACAGGCCATAAATTATTCCCCCGAAAATACCCATGGCATAAGGCTAAGCGCCCGCCTTGCCACTCTTCATGGCAAGGCGGCGCACATGGGCGTATTTCCAGCGTGGTTAGAGGTTGCGCAGGCGAAGCTCTTCCTGCAGGGCCGCGACCATCTCTTCGCGCGGTGCAGTAAGCCCGGTGAATTGCTCGAATTGGCTAAATGCTTGATGCGCCAACATGACATGCCCTCCCACGGTGAAGTAGCCATTCGCGGCGGCGCAGGCGGCGAGCGTCGTAGGCCACAGGTGATAGATCACATCGAGCACTGGGGCGTGGGCAAGCTGGAAGCGATAATCCTCTAACGCAGCCGAAGGCACGGTGGAAATAATCAAATCCGCGGAGCGGGAAAGGTCCTCGAGGTCATCGTCAAAGGTTGCATACTGCAAATTGAGCCCGAGCCGCTCGGCCAAGGGCTGGAGTTCTGCTTGGCGGTTCGAGCGGTTCAAGATGGTGACCTGGTCGATTCCGCGTTCTGCCAAGGCCCACAGCGCTGGACGGGAGGTTCCGCCCGCACCGATGATAAGCGCCTGGGAGACTGGCCGAAGCCCAATGAGTTCTTGCAGGGCGCCGCGCACGCCCTCGGTATCGGTATTATCCGCGCGCCACCCATGTTCGGTGCGCACCAAGGTATTGGCGGACCCGATAAGCTGCGCCCTATCGCTTTGTTCTTCCGCAACCTCGAGCGCGGCGAACTTACCGGGCATGGTGACGGAAAAGCCGCGGTACTCGGGGCCGCATTCTTCCAAGAATGGGACAAGGGTATCGGCCGTGACCTCAAAGCGGGTATAGGACCACTCCTTGAGCCCCACTGCGGCATACCCCGCGTTGTGCAGGATAGGCGAGAGCGAGTGTGCGATGGGGCTACCGAGTACTGCGGCGCGCGGCATGGGAGAGCAACTACCTTTCTGGCTGCGGCCTAGTGCCTACTCAGCCGGTTGGTCCGAGGCGGCATCGCCGTTGCCGGCACCTGCCCCTTCGCCCTCGCGCTGCGAGTCCAAGACGCCGGAGCGAATGGCATCATCCACGCGGTCCAGGTGCTCATCGTAGGTATCAGAGAACACGGTGGTGCCGTCCTTATCCACGGTGACGAAGAACTTCCAGTTACCTTCGGCCGGTTCTTCCATGGCGCGGATTGCCTCATCAGAAGGCGAGGAAATCGGCGTATCCGGCAGGCCTTCCTTGGCGTAGGTATTCCACGGCGTCTTCTCCGCACGTGCCTCATCGGTGGTGGCAAGCTCAACATCCTCCAGACCGTAGTTCACGGTGGAGTCGAACTCGAGGCGCATGGGCTCGTCCAAGCGGTTCAGGATAACGCGGGCGACCTTGTCGAATTCGCCGGCAGGTGCCTCGCGCTCCACCAAGGAGGCAGAGGTCAAAAGCTCGTACGGCGAAAGACCAATGGCCTTGGCACGGTTTTCAATGTCGGTTTCTTCATAGCGCTTGGCAGAGCGGGTAATGAGGTCCTTCAAGATATCCTTGGCGCTCATATTCGGGTCGAGCACGTACTGACCAGGGGCAATCAGGCCCTCAATACGCTTCGGGTCATTGCCGCGCTTCTTAATGGCATCCAGTGCCCAATCGGGCGCGCCGAGCTCCTTAGGATCGGTTTCCGCTGCTGCCTTCTCCAGCTCTTCCTTCTCCAGGCAGTTGCCGTCATCGCAGCTGACCTGTGAGATCAAAGAGTAGATGCCAAAGCGCACGTCACCACCGACGACCTTGACATCCTCCAGGGTCGCACCACCTTGAACCTCGAGCATGTCCACGCGGTTGTTTTCATCCAGCAATGCCTCTACCGCATTCGCCGCACTCATTTCTTCTTGCAGGCGGTAGAAGCCAGGTTGAATCTGGCTGGCGCTGTGGTTCATCGATGCCGCAGAGTCGAATGCCTCTTGGGTCTTGACCACATTCTTTTCCACGAGCGTGGGACCCAGCTCGGACATGGAGGACCCTTCTGGGACCTCCACCAATTGCGTGGTGCCGTTACCGGCCCCTTCGTAGTCGGCCGACGAAGTGCCGATGCGTACTCCGATGTAGATCAGAGCTCCTAGAATAACGATGACGGATGCGACCACCACGGCGATGCCGCGCTGGCGCCGCTTGACGTACTTATCATCCATCGATCGCCCGAGGCGTTGTTGGTTACGGCTCACGTGTTTAGTCTCCTGAGTTTGAAGGCTGGGCTACTGCATCATCCGAGCGGAGCGCGTTAGCACGCCCATCCAGCCAGGACTGTAGTATTTCCACCGCTGCAGCTTGGTCAATGATTTTTCTGCCCTTCTTTTCGGACACGCCGGACGCGCGCAGCGCGGTGGTTGCCGCTACCGTCGTCAAACGTTCATCAGCCAAGCGTACTGGTGGTGGAACTTTATCTATATTTTCATCTTGATTCAAGCGGCGTCGAATCCGAAACGCAATTTCTTTCGCGTGTTTTACACTTTTTGACCCATTTCCGTGTAAATCACGCGGCAAACCAACAATGACTTCTACCGCGGAATATGCCCCAATAAGCTCGAGAATTCGATCAATGTCTTCTTGATCGCGGTCTTTGAAGCCGGTCTTCCTGGGAACGGTTTCCACAGGGGTAGCGAGGGTGGCCTCGCGGTTGGATGCCGCGACGCCAATTCGCACTGTGCCCACGTCGAGTGCTAACCGGCGACCCTCGCCTGGGTCATCCACTCCGGGGGAATCTGGTTCAACCTTTGCCACAATGAATCCTTATCGCGACTGCAACAGATCCTTGACGGCCTCAAAGCCGCGCTGCGCACCTTCCGGCGCGGTACCAGAGCCCTGCGCCATGTCTGGCTTGCCGCCGCCGCGGCCGTTGACGTATTCGCCGAGGCGCTTGACGATGTCCCCTGCTTTCACGCCCTCGTCCACCGCCTTGCCCGTAGCGGCAGCAATGAACGGGAACTTACCCTTAGCCACTGCACCGAGCACGATGACCGCGGCCGTATCCTTCATCCGGTTACGGATATCGGTGGCCACGGTGCGCAGGTCGCCGCTAGAAGTGCCATCGGGAAGCTGGAGCGTAATGGTCTTGATGCCATTGACATCGGTAGCCGAGTCGATGAATTCAGAGGCCCGCGCGGTCAGTTGCGCCTTGCGCAGGACCTCGATTTCCTTCTCGGCGGCCTTGAGGCGCTCCGAAAGCTGAGAAATGCGCTCTGGCAGTTCCTCAGACTGCACCTTCAGCTCGCGGGAAACGCCCTCTACCAGCGCGGTTTCCTTGGAGTAGTACCGGAAGGCATCCATGCCGGAGTAGGCCTCGATGCGGCGGGCGCCGGAGCCCACTGAGGACTCACCCAACACGGAAACGGGTCCGATTTCTGCCGAGGAACCAACGTGGGTACCACCGCAGAGCTCGATGGAAAATGGTCCGCCGATTTCCACCACGCGCACCTGGTTGCCGTAGTTTTCACCGAACAGGGCCATGGCACCCATCGCCTTGGCCTCTTCCAGCGAGGTCTCGATGGTGTTGACGGCCATATTGGAGTCGATCGCCTGATTAGTAATCAGGGCGATTTCTTCCATTTGCTCTTGGCTCAACTGCTCGGTGTAGTTGAAGTCGAAGCGCAGGTAGCCCGGGCGGTTAAGGGAGCCCGCCTGCACTGCGGTGGGTCCCAGCACCTGCCGCAGGGCTGCGTGAATGAGGTGGGTGGCCGAGTGGGCCTGGGTTGCACCGTGGCGCCACTTCTCATCGACGGAAGCCTCAACGGACATGCCAAGGTCGAGCCCGCCGGCGGTAACGGAAGCCTTGTGTACCCACAGCTTCTTGCCAATCTTCTGGACGTCATTGACCTCCAGGAGGGATTCGCCCGCAGAAATGCGGCCGCGGTCAGCCATCTGTCCGCCGGACTCAGCGTAGAGCGGCGAGTGGTCCAAAATGACCTCAACCTCATCGCCCTCGTGTACCTCGTTGACCTTCTGGCCGTCTTTGACCAGGCCGATGACGTTCGCGCCCGAGACCAGTTCCTCATAGCCGGTGAATACGGTGGGGTTATTATCCACCCAGTCGCGGTACAAGGAGAGGTCGGTGTGACCGTGCTTCTTGGCCTGGTTATCGGCCTTGGCGCGGCGGCGCTGCTCGCCCATGGCGGCATTAAAGCCGTCCATGTCCACGTCGAGCCCGGCCTCTTGCGCCATTTCCAGGGTGAGGTCAATGGGGAAACCGTAGGTATCGTGCAGCTCAAAGGCCTTATCACCGGAGAGCACCTTTTGGGTCTTCGCGCGGTGGGTGGAGCGCAGGTCCTCCACGGCTTCATCGAAAAGCTTGGTGCCAGATTCCAGCGTCTTCAAAAACGCCTTTTCCTCATTGATGGCCACGCGGAGGATGCGCTCGCGGTTATCCGCAATCTCAGGATAAGACGGGGTCATGGTATCCATGACCGTATTCATGAAGCGCTCCATGGTAGCGCCCTCGGCCCCCAGCAGCTTTGCGGAGCGAATGATGCGGCGCAACAGGCGGCGCAAGATATAGCCCCTGCCCTCATTACCTGGGGTAACGCCATCCAAGATGAGCATCATGCCGGTGCGCGAGTGGTCAGCCACCACGCGGAAGCGGATATTATCCTGCTGCGTTGCCTTCTCGCCGTAGGTGGCGCCGGTAAGCTCCTCGGCGACGTCAATGACCGGGCGCAGCAGGTCGGTCTCGTAAACGTTGTCTACCCCCTGCAAGAGGCAGGCGACGCGCTCGATGCCTAAGCCGGTGTCGATGTTTTTCTTCGGCAGCTCTCCGACGATCTCAAAATCGCCCTTTCCGGTCCCCTCACCGCGCTCATTTTGCATGAACACGAGGTTCCAGATCTCCATGTAGCGGTTATCATCCGCAATCGGGCCGCCGTCCTTGCCGTATTCGGACCCGCGATCGTAATAGATTTCCGAGCAGGGCCCACATGGTCCCGGCACGCCCATGGACCAGTAGTTATCTTCCATGCCCAGGCGCTGGATGCGCTTTTCTGGCACGCCGATCTTATCGCGCCAGATTTCCGCTGCCTCATCGTCATCGAGGTACACGGTGACCCATAGGCGCTCTGGGTCCAAGCCAAACCCGCCGTCTTCTACGTCTTTGGTCAGCAGGTTCCATGCATTGGAAATGGCGCCTTCCTTGAAGTACTGGCCAAAGGAGAAGTTACCCGCCATTTGGAAGAAGGTGTTGTGGCGGGTGGTAATGCCCACCTCCTCAATATCCAAGGTGCGCACGCACTTCTGGATAGAGGTGGCAAGGCCTTGCGAAAATGGTGGGGTCTGCTGGCCCAAGAAATAGGGCTTGAAGGGCACCATGCCCGCGTTAACGAAAAGCAGGTTAGGGTCATCCAGGATCAAAGAGGCGCTGGGGACAACCTCGTGACCAGAATTGACGAAGTGCTGGGTAAACCGTTCCCGGATCTCATGAGTCTTCACGAGCAATAATCCTAACTGTCTAAGCTTTTATCTTCCATCAAGAAGCTTTCTAACCCACCCAACTTTACCTACTGGTGGGCAGGCTGTGCCCATCGGTGGGGCCAAAACCGGCCATGCCGGTTCGCACTTAGCGGCGCTTGCCGCGAAGTATCCTGCGCAAACGGCCAATATAGTCAAAGATTCTCTTCTCAGCGCCGTGTTCGGTGGGCTCATAATATACGGTGCCCTCGAGCTCATCGGGCAGGTATTGTTGCTCCACTACCCCGCGCGGATCATCGTGGGGATAGGAATACCCCGTCGCATTTCCCAGCCGCTTGGCGCCCTCATAGTGCCCATCGCGCAGGTGCGGCGGCACGTGGCCCACCTTGCCGGCCGCGACATCGGCCTGCGCCTTAGTAATGGCAGCGATAACGGACGGCGATTTCGGCGCCGTCGCCAAGTGAATCGTTGCCTGCGCCAATGGGATGCGCGCTTCCGGCAAGCCGATCAGTTGCGCCGCCTCTGCGGCAGCGACGGCGACTTGCAAGGCCGTGGGATCTGCCATGCCAATATCTTCTGAGGCGTGAACCATCAGGCGGCGGGCGATAAACCGGGGATCCTCGCTGGCTTCCACCATGCGCGCTAGGTAGTACAGCGCGGCATCGACATCGGAGCCGCGGATGGACTTGATGAAGGCGGAGGTCACGTCGTAGTGCTGGTCGCCGTCGCGGTCATAGCGCACCACCGCCCGATTCACGTTATCCGTAATCGTGGTCGCGGTGATCTCGCCGCCATCGTCGACTGCTTCCGCGGCCGCTTCAAGGTAGGTCAGGCTGCGCCGGGCATCACCACCAGAAAGCACGACGAGCTGGTTTAATGCCTCATCAGTAATGGTTAAGTCGCGCTCGCCTAGCCCCCGATCGCTGTCTAACGCGCGGCGCGCTACGCCTTTGAGGTCCGCCTCGCTCAGCGAGTGCAGTTGCAGTAGGAGCGAGCGGGAAAGCAACGGCGAAACGACCGAGAATGACGGGTTTTCGGTCGTCGCTGCAACGAGCAGAACCGTCCGGTTTTCCACCGCCGCCAGCAAGGCGTCCTGCTGGGTTTTGGAGAAGCGGTGCACCTCATCGATGAAAAGGACCGTTCGGCGGCCATGGATAAGCTCTTGGCGGGCGTGGGTAATGACTTCGCGCACCTGCTTCACCCCTGAATCAAGGGCGGAGAGACCAACGAAGTTTTGGCCCATCTGGCTGGCTATCAGCGAGGCAATCGTCGTCTTGCCAGTACCGGGCGGCCCATACAAAATGACCGAAGCCTCGCCGGATCCTTCGACCAAGCGGCGCAGCGGCTTGCCGGGGCCAAGGAGGTGGTCCTGGCCTACGACCTCTTCCAAAGTCTGCGGGCGCATGCGCGCGGCCAAGGGCGAACCGGAGTGCGTGGCAAAGAGATTGGCCGTGGGAAAAGACGATGCCGAGCCATCGCCTCCCATGCTGCCGCCGGCATTGGGAGAGGCGCCGAAGAGAGAATCCTGGCTCATGTGGTTATAGCTCCCCAAAAAGGTGTAGTGATTAGTCGTCGTGGACGCGGCGGGCAACCAAGTTGCCAAACTCCGCGATGGCCGTACACGGTGCGGTCCCGCATTGGGCGGCGTAGCGCGCGAGCGCATCAAAGGTTTCATAGAGGTCTTGGCGCACGAATAGTTCGTCCTCATTAAAAGGTCCGCTCTCTGGTGGGCGCAGGATCGAGCGCTGCGGGTCGTGGACAACCTCCGCTTCCCCGCTAGCAAGAGCAACCAATCCCTCAATTCCCCCAGCGTGCATGGTGGTCACGCTGGACAGAGCCCAGCCGATGAGGGAGGCGACGATAAGTCCGTGCAATTCGTCTTCATCGGCAAAGCGCGGCCACACCTCAGATACCTCGCGCGACCATGCGGCGAGGAATGTATCTGCTTCCTTATCCGTAATTGGCTTAGAAAACAAGAATTGCGGAAAGCCCGCGATAACGCAGGCGACATCGAAGCCCACGTTCCTAAAGCCTGCCCATTCGTAATCCAAGAAGTGCAAGCGCTTGGAAACGATGATGTTATCCGGCGAAAGATCGAAGGGAGTAAAGGCCCTATCCTTGCCAGAGGCGAGGGATTCAGCGGCTTGATTGGCCAAGCTGCGGAAACTTTCGGGGGCTTCAAGCCCCGCCTCATCCAGCAGATTGAGACCAATGCCGATGGAGCGATACAAGGATTGATCGCGCACGGATTGGTGATCGGCGTATTCCGGGTTATGGCGCAAGGTGCGGTTGAGCAGGGTTTCGAAATCCTGCTCGTGATCTGCGGTGCCCACGTGGATATGCCCCAATGCCGTGCCCAAGGAACGCAGGATGCGAATGCGATCCTCATCGCCGGATTCTAAGAGCACATCCGCAAGGGTCTCGGCTTCACCCAAATCCGTTAGGACGATGATGCGCCGGTCTAAATCGTGGGCGAGCAGCACGGGTCCAGGGCGCACGTCTTCTGCTAAGGCGGTGGTGAATTGATAGGCCACGACCTCGCGCAGCATTGCTGCGTCATCCACGCCGTAGCCGGTGACCGGATTGTATTTGATGACCACAGAGCGATGCGGCAAAAAGGCGCTAGGGGCAACCTTCGCGCGCAGGACTAAGGCATTGCCGGATCCGCCTAAATCCTCAATGTCTGACATTTCCGGCGTGCCACCAAAGCGGCGCGACAACATTTCCGATGCGGCACCAATGACCTCATCGGCCGAAAGCACTGTCTGTGTATCAACCATAGTTCTATCCAGTATGCCCGCCAACACAAAGCGGGGGCTACACCCTCGCCGCACAAGTGTCCGCTGCGGCGAGGGCGCGCGCCCCGCTTACCCTAAAAATGGTGTCGTGATAGCGAGCCTAAGAGCTAGTTCTCCTGCTCTGATTTCGCGGCCTTAGCCTCTTCGCCGTTCCTTTTCTTCTCCGGCTTGAAGTCCACGCCGGTCTCCTTGCGCTGTGCGGCGGGGATGGGCGCGGGGGCATCGGTAAGCGGATCCACGCCGCCACCGGACTTCGGGAAGGCAATCACGTCGCGGATGGAGTCAAAGCCGCCCAAGAGGGACACGATGCGGTCCCAGCCAAAGGCGATGCCGCCGTGTGGCGGTGCGCCGTAGGAGAAGGCGTCGAGCAAGAAGCCGAACTTCTCTTGTGCTTCCTCATCGCCGATGCCCATGACCTCAAAGACGCGCTTTTGCACATCTTCTTGGTGAATACGGATGGAACCGCCGCCGATCTCGTTGCCGTTGCAAACGATGTCGTAGGCATAGGCCGTGGCCTCGCCCGGGTTCTCGTCGAAGGAATCGATCCACTCCGGCTTCGGCGAGGTAAAGGCGTGGTGCACCGCGGTCCACTTGGAGTGGCCCAAGGCCACGTCGCCGGACGCGGTGGCATCGGCAGAAGGCTCGAAGAGCGGGGCGTCAACGACCCAGGTAAAGGACCAGTCGCCTTCCTTGATGAGGTCGAGCTTCTTGGCAATTTCGCCGCGGGCTGCACCCAGCAGCGCGCGGGAAGACTTGGTATCGCCGGCGGCGAAGAAGATGGCGTCACCGGGTTTTGCGCCAACGTGCTCGGCGATGCCCTCGCGCTCCGCGTCGGTGATGTTCTTGGCCACTGGCCCGCCCAGGGTGCCATCTTCTGCGACGGTTATGTAGGCAAGGCCCTTGGCGCCGCGCTGCTTGGCCCAGTCCTGCCATGCATCGAACTGGCGGCGCGGCTGCGAAGCACCGCCGTCCATGACCACGGCACCGACGTATTCGTTCTGGAAGACGCGGAAGGTGGTGTCCTCGAAGAACTCCGTGCACTCGACAATCTTGATGTCAAAGCGCAGGTCCGGCTTATCGGAGCCGTAGTACTTCATGGCATCGGCATAGGTCATGCGCGGGATTGGGGTCTGAATGTCGTAGCCGATGAGCTTCCACAGCTCCTTGACAATCTCTTCACCAAGCGCAATGACATCGTCTTGATCCACGAAGGACATCTCCACGTCCAACTGGGTAAATTCCGGCTGGCGGTCGGCGCGGAAGTCCTCATCGCGGTAGCAGCGCGCGATTTGGTAGTAGCGCTCCATGCCGGCCACCATCAGCAGCTGCTTGAATAGCTGCGGCGACTGCGGCAGCGCGTACCAAGAACCCGGCTTCAGGCGGGCAGGGACCAAAAAGTCGCGCGCGCCCTCTGGGGTGGAGCGGGTCAAGGTAGGGGTTTCGATTTCGGCGAAATCGTGCTTATCCAGCACGTTACGGGCCGCGCGGTTGGCAGCGGAGCGCAGGCGCAGGGCCTTTGCTTGGCGCTCGCGGCGCAGATCCAAGTAGCGGTACTTCAGGCGGGTCTCCTCGCCTACCTCGCCAGAGGCGGAAGGATCATCTACCTGGAAGGGCAGCGCTGCGGATTTGTTGAGCACCTCCAGGTCGGTGACGTTGACCTCGATATCTCCGGAAGGCAGGTTCGGGTTTTCGGAGTCTTCTGGGCGCGGCTCCACCACGCCGGTTACCTTGACGCAGTATTCCGAACGCAGGTCGTGGGCGCGCTCTGCCACATCGGATTCGCGGAAGACCACCTGGGCGATGCCGGAACGATCGCGCAGGTCGATGAAGATGACGCCGCCGTGGTCACGGCGACGAGAGACCCAACCGGTTAGGGTTACGGTCTCTTCTGCCAGTTCTTTGCGGAGCTCACCGGCCAAATGGGTACGCAGCACTATAATTCAATCCCTTCTGAAATGGAGTTACTTGCGGGTCCAGCCACGCGTAAACAGCGCGCGCCCAACCAAGCACAAGACTAGGAACTTGGCCAATTCTACATCCCACCGCCGTTTCTTCTCCCATTAAGTCCAATTAAGGCACCAGGCATGGGTGCGAACCGGACGCCGCTGCCAGTACCGCGCATAAATGTGGCCGGTACGCACTGAAGACGCCGAAAAGGTGTGACACTATTTAGGCATGACGTTTAAATCTGGTGCCGATTTTGATGGCCAGCGCGCAACCTCCGGCGGTGGCGGCGGCCTCGCTATAGGCGGCGGCATCGGCTCCGTCGTGCTCGTCGGGCTCTACCTCTTATTGGGAGGAAACCCCTCCGATATTGGCGCCCTCCTGGGCAATGAAAAGTCCCAATCCGGCACCCACTCCGGTGCCGATGATTCCGCCTTCGATCACTGCCAAACGGCAGAAGACGGCAATAAATACGATGACTGCCGGGTCATGTTTACCGCCATGAGCGTGGATAATGTCTGGGCCGCCGAGCTACCCGAGCAAGCCGGCATCGAATACACCAACCCTGGCCGGGTGATTTTTAATAGCTCCACCAATTCCGGCTGCGGCACTGCGTCTTCAGCCACGGGGCCGTTTTATTGCCCCGCCGACCAATCGGCGTATTTTGACACCACGTTTTTCAATTCGCTGAGCAACTACGGCGCGCACAATGCCCCGTTCGCGCAGATGTACATCGTTGCCCACGAGTTTGGTCACCACATTCAGCAGCTCGAGGGCACGCTGCAGCTATCTGACTATAACGACCCCGGCGCGGATTCCAATGCGGTAAAGATCGAGCTCCAGGCAGATTGCTACGCCGGTATTTGGGCTTCCCACGCGGATAAGGGCGAGGATGCTCTGCTGGAGCCGATTTCCCAACAGCAGGTGGCTGACGCAGTCACCGCGGCGCAGGCTGTGGGTGACGATAATATTCAGCGCCGTTCCACTGGGCAGGTCCAACCCGATGCGTGGACGCACGGTTCTTCCGAGCAACGCCAGCGAGCTTTCCTTGCTGGTTATAATTCCGGCCAGATGGCTGAGTGCGACACCTTGGGGCGCGGGGTCTACAGCTAACTCCCGGCCCCCTCTTTACCCCGCTGGGAATAATCTCCCTGCCCGCATTGTTGACATGTCACGTACAATGATTACAGGTACGCAGCAAGAGTAGAAAGGGACACCATGCAATTTGGCATTTTCACGGTCGGAGATGTGACCACCGATCCAACGACGGGCGAAACCCCATCAGAGGCGAAGCGAATCCGCAATATTACGGAAATCGCGCTCAAGGCAGAAGAAGTGGGCCTCGATGTCTTTGCCACAGGCGAGCACCACAACCCGCCCTTCGTTCCGTCCTCCCCGACGACCCACCTAGCCTATATCGCAGCGCAGACCGAGCGCTTGCAGCTTTCTACCTCCACGACGCTGATTACCACCAATGACCCGGTAAAGATCGCCGAAGATTACGCCTTTTTGCAACACCTTTCCGGCGGCCGGGTGGATCTGATGATGGGGCGCGGCAATACCGGCCCCGTCTACCCGTGGTTTGGCAAAGATATCCGCCAAGGCATCCCGTTGGCCGTGGAAAATTACCACTTGCTGCGCCGCCTGTGGCGGGAAAACAGCGTCAACTGGGAGGGCAAATTCCGCACCCCGTTGCAGGCGTTTACCTCTACCCCGGCGCCCCTCGATGGCATCCCGCCGTTTGTATGGCACGGCTCCATTCGTTCTACCCAGATTGCAGAACAAGCGGCCTATTACGGCGACGGGTTCTTTCACAATAATATCTTCTGGAATCAAGAACACACGGCCAAGATGGTCAACATGTACCGGCGTCGCTTTGCTTCCTATGGCCACGGCCAAGCAGACCAAGCCATCGTGGGGCTCGGCGGCCAGGTATTCATCGGCGATACTGAAGAGGAGGCCAAGAGGTTCTTCCGCCCGTACTTCGATAACGCCCCCGTGTACGGGCACGGGCCTAGCCTGGAGGAATTTACTGACTACACCCCGCTGACCGTGGGTACCGCAGAGCAGGTTATTGAGCGCACCCTGAAATTTGCGGACTACGTGGGCGATTACCAACGCCAGCTCTTCCTCATCGATCACGCCGGGCTGCCACAAGAAGTGGTGCTCAAGCAGATAGAAATTCTTGGCACACAAGTAGTACCGGAGCTTCGTCGGCGCTTTGAGCAGCGACGACCAGAGCATGTACCCTCGGATCCGCCAACGCATGCCACGCTCAAGCAGCACCCAGATTCCCCGCACTTTCGCGTAAGCCCTGGAAAGGAGGACTAAGCAATGCGCTCTTTAGTTGTCCTCACGGCCGGGCTCTCGGAACCATCATCTACCCGGCAATTGGCTGAGACCATTGCAGAAGCCACCGAGGCGAAGATTTCCGCGCGCGGTGAAGGCGTGAACACTCACATCATTGAGGTGCGCACCCTTGCTTCTGAATTGGCCACGGCCATGACCAATTGGGCGGCCCCAACGCCCCAATTGGATGAAGCAAAAGAGCTGCTTTCCACGGCCGATGGCTTTATCGCCGTCACCCCTGCCTTCCAAGGCAGCTACTCCGGGCTGTTCAAGATGTTTTTTGATGTTCTGGATGCCCACGCCTTGGAGGAACTGCCTACCATCGTTGCCGCTACGGGCGGTTCCCCGCGCCACGCGCTCATCTTGGACTATGCGCTGCGCCCCCTGTTGAATTACCTGCACGCCCACGTCGTTCCGACCGGCATATTCCAGGCAACCGAGGATCTGGGCACCGCCGAGGGCGCGCGCATTCGCAGCCGTATCGAGCGCGCCGCAACGCAACTTGCTGATCAGATGATCCGCCCCACGGATCGGGTCGCCGGGCTTGCCGATGCCCCCAAACCCAGCCCCCATTCCCGCCCTACCGGAATCGGAGTGGACGAAGAGTTTCTGCCTTTCGAGAAAATTTTGTCCCAATACGACGGAAAGCACTAGCGCCGCAATACCTATCGCATATTCTAAAATTGATACATGTCACATATTTCTCTACGCTTGAATTTTAGAATGTTCGACCCGAATCCCCGCGCCTGAGAAAATCTCTTTTTCATGCTCTTGGACCGATAACTCTCTTGCTACGAAGAAAGGTTTCTTAAGGCTTTCACCATGACTATTAGCGTTACTGACATTTTCGCCATCGGCATTGGTCCATCCTCCTCTCACACGGTTGGGCCGATGCGCGCCGCGAAGCAATTCCTCGATTCCCTTGATACCCATCCGGCCCGCGTGTCCGCTGAGCTGCGCGGTTCGCTGTCCGCCACTGGGCGCGGCCACGCCTCCGACCGCGCCGTCATCCTAGGACTCGCCGGCTGGGAGCCGCTGACCGTTCCCATCGATGCCGAGCCGCAAGCCGGCGGCACAATCCCCAGCGAAGGCACCATCTCTGGCCCGTCTGGCACCGTCGACTACGAAATCACCTTTGATAACGAGCCACTACCCCAGCACCCCAATGGCATGATCTTTAAGGCCTGGGACGCAGAGGGCAATATCCTGGCTGAAGACGAACAGTACTTCTCTGTCGGCGGTGGCTTCATCCTCTCCCGCAAAGAGCTCGACGCAGAGATGGCCGATAGCCACGAAGTACCCGCCGGCGTTGCCGCAGCAACCGTAGAAGATACCGTGCCCTATGAATTCACCACCGGCGAAGAACTACTCAATCTGTGCGAGGCCAACGACAAAGATATTTGGGAAATCGTCCTTGCCAATGAGGAAGTGCTCCACAAAGAGGACGGCGGCGCGGATTATGTCCTGCGCCACTTGGATCTTGTATGGGACATCATGCGCGAATGCGTGACCGATGGCATTTCCACCAAGGGCCTGCTGCCCGGTGGCCTCCGCGTGCCGCGGCGCGCCCCCAAGATGTATGCGCAGCTGCTCGAGCAGAAAAATGACCCACACTCTGGCTTTTCCGCCATGGAATGGGTCAATCTCTTCGCCTTAGCGGTCAACGAGCAAAACGCTGCGGGCGGCCGCGTTATTACCGCGCCCACCAACGGCGCCTGCGGCATCATTCCCGCAGTGCTGCACTATGCGCGCGACTTCCACGGTGGCTTCTGCCGCGAATCCGCACGCCGTTACCTGCTCACCGCCGGCGCCATCGGCATGATCATCAAACAGAACGCCTCCATTTCCGGCGCCGAGGTGGGCTGCCAGGGAGAAGTCGGCTCCGCCTCGTCCATGTCCGCTGCGGGAATGGCAGCACTCCTTGGTGCAACGCCTGCCCAGGTAGAAAATGCGGCAGAGATCGCCCTTGAACACAACCTCGGCCTTACCTGTGACCCGGTAGGTGGATTAGTGCAGATCCCCTGTATTGAGCGCAACGCCATCGGCGCGGTGAAATCCATTAACGCCGCCCGCATGGCGATGATGGGTGAAGGCACCCACCACGTCACCCTAGATAATGCCGTACAAACCATGGCGGATACGGGCCGCGATATGCTCTCCAAGTACAAGGAGACCTCCCTCGGCGGCTTGGCCAAGACGATGGGCTTTAGCGTTTCCCAGGTGGAGTGCTAATCAGTCAAAAGCACATAAAAGGGCGGCACCGAGTAATTTCGGTGCCCCCTTTTTTGATCCTGCGTTTAGCCTTCTAGATCCTGCCCCAGAATGGCAACCAGCTGCGATAGTTCAACATCGCGCTGTTCGTGGGCGGCCAAGTCCTTCACGGCGACGGTGCCATTGTCTAGTTCTTGGTCTCCCAAGACCAGAGCAAAGCGCGCGCCCGCGCGGTCAGCGCCCTTCATCGCCCCCTTAAGGCCGCGATCACCAAAGGACATGTCCGCGGCGATTCCCGCCTTGCGCAGGTCATTGATGATCCCGGTCATGCGGCGCTTGGCCGCTGCGCCCAAGGCAATGCCGTAGACGTCCACGCGGGAATCACTGCCTTCTAAGGTGATTCCCTCCGCTTCAAGGGCGAGGATGGCGCGGTCGACGCCGAGGCCATAGCCGATGCCCGAGAGATCTTGGCCGCCAAGCTGCGCCATCAACCCGTCGTAGCGGCCACCGCCGCCAATACCGGATTGCGCACCCAGGCCATCGTGGACGAATTCAAAACAGGTCTTGGTGTAGTAGTCCAAGCCGCGCACCATGCGCGGGTTGATTTCGTAGGCAACACCCATATCATCCAGCATGCCGGTTACGGTCTCAAAGTGCTCGCGGCACTCGGCGTTGAGGTAGTCGAGCATCAATGGGGCATCGGCAAGCTGCTCCTGCATGTCTGGGCGCTTATCGTCCAAGACGCGCAAGGGATTGATCTCCGCGCGGCGGCGGGTTTCCTCATCCAAGTCCAGCTTAAACAGGAATTCCTGCAGCTTTTCGCGGTAGGCGGGCCGGCAATTCCGGTCGCCCAAGCTGGTCAATTCCAGGCGGTACCCGGAAAGTCCCAGGGCCCTATAGGAGCGATCCGCCAGGGCGATGACCTCCGCATCCAATGCGGGATCGTCGACGCCAATGGCTTCCACGCCAACCTGCTGAAGCTGGCGGTAGCGCCCTGCCTGCGGGCGCTCATAGCGGAAGAACGGCCCGCTGTAGTTCAGCTTTACCGGCAGCTGACCGCGGTCCAGATTGTGTTGAATGACCGAGCGCATCACACCCGCGGTGCCCTCTGGGCGCAGGGTCACTGAGCGATCGCCGCGATCTGCAAAGGTGTACATCTCCTTGGAGACCACGTCGGTAGATTCGCCCACGCCGCGGGCAAAGAGCGCGGTATCTTCAAAAATGGGCAATTCAATGTGCTGAAAGCCGGAAAGATGCGCCTGTTCCACCATGGTCTGGCGGACCTTATAAAAAGTCGCAGACTCTGGTGGGAAATAGTCTGGCACACCCTTCGGTGCGGACAGTGCCTGGAACCGCTTCTCTTCACTCATGGTCACTAGACTACCCCATGGGATTTTCGCAGGAATGGGTTGGTCGCCCTCTCCTGACGCATGGTCGAGGTTGGGCCGTGGCCGGGAAGAATGTCCAGCTTATCGTCTAAATCCCACACCGGTCCCGCCAATGAGTCCAGCATGGCCTGTGGATTAGAATCCGGCAGATCGACCCGCCCCATTCCCCCGGCAAAAAGTACGTCCCCGGTAAGGGCAAAAGTATCCGAAATGATCAATACGCACCCCGGCGAATGCCCAGGCGCGTGCTGGAGGGTAAATGTATGCCCGATTAGCTCCAGTTCTTCCCCACCGTGGAGTTCGCGGAGATCGGAAATGGGCACCATTCTCGAGGCGTGGAATAACTCCTGTGCCTGGGCGGAAACACCCTCCCCAGAATCCAACATGAACTTATCTGCGGGATGAATATAAACGGGGATATCGAGCTCCTGCGCCAAGTCACCGGCCTCGCGAGTGTGGTCAATGTGCCCGTGCGTGAGCACGATGGCTTCATAGTCATAGTCGTACGCTAGAACCTGCGACGTGGAATCCATGCCTGGATCCACGATGAAAGCGCGCTTTCCCTCCGCCGCGATATAAGTATTGGTGCTAAATGGGCCCGCGGTAAATCCTTGAATCTCCATGCTTTAAGTCTAACGAGACCTGCACCCACAGCGCTCCCGAACGCAGCGCCCCTCTGAACTCAAGGGCCCCGCAAGCATGCAAAAAGCACCCAGCCTTCACCCCCACAGCCACGGTGGGTTATGGGGAAAGGCTGGGTGCTAGATTTAAATATCCTGCCAGCTTAAAGCTTTATTGCAGGGCGGCAAGTGCCTTATCGTAGTCCGGCTCAGTGGTTACCTCTGGCACCAACTCGTTGTAGATGACCTTGTGGTCAGCGTCGGTGACCACAACGGAGCGTGCCAAAAGGCCCTTGAGCGGGGAGCCTTGCAAGGTCACGCCGAACTTCTCGCCAAAATCGGAGCGGAAATCGGAGGCGGTGTCCACGTTTTCAATGCCCTCTGCGGCGCAGAAACGATCCAGTGCAAAAGGTAGGTCGCGGGAGACGGACAAGACAACGGTGTTGTCCAAGCCCGCAGCCTTTTCATTAAAGGTGCGCAACTGCTGCTGGCACACGCCGGTATCGATGGATGGGAAAATCGAGATAACGAGGCGCTTGCCCTCGAAATCCTTTTTGGTGACCTCAGAGAGGTCGGTGCCAACGAGAGTGAATTCTGGGATGGACTCCCCTACTGCGGGAAGTTCACCAGCGGTTTGGGTAGGTTCGTCAGAAAAATTAACTTCAGCCATGGCCCCGAGCGTACTGATACTTTTGCTTCCCCGCTATAGCTCTCCGCTTATTGCTTAAGCCAATCCCCGAGCCAAGTCATCCCCATGGCCGCAAAGCCGCTAAAATCGTCCTAGTTGAGACACGTCACCGATAATCGCTAGAAAGGTTGTCCCACGGTGCCAGATAATAAAAAGCGCGGAGAAGACGCGCTGCACAAGCTCGACCGCGAACTAAAGTCCCGTGACCGCAAACAAAAGACTCGTCCTTTTGGCGTCGCCTTAGCCTCGCTCGTCGTCATCCTCGGCATCGCCGGAGGGATTTACTTCCTCTCCGCCCGCGATGACTCTGAGGGCGAAATCCAGGCGGAAGATACCTCGGAAGCACAGACCACGCAGGAAGCACCCAAGGCAGAGCCCTTGAGCGGCAAGCGCGCGGAAGCCCTGCCTGCAACCGTCCAGTGCGAGTACAAGGACAATGGGCAGGATGGCCACGGTGCCAAGAAGCCCGACGGCAAGGATATATCCACCGAGGGCACTGTTACTGTATCCTTCGATACCACCCAGGGCCCGATCGAGATGGACCTAGACCGCGCCACTGCGCCTTGTACTACCCACGCCATTTCGGAACTGGCTGACTCCGGCTTCTACGATGACACCGTCTGCCACCGCATGACCTCCGGTGGCTTGAATGTGCTCCAGTGCGGCGACCCCACCGGTTCCGGTGCCGGCGGCCCGGGCTTCAGCTTTGCTGATGAATACCCCACCGATGAAACTGATGACGAGGACGCGCAGAACCCAGTTGTCTACCCCCGCGGCTCCGTCGCTATGGCCAATAGCGGCCCAGATACCAACGGCTCCCAGTTCTTCCTTAACTACGATGACTCGGAGTTACCTCCTAACTACACCTACTTCGGCACCATCGCTGAAGAAGGCCTCAAGACCCTAGACAAGATTGCCGAGGCCGGCGTAGACACCGGTGACCAAGGTAGCAATCCAGGCGGCCAAGAGGATGGCAAGCCTGCAGAAGAGGTAAAGATCAAAAAGGCTACGGTAAAGGCCTAGTCTGCGGCATCGGCGCTTGCCGATGCCTCCCCCATTCCCTCTACATTTGCCTCACCCCAGCACACTGCACGAACTATATCGTGGCGTGGCGCTGGGGAATTTTCATATCCGATGCTTTTCCTTAAATACCCTTCTACCTCGCTTAGCTCCAGAAAGCACATCCTTCCCATTCACACCATCTGCATTAATCACCCCCTCCAAACACCCCCATTCCTTATTGATAATGTTTTTTATTAAAATTAGCTCGGGTAATTCAGACAGCTACGCAGCCGTCTAATATCCAAAAAATTTGAACACCACAAGCTTGACAGGAAACACAATGAAGCTTTTCTCCCGCAAGGCCTTCCTCGCCGGCGCAACCGCCCTATCCGTTACTCTCGCTGGCACCACCGTGGCCACTGCCGCGGAGAATGTGAATACCGTTGCTCAAGGCTCTTCTACTGCCTCCACCAGCACTCCTAGCCAGAACATTGATTCTGATGCAAACAAGAAAAACGACGCCAAGAATACGCAAGCCTTGTCTTCCAAGGACGCGAATCCTGAGTCCGTCAAGGCCTGGATCGAAGTCATTACTGCTGCTGTCGGCGCACTGGGCACTCTCTTCGCGTTCGCCAATAAGTACATCAACATCGATGACCTTCTAAAGAACTTCAAACTTCCTTTCTAGACGTTGATGCCTCTTGAGGGCGATTAACCGCCGTGCTCTTATTTATCTGCACGGCGGTTGTACGAAAAGTAGTCCTGAAGTTCTTCCCCCTCTATCAATTCTTTAAGACTCTTTGGCCTGTTTGATATACCCAGAGCCAACGAGGTCATTAAAGATATCTGGGTCTATGTCCTGACCATTCTTGATGACAGATATGTGCCCGGTGGGCTCTAAAACCATAATCTGAACGTCTTCCATGCGGGCTAAACCAGCCTTTCGCACCGCGGAATACACGTCAGAGCGAGTGATATGGGAAACGGTGAGATTATCGTCAATCATCTCGCCCTGAAAGACGATAAGGACTGGACGCCGATCTAAAAACCGCGTCCATTTCACTACCTTGCGAATGGTCCCGAATGCAGCTTCCAAGGCCATCAGTGTGGTCAGCCCGATAACACCCGCCGCTAGTGTAGGTGGAACACCAATGATCACACGCCCGGCAACAGCACCGAACATAATGATGATGATCGCGTCAGAGGCCGTCATGGAGGTCAATACGCGGGAACCAAAAAGCTTCACCAAGACCATAAAGGCGAGATAGATGCCTAATGTAGACAACATGACAACAGGAACTCGATGTAGCTCGATTCCTAGTTGAAAAGTAGCCTCGCGTAAAAACCGTTCAAAGATATCCACGGCTTTTGAGGTTACTAGGATGCACGACACAGCACAGAAAAATAAGCGCTTTTCCCCCTTTAAGCGAGGAAAAGCGCTTTTCGCGTATCCACAGGATTTGGATCCCTAATTAGATGTGAAAGGTCTTGCGCAGGTCATCAAAGATGGACCGCAGTGGTGCCGGCAGCACCTGGGGGTTCAAACCAATAAAGGCGATTCCTGCCGCTAGTGCCGCCACGATGGCAAGGGCTGCGCCGCCAATAGACGAGCCTTGCGGGAGCTTCGGGGAGTCTTCATCCTCTGAACCATCCTCTTGGGAGCCGGCCTCGTCACCGCCGGCTTCGTCCACTTTCACGGGCAGGATCGCTTGCGTGCCTGCATCGGTGGTGATTTCTAGGTTTTGGGAGCCCGTCAGGCCTTCTGGAACGTTAAGCGTCACTTGCGCACGTCCGCGCTCGCCAAATTGGTCATCGCCTTCCTGCTTGGAATTATCGATATTGGCGGTTGCTTCCTCATCACCAAGCTTCACCGTGACGGTCTTGGCCATGGGCTCTCCCTCGCTGGTGTAATTCAAGCTGGACAGATCGACGGTGATTTCTTTGCCCGGGGCAATGTCACCATCGATGTGGGCGCCAATCTGGCCCTGCCCCTTGCGGACCTCGGACTCACCGGAGGCGATGTAGTCGATCATGGCCTGGGCATCCATGTATCCCACATCGTTCTTGTCCTTGATGGAGCCTGCCTCAAAGTAGCCATCGCCACCCTTTTCGCTGTCGCTGGAGGCGAGGAAGGACGATAGCGCGATGGAATAGTCCTTATCCGCGTCGAGGGGCTCGCCATTGATGGTCACGGACTTGACGCGCTCGCCGTGGGATGCCGTGTGGTCATAGACCACCTGGACGTTATTGGACAGCCCCATGGCTAGACGCGGCCGACTGCTTCCATCTTGCCACTGGTTTTCTAAAGCGGTGATGAAGTCCTTGCCGGAGACCTTCGCGGTAATAACCGAGTTACCAAACGGCTGGACCTCAAAGATGTCCTTGTATGTGACATCGCCGCCCTGTAAATCGGCACGCACACCGCCGGCGTTCATCACGCCAAGATCAATGTCCTCGCCAACCTGCTTGCTCATGGCATAACGTTGCCCGTCAGCGATGAAGTTATTCAGGGTGGACTCGACACCGCGGTTGGAACCTGGCTTTTGCCCCTCATCGGAGCCGCGGAATAAGTCGGTTTCGACTGTGCCAGCGGTCTTCGAGCCTTTTACCTCGGCCTCATCCTGTGCCTTCTTAACGATGCCCGCAATCTCAGCATCCGGCTCTACCTGCGCCGCATCAGTCGCATCGTACTGCTTGAGCTCAATCTTCTTTACCTCGCCCGCGGCCTTGTCGAAGGTAATATCGGCATCGTTAAGCAGCTTGCCGTACTCGTAGCCTTGCGCCCACTGCAGTGGCAGGGCGCCGTCGCGCTCTTGCGTTCCCTGGGTGGTCTGGTGGGTATCGCCTCCAAAGAGGATATCGACGTCTTTGTTGAAGCCTTCTGCGTATTCCTCCGCGTCTTCGTGGAAGAGGGAGACCACGACATCTGCCTCGCCGCTTTCCTTCAAGCGGGTGGCCTCCTTATTCGTTGCCTCGACTGGATCGGTAAAAGTGACGCCCGGAATCTTTGCCGCAGATACCTTGAACTTGGTGTTCTGGGTGACGGTGCCGACGTAGCCGACCTTTACGCCGTCGATTTCTTCCACATGGGAGGCGTCCAAAAGCGGTTTGCCGTCTTTTAACACATTGGCGCCGAGGATGGGATAGTCAGAAGCGGGCTGGATACGGTCCGTTAGGTCCTCAGTGCCCTTGTCGAATTCGTGGTTGCCCACTGCGGTGACCTTCATCCCCATGGCGTTGAGCGCTTCTAGCGTGTACTTGTCATCAGAGATGGCCGAAACGAATGCAGATCCGCCCACGTTATCGCCCGAAGAGGTGAGGTTGAACTCTTGGCCTTCATTGACCTGCTTGATAAGCGATTGCAGGCGAGCCACACCAATCTCATCGCCCGCCTTAGCAGGGTCACTCAGGCCATCTTCCAAGTGGCCGTGCAGGTCAGTGGTATTGGTGACCGAGATGGTGGTCGTATCCTCCTGCGCTAGGGCGTGTGTGCCGGAGAGCGCGACGGCGGTGGCGGTAGTAGCGGCCACCAACTGGCCAATGCGGCGGAACTGCATAGTTACTCCTGTGTCGTAGAAAGTATTCAGACAATATATACCGCTTTCTTAACCCATTCGCAGGAAGCATGAAGCCCGTGAAATGGGCTTTTACCTTTCTTCCGCCAAGAGTTCACGCAATCGTCACGTGCGCGTCGCCCGCGCGTTGCTCTGTCGAGCAACCGCACAGGGAGGTAGCCGGGCGGTCAGGCGGTTAGGCAGTCACGCGGTAGACGTCAAAGACGCCTTCGGTATTGCGCAACGTCGTCATCAAGGAACCCAGCTGTTTGGTATCCGATACAGAGAAGGTAAACCGCATCGTGGCAATTTGGTCCTCGCCGCGGTTAGAATTCATCGTCAACACATTGATGTTTTGATCACTTAGAACCCGCGTCAGCTCAGACAGCAGGCCCTGGCGGTCCAACGCCTCAAGCTGCAGAGTTGCGGAAAAGGCGCCGGTAGAAGAGGTGCCAGAGGACCACTCCACCTTCAGCATGCGCTCCGGCTCAGATTTGAGCTTTTCCGCGTTGGCGCAGTCCGCACGGTGCACGGATACTCCCCCGCCACGGGTGACAAAACCAAAAATGGCGTCCCCAGGCACCGGCTGGCAGCACTTCGCAAGCTTAGCCATGACATCGGGGCTTCCCTCCACCAAGATGCCGGTGCCGGAGGCGGAGTCCTTAGTATGCTGCGCGCGGGACTGCTCGAACTCCGAGAGTGGGGTTCGGGAGGCCAGGGCATCCACGGCATCATCGCGGTCGCCGAACATGGCCACCAATTGGTTGGCCACGTGCTGTGCGGAGACGTGGCCTGCGCCGATGGCCGTGTACAGGGCATCGACATCAGAATAGTGCAGCTGTTCTGCCACCTGCTTCATGGAGCTGGCAGTAAACAGGCGGTGCATCGGCAAGCCGCCGCGCTGCACCTCAGAGGCCAAGGCATCGCGTCCGGCTTCGAGGTGTTCCTCGCGCCTTTCCTTGGCAAACCACTGCCGTACCTTCGCCTTGGCCCGCGGCGAGACCAAGAATTCCTGCCAATCGCGCGATGGGCCGGCGTTGGGATCCTTGGAAGTAAAGATTTCTACCTTGTCGCCGGATTTCAGCGGCGATTCTAGCGCCACCAATTTGCCGTTGACCTTGGCGCCAATGCAGCGGTGGCCGACCTCCGTATGCACGGCGTAGGCAAAATCCACCGGGGTGGAACCCGCCGGCAGATCCACCACATCGCCCTTTGGGGTAAAGGCAAAGATCTGGCGCGCCGTCAGGTCATAGCGCAAGGAATCGAGGAACTCATTGGGATCTGCCGCTTCCTTCTGCCAGTCCAGCAGCTGACGCATCCAGGCCATCTGGTCCACCTCTTCTTGATGCCCAGAATTCTTC
This sequence comes from Corynebacterium sp. ACRPS, assembly GCF_022346005.1. Lineage (GTDB taxonomy): Bacteria > Actinomycetota > Actinomycetes > Mycobacteriales > Mycobacteriaceae > Corynebacterium. The sequence goes on from NZ_JAKRMY010000002.1 coordinate 197,026, forward strand.
CCCTTGGTTTCCTTATAGCGCCAGTGCGCGGCGACGCCGAATTCGGCGTTGTAGTGCATCTCGTGCGTACGGACCTGCACCTCTAGGGTTGCTCCGCCGTCCGCGAGCACCGTGGTGTGCAGAGACTGGTAGACGCCAAAGCGCGGGGAGGAAACATAATCCTTAAAACGCCCAGGCAGAGCCTGGTAAATGGAGTGCACGACGCCAATGGCGGCGTAACAGCTATTGATGTCATCCACCAGTACGCGGATGCCCACCAGGTCAAAAATCTCCGCGAACTCGCGGCCGCGCACGACCATCTTTTGATAGATGGACCAGTAGTGCTTCGGCCGGCCCATTACCTCAGCCTCGACGCCGTTTTCCTTTAAGGCGGCGCTAACTTGGTTGATGATTTCCTTCAAGGCGCGATCGCGCGAGGGCGCACGCTCTGCCACCATGCGGACGATTTCGTCGTACTTTTTGGGATAGAGGATGGCAAAAGACAGATCCTCTAATTCCCATTTCACGCTCGCCATGCCCAGACGGTGGGCCAAGGGGGCGATGACCTCTAGCGTCTGGCGTGCCTTCTTAGCTTGCTTTTCCGGCGGCAAAAAGCGCATGGTGCGCATATTGTGCAGACGGTCGCTGACTTTGATGACCAGCACGCGCGGATCGTTGGCCATGGCGACGATCATCTTCCGGATGGTCTCAGCCTCGGCCGCTGCACCCAAGGCCACCTTGTCCAGTTTGGTCACGCCATCAACGAGCCGGGCGACTTCTGGCCCAAAGTCGCGGGTCAGATCTTCAAGCGTGTAATCGGTATCCTCCACCGTATCGTGCAGGAGCGCTGCAACGATGGTGGTGGTATCCATACCAATTTCCGCGGCAATCGTGGCTACGGCCAGGGGGTGCGTAATATACGGCTCGCCCGACTTGCGGAATACTCCCTCGTGCAACCTTTCTGCGGTGTTATAGGCAGCGTTGAGTAGTTCCGCATCCGCTTTGGGGTGGAATTTCCGGTGAATGGACATGAGGGGATCGAGCGCGGGGTTAATCTTGACCCGCCCGCCGGTCAGTGACCGAGCAAGCCGGGCAGACATGCTCCGCATCCCGTTATTAGCCTGGCGTTTTGCTGACTTATCCGTGGCCATCTCTACCGCCCTTCACAATGCCGCAGCCTGTACTGCTGGCTGCAGCGCCTTTCCAGATCGTGTGATCTAGCTTAGACACACCATCTTAGTCAGCGTCATCCAGCACAATGAGCGGCGGGCCCGATAAGCGTTCGCGTCCATTAAGACCCTTAACTTCTAGCACCACGACGTTGCCCGCGACCTCGGCGCCTGCAGACTCGAGCAGCAGCTTGGCGCCGTGGAGGGTGCCACCGGTGGCCAGGACGTCATCGACAAGCACCACGCGCTTGCCCTTCACATCGACGCCGCTGGCTGGGATCTCCAATGCGGCCGAGCCGTACTCCAGCTCGTATTCTTCGGTATATACCGGCGGTGGAAGCTTGCCCTTCTTGCGGATGGCCAAAATACCCAAGCCCAGCTTGTACGCCACGGCAGAGCCCAACAAGAATCCGCGGGCATCCAGGCCGCCGATAAGATCCGCGCCCAGCTCCTCGCAGGCGGCCGCGAGACCATCAACAACGGCCCGAAATGCCTCAGGATCGGCTAATACCGGTGTGAGGTCTTCAAAAAGAATTCCTTCTTCTGGAAAGTCCTGCACAAGGCGCACCTTGTCGCGCAAAGCTTGTGCTGCTGATTCATAGTGAGAAGTCATCATCTTCCTTGAGAATTAAATAGCGAGAATAAATTTAAAAACGAAAAGGCCTAGGCCTTCTCCACAGGTTCTTCTGCCGGCACGTGCCAACGATCCATATTCCAGCCGATGCCCGAGACGCCAGTGTACGGCAGGACACCCTCCACGTCGCGGTGAACGATAAACGCGCGCGGCTGCGCAGCGACTGGAATGGAGGGAACACTCTCCCACAGCTGCTCTTCCTGCTCCTTGAGCTGAACGGAATTTTTAATACTGGAATCAGCGGCGGAGTACTCGGTCAGCGGATCGACTGGGCCCAAGAAGGCATCAATGGTTGGCTGCCCCGATTCCGGATCAGGGTTGAGATAAAACTGCGATAGGTTCTCCGCCGCAGCATCCTCGATGGTAATCCCCGCCGGCTCGCAAGAGGCGCGCAGCGCATCAACCATCGCCTGATAGCGCTTATCCGGGCCAACGTAGCCCACCCTGATGGTGGACCCGTTCAACTGGCCGGCCGCAGCCATGTCCGTTCCCTCGTGGTCCTTCGCCACCGAGCCTAGCGTTTGGGCCACCGGATCTTGGACAGAGACGGTGCGCACATAAGCCGGGGGAACATCGACACCAGATATTTCGGAGCTCTTTTGTGCTAACGCCGCTTGGTCGACGCAAGCAGCAAATGCCTTTCTAGCAGAAGGCTCCGCAAAAATCCCGGCCTGCGACAGCGTCAACGTATCGGTTTGCAGGCCCACCTTGGTGATCGTCTCAAACTCGGCATTCTCTGTGCCCGCGGAGCCCTCCGCATTGGAGTCGCTTTCTTTATTCGAGCCAGATCCGTTTGTGGATTCTGAGGCGTCGTTGCCTTCCTCGGATTCTGCGTCCTTAACCGCGTTCCCTGAAAGCCAATCGGGCGCCGCGGTGGCGGAATCTGCCACCTTGAGAACGCCCTTATCCGCAAGTTCCTGTGCGTTGGCAGTACCCGGCCATATGACAAGGCGATCCAAGGCAGGTTTGTCGCCGCGATACTGCTCATTGGCTTTTAAAAAGACCTCGCCGGAATCACCAATCTTATCCGCGGTAAATGGGCCGTAGGACACCTGCAGCTGTGGGTCAAAGTCATCCTTGGCTGTAGAAAAACCATAGCGCCACAATTCCGCTACTGGCTGCAGCGCCGCCATGTCTCCTGCATGCAGGGCCGCGTTGAGATCCTCCATGCTCATGTCCGTCTTCTGCGCAAGCGCATGCGCAGGCATAACGGTGCCAGGGCCAAACATTTGGCGCCACCGATGTCCCTGGTCTTTCTGGAAAGTCAGCGTAAAGGCTTTGCTCTGCGGTGTGCACTCGATATCGGCGATGTCATTCATTAGTGGCATATGCGAGGCAAATTCAACCGGGTGCGTGCCAGCCGTATAGGAAAGCAGGTAATCATCGCAGGTGACGGGCGCACCATCGGAGAACGTGGCGTCATCAGCAAGCGTCAAACGCACGCTTTCCTGATCACTATCTGCTGCCGGCGGAAGCTCTTCGGTCTCTACCAAATCCGCATTGGGAATGAGCTGTCCGGAGGGGCCCGGCACAAAAAGACCGGGATAAAGCCGCGCCGAAAGTTGGGCCGCTGAGGTGGTGCTGCCGAAGGCGGTGCCCGCATTCGTCGTGGTCAGCTGAGAGTTAACCATATACCCGGGGTAGTTATAGGACTCCGGATCGGCGGGCGAGGCCTGGTCACCGCCCTCAGATTCCTCACTACTGCACGAGGCCGCTACCAGCGCCAGGGCGGAAAGCCCTGCTGCAACCGCCATGATTTTGGGACGGCGCCCCCACCACCGTGTGGTGCCTAATCTGCGTTCCACGGTACGCACAACCCCTTTTCTCCTAAAAAGACCAAGCCTTACTCTGCCTGATTATGCCGTGTTCAAGGGCATTTAGCGGCCCGGGCGCCACGTAGCACCTGTATGGCCGGAGGCACTGCTGCCGTGATCAGTTTGTTCTTCTGCCACTTCCTTGTGCGTCTTGGCCCCGACATCGGAAGGCGTAACCACCTTGCGCTTTGCAGAACCCGCGTCCGCCGGTTCACCGTCCTCAGACTTACCCGCGCGGTAATCCAGCACACGCTGCGTGTGCTGCTTGACGCGCTTAGTCCAATTAGCAAACGTCACCACCAACGGGGTAGCCAAGAAAATCGAGGAGAAAATACCCTCGATGACGCCGATGAGCTGGATCAGCGCCAAATCGCGCAGCGTACCGATGCCCATAAGCCATACGGCGATGACGAACAGCGCGATAATAGGCAGCGCGGAGATGATGGAGGTGGAAATGGAACGCATGACCGTCTGGTTAATCGCCAAGTTGGCGAGTTCCCCATAGGTCTTAGAACGTTGGCCTTCCAGCCCCGCCGTATTCTCATTGACCTTGTCAAAGACGATGACGGAGTCATAGATGGAGAAGGTCAGGACGGTGAGCAAACCGATGATGACGGCGGGAGAAACTTCAAAGCCGAAGAGGGCGTAGATACCGGCGATGACGATGCCATCGATAATCAGCGCCAAAATGGCGGCAAAAGCCATAATCTTTTGCAAGCGCACCGCCACATAGATGGTCGCTGCAACGAGGAATACGACCATGGCGAGGATCATGCGCTGCGTAATCGAGGAGCCCCACGATTCGGACACGGTGGAAGAACCGATGGCGTCTGGGGTGGCCTCCCCGTTTTCATCCTTCGGTTGGAATTCCTCGTAGATGGCAGACCGGGCGCTGTCTACCTCTTCTTGACTCAAGCGCTCCGAGGTGATTTCAAGCGTCTCAGAATCGCCGGCGCCGACGATGCGAACCTGTTCGGGTTCAACGCCGGTGGAGTCCTCAAAGACGGTAGCTACCTCGTCCTCTTTCAAGTCCCCAGCGGGCATGGACAAGGTGGTTCCTCCCTCAAAGTCGAGGGAAAGGGTAAATCCGCGAATCAGGATGGCGGCGATGGCGCCGACGAGGAGCGCGGCGGTAATCCCGTACCACCGTTTGGTGTGGCCAATGAAGTCATAGCCACGCTCGTCTTCATAGAGGCGATCTAAACGGGAAATCTTATTTTTAGTCGATACGGCCATGATTATTTCTCCTCATCTTCCGCGGCTGCTGAGGGCGAAGAACTCTCTGACGATTTGGCGCCAACGGATGCCGAATTTTCAGTGGAGCGCGCCTGCGACGCACCAGCGGCAGCGCGGGAATCTCCGTAGTAGCCGCGCTCGCGCCGCTCTTCAATTAGCGCATAAATTCCGCCCAAACCATTCATCGATGGCTTGGCTGCCGCTGGACGGCGGCCGATTATTTGCATTACCGGTGCCATGACCAAGAAGGAGACGACCAAGTCGAAGATCGTGGTCAAGCCCAAGGTGAACGCGAAGCCCTTTACCTCACCGATGGCGAGGAAGTAGACGATGACAGAACCGATCAACGTCACCGCGTTACCGGTCACGATGGTGCTGCGCGAGCGCTCCCAGGCCTTCTGCGTTGCGGACCTGAAGGTTCTGCCCTCTAAGAGCTCATCCTTGATGCGCTCGTAGTAGACCACGAACGAGTCCGCGGTTGCACCGACACCAATGACCAAACCGGCAATACCGGACAGGTCGAGCGAGTACCCGATCCAACGACCCAGCAACACGATGGCGCCGTAGGTCAGCAGGCCGGAGCCGAGCAGGAAGATGACGGACACACCACTGAGCGCTCGGAAGTAGTACAAGGAGTAAAGGATGACCAAAATCAAGCCTGCCAAGCCAGCCCACAGTCCGGCCTCGAGGGCTGCCTTACCCAGTGTCGGTGGAATGGACTCCACGGTGCCGCCGGGCTCGCCGTTTTCGCCGGCAAAGGACAGCGGCAATGCACCGTAGCGCAGATTATTGGCCAGGTTATTGGCTTCTTCTTGGCTAAATTCACCGTTAATGGAGGTAGCGGAACCGTACGGGGTAGCCCCCTGGATGACAGGTGCCGAAATGACGGCCGAGTCAAGGGTGATGGCAATCTGGTCGTTCAGGTGCTCCTGCGTAAGGTCAGCCCAGGTCTGGGAGCCGTTCGGGCCATCGCCAGTCTTGAAGGAGAAGCTGATCTCCATCTGACCGGACTGTGGGTTCAGGCCACCGTTGATCGGGGAATTGGTATCAATCTCATTACCCGTCAAACGGGTACCGTCTTCATCCTCAACACCGTTGAGCAACGGGGCTGGCTCCAAGACGTAGGGAGTGCCGCTGTCGTAATCACAGGTCACAAAAGGCTTGGACGGATCGTCCGCACCAGCCAGTGGGTCAGCGGAGCCCTGGCAGGTCAGGAGCGAAGAGGCCGCTGCTTGCGTTGTCGGATCGTCCGATTGGCGGTCCTTCAACAACATTTCGGTGACTTCATCGCGACGCTCTGTCTGCTCAATGGAGTTGGACGGCTCGTCCAAGGGCTTAGCGGAAACCTTCGGTGCCTTGACATCCTTCGGTTCCTTACCCTCAGCCTGCGCTTCTTGCTGGGCAACGGCATTGGTGACGTCTTCCAACTTCTTGTTGGCTTCGTCCTTATCTAGGACACCGTATTTGACCCAGCGGTTAGCCATATCCTCCAGCTGTTTGTCGAGCTTGTCCATGTCCGGCGCAGAGGGTTGCGCCACCGGGCGGAAGTACAACTGGGAGGTCTGCCCCACCGCCTGGGCTTGGGATGCATCCTCGCCCGGTACGGTGATGACGAGGGTATTGCCGTTGATGACGACCTCGGAACCAGAAACGCCCATGCCGTTCACGCGCTGTTCCAAAATATTGCGCGCCTGCCGTAGCTGGTCCTGGGTGGGGTCTTCACCTTGGGGCGCCAAGGTAACGCGGGTGCCGCCCTGCAGGTCGATGCCTAGCTTTGGGGTGGCTTGGCGGTTTCCGGTGAAAAAGACCAGCGCATAGATAACGACCACGATGAGTCCAAAAAGCGCGAGGGCGCGCTTTGGCCATTGGCGGTTCCTATTTTTCATAGCGCCTCGAGATGATGCGGACAACGATATTCTCCTGTGCACTGCAAACCAGGGTGATTAAACATTAAATACGGCCCGCCCGATTCGGCGCGGGCACGTTAACAACGCACAATCGTACGTCATGGAACAACATTTTCCTTAACAGGGTCCGCGATTCAGCGAAAATGTGTCAGGTTCTACGTTTCTCATAAGCCAATGGCGGGCCTAGAGAATTCCCCGCGCGTGCACAGGGAGTGCGCCCGCGTCTTCCTCCACAGAGGTCGCCGGCGCTAATAAGGAATTAACGGTCGTTGGAGTGCTCGCCCTCTTCGCCGTTGAATCCATCATCATTATTGCTTTCAGCGTTGTCTGCGCCACCGCGGTCAAGTTTCTGGGCCTCGCTTTCCGTGCGCACCACCGCCATCTTGTCAAAGGTGAGGGTAACGCCCGGGGAAACCTCGAGGTCCACGCTGGTATCGGTGGTTCCGCGCACCACGCCGTGTACACCGCCAGCGGTCACGATGCGGTCTCCATCCTGTAGGGAGTTTTGCAGCGATTGCATGTCGTTTTGGCGCTGGCGTTGCTTACGCATCGCCATAAAGGAAGGAATGATGAACAAAATGACAATGATGATGAGAAAGATGATTTCCATAACTTTCCAGTATGCCAGACCGTTTCGTTCACAAAAACCATGAGCCGGTTCCACCTCTGCGGCCGCACCAGCGAGGTGCCCACGCTTGCCTAAAACAACCCAATCGCGCCATCGGGCGGCGTCAGGCCCAGGTGCTGCCAGGCGGCCGCGGTGGCTACCCTGCCCCGCCCGGTGCGCGAAATCATGCCGGCGCGAACCAAGTACGGCTCGCACACCTCCTCCACGGTAGAAGGTTCCTCACCCACGGCGATGGCCAAGGTATTAACACCCACAGGCCCGCCACCATGGCCATTGATCAGGGCATTGAGGACGGCGCGGTCCAGGCGGTCCAGGCCCATTTCATCGACGTCGAATACCTCCAACGCCCCCTGCGCGGCGGAAAGATCGATGCGTCCGGTGCCATTGACCTCCGCATAATCGCGCACGCGGCGCAGCAGGCGGTTGGCAATGCGCGGGGTGCCGCGCGAGCGCGAGCCGATTTCTACGGCGGCATCATCATCGATGGCGACGTCCAAGATATGTGCCGCACGCTTGATCACATGGGTGAGATCCTCGGTGCTGTAGTACTCCATTTGGGCGGTAAAGCCGAAGCGATCCCGCAGCGGACCGGTAAGCATTCCCGCTCGCGTTGTGGCCCCGACCAACGTAAACGGCGGGATCTCCAAGGGGATCGAGGTAGCACCCGGCCCCTTGCCCACAATGACATCGATTCGGAAATCCTCCATGGCCATGTAGAGCATTTCTTCGGCGGGCCGGGCGATGCGGTGGATCTCATCGATAAAAAGCACGTCGCCTTCCATGAGGTTCGAAAGCATGGCCGCGAGATCTCCCGCTCGTTCCAGCGCTGGGCCCGAAGTCATGCGCAGCGAGGTGCCGAGTTCCTGCGAAATGATCATCGCCATGGTGGTCTTACCCAGACCGGGCGGTCCCGATAACAGGACGTGATCCGGGGTGACCCCGCGGTTCTTCGCGCCCGTGAGCACGAGGGACAGCTGCTCCCTCACCTTGGGCTGCCCAATGAATTCCGTCAGGGACTTGGGGCGCAGGGAACGCTCGATATCGTGTTCTTCTGCGTGAGCGGTGGCTTCCACATCACTATTGTGCTGGGATTCGTGCGCCTTACTCATCCCCTCTGGGAGGTTGAACTCGGTGCGCTCAATATCGGACATGCTGTAGCCTTTGTGTCTTCTTGACGTCGTGTTCTTTTAGCCTTGCTTACCCAGCTGGGCCAGGGCCGCGCGCAGCAAGGTCGACGTATCCGCCGCAGGGGCTTCGGCGTATGCCGCCTCCACCACGGGGCGAGCCGCCTTCTCAGTAAATCCTAGGCCCAAGAGGGCTTCAGTGACACTATCGACAACTGGGTCACCGGCACCTGTTGCCTCCGGTGCAGCATCGGGCGCGGGAGTTCCAGCAAAGCGCTTTACCTTATCTTTTAGCTCCAGGGTAAGGCGTTGGGCCACGCGCTTGCCGACGCCCGGGATAGACTGCAGCGCCTTAACATCCTCCCCGCCAATGGCTGCGGCCAGCTCTTCTGCGCCCATGACGGATAACGCGGCCAAGGCCAGTTTGGGCCCCAAGCCGGACACGGATTGCAGCACTTGGAACATTTCGCGGTCATCGTCGCTGGTAAAACCGTATAAGGTCAATGCGTCTTCCTTGACCACCAACGTAGTCAGCACAAAGGCTGTTTCTCCGCGGCGCAAGGTTCCCAACGTCTTTGCGGTGGCTAAGAACTTATAGCCCACCCCGCCACATTCAATAACGCCGTGGTCTAAACCAATGTGGAGTACCTCTCCCCGCAATGCCGCAATCATTTTCTACCGTGCCTTCCTACCTGTGTGCGCTTTCAACATGACCTAATAATGAACAAAACTTAACCTGTGGGGTGTGGCGCGCTAGGGCTGAACACCCTTCCCCCGCCCGCGGACGCCGCTGGTCTTTGCGCCAAGCCCTAACCCGGTACTATCCATTCTCACGATCGCTGGCGCGCGCCAGCAGTGGCAGACGGCCAGCGCCAATGCATCCGCCGCATCCGCAGGCTTGGGCGGCTCCGTAAGCCCCAGGATACGGGTGATCATGGTCGTCATTTGCTTCTTATCCGCGCGCCCATTACCAGAAATGGCCTTTTTTACCTCTGACGGGGTGTACATATAAACCGGAATATCCCGCTCGGCGGCTGCGAGCACAAGGACTCCTACGACGTGAGCAGTCTGCATGACTGTTGAGACCTGGCCGCGTTCGAAGACGCGCTCTATGGCAACCACATCCGGCGAATAATCGTCCATCCACTCCTTGGCCGCAACAGAGAGCCGCAGGAGCCGCTCGGTCAGATCCTTATCGCTCGGGGTTCGCACCACGCCCACGGAGACGGGAAGAATTGCGCGCCCGCGGCCTGCTTGGACTACGGACAGGCCACAGCGAGTGAGCCCAGGGTCGATGCCCATCACGCGCATGCCTTCGATATTCACACCCGCCCACTCCCCGTTCCGCGGCCTCGTCGTTTCTAGTCTTAATTCCCTATTATGTCTTACACACACATGTTCTACAACACGACGTGAATGTTAGGCTGTCCCAATAAAAACACAACAAAAGCTCGGCACCGGAATCTTCGCATGCGCGAAGTGCCGCCACCGAGCTAGTGCCCCACTATGTGCAGTATTCTTACTCTGCGTTGAGTTCTGCGAGTACCTCATCGGAGAGGTCCATATTGGTATATACGTTCTGGACGTCGTCGGATTCTTCCAAGACATCAATGAGGCGGAAGATCTTCTTGGCGTCATTGGCCTCGAGGGGAACCTCGACGGAGGCACGGAAATCATTATCGGAGTCATCGACCTCAATATCGGCTTCCTTGAGGGCCTCCTTGACAGCCTGCACATCCGTGGGTGCGCAGATGATCTCAAATTTCTCGCCCTGGTCCTTGACCTCTTCGGCGCCGGCATCGAGGACCGCCATCAAGACGTCATCCTCGCTCAGCTCACCCTTTTCCACCAAGACATACCCAGTGCGGGAGAACATATAAGCAACCGAGCCAGATTCACCCAGGTTGCCGCCATTCTTGCTCATCGCGGTGCGGACATCGGTAGCCGCGCGGTTGCGGTTATCGGTCAAGCATTCAATCAGCATTGCGACACCGTTGGGGCCATAGCCCTCATACATGATGGTCTCCCAGTCAGCACCACCGGCTTCTTCACCAGAACCGCGCTTGCGGGCGCGTTCGATGTTGTCATTGGGGACGGAGGCCTTCTTGGCCTTCTTAATCATGTCATCGAGCGTTGGGTTGGCCGCAGGATCACCACCGCCGGTTCGCGCCGCCACTTCAATGTTCTTAATGAGCTTGGCAAATTCCTTGCCGCGCTTGGCGTCATTGGCAGCCTTCTTGTGCTTGGTAGTTGCCCATTTTGAGTGGCCTGACATTAAGTCCCTTTCTAATTGGGTTCTAAATCTGGTGACAATTATACGTGCCCTGCACGAACTGGGAAAAGCGCCCCCAGGATACGCAAGCTTTTCTAGACGTTATGCCAATTGCCGTGGGCGGAACCGCTGCCTAGGTCCTCATCGAGGAACCGCGTCAAGCCCTCCTGTTTGACCAGCGCGACGAGTTCGCCCTGTTCAGTGAATAATTTACCGCGCGCGATGGCCGTGCCTTGCGACGCTGTGGGCGATACCTGCTCATAAAGCAGCCACTCATCCACGCGGAAGGGGCGGAGAAACCACACCGCATGGTCAAGGCTTGCCAACTGGATCTTCTCCCCCTGGTGCGGAATGAGCGCCGACCGAATGAGGGTCATATCGGACATATACGTCAACGCAGCGCGGTGGAATGCGGGGTCACTCCCAAGCTCGCCGGTATTGCGGAACCAAATATGGCGATATCCAGCACCGGTTACCTCCGCGGCGGCATCATCGCGGCCTTCATCAGGGACCAAACGGATATCCCAATCGGTCCACTCCTTCAAGATGATTCGGGTGGAATAGGGCGCCCCGCCACCGCGGCGAGCGGCTTCATCGGGGCTTAATACCTGCGGTGCCACATCCTGATGTTCGGGACCTGCATCACCATCGCGGTGGAAACTAGCCAGCATAATAAAGACGAGGCGGCCATCTTGGACGACCCGAACCTCGCGGCTGGCAAAGGAACGGCCATCACGCAGCCTTTCTACCTGCAACTCCAGCGGGTTTTTCGTATCACCTGGGCCAACGAAATAGCCATGGAGGGAATGCACCTGCTTATCCTCCACCGTCCTTTGCGCCGCGGTAAGGGCCTGCGCTGCAACTTGGCCACCGAAGGTGCGTTCAATCTGCGAGGGAATCGCCGGGCCAGCAAAGACATCCGCATCTTGGGTGCTTTCTAACGCCAAAACCTCAGAAATGGTGCCCACAGTCATCCTTTCTTGTGCGCCTACTATGCGCTACATCACGTAAGTCTTCGTCTGTCTTGCCACCTTACTCCCCGGGGCAGCCCAACCCGGATGACGAGGAACCTGATTCGAACTACGCAACGGCCAAAATATTCCCTACAATCTTTTGGGTGAAAAGATTCGCGACAGTTCCTGCGGTATGGGTGGGGTGGGCTCTCGCCCGCTTGATATTGGTCTATTTTTTGAAGCTCGACCACAGCGCACGCGGCGATGTTGCCTATTATTTCGCCGGCCTTTTTGGCACCGATCCCACGCAGATGACCGAGTATCCCCACGCGGGCACGTGGCCCACCATCATCTTAAGCTGGTTCACCGGTGGAGACCGCGGCGTATTCTATATCGGCTTTACCATCATGACGCTGCTTGTCGATGCCGCCTTCCTCGCCCTCCTACTTCGCCACCACGAACGCAATAAGCGCGTTTTTCTCGCCGGCTGGTTCTGGGTCTTTTTTGGCACGGCTGCAGGACACGTCTTTGTGTGGCGCCTCGATATTTTTCCTGCCGTCGCCGTCGCAGGTGCCGCAGCGCTGCTTATTTCTCATCCCAAGACAGGCGCCGCCCTATTAGGCTTCGCTACCACCATGAAGCTCTGGCCAGGCGTCCTCGCAGCTGGACTGGTAGGGCGTTTTAATAGTTCTAATTCCTGGCTGCGATTGGCGTCCTTTTTCGGCTCCGTTGCTGCTCTTTCGGCGTTGACAGTTTTTACCTCCGGTATGGACCGACTTCTTTCCCCACTGAATTATCAGGGGGTGCGCGGGCTCCAACTCGAATCCGTTCCGGCGACATACTTGCTATTGCAGGCACACCTCACACCGGGTAAATGGCGTTTAGGTTATGCTCCGTCAAAGAGCTTCGAGATTTCTGGCCCGGGCGTCGATGCCGCCATCATGTGGAGCACCATCGCGACGGCCGGGATGCTGGTCTTCGCCCTGAGCTGGGCGCTATACCGCTTCTTCGCCGGAGGCTGGACCTCGCGAACGACGGTCGCCTTTTTCACCCTCATGGTGCTTCTACTCATAGCCACCAATAAAGTATTTTCGCCCCAGTACATCATTTGGCTCGGACCCCTATTCGCGGTGGTCGTACGCCAACAGCTCCCCGCCGGGTTTGTGCCCATCAAAATCTGTCAGGGTTTCCTCGCTGTATGCGCAGTTGCAGCGGCCGCGCTCGGCACCTACATCTACCCTTTCCACTATGACTACGTGTGGAAGTATGTAGGCGAAAACCTGACTCCGGTCTACGTGCTCGTCGCCCGCAACGTGCTCATCCTCGTCATGGTCTTCATCGCGCTCATTTGGTTCATCCTTGAGATAAGCCTGTCGCGCCGCATAGAAAAGGCCATCGTGGCAGCAAGCGACCCGGAGCAAGCCCAAGAAGCCGCCGCAGAGGCCGCGCCCTCACCAGATACCGGGCGAATCAATGTGCCGGGCTCCGACACCGCCGACGCGGACGCCTCCGAGCCTGACGCGAGCACCGATGACACTAGGGAGGTAACGCGCGGCTAAATTTTCAATCCGCCAGCATGTAGTCGAAGTACTCGGGCAATTTAGCGGTTCCGCCGAGGTGGAAAAAACGCACCGCTGGGCGCAGGCGCAGCGCGCGCGTATCGCTGACCGCCTCGTTATAAAAGCGATGCGCCAACTGGATGCGGCCTTCTGCATCCGCCAAGGCGGCCGGGCGCTGGCCTACCGGAAAATCGCGCACGATGGCCGCCGAAAGCTCGCGTTCTACCATGGTGCGGGCTTGAAAATGCCCATGCGAAAGCTCCGTGGATTCGGCCTTTTGCGCCAAGGCGGCAAGATCTGGGGACACAGCCGCAGTTACCGCTGCCCGGCGGTCCAGCGCCGCCTGCAGCTGCGCCAGCGCAGCGTCGGTTCGGATGTGCAGGAAGTTTAACCGCTGCGCGGTGAAAATGGCCCACGATCCCACAAGAATGAGAATAAGCAGCACGATGGTTATTTCTATCGCCATCATCGCTTCACCCTCACCTTCGTGCCATCTTGCACCGTTTCATAAACTTGAATGACCGCCGCGGCAACATGGTCCCAGTCATACATCTGGGCGCGTTGGACGCCATTGCGCACCAGGTGCCGCCGGTAATCGGCATCATCCAGGACCTGGTTGAGCACGCGTGCCAAGTCAGAGGCATCGCCAGTGCGGAAGAGCGCTCCCGCTGGCTCTTCCGATTCTGCGTTGCAGACCGCCTGGAACGCCTCCAAATCCGAAGCCACGACGGCCGCACCGGCGGCCATTGCCTCTACCAGCACGATGCCAAAGCTTTCCCCGCCCGTATTGGGCGCCACGTAAACATCGGCCCGGCCCAAGATCTGTGCCTTTTCTGCATCGCTAACGCGCCCAACAAAATCCACGCCCTCGACCTCGCGGGCGCGGCCGCCGCCCATAATGGTCACGCGGATATTCTTGTTGACCTGGTGCAATGCGGCTAAAAGGATATCCAGGCCCTTCCGCGGCTCATCGAGGCGGCCGAGGAAGACGACCTCGAGTGGGGCATCGGCAAGCGCGGGCTGGCTTTTCTTGCGCGCAAGCGCATAGACGGAGGTATCGACGCCGTTGGGAATCAGGACAGGATCGCCACCCAATTGCTCCACCTGCCAGCGCCGCGCCATATCCGATACCGCAATGCCACCGCGAATCTTTTCCAAAAAGGGTACGAGCAGCGGCTTTGCCAAGGTAAGAATGAGGGAATTGGCCGCCGAGGCGTGGTACGTCGCCACCATGGGGCCGTGTGCCACGGCCAAGGCGGTCATGGAAAAGCTCGGGGAATTGGGCTCGTGGATATGCAAAACGTCAAAATCGCCGTCCCGAATGAAGCGCTTGACCTTGCGCGTTACCTTCGGCCCCACCGACAGGCGCGCAACCGAACCGTTATACGCAATCGGGAAGGCAGGGCCGCCCTTGACCACGAAATCCGGCAGCGGTGTGGACTTCGCGGCGGGCCCAAGGACCTGAACAAAGTGGCCCTGTTCTATGAAAACGGTGGCCAGGTCAAGGATATGGGCCTGCACGCCACCGGGTTCATCAAAAGAATACGGGCAAATGATACCGATGCGCATTAACGGGAACGTTCCTTTCGCGCTTGCCGGCGCCGCTCCACATCCTCGTTCCATTGCGGCTGCAGCATGTGCCAGTCTGCGGGGTGGCGCCGAATGTTGGCCGCAAACCCATCCGCCATGCGCTGGGTGGTCTCCTGCACATCGGTGACCTCTACTTCTGGAGACACCGACAACCCCCAGCCATCGCCTTCAAACCAGGAGTGCACCACGTGGAGCGCTGCGCCGGTTTCAATGGCTAGCTGTGCGGGACCTGCCGCCATATTGGCTTCCTCGCCCATGAAATCTACCGTGACGCCGCTGCGGGTGATATCGCGTTCTGCCAATAGGCACACTACCCCTCCCTCCTCAAGGGCCTCCTTCAGCCGCGCAAAGGGAGGGACCGCCCCACCGGTAAGCGGCAGGACCTCAAAGCCTAATTCCTCGCGGTAATCCACGAAGGCATCAAAAAGCACCTCCGGCTTCAACCGCTCTGCCACGGTGGTAAATTGCCCGTAATGGCCCACCAAGAAAACCCCGGCCATATCCCAGTTGCCGGAGTGCGGCAGCGCCAAGATGACGCCGCGGCCAGACTGCGCCGAGGCATCAAAGTGCTCGAGCCCTTCCAAGCCCTTCATGAGGCGCTCGTGCAGCTGGGGATCCGCATGAATCGCGGGAAGGCGAAACGCCTCCATCCAATAGCGCATATAGGAGCGCATGGAATCGCGCACCAGCTGACGGGTGACGTTTTCTGCCCCCACCACGCGGGTGAGGTTTCTTCGCAGGCCATCCATGCCGCGCCCGCGGTCGCTCGCGAAATCCGCTACCCACCGGAAGATGGTGCGCGCTACCGGGTCGGGCAACCGGCGAACTACCTTCCAGCCCGCCAAATACCCGGCCGCTGCTACATCTTCTTTATCCCACATGGTGCCGGATCCTCCAGAAAAGTTAGTGCGCAAACCACGAACTAGCCGGAACGATAGCCCCTGCTGCGCCCATGTTCGCTTGATTTACATCTCGGCGTCTTGGCGCGCTGCAATGGCAATGCGCTGGTACACGGTAAAGATTGAGCCTACCGCCAAGATCCACAGCGATACCGCCGCAGCATACTCTACGCCCAAGCCCTCCAGGCCGATTCCGCCTAACGCGAGGATGAGGCGTTCTGGGCGCTCAATCAGTCCGCCCACCATGGTGAAACCAGAGGCCTCTCCCCTAGCCTTGATATAGGAAATGACCTGGGAGCAGACCAAGGTTATGAGGCAGGCCGCCACGGTCCATTTGGACGCGTCTGCGGTATACACCAGCCACCAGACGATGGCGCAGAATAACGCGCCATCGGTAATGCGGTCACAGCTTGCATCCAGCGTGGCGCCGAAAGCGCTCGATTTACCGGTCAGCCGCGCCATCGTGCCATCGAGCATGTCAAAGGCGGCAAAGAGGCCGGATAATACGGCGGCTATAAAGAGGTGGCCGGTAGGAATGAGGATCACCGAAATGGCGATGGTCACAATAGTGCCCACAACCGTGACCACGTTGGGAGTCAATCCCAATTTTAAAAAGGTCTTGGCTATAGGTTCCACCACCACGGCGGCGGGCTTTCGCCCATGCACGCTAAGCACGCGAGTCCTCCTCTTCCATGTCACGCCAACCCTCTGCCAGGACACGACGGGTGTCTTGCAGTAGTTGCGGTAATACCTTAGTCCCATCGAGGACAGTCATAAAGTTACTATCCCCGGGCCACCTTGGCACCACATGCAAATGCAGGTGGTCTCCCACCGAGCCGCCGGACGCGCGCCCCAGGTTAAAGCCCACGTTAATGGCCTCTGGGCGTGACACGCGCTTGAGCACCCGCACCGCCTTTTGGGCAAAGGCCATGAGCTCGTGGGATTCTTCCTCGGTGAGGTTTTCCAGCTCGGATTCCTTGCGGTACGGCACCACCATGAGGTGGCCGGCATTATAGGGAAACAAGTTGAGCAGCGCATATACCGTTTCACCGCGCGCGATGATAAGCCCATCCTCATCGCTGCCCTTCGGGGCTTCCACAAAGGGATCTTCGGACCGCTGCGCAATATAGGCCATCCGGTACGGCGCCCACAGTCGCTCCAACCGGTCCGGCTCACCGGCACCGGTATCGACGAATGTTTCCTCGCTTTGGCCCTTCTGCGGATTAGCGCCGGGCACGAATGAGCTCTTCTGTCGGCTGCTCGTTGGTGCGCTCTGCCACCCAGGTGGTAATGAGCTCAACGGCTTCATCAACTGGCACGCCGTTGACCTGCGTGCCATCCAAGAAGCGGAAGGAGACCGCACCGGCTTCCACGTCGCGGGCGCCGGCGACCAGCATGAAGGGAACCTTGCCCGTCGTGTGGTTGCGGATCTTCTTCTGCATGCGGTCATCGGAGGTATCTACATCCGCGCGAATGCCCTTGCGGCGCAGCTTGGCGGCGACGTCCTCCAGATGCGGGACGAAGTCATCCGCCACGGGAATGCCCATGACCTGATGCGGTGCCAACCACGCTGGGAATGCGCCCGCGTAGTGCTCAAGAAGCACTCCGAAGAAGCGCTCGATGGAGCCGAAGAGGGCCCGGTGGATCATGATCGGGCACTTCTTCGTGCCATCGGATGCGGTATATTCCAGCTCGAAGCGCTCGGGCAGGTTGAAGTCCAGCTGCACCGTGGACATCTGCCAGGTGCGGCCGATGGCATCGCGGGCTTGGACGGAGATCTTCGGCCCGTAGAACGCGGCACCCTCAGGGTCAGGAACGAGCTCGAGCCCGGACTTTTCTGCCACGGACTGCAAGATGGCGGTCGAACGCTCCCAAATCTCATCGGAGCCGACGAACTTATTGGGATCCTTGGTGGAAAGCTCCAGATAGAAATCGGACAGGCCGTAATCCTCAAGCAGCGAGATGATGAAGTCCAGGACCTGGGTGAGTTCTTCTTCCAACTGCTCTTCGGTGCAGTAAATGTGGGCATCGTCCTGGGTAAAGCCGCGCGCACGCGTCAGGCCATGCACCACGCCGGACTTTTCGTAGCGGTAGACCGTGCCGAATTCAAACAGGCGCAACGGCAGCTCGCGGTAAGAACGGCCGCGGGATGCAAAGATCAGGTTGTGCATCGGGCAGTTCATCGGCTTGGCATAGTAGTCCTGCGGCTCCTTGACGGTATTTCCCTCGGCGTCGTACTCGCCATCGAGCTGCATCGGCGGGAACATGCCATCGGAGTAGAAATCAAGGTGGCCGGATTTACGGAAGAGGTCGCCCTTTGTGATGTGCGGGGTATTGACAAAGGAGTATCCCGCCTGCACGTGGCGGTTGCGGGAGTGGTTTTCCATCTCCATGCGCACGGTCGCGCCATTGGGGTGGAATACGGGGAAACCGGAACCGATTTCATCCGGGAAGGAGAAGAGATCCAGTTCTTGGCCCAAGCGGCGGTGGTCGCGCTTTTCTGCCTCTTCCACCATGGTCTGGTAGGCAGCCAGTGCATCCTTGGACTCAAAGGCGGTGCCGTAGATTCGCTGCAGGCCGGCGTTGGCCTGATCGCCGCGCCAGTAGGCGGCAGACGAGCGAGTCAGGGCAAAGGCCGGAATGTATTTCGTGGTGGGAACGTGCGGGCCGCGGCACAGGTCGAACCATTCCACCTCATTGGTGCGCGGGTTCACATTGTCATAGTGCGTCAGATCGCCAGCGCCCACCTCGGCGGCCTCGTCGGAGTCCGGGTCCACATTGCCCTTGTCCTGGATAAGCTCCAGCTTGAAGGGCTCATCCTGCAAGGCCTGTTCCGCCTCTGCCGTGGAGGCATAGGTGTGGCGCTCGAAGCGCTGGCCGCCCTTGATGATCTTCTTCATCCGTTTTTCCAGGTTCTTGAGATCCTCCGGGGTGAAGGGCTCGGCGGTCTGGAAATCGAAGTAGAAGCCGTTCTCAATGGACGGGCCAATGCCCAGCTTGGTGCCGGGGAACTCGGCCTGCACGGCCTGGGCCATGACGTGGGCGCAGGAGTGGCGAATGACGGCGCGGCCATCTTCCTCACAGGCGGCTACCGGGACAAATGTCGATTCCTCATCCGGGGTATGCGAAAGGTCATACAAGGTACCGTCCACGCCGCGGACTACCACGACCGCCTCTGGGCCCTTATTGGGCAGGTTCAGCTCGCGGAGGGCCGCACCAACCGCTTGCCCGGCTGGCACGGTGAAGGATTCGTAATTTACCGGTGCTGCGGGAATAAGTTCCGCCATATTCGCGCTCCTTTTTGCGCTCACGCAGATACGGCATACCTGGCCGCATCCACTAGTTAAATTTACGGATCGTCATTCTACAGGCCAGCATGCGTGCAAAGCGATTCCGCCCACCACGTTTCTTTGCCATCGCTGCCTTTAGTTCCCGGAGGGCAGAAATACATCGCCGAACCGATGTGGGTAAGCCACTCATTCAACAGGTCCGCCTCATCAAGGCGCGCCTGGATGGGTTCGAATTGCTTGGTGGGATCCTGCTGGTAACAGATGAAAATCTGGCCAATATTGGATAGTTGGCCATCCTTGTCATCCGGCGGCAGCTCGTAATTATAGGGGCGGCGCAAGATCTTTTGCTCCGGGTGGTCCTTGGGCGCAGTCGCGCGCGCCATGTGGGAGTTCTTATCAATGACGGGCAGGCCATACTCATCCGTGGCCTTAAAGTCCGCCTCATCGAATTCCTTATCACCCGTAAGCGGTGCCCCATTTTCCAGCTTGCGCCCCACCGCATTTTCGCGGGAGGAGCGGTCCAGCTTTTCCCAGGTATCGAGGTTCATGCGGATGCGGCGCACCACCATGGCCGCACCACCCTGCTGCCACTTCGGGCCATCCTCGATCCAGACCTGCTCCGCGAATTGTTCATCGCCGCGCGGGTTTACGGTGCCATCTTTTTGGCCAAACATATTGCGCGCGGTCGCACCCTTTTCGTGGCTGCCGTAGGCGTTGATAAAGCCCTGCTGCAGCCAGCTAACTTCGGCATAGTGCTCGCCTGAGCGCACCATGTGCCGGAGCGCATAAGTATTCATCAGCGGGTCATCGCTGCAGATTTGCAGGACGATGTCAGTTTGGCCCCACTTGTCTTCTAATTGGTCGCGGGAATAGGCACGGACATCGCCAAGCCACTCCGGCTTATCCACGCCCAGCAGGGAGAAAATGCGCTCGCCCAGCCCACACGTAATGGTGAGGTTCGCAGGCTGGCGCACCATTTCCGGTTCCAAGGTCCCCAACGGCGGCTGGCCCGTGCACAGCGCTCGCGCGTCCTCAGTCCACAGCTTCATCAGCCGGGCAAAGCCCTGCTTGCCGATGCCCTCTTTAAGATCAAAGCCCACCAAGTTCAGGTGCGCTTGCTCCGGCGTGTCAATGCCGGCCTGGTGTGGGCCGTCGAAAGCCACGGTGGCATCGGCAAGCGGGGGCTGCTCCTCCGCTTGAGCGTGTGGTGTTGATTTATCCGAGTTGCATCCCACCAGCGCAATGGCGCTGGTAGACACTGCAGCGCCGGTGAGAAATCCCCTTCTGCTGAATCCCGTCATAATTAGTGCTTGTGGTTTTCTTTCTCGTCGTCCTTGCTGGAGTGGTCGTGGCCAGAGTGATCGTGACCGGAGTGGTCATGGCCGGCGTGATCGGAGTGATCGTGGCCCGCGTGACCGTGGTCCATGCCCTCCATGTCGCCGTAGTCCTCATCGCCAGCGCCCATGGTGCGGGCCTGGATGGTGCCCAGGTCAAGCTCCTCGCCGTCAGACAGGGTGACCGTCATCTCGAGGGAATCACCAGGCATGATGCCCTCCTTCATGCCCATCAGCATGAAGTGGTCGCCGCCAGGAGCAAGCTCGTGGCTCTCGCCGGCCTTGACAACCAAGGGGCTGGACTTTTCGCGCATCTGGCCATCGACGGTCTCGTGAATCTGGTTCATCTCTGCGTCCAGGCTCGTGGAGAAACCGGCGATCTCGATGTCTTTATCCGAGTGGTTGACCAACGTACCGAAGATGGCGGTCATATCCTTGTCTTCGTTGGCGCGGACAACGGCGTCCTCGAAGGTCAGGTCCTTATCCGCTGCCGCAGTGGATTCGCTGGCTTCTGCAGTCGAAGATGCAGCTGAAGTCGAGTCCGAGTTGCTGGAATCGTTCTCGTTATCTGGGGAGCAACCGGCAAGAACCACGGCACTGAGGGATACGCCGGCAATCAGGCGGGAAATTTTCTTCGTCATTATTTGTGACCTTTCGAGTCGTTTCGACGGGTTTTTGCGATCAACAAAGCCAGAACGGCCGCTATGGCCAGCACACCGCCCACTCCCAGGATGATTTTCACCGAGGTGGGCATATCGCTCGAAGAATCTGCAGCTCCATCTGCATCTGCAGCGTCGGTGGAGGAAGCGTCATCGCTATCCCCACCTGTGACCGTAAATGAGACCCCACCGCGCGTGGCGTGTCCATCCGAGGAGGTGATGTTGTAACCCACCTGGTAGTTACCTGGGCCGGGATCGACATCATCTGGAGTCGTGATCGTCAGATCGCGTTCATCTAGCTCCGGCTCCTGGCTAAAGATCTGTTCCCCAGTGTCCTTATTGGTTACCGCAAAGGTGTTGAACTGGTCCTTTGGAATGCCGGAGAACTCCAAGGTGATTTCCTCAGGAAACTCCTCGAGCTGGTCGCCCTCCTTCACAGTTCCGCCCACGACGGAATCGTGCGCCAGTGCTACGGGTGCGGATCCGCCGACGATAAGCGCGGTAGCTCCCACTGCCACTGCCGTGCGGCGCAACCAAGGTACGCGATGGCTCATTTTCAGCTCCTTCAGTTCTGAATTTTGCGTGTGCATGCAAAGACATCCTAATCCCACCGAATGGCTTGGTGACAATCGTGGTCATCAGTGTGTCTCTTCAATAGTCGGTAACAGTATCTCTATAGTTCCGCACCGAAGCGAAAAAGTCTGCGATCTCCATCACTTCAGAAGAGTGGGGTGTGCCAGATACAAAAAAGCCGCCTTGCTAACAAGGCGGCTTGAATGGAGCGGATGACGAGACTCGAACTCGCGACCCTCACCTTGGCAAGGTGATGCGCTACCAACTGCGCTACATCCGCATGCGAAACCAGGCCCGGTTTCTAGGACAAAGTCCTTGTGCGCGATACTGGGATTGAACCAGTGACCTCTTCCGTGTCAGGGAAGCGCTCTCCCACTGAGCTAATCGCGCCCAATGCCCAAAGAGGCATTAAGTTGAGGTGGAAACGGGAATCGAACCCGTGTGCACGGTTTTGCAGACCGTTGCCTCACCACTCGGCCATTCCACCGTGGCGATACCGCCTCACACAATACAGTGCTGGAGCGGATGACGAGACTCGAACTCGCGACCCTCACCTTGGCAAGGTGATGCGCTACCAACTGCGCTACATCCGCATGCGAAACCAGGCCCGGTTTCTAGGACAAAGTCCTTGTGCGCGA
>NZ_JAKRMY010000030.1 GCF_022346005.1 Corynebacterium sp. ACRPS
TCGCGGCTTCACGCCGGTACTCAGGCGTGTATTTCTGGCGTTGTTGACTCACAATGAACATCCTCTCTTACGGACACAAGATCCGCACTAATCGGGTGTCCACTAAACGAGGGTAACCTCAGTGGTAGTTCCAGCTGACGTAGTTGAGTTCAGTGTCTCGCTTTTCGGCCCTGCGGCTAATCGTGCTCGCTTCCTTTGCGAGCTCGCGGGCATCTATGGCGATGCTGTTCGATTGTTGGGCGAGGGTGATGGATTCCGCGGCTCGCTTGTGGCTTCTTTGCGCAATGTTGTTGGCGTTTTTCGAGTCGAGTTTGGCGAATATTGCGATAAGCATGCTGATGATGCCGGTGGTGGCGCTGATGCTTGTCAGTAGGGTGTCGAGGTTCATGTTTCGTTTAAAGGAGTGTTGTTGATGTTTACCAGTCTATGGTCTTGGCTGCGGGGCCGTGGGGCCAGCCGGGGAAGTTCTGTTGGTCGGTTGGGGGATTATGAATTGCCTTCCACTTTCCGAGTGGCGAGTGCCGGCGCCGATGGAGGTGTTCGAATGGACGCCATCGCCATTGTTGAGCCTCTTGAGCCAGGTTCATCCGGAGTGCTTGATACCGAATCTTGTTTTTCAGAATGGCAGGATGTGGAGTCTGCCATGCGACATGTAGGTGTACTTTATCCAGGTCGCTACACGGTATTTTTAGAACCTTCGGGCCGAATTTTTCTCCAGGCTGAAGATGGGGCTCGGGGTAGAGGTCCCAGTGTTCGCCATTGTCCCAGAGGAGGGACATCTTTACTCCGTGGAGGGGTTGGAAGCCCTGGTAGTGGAGTTGTATTTCGATTTCGTCAATGGGTTCTTTCATTCCTGAGGTGACGGTGGGGGTTCCGTAGTTGCTGAAGCCCATTGCTATTTGGTGTGCGCCGTCGTATTGGCGGGCGTGTTGGAATTGTTTGATTCCTAGTAGTAGTGCGGCAAGTCCGGTTATTGCGCTTATGAGTGCGGTTATTGCCATGTGTGTATTTTAGCCCGACTTAGCAGGCGGGGGAGTGCGAGCCTCCCCGCGGGCACTGGGGGCAGTCATGTCCCAAAATTTCGACACAGTGACAATAACCCCAAGGGGTATTGGTTGGGTCGAAACGCTGTACAGAGAACTGAATTAGTGAATTGTCCTGATAGAAGATACCGGGCCAAGAACCACGTTGACATGTCCGTGAAGCATTGGCCAAGCCGACAGGCAGGAACCCCGCCGTAAGCGGGAGGGAACCACCAAGGACGTAAAACACCAGGCCGTGAATTAGTTACTCCCCGGGTGCGAGTCCCGGGCGCGGCACTGGCCTCACAGTGTGTGAGGCGGATAGTTGAGTGTAGAGGGGAGGTGTTTCGGTATGGTTGCTCCGATTGTTATTTCGGTGTGCGCCTTGGTTTCTGTGGGGTGCGCTATTTATGTCAGCTACATCAATCGGCATTAGCGGTTGTTGTCTTTTGTTGTTCTTCTCCGTCGCTGTCTGTCCAGCATAGGATGTATTGCCCGCGGTAGCCGAGGAGCGCTTCGAGGGAGTCGCCGTGGTGGAGCGTGGTGGCGGGTTCGGCGTGCATGTGGGCTGCTTGGTCGTCTCTGGTTGCGTTGATGCTGACGTTGGTGATGGTTTCGCCGGTTTCGTTGGCGATGACGTAGAGCTGTTTGCTCTCGTGGCGCAGGGTGACGTTTCGTCGGTTTGCTGCGGCGAGTTTCTGCGTGTATGCGGAGATTGTTGCTTGTGCTTCGGCGATTTTTCGTTGTTCTTCTGCGGCCTTTTCGGCGCTGCGGGCGGCTCGGTCGGAGCTTTCTGCGGCTTCGGCTTGTGCAGCCTCTGCTGATTTGCGTGATTTGGTTGCTTCTGTTGCCTGCCAGATTGCGATTATGGCGGAGATTACGGCGATGACTGTGGAGGTGATTTCGAAAGCGGTCATTCTTTTATTCTATCGAGCGTCTCCGACGGTTTTGGAGGCGTTGTTGAGCGCAGAGTAGTACATGTTTCACTTTCATTTTTACCTACTACCGGTGGGTTAGTGATTGTGTGATTTTCAAAAGCTACCAGGGTGCAACTCCCTGGCTGCGCACTAGGGGTTGTCAACGGCGGGTTGGACACTGACCGTCTTAAGGGCAGCATCCCAGGCTTTTGGTGGTTGAGCACTTGCCGCTGCTGCGCTCTGCTGTCCTGCAGCTCCTTTATTTTTACGTGAAAAGAGGGAAAGCCTGGCGGTGTTTATCCGGGCTTTCCCCCTTCAATCTTCTCACCTCTGAAAGGACGATATGAATACTAGCACATCGTGGCTGACTGCTAAAGAGGCGGCTGACTATATGAGCGTGCATCCGGAGACGTTGTATGTGCATTTGCAGCGTGGGGAGCTTCGTTCGGTGAAGGTTGGTCGGCGTTATCGGTTGAAACCTGAGTGGTGCGATGAGTTTTTGAGAGGAGATGCTTTGTGAGGTTTTTGAGGCAGATTTTTTGTTGTGGGCGGCGTCGGCGTCGTCAGTTCAATGTTTTCACGATGATGTGGAGGTAAGACCGTAGTGTTTGAGATTAGTCATGACCATGCGGTTCGGACTTTGAAGGATATTGAGGGCCGGTATATCGCTTTGTATCGGTATGCGCGTGTTCCGGAGAAGATTCGTCGTCAGATTAAGGATAGTGCGCAGCAGGCGCATGTGATTGCTTCGTTGGTTGAGTCGTATGACAGGAGGGTTCGTAATGTGCACCCGGAACACAAGTAAGGTGCCGGCGCGGGGTACGCGGGAGTTGCGTGAGTTGCATTATTGGAAGGATGCGGCTGCTAAGCGTTTTCGGTTGTGTTGGGCGACTGGGGCGTTGGGTGGTGTTGCTGGGTTTGTTTTCCATTGGGTTATTTCGGTGCCGCCTGTATGGATGTAGGCCATGGTTCGGAGGGGATTGAGCCTGTTGAGCATGGTGGTCGGTTTTGGGTGGAGTTTGATGGGCGTCTTATTTCTTTTTTGTCTGAGTATGATGCTTGGAATTTTTTGGGTCGGGTGTTTGATTTGCCCGGCCCTTGTTTATTTGAGGGCTGTCATGTCCCAGGTGGGGAGATTGATGGTTTGGGCGTTGGTTTTCGGTTTTGTTCGTGGCATGCGCCTGTGGCGCGGCGTGTGCTTTGGCGTAGGAGAAGGAGGAAGAAATGAAGCTTTTTAAGACGAAGGATGATGATGAGTGGTTTAAGTATCGACGCCAGCATTTAACGTCGACGGAGTTGGCATCGCTGCACCTGATTCATACCGCTAGGAATTGGCAAGAGTTACGTAGGCAGAAGGAATCGGGGGAGCGTTGGGGTGGTAATCAGTATACGGAGTGGGGGAAGGCCCGTGAACTGAAGTTGGCCCCGCTGTTTGCGGATATTGATAGCCGCTTGAACTACAACGAGGACCCTCAGACCATCATCATCAACGAGGCTGATGAGCGCTTGTGTGGCACCCCGGATTTGTTCAGTGAGGACGGGGCAGTGATTGGTGAGATTAAGACCGCGAATCACGAGTTTACGGGCGGAATGTTCCATGATTGGTGCCCTGACCAGTATTACCTGCAGGTGCAGGCGAACATGTGGCACGCAGGTGCTGAAGCGTGTGTCCTGCTCGTTGAGTACTACCGGGAGGAAGACGGCCAGTTCACCCCATTCGAGTGCGAGACTCGAGTGATTGAATACGACCCCGAAACGGTAGAGACCATGCGCCAGACCGCTGCCGAGTGGTTTGCGTGGCTTGATGGGCAGACTCCGGAGTGGATGGTTGAACTATCCAGTTTGGACGATGTGGACGAGCTCGAGGACTTGGTTGCTCAGTATGCGGATGCGGACGCTAAAGCTAAATCCTGGGCGGAGTTGAAGGAACAATATCGCACAGAGATTTTGGCCAAGGTTGGGCGAGACTACGCCGGTCAGCATGGTGGCTTTAAAGTCAGTGTTTCTACAGCTGCTGACAGTATGGCGTTCGATTCGACCAAGTTTAAGAAGACTCATCCTGACTTGTACCGCGAGTATGCGACGAAGAAGCGTCGTGGTGCGACGCGGCTGATACTTACGAGGGTAAAAGAGTGATGCGACTGATGTATGAGCCTGAATATCCCAGTAGGCAGGCCCGCAAAATTGCGTATGCCCGCCTCGAAATAGAGGTCATGGATTGGGTGAGGGACCACAGTGACCTTTCACCAGAATTGCGGGATTTATGCCTCCAGATTGAGCAGCAGATAGACAGAGAGCGAGCGAACCTATGAATCCTATTCCGAGTGATATGCCGCGGCGTCGACTCGAGGTCGCACGCACTTCGATGGAGGAAAACTATGCGGCGTTGACTGCTTTTGCAGACCAGGCGCATTACCTCACAGAGTACTTCACCGTCCGCGGCCATGATGAGGAAACCGCCCTCACACTCACAGAAATCACCCTCGACCGATTCGACGACGAAAGGAACATCTAACAGTGAATAATCAACTTGATACTGTCAACGCTTCTATGCCTGAGCTCAGCGATAATGGGCTCAGCGGTCTCATGCGCCAAGCTGAGGCTATGGATGCCGCGCATAAGCTGGCGACGGTGTTGTGCAATACCCAGATGGTGCCGCAGACTTTTCGCGGTAAGCCTGATGATGGCGCCGCCGCCATCCTCTATGGTGCTGAGCTTGGATTGAAGCCTCAGCAGGCACTGCAGCAAGTATTCGTCATTCATGGGCAGCCAGCTATTTACGCTCGAACTATGGTGGCTTTGCTTAAGGGCAAGGGCTATAAGTTCGAGACCGTGGAGTCCAGTGATGAGTCTGTAACGGTGCGTGGCGTGGCGCCGAGCGGGGAGCAGGAGTCTTCCACGTGGACTATCGACCGCGCTAAGAAGGCTAACTATACCTCTAATAAGAAATATCAGACTGACCCGCAGGCCATGTTGTACGCCAAGGCTGCTTCGGAAGTGTCTCGCCGCCTTGCCCCTAACGTTCTTCTGGGCATTAAGTACGCTGCAGAGGACCTGGAGTTGGAACCGGTGAATATGAGCGCCTCTCGTCAGGATGTTGCTGCGCAGGCGTTGGCTGCTCCTGTGCCGGCGGTGAGGGAGTCGCAGCAAGATGGGCAGTCGGACCAGTTTGTGGAGGACGTCAAGCAGGCTTTGGCTGAGCTCACTACTGCTGATGAGGTCACGAGTTTCATGCAGGAAATCCGCAATGACGGTGATGTTCCCGAAGAGGTCATTGACCTTGGGCGCCGGCGTTGGAATGAGCTGCAGGGGGAGAAGAATTAATGATTGATGTCATCACTCTCACCGGAGGCTTGCCGCGGGATGCGGAGTTACGATACACGCCGCAGGGCGCTGCGGTTGCGAATTTCACGTTGGCGAATTCGGATAATCGTTATGACGAGAGTCAGAATCAGTGGGTTAAGACTCGCAGCATGTACCTGGACGTCACCATCTGGAACGAGCAAGGCAATAAGCAGAATCCTACGCCGTGGGCGCAAATGGCTGCTGATTTGAAAAAGGGCGACCAGGTTGCGGTGACTGGCAAGCTTGTGACGCGTTCGTGGGAGACGAAGGATGGTGAAAAGCGCAGCAAGGTTGAGTTCAGTGCTATGCGTTTTTACCAGCTTCCTGCCGCGCCGCAGCAGCAGCCGAGCCAGGCGCAGCAATCGTGGGATACTGCCGTCCAGCAGGGGCAAACCGCGGCTAGTGGGGCGTGGTCTCAGCCGCCGGCGCAAGCAGGGCAGCAAGACCAGGCACCACCATTTTGATGGGCTACGTCAAGATTCAAGCCGCCGACCTTCCCCAGTACAAGGGCAGGAGAGTAGTTCTTTTCCCGGCCGCGTTTGACCCGGAGAAGATTGCTGACCGTGTCACTTTTGCTGCTCGTGTCGGCGATGTGGTGCATGGCGCCACTAGAGACGGACGATTTGCCCTCAACGCGACATCAATCGTCCTTGTAGACCCAACCACTTAACCCCGCCAGTCAGGACCTCCATAGTCCACAGGGGTTAAATTATTGCTATCTAGCTGAGATGCTTATATCATGTTCCATGTAGTGATTGTATGGGTATACAACACCACATCGCCTTGAGCCGCTGTCATTCTTTGACGGCGGCTTTCGTGCATCTTAAGGCCAAATTCTAATTTGTCCAGCTTCTCTTATCGTTCTGATTCGATTCCACATATCATTCTGGAGGCGTACAGCCTTGGGATTTGTAGACGGTTTAGAAATGACTCTGTTGGCTATGTAAGTGCATAAATCAGCTGCCTGTAAGCCCCACCTAGTTTTGGAATCGTAGAAATCGAAAGATGTTACTCGGTCAAGTTTGGATGGTTTGTAGCCGAATGTTCCATCGGTTCGGTATTTCATGAAGTTCTTTCTGGATTCTTCCGCTGTGTAGTGGTCATCTAGTAGAACATGGGAATTTTCCTCGTTCCCGGTGCAGAACTCATTAACCCGCTCGAGAGTGAAGCTAATCGCTAAATCTCGGGGGTCAAACGGGCGGACGTACCGCTTTTCCTGTTTGCGCCGGTTGATGCATTCTACAAACAGCGCAGAGGCAGAATCGTTGATGATGCTAAGCGCCCGATTGTAAATATTGATGCTTAGACGAAAGGGCACGTGCGACCAGTCGCCCTTCTGTTGCATTATTTCGTAGCCATGCAACTCTTCAATTCCCCAGAGATGACCTTGTTCAGTCTCTGCGGCTAGCAAATCTGACAAGCCTTTTTCTAGCTGAGATTTACCTTTTTCATCAAGTATGAGCGCAGACAGTAGGTAGTAGTCATCATTCTGGGAGGCTGATTCGTCAACGTAGGAATATAACACTGAACATTCAATCTTTCATTTGGGGCTTCTGCAAGGATACCTGCAACTTTTTGCGCCTTGTAGAAGCCCTTTCTATTTTCCTTAAGGACTTTTGAAATTGCTTTTTTATTCTCTTGATGATGGTGCGGCTCATCCGCGTCAGGCGTATAAGGATGATGCTGGTATTGACCTGGCGTTGAAGCATGACGTGAGTGTTCCGGTGGGTGCTCACAGGGTGGGGGATACTGGTGTAAAGGTTGCTGTGCCGCGGGGGCATGTGGGCATGATTTTTGTGCGTTCCAGCACCGGAATTAAACGAAAACTTGTTCTATCCAATGGTACCGGCATTATTGATAGTGGTTTCACCGGTTCCATCAAAATCAGTCTCCACAACACTGGCGACACCACCCAACACATCACTGCCGGCGACTACATCGCACAACTCGTCATCATCCCCATCGCCACCAACGACATTGCAGAAGTACGCGAACTGCCACACACCGAACGCGGCACCAACGGAATCGGAAGCAGCAACTAATGCCCACCCACCAGCAGCGTGAGGACATGCGCGCCTACCTCGAAACCCGCGACCTGTACTGCGCCCGGCCTGACTTCCTCGACGCGCTCATACGCCTATTTGAATCCATAGAAAAGGAGGTGAAAAAAGATGCGTGACTTTGCCCAGATTAAGCTTTCTATCTGGAATGATGACTCATTCCTGGATTTAAGCAATAACGCGCAGCTGCTTTACTTTGTGCTCATCTCGCACCCAACCATGAACCGCGCCGGGGTGGGGACCTGGCACGCGGGCCGCCTTTCTGGCCTGTGCTCGTCGTGGTCCCGCCCGGTTGTGGAGTCTGCGGCCCGTGAGCTCGTGGACGGTCTTTTCATCGTGATTGATGAAGATACTGACGAGTTTCTGGTGCGGACTTTCGTGCGGCATGACGGTTTGATGAAGCAGAGGAATTTGGCGACGACGATGGCGCGTGAGTTTGCGGCTGTGGGGTCGCGGACGATTAAGGGTGTGGTCGTGTGGGAGCTTCGGCGGCTGCATGAGGAGCATCCGGAGTTTAAGGGTTGGGAGTCTGATGAGGCGTCGCGGCTGTTGAAAAAACGCGCAATTGACCCCTCGGTTCACCCTTCCATTGACCCTAGCGTTGACCCTAAGGGTGAGGGTGCCGTTGACCCTAAGGTTGACCCCTCCAGTGACCCCTCGGTTCACCCTTCCATTGACCCTAGCGTTAGGGGTGAACCTAAGGGTGCCATTGACCCCTCGGTTGACCCTAGCGTTGACCCTAGCCCTACAACCGCAACCACAACCACAACCTTTTCTAGACGCTCGCAAAGGGGGGAAACGTCGGATGGGGTTAAGGG
>NZ_JAKRMY010000031.1 GCF_022346005.1 Corynebacterium sp. ACRPS
GTCTTGCTACAACGTGTGCTACGCATTACTTCACCTGAATACCCTTTCTGAGCTGGTCTGATACATGCTACAGAGGTGCCGGGGTAACACTAACCGGCACCTATCTGCTGCCGCGGCGGCATTCGCCGCCTTGCCACTGAGAAATCGTTCTTAATGCGCTGTTTCTAGGTAGTGGCCGGCGCCCTATCGGGCGCTTTCTGGGGTCTTCTTTCGCGGCGCCGCGTCCTGCGCCGGCTTCCTCCCGCTGGGAGCCTCCGGCTCCGGACGCTCTGCCGCTACAGAATCTCCCAGAGTCTCCTATTTCGGGCCGTAGACCTGCACCATCCGCATCGGATGGCACTCGTCATCGACGACGAACTGTCCTGGCGTGGCCCGTAGAGGGTCGGGTTCCCCTTCTCCTGGGCGCACACCCAGCACGAGCTGGGAATCTTCTGGACGCGTTACGCGGCCGACCATTTTCACGCCGCACAAATCCCTGATACCTGTTGGGATGACATCGGCCGTCATGCGCTGCGTCGCTAGGACGACGAGCACACCAGCGCTTCTACCTCTCTGGACGAGATCACGCACAAGGGCCTCGCGTTCTGCTGCAGCGGTCTTGTCCTGCTTTGACGTTGATGCTGGTGAGAACCATGCTTGGGCCTCATCGAGCACCAGGAGAAGAAGCTTCGGGCGGTCTTTGGTATCGACCTTCCAGTAATCGATGCCTTTTTCGAGACGCTTTTTCATGGTCTCTTGGAGGAATTCAACTTTTTCCAGAATCTTTTCTGGATCGTCGCGTTTACCGTCGAAGGTGACCACCTCAGAGCGAGTCATAAGCGCCATTATCAACTGATTTAGGAAAACTGACTTCCCGCTTCCGGGCTTACCAGCCAAAATGAAGCCAGATTTTTCTTTCAGTGCGATGCGGGCTTGCTCTCCTGTTTGTGTATCTACGCCGATGAGAATCTCACCCGTGGTCGCGGAAAAGCGAGCTCTGCCTGGGAGATATCCCGGTGTCTTTACAGCGTCCCTGATAGATACGCATCCGTCTTTTACGGATAGTCTTATCGGGGTTCTTAGGTGCTGAGCCAGCTCTGCCTCTAGACCCCGCCGCTGCCATTTTTCAGACTCTCCTGGAGCTATGACGATTTTCCCATCGCGAGATACACGATTGATGGTCAGCCCGAAGCGCTCGCTGATTTTCTCTCGACACGTATGCGTACGATACGCAGCCTTGGAGCGAAACCACCACCTTTTCTGCAGCTCAGAGAAAAGAAGGTAGCATCCAGCTGCTGTCACCGCCAGGAAGATTATCCACGGCAGGGCCCTGAGAAGAGCAGCGTCTGCGCTGTCAGCCGCTGTGCGTAGCTGCTCCAGCTCGTCATTTCTATTAGAGGAGCTCATGCGCGGCCTCCTCCACGCGGTCTACGCCTGTGGCCTGCAGGAATACCAACCCATCTACTGCGCCAGCCATGAGCCCCTGGAAGGATACGAGATCATCATCTCCGATGCTTGGTCGTTCCGGGGCCCATACGGTGACGCGGGATGCCTTCACTTCGCGTTCTACGGCTCCATCGCTTCCTGTGCGCTCGCTCATAACGAGGCTGACCTCAATTGGCCATGCTAGGCAGCCTGGGAAAAATCGGTTGGTCTGTGGGCGTCCGTCTCGCTCCCGTGGGGAATCCGGGGCGGTCCGCACGCGCACGCCAGCTGTTAGCTGACCAACTGGAGTGAGGTAAGGTGGAGTTATGGGCATAGCAATGTCCTTTCTTCCCCACGTCAGTGGGGGTGTCAGTCCCTCCCGGTCGATGCTTGCAGGCTGATCCGGGAGGGCATTTTTCGTTTACACTCTCGACCCTACGCAGATTTCAGACCTTCCCGCAAGAAGCGGTGTTGACACAATTCCACGTGGATGGTATGGCACGCCATACCGCGTGACGTATGGGTTTACGCATTCCATGCCTGTACAAATACCCATTTGCCAGCACGTATGTAGCTAGAGCCGGTGGATACTGCATTCCCTTAGGGGTGGATTCACCCTCAACGGGCATGATTGCTGTTGCTATGTAGTGACCTAGTATGGGGGTGGAGTGAACGTGGCTATAGGGGTATTTGGAAGCGTATCTCTACCACTTCCCAGAAACATACCTGCGCTGATTGCTCTGACTGCAGATGACTCTTGTCCGATAACGGGTATTATGTTCGCTTTCGCTATTTCCCCAGCATGCAGCCACACACCACGCCCTATATCCCCACACACCCCGCCGCACCACCTGGTGCACCACCACAGCGCACCACATGCAACAGCGTGGTGCGCTTAGTGCACGGCACTACACCACTACCATTGCACACATGGACGATCACCTCGACCAGCTACTTACCATCGCCGAAGCAGCCAAGCTCACCGGCGTCGCCAAATCCACCATCACTCGCGCCAGAACCCGCGGAGAATTCCCCCGAGCCCAGCAAAAACAAGACACCTGGTACATCCCCATCGGCGACCTCATCAACAGCGGACGACTGGATACCATCACACACAAAACCCCCGAAGAACCCACCAGTGCAACCAGTACACAAGACCACCAAAATCTAGTGCACGCACTAGAACTAGAAAAACAACGCGCACACTACGCCGAACAACAACTGCACCAGGCCCAACAACTCATCCAAGCCAAACAGGACACCATCGACGCCCTCAAAACAACTATCCACGCACTAGAAAACACCCCACAAAAACAACTCACCACCACCCAAGAAATCCCCCACTCCGAACCCGAAACCAAGCCCACGAACCCCCCAACAGAAAGACACAACCCCCTACAGCGCCTCAGCCAATGGTTACGAAGCGGTTAAGGATAAACCTTGAGGTGAGCTATCAAATTAATAGTACGCTTATGAGTATGGAAACAAATCCTGAAAAGATAGTTGATAATCTCTTGAAAGACATGAAAGAAGTTCATGACTGGATTTGCATAGCCGATGCAACTGCAGCCAATGGGAAAAATTCATTCCATGCTACTTACGAAGACGTCGTAACTATTCTTGAGGCCGTCAAAGAGTATCCTTCAGTGACTATCGGGAAACTCGCAGGTCGTTTTATAGATCTCCCCGATAACTGGAGCCCCTCCGATGTAGCGGAGGCCATCTTTTCGTCAGCAGATCCCATAGGAGCGATGATGGATTTCTGGTTGCGCTCTACAGAAGATGTCTATAGCTAGAAATATTGCTCCTGCATAAGAGCTAAGCCTATCTGTTGCCGACTATAAGCTGGCATGACATGCTAATCAACGAGGAGCGCGTAAGAAACAATGTTTAAGCCAAGTCTCAGGAATACCCCGTCTTTACCAGTATGTGCTGCCATTATCAGCGCCTTATTGCTAGTACCCCCAGTAGAACTTCCCGCTGCACATGCCCAGGAATACAGGGAATGTCCAGGAAATAACTATCCCACTCGATATGATGACTTTGATGAACTCCGCAGCTATCTAGACAGTTTCTACCGAAGAAAAGGACGTGTGTGGTCTGTTCCAAATGATGAAGCAGTATGGAGACTGTGGTGCGGAGCAACAAACGGTGAAGCTATTTTGAACGGAAACTCCGCTATCCCCTCCAGAAGGACTCTTTCAGATGGAGCAACTATGAACTTCCGTACGGAAAGTACGTCTGGTGGGTATGTGATTGACATAAATACCGGTAGGCACACCAAGCTGTTTAAAGTACACGTACAGTAAGGGATTTTTAAGTGAAATTGTCTTCTAGAAAAAAGCTAGTACCTCTTCTGGCAGCGCTATTTCTTTTGTTCCCTGTTCCATTTGCACAGGCAGATGAAACTGATACCGATCCTGAGACGTTGTCCCCGGGAGACGAGACTATCCTGTCTTCCGGACAAACTTTTTCTTCAAGAAACCCTCTCGAAATCTCTTCTCTTTCTTCAGACGATAATTTTCGAGTAAAAACGTCGGATCTGACAACTTATAGTGCAGATGAAAATCTTGCACCCATGTGCGTCAGCGTACATAAGGGTTTTTATTCTATCCAAGTAGAAAATAATTGTGGCCATGATCTGCGAATAAAAGTGATAATGGCTTTCGACAGGGATTCTGAATGCAATGATGTTAAAGCCGGAGAAAAGAAGGGGGTAAAATTGCGCTACAATCCCTTTGGAGGCATAGACAGAGTAATTTTGTGCTAATCACGCACAGGCACGTGGTGTGCTAGATGGTTGGAAAAATAATTTTATAGTTCTTTTCACTTCGAACATTCCAGCATCAGAAATATGAAATTTTAAATTCAATCTGTGCGGCCGAGCACATATTTTTAAAGTAACATTCGGCGTGGCATATGAAAAACCCTAGCTCTGATGAGCTAGGGTTTTTCGTGCTGTAACAATTCAATAGTCAGTCTACTTGCACATCGTGTGTGTGTCTAGTTAGACGCGCGGAGAGATTCACAAATCCGCGTGGGATGGTTTCCCGAATCAATAGAAGTTCCTCGCTTTTTACCGGGCAGAGAGTACAGGGTTAGAGCCTGGCTTCTTTTCGCGCGTGCGTATCCGCCAGGTGCTCCCCAAGACCGTGAGGCTTGGGTGAAAAGGCCCGCCGAGCCTGGGACTACGGTCGTTAAGCAATATAGCTGAGCTTAGCCAAGAGATACGCACACATGCCGCCGGGGCTACAGAGGTAATGACTGTAGCCACGTATAAGCGACCGACGTCCTGACCGACGGAAGAGTCGAAGAGTCTAATTTTCCTTGTATACGTGCCTTTTTATCGCTGTTTTCAGCGACAAGAGGCACGGCGCTCCCTCTGAGCCCTCCCTCAGGAAGGGGCTCAAGACGTTACCTAGACAGTTACGGTGGGTTCGTTGAATCTGCTTAGGTGGTCGATGGCGTCGTGAGCGCCGCTAGCGTCTACATACATAATCGTATTGATGCGTCGAGCGAGGGCTTGTCGCCGAGATACTGAGGCCCACGAGTAGAAGGAACAGGGCGCTTCGTTAGAGACGAGCACTACTTGGTTGTAGGCGGCGACGCGGTCAGCGTAGCGGGCGGGGAGCATCATAGGCCAGATATCCAGGACATTGAGGAGAGTGCTAAGCCGCATTTCGCCGTCGAATTCGTCGAGGACTAGTACTTCTTCTCCGGAGTATGCATCGAAAGGGTTCTGGTAGTCGGTCACTCGATAATAGCTTGTGCCTCCCATCTCTACAGCGAGACTGGTTTTCCCTGTTCCGGGTGGCCCGTAGAGCCAGATGACCTCCATTTTACGGGGCTTAGTGTGGCGGGAGCGGTCTCGCGCAGCGACGAGTTTTTCTACCATTGCGGTCATGCGATTGGATTCGGGGACTTGAAGGAAGACTTCGTCGGCAGAAAGCCCTTTTTCAAGGATTGCTTCGCGGACTATCTCAA
This sequence comes from Corynebacterium sp. ACRPS, assembly GCF_022346005.1. Taxonomy (GTDB): domain Bacteria; phylum Actinomycetota; class Actinomycetes; order Mycobacteriales; family Mycobacteriaceae; genus Corynebacterium. The sequence continues at coordinate 5,389 of NZ_JAKRMY010000031.1, forward strand.
CATCTTTGCGGCGCCCCGTCTCGTCACAGTGACGAATTGTCCCGTGCTCTAACCTTGGTTCATCAATGATGCGGGTTTCTTTTTTGGTGACATAGTTAATGGCCTGTTGTATTGGACCACTGCGAGGCTCCAAATGAGCGCTTGGGAGTCTTCTTTTGAGCGTGGAAAACCTAATAGGGGATTGTCCGCCGTCGATAATTAGCTGCCAGTGGCGGTATCCGTCTTCTTCGCCTTCTTCGAGCTGTCCTAGGTAGTTGTATGAGGCTAGTGCTTCTTCTATCTCCTTTCGAGTCATCTTCTCTGCCGATACTGTGGCCATCCATGACCGTGACTGCGTAGTCTTGCTACAACGTGTGCTACGCATTACTTCACCTGAATACCCTTTCTGAGCTGGTCTGATACATGCTACAGAGGTGCCGGGGTAACACTAACCGGCACCTATCTGCTGCCGCGGCGGCA
>NZ_JAKRMY010000032.1 GCF_022346005.1 Corynebacterium sp. ACRPS
TTTGTTGTTTGGTGTCGGCGGTGACTTACTCTCCCACAACCTCCCGGTTGCAGTACCATCAGCGTGTACAGGCTTAGCTTCCGGGTTCGGAATGGGACCGGGCGTTTCCCTGTAGCTATGAACCACCGACAAACCTAAAAGAACACTACCCACCACTTCGTGTGTGGTGTTGTGTCAGATACTGCATAGTGGACGCGACACACAAGAATGTGTTCATTTATTTGTTTACTCGCTTCACAAGTCCACCCAACAATCCAACCTCAAACCACATAGTGTTTTGGGGGTTTGTTGTGGTGTGTTTGTTTTGGTCAATTAGTACCAGTAGCCTTCACACCTTACAGTGCTTCCAAGTCTGGCCTATCTACCCCATAGTCTTTAGGGGACCTCAAAAGAAACCTCATCTTAAAACAGGCTTCCCGCTTAGATGCTTTCAGCGGTTATCCCTTCCGTACGTAGCCAACCAGCACTACCCCTGGCGGGATAACTGGCACACTAGAGGTACGTCCGTCCCGGTCCTCTCGTACTAGGGACAGCCTTCTTCAAGTTTCAACGCGCGCGGCGGATAGAGACCGAACTGTCTCACGACGTTCTGAACCCAGCTCGCGTGCCGCTTTAATGGGCGAACAGCCCAACCCTTGGGACCTACTCCAGCCCCAGGATGCGACGAGCCGACATCGAGGTGCCAAACCATCCCGTCGATATGGACTCTTGGGGAAGATCAGCCTGTTATCCCCGGGGTACCTTTTATCCGTTGAGCGACACCACATCCACAAGTAGGTGCCGGATCACTAGTCCCGACTTTCGTCCCTGCTCGACATGTCTGTCTCACAGTCAAGCTCCCTTGTGCACTTACACTCACCACCTGATTGCCAACCAGGCTGAGGGAACCTTTGGGCGCCTCCGTTACATTTTGGGAGGCAACCGCCCCAGTTAAACTACCCACCAGGCACTGTCCCCAACCCAGATCATGGGCCAAGGTTAGATGCTCAATCCGATCAGAGTGGTATTTCAACAACGACTCCACCACCACTAGCGTGATGATTTCACAGTCTCCCACCTATCCTACACAAACCGAACCAAACACCAATACCAAGCTATAGTGAAGGTCCCGGGGTCTTTTCGTCCTGCCGCGCGTAACGAGCATCTTTACTCGTAATGCAATTTCACCGGGCCTGTGGTCGAGACAGCAGAGAAGTCGTTACGCCATTCGTGCAGGTCGGAACTTACCCGACAAGGAATTTCGCTACCTTAGGATGGTTATAGTTACCACCGCCGTTTACTGGGGCTTAAATTCTCAGCTTCGCTAACAAACGTTAACTAACCGGTCCTCTTAACCTTCCAGCACCGGGCAGGCGTCAGTCCATATACATCAACTTAACGTCTTCGCATGGACCTGTGTTTTTGATAAACAGTCGCTTCCCTCTATTCTCTGCGACCCCACAACACTCCAGCAGCTTATGCCTTCACGTCACAGGGCCCCCCTTCTCCCGAAGTTACGGGGGCATTTTGCCGAATTCCTTAACCACAGTTCACCCGAACGCCTTAGTATCTTCAACCTGACCACCTGTGTCGGTTTAGGGTACGGGCCATACACACACTCGCTAGAGGCTTTTCTCGACAGTACAGGATCACCACCATCAACCCCACTGGGTCTACGCATCACGCCTCAACCACATGCGTAGCGGATTTACCTACCACACGGCCTACACGCTTACACCACCAATCCACTAAGTGGCGCGGCTACCTCACTGCGTCACCCCATCACTTGAACCACACATCAGGCCCCACGACATCAACACCACCAACACTCAAAGAGTGAACAGGTAGCGTATCCGCAGTGGTTAGTATCAGTGCTTTATCATGGGCGCACATGTACGGGTACCAGAATATCAACTGGTTATCCATCGACTACGCCTGTCGGCCTCGCCTTAGGTCCCGACTCACCCTGGGAAGACGAACTTGACCCAGGAACCCTTAGTCATCCGGCGGTAAGGATTCTCACCTTACAATTCGTTACTCATGCCTGCATTCTCACTCGCACACAGTCCACGCCTCCTCACGGTAACGCTTCCACCCATGCACGACGCTCCCCTACCCAAACAACGTAAGTTGCTTGCCGCGGCTTCGGCGGTGTACTTGAGCCCCACTACATTGTCGGCGCAGAACCACTCGACCAGTGAGCTATTACGCACTCTTTCAAGGATGGCTGCTTCTAAGCCAACCTCCTGGCTGTCTTCGCGATCCCACATCCTTTTCCACTTAGTACACCCTTAGGGGCCTTAACCGGCGATCTGGGCTGTTTCCCTCTCGACTATGAAGCTTATCCCCCACAGTCTCACTGCCGCACAACACAATTGATGGCATTCGGAGTTTGGCTGACATTGCTAAGATTGTAGTCCCGCTCAACCAACCAGTCGCTCTACCTCCACCAAGCTAAATGCGACGCTGCACCTAAATGCATTTCGGGGAGAACCAGCTATCACGGAGTTTGATTGGCCTTTCACCCCTACCCACAGCTCATCCCCGCAGTTTTCAACCTACGTGGGTTCGCGCCTCCACAACCTCTTACAGCTGCTTCACACTGGCCATGGGTAGATCACCCCGCTTCGGGTCCAGGACATGCCACTAAAACACCCCATTAGGATTCGGTTTCCCTACGACTACCCCACACGGGTTAACCTCGCGACATGCCGCTGACTCGCAGGCTCATTCTTCAAAAGGCACGCCATCACACACAAACAAGGTGCTCTGACGGATTGTAAGCACATGGTTTCAGGAACTATTTCACTCCCCTCCCGGGGTACTTTTCACCATTCCCTCACGGTACTATCCACTATCGGTCACACTGAGTATTTAGGCTTACCGGGTGGTCCCGGCAGATTCACAACAGATTCCACGAGCCCGTTGCTACTCGGGAACCCAACAACCCCCACATCATCATCTTCAGCTACAGGACTCTCACCTACTCCGGTAGATCATTCCAAACCACTTCACCTAACAACAATGCAAAAAGGGCGTGCCACTGGTAGATGACACACAGCTAGGCCCCACAACACCGCACACACAACCCCTACCAGGTATCACATGCACACAGTTTAGCCTCATCCACGTTCGTTCGCCACTACTAGCAGAATCATTATTATTTTCTCCTCCTACGGGTACTGAGATGTTTCACTTCCCCGCGTAACCCCCACAACAGCTATGAATTCACTGAAGGGTAACCCCACATAACCAGGGCCAGGTTTCCCCATTCGGACATCCTCGGATCAACGCTTTATTGACAACTCCCCGAGGCTTAACGCAGCCTTACACGTCCTTCATCGGCTCAGCATGCCAAGGCATCCACCATGCGCCCGAAATAACGAACACACCAACCACCACACACAAACCACACAACCAACAAAAAGCCATGCAGCCACATGCGGTGGCAACAAGTGAACTTGACAAAATAAACAAAAAAGAAAAATCACATCACACACACAAAACACCACCAACCACAAACGGCCGATGGCATCATGCAGATGCTCGCGTCCACTATACAGTTCTCACACAACACCCCAAACCAGCAACACACACCACCACAATGAATGGCATCCATCAACCAGTCAGGCACACAAAAAAAGGGGATAATGCCCCAGACACCCAACAATGCACCAACAACTTATCCACAAACTTATTTTTAGTATGCATGGACACTGTTACGCATGTCACAAAGCACTGTCTCAACACTTGAGCCTGCTGATTAAGGTGTGTCTCCTACCCGGAATTTCCATAACACGGTGGCAGCAGAACACTCGCCCACTCAACCACCAACCCACCATCAAACAATGTGTGGGCAACCCACAACTGTGGGCCATTGGCTGCAACTGCAGCCTATTAAAAGCTCCTTAGAAAGGAGGTGATCCACCCGCACCTTCCGGTACGGGTACCTTGTTACGACTTCGTCCCAATCGCCGATCCCACCTTCGACGGCTCCCTAACACGTTTAGGCCACCGGCTTCGGGTGTTACCAACTTTCATGACGTGACGGGCGGTGTGTACAAGGCCCGGGAACGTATTCACCGCAGCATTGCTGATCTGCGATTACTAGCGACTCCGACTTCATGGGGTCGAGTTGCAGACCCCAATCCGAACTAAGGCCGGCTTTCAGCGATTCGCTCCACCTCACAGTGTCGCAGCGCGTTGTACCGACCATTGTAGCATGTGTGAAGCCCTGGACATAAGGGGCATGATGATTTGACGTCATCCCCACCTTCCTCCGAGTTAACCCCGGCAGTCTCTCATGAGTCCCCAACCAAATGCTGGCAACATAAGACAAGGGTTGCGCTCGTTGCGGGACTTAACCCAACATCTCACGACACGAGCTGACGACAACCATGCACCACCTGTACACCAACCACAAAGGGAAACTACATCTCTGCAGCGATCTAGTGTATGTCAAGCCCAGGTAAGGTTCTTCGCGTTGCATCGAATTAATCCACATGCTCCGCCGCTTGTGCGGGCCCCCGTCAATTCCTTTGAGTTTTAGCCTTGCGGCCGTACTCCCCAGGCGGGGCGCTTAATGCGTTAGCTACGGCACGAAAGTCGTAGAAAGACCCTCACACCTAGCGCCCACCGTTTACGGCATGGACTACCAGGGTATCTAATCCTGTTCGCTACCCATGCTTTCGCTCCTCAGCGTCAGTAACTGCCCAGTAACCTGCCTTCGCCATCGGTGTTCCTCCTGATATCTGCGCATTTCACCGCTACACCAGGAATTCCAGTTACCCCTACAGCACTCAAGTTATGCCCGTATCGCCTGCACGCCCGGAGTTAAGCCCCAGAATTTCACAGACGACGCGACAAACCACCTACGAGCCCTTTACGCCCAGTAATTCCGGACAACGCTCGCACCCTACGTATTACCGCGGCTGCTGGCACGTAGTTAGCCGGTGCTTCTTATCTAGGTACCGTCACAACAAAGCTTCGTCCCTAGCGAAAGGAGTTTACAACCCGAAGGCCTTCATCCCCCACGCGGCGTCGCTGCATCAGGCTTGCGCCCATTGTGCAATATTCCCCACTGCTGCCTCCCGTAGGAGTCTGGGCCGTATCTCAGTCCCAATGTGGCCGTACACCCTCTCAGGCCGGCTACCCGTCGCCGCCTTGGTAGGCCATTACCCCACCAACAAGCTGATAGGCCGCGAGCTCATCCTACACCGAAAAAACTTTCCACCACACACACTAAAGTGCGGTCCTATCCGGTATTAGACCCAGTTTCCCAAGCTTATCCCGAAGTGCAGGGCAGATCACCCACGTGTTACTCACCCGTTCGCCACTCGAGTACCCTGCAAGCAGGGCCTTTCCGTTCGACTTGCATGTGTTAAGCACGCCGCCAGCGTTCGTCCTGAGCCAGGATCAAACTCTCCACAAAAAGAATTTCAGCACAACACTGAAAAGGCCGTGAAAAGCCCAAACCTAACCAAAAGAACAAACCACCACACACCCACAAAAGCAGGCCCATGCTGGCGTCCAAAAATTACTACAAAGAAAAAATCACTGCCTCCCCAACCCGACGGGGCA
>NZ_JAKRMY010000033.1 GCF_022346005.1 Corynebacterium sp. ACRPS
TACAAAAACTCCGTGGACTCCCCGCCCAAAAAGCGGGGAGACTCCGCGTCCACAAAGTCCCTAGACTCCGAGTCCAAAAAGTAGCTGGACTCCAAGTCCAAAAACCTCATGGACATAACAGGGCTAGTTATGCCTCGCGGATGTCCTCGAAAAGAACGGTGGAAACGTAGCGCTCACCAAAGTCCGGCAGGACAACGACGATGGTCTTGCCCTCGAACTCGGGGCGCTCAGCCAGCTTCAGCGCGGCGGAAAGGTTTGCACCGGCGGAAATGCCAACCAGCAGGCCTTCCTCGGTAGCAAGGTCGCGGGAAAGCTTGATGGACTCCTCGAGGGAAGCGGTCAGGACCTCATCCAGCTGCTCGCGGTCGAGCACGTCCGGCACGAAGTTGGCGCCTAGGCCCTGGATCTTGTGCGGACCTGCCTGGCCTTCAGACAGCACAGGGGAGTCAGCCGGCTCAACGGCTGCGAGGTAAACGTCTGGGTTCTTGGACTTCAGGTAGCGACCTGCACCGGTGATGGTGCCGCCAGTGCCGACGCCTGCGACGAAGGCATCGACATTGCCCTCGGCGTCGTCCCAGATCTCCGGGCCGGTGGTGGCCTCGTGGATCTTGGGGTTGGCCTCGTTAGCGAACTGGGAAGCCAAGATGGCGTTGTCGCGCTCGGCGACGATCTCGTTGGCCTTATCAACCGCACCCTGCATTCCGGCAGCGCCCGGGGTCAGGATGATTTCTGCACCGTATGCGCGAAGCAGGACCTTGCGCTCATTGGACATGGTCTCTGGCATGGTGAGGACAACGTCGTAGCCCAAGGTTGCGCCGGCCAGTGCTAGGGCAATGCCGGTATTACCGGAGGTAGCTTCAACGATGGTGCCGCCCGGCTTCAGGTCACCGGATTCCTCAGCGGCCTTGATGATGGCGAGGCCGATGCGGTCCTTCACGGAGTTACCAGGGTTAAAGGACTCCACCTTGGCCAGCACGGTGGCACCCTTACCCTCAGCCAAGCGGTTGATGCGGATAAGTGGGGTACCGCCGATGGTCTCTAGGACATTGTTGTAAATAGCCATTTATTAGGACTCCTTTGGGAATCATATTCGTGGTCAAATCAGGTACAAGCGCAAGGATACACTATTTAAGTAGACAGAGTGGTATATTTATTACAGACAACCCATTCGGGCATGGAATGTGGGATTTACGGCCGCGGAGGCGAAGGGACGATTTCGAATTACCCCCACTTGCTGTCTATAATTCCACGTAGTTACCCGCTGCTCCCCAAGTTTTCGGGGATATCGGGTGCACCTACTTGGTTACCCCCGACGAGGAAAGAGTCTCATGGAGTCGCATCGCCTCAAAGATGATGAAGAATCCGTACGCGCGGCACTGTCGTCTCTCAAAACCGCCACCGGAATCCCAGTGACGATGTACGCAACATTATTGGCGGATAATCGCCTGCAAATTACCCAGTGGGTGGGCCTGCGTACGCCGGCGCTGCAGAATCTGCTTATCGATGCCGGCGTGGGCGTCGGCGGGCGCGTCATCACCACCCGTCGCGCGGTGGGCGTATCGGACTACACGCGTGCCACCACCATTTCCCACGAGAACGACAGCGTAATCCAAGACGAAGGCCTGCACTCGATCGTGGCCGTACCCGTTACCGTGCAGCGTGAAATCCGGGGAGTGCTTTACGTTGGCGTACATTCCCCTGTGCGCTTGGGGGATAAGGTCATCGAGGAAGTAACGATGACGGCCCGGACCCTAGAGCAAGATCTCGCGGTCAACTCCGCGATGCGCCGCGCCGATGGCGGAAAGGGAGGTGCGTCCCGCGGCCATGCGATGAACGGTGCGGAATGGGAACAGGTTCGTTCCACCCACTCCAAGCTGCGCATGCTGGCCAACCGCGTCGAGGACGAGGAGTTGCGCAAGGAACTCGAGGCGCTCTGCGATCAGATGGTCTCTCCCGTGCGCGTGAAGCAATCAACCAAGCTTTCCGCCCGCGAGCTCGACGTCCTCTCCTGCGTGGCACTCGGCCACACCAACGTGGAAGCGGCGGAAGAAATGGGAATTGGCGCCGAAACCGTCAAGTCCTACCTACGCTCCGTGATGCGCAAGTTGGGGGCGCACACTCGCTACGAAGCCGTCAATGCCGCCCGCCGGATCGGCGCGTTGCCCTGATAACCGGTAGCGTAGAAAGCTGTGAAAGATCAGTTTATTGTTTCCGGCGGTGCCCGTCTTGCAGGCACCGTCAAAGTAGATGGCGCCAAAAACAGCGTCCTTAAGCTCATGGCCGCCGCGTTGCTGGCGGAGGGGACGACGACGCTGACCAATTGCCCAGAGATTCTGGACGTACCTTTGATGAAAAAGGTACTCGAAGGCTTGGGCTGCGAGGTGACAATCGATGGCAGCACCGTCCGCATTACTACCCCTGCGACGCCGCAATCGAACGCGGACTTTGATGCGGTTCGCCAATTTAGGGCATCGGTATGCGTCTTAGGCCCACTAACCTCGCGCTGCGGGCATGCAAAGGTTGCGCTGCCCGGTGGTGACGCCATTGGCTCTCGCCCGCTTGATATGCACCAGACCGGCTTGGAAAAACTCGGCGCCACCACCCGCATTGAACACGGCGCCGTGGTCGCTGAGGCCTCCGAGCTTCGCGGTTCCACCATCCGTTTGGACTTTCCTTCCGTTGGTGCAACGGAAAACATTTTGACCGCCGCCGTCTTGGCTGAGGGCACCACCGTCCTCCACAACGCCGCCCGCGAGCCCGAGATCGTTGACCTGTGCGAGATGATGAAATCCATGGGCGCCAATATCGAAGGCGAAGGCACCTCCGAGGTCACCATCCACGGCGTGGACCGGCTTAACCCAACGGAGCACGAGGTCATCGGTGACCGCATCGTGGCAGGCACTTGGGCTTATGCCGCAGCCATGACACAAGGCGATATCACAGTCGGCGGCATTGCTCCGCGCCACTTGCACCTTCCGCTGGAAAAGCTGAAGTCCGCCGGTGCAGAGATTGAAACCTATGAAAACGGCTTCCGCGTGCGTATGGATAAGCGCCCTACCGCTGTGGATTACCAGACGTTGCCTTTCCCAGGCTTTCCGACGGACCTCCAGCCCATGGCCATCGGCATTTCCTCCATCGCCGAAGGGACCACCGTGATCACGGAGAACGTCTTTGAATCCCGGTTCCGCTTCGTCGACGAAATGCTGCGCTTGGGTGCCGATGCCCAAGTAGACGGTCATCATGTGGTGGTGCGCGGAAAGGAGCATCTTTCCTCTACGCATGTGTGGAGCTCCGATATCCGCGCAGGAGCTGGCCTGGTGCTCTCCGCACTCTGCGCCGACGAAGCCACGACCGTTCACGATGTCTTCCATATCGACCGCGGCTATCCCCACTTTGTGGAGAACCTTTCACGGCTTGGAGCCACCATCGAAAGGACGCAGGAAGAAGAAATCTTCTAATTAACCTTTCCCCAGTATGCATTTTTGCGGTGTGTGCTGGGGATTTGTGTGTTTTCTGGAGTGGGGTGTAACTTTATCGAAGTCGCCGAGGGGTAGCCGGTTGGTTACTTGTGAGTGACTTTTTGTACTGGCTTGGTTCGAGGATTTGACTTGGTTCAGGTTGTTGGGTAAGTTGGTACGAGCCGCCGACGAGAGGTTAACGTTTGGTTAATTTTCTTGTGGTGTGTGGATGTTGTTTGAGAACTCAATAGTGTGCCAATGTACTTATTTTTTATTTTTGTGTGCATGGTTGTGTGTTGATTGGTCTGTTG
>NZ_JAKRMY010000034.1 GCF_022346005.1 Corynebacterium sp. ACRPS
CAACGAGACTGCGTCGCGCTTGAACTGCTCGGTGTAGGTCTTGCGTGGCATGGTGGAAAGGTACCTCACTTCCCCAGCGAGATGCTGGTTTCAAGGTGTCCACCATCTGGGGGTCAGGTCCATTCCCCCGGGGCTCAAGATAGGAAAGCGTATAAGCAATTAAAGCGAGTGTTGGATATATCTTTTTAAACGCAATAGGGTCTCTAGAATCCGCAAGATGGAAGATTTCCGGATCCACTACGCTTCGATTTGGTGCCTGAATTCTCGTTACGATGAGGCGATTCCATAACCGAGAGTGATGGGCTGCGATATTTCTGGTGTAGTTAAAATTTCTTATCCAACTAGCTAACACATTGCCTTGAAGCGTCCCGAATGCGGGAGCAATACTATTCTTTACATTTTTTGGCAGGAATTCGAATAACTTAGACACGCTACCAAAATCTAGGATCTCCGTCGCTACCCAAATCGGAAGTTCTTCCCCATAGCGCTCCATATGATGACGGATAAAATCCTCACTGCGAGCCCGTTTTAGCTGTTTCTTATAATTCTCTTGCCAATAGCTGTAAGAATCTTGCTTACTTCGACGAGGAACGCGCTCACACTCCTTTTTATCCAGAAGTGAACGGCGTAAGTGAATAAACCCGTCTATTTCGCCTGCAAAATAGGCGATCTTAGTCCGCAATTGGATTTCGATTTGACCTAATGCTTCAAGGAGCAAAAGTCGTAAACGGCTATCAAAATCATAAAGAGCGAGTGCCTGTTCAAAAGAATGATTCGGCTCGAATTCATCGTACCGGTAATTGAATTTAGTTGTACGTAGATATTTTGGTTTATTCTTCCTGAAAGGATACCAATAAGCCGAAAGACGGTAATATCCAATTTTTCCTAAGGCGCGGATAGCATTAGCTGGATCTTCGATAACAAGCTTTCGATCCTCTAGGAGTGCTAGTTGTTGTTCGAAGGTTAAATGGGGCTTGTTGTATTTTTTCACTATTTTACCCCCATAAAAATGAAAACCACACCATCACAATTTTCATTGTGAGCGGATGTGGTGTGTGTAGATATGAGTATACAGATTTACATCTGGACGTCAAGTAAATACATGCAAATCACGTCAAATACTAAAACATTGATAGCAATCAGCTTAGATAGCCCTATTTAGAATGTTTAATCTACGAGAGTGTCGAAAATAGCTTTCAATAACTCTAGTCGAATAAGCCAAGCGTGATGGGCAACGTGATCACCTCGTAGTTGGAGTCCCCTACGGAAGGCCGTTCTTGATACCGCGAAGCGCGTTAGCAAGGCGGAAGACCAACATCGTTTAAATCAGTCGGAGCTGACTCCCGTTTGGTCCGACCTACAGGAACGACTTCGCCGCACGCGGGGTGATCTCAATCGACCAATCCACACTCGTCCGCTAAGTCCTGCAGCGAGATTGTGTCCAATTCTCCGCGTCGTGCTGCTTCGGCCTCGGCTTCAAGCGCATACACATACTCAAGTTCATCTAGGTAGGAATCTAGGGCCTTGCGAAGATAGAAGGCCCCTGTCCGTCCAGTTCGCGAAGCAAGCGCATCTAAGTGCTCCTTTTGCTTCGCGTCAACGCGAAAACTGATCACTGACTCGCTCATGTAAACACGCTTACAACAAGTTAACGGATTTGTACACCCCGTGAGCATTGTCCGCGCCTTGCAGTCCCCCACCTGGTGCCGTTGACTTCATGCACGCCAATAGGAACTGCCTGGGCGTTTTAGCGGTAGCCGAATCAAGAAATAAGGGAAACCTCGTCGAGTCGCCTTAAGATGACATACCGCTCTGCGTAGCGGCACCGTAGATCTGTCAAGAGCGTGTTGAAATCCGTATCCCAGGGCGCTCCCAGTTCCGCCGACTTTTCTCTCATGGTTTGTAATAGATCGATGCCCATGTCGCGGCCGACCCTCGTCGAATCTAGGTAAGTTGCAACATCGTCGCGAACAAAAGGAAGAACCTGCGCCGGGAGGTCATCAAGAAATCGGTGCGCCATCGACTCTTCCATTCCCGCCTTAACGACGGTGCTCCAGGCAAGTTCAGGGTCTTCAAGGCACAAGTGCTGGAACATGGCCAAATCCCATGACTTATTCCCCAACAAGCGTTGTATATGCGCCGCAGCTTCCACCTTGTCGGCGGCAACTGCATAGAGTTGCTGAGCGGACGACAGCTCCGGGTACGTATCGAATACTGTCCGGGCAACGCGTTCCGAATGTTCGGGAAAATACTCCCTGGCAAGCACAGCCCAACCCGAGGCTATATTTCGGGTTTCCTCCACGGCGCACTCGTTAACCGCCTTCTCGGACCAATCAAAGGCAAGATCATAGCGGCGGATGTCACAAAGACCGGCAATGATCTCCGTATAGCGCGTAGCCGCACTTCCCTGCAAACCATGGGTTCGAAGAACGGCTTCAGCAGTGCCTTCAAGCACCGCTAGCCGACGCCCCACGTAGCCACCGCCCTGTTCCGCCGCATACCACGAGCGGATGCGGGCCACGCCCTCTTCCCCGAGAGCAGGTGCCAAATAGACTGGGTCAAGGTCAATTTCTTCTACCGAAAGAATCTCGTTCATTCGTATGAACCAGTCAGCCAAAGCGCTACCGGAATAACTAGCTCGCTGCGCCGCGGAGGGAACTACCCGCGCCAAGACTTCGCCGGCATCCCTTACAGCATGGGCATAATCATTGACCCTAGGGATAGTCTTGAGGACCTCTTCTACTGCATCTAGAGCAACAAGCACGATATCGGATGGACTCGGCGGCACGATGCCAGAAAGTTGTGCAGGATCCTCTACTGCCTGTTCTAAAAACTCAGCAGCTTCCAATATGCGGTCGCTGTAGTACACGCTCCGAGCACCTTTGTACAGATCGGGATCATTAGACCGGACAAGCCCGGTTACCGCCTGTGCAAGAGTTCTCATGAAATCCAGTATAGAAAATTCTGGGATCACACAGAAGAGGAGCAAGGCCACCAGTAAATTGGTAACCTTGCTCCTCTCGAAATAAACACTATTTTGTTGTTTTGTTGTTTGGTGTCGGCGGTGACTTACTCTCCCACAACCTCCCGGTTGCAGTACCATCAGCGTGTACAGGCTTAGCTTCCGGGTTCGGAATGGGACCGGGCGTTTCCCTGTA
>NZ_JAKRMY010000035.1 GCF_022346005.1 Corynebacterium sp. ACRPS
CCGAGTTCTACGACCGGAAACGCTGGCCAACCCGCGATGCTGCGCGTCAGGCTGTGGCTTACTGGATTGAAGTAGTCTACAACCGTCGGCGCCGGCACTCCGCCCTTGGGATGGTCAGCCCCGTCGATTTCGAAAACCACACCAGCCTAACCACCAGCAGAAAAGAAATCGCTGCCTAACCACTAGGTAGCTCCACTACGTGTCCACGATTTGCGGGCAACCCCAACTGGTTATTGAGTGTTCGGCGTTCCTTTGGCACGGGTGTTTTCTCGTTGAGGAATGTTTTGAATACCTGACCGAAGTCGTGCAGACGTAGCGTCCACTCCCGTGCCTGTTCGAGTGTGGTGACACGGGTTAGTTTCAGCGCCAGTGCGTAGATGGTTTTGCCGGCGTCGGTGCGCGGCCGTGAGGTGGTGTAGCGGCGGATGACGCGTTGCGCATGGACGAGACAACGCTGAATCATCGCGTTTGGCCAGCAGGCTTTAATCGCGGTGAGTGCGCCTTGTCCGACGTCGATGACGACGCAGAGCGGCTCGGCGATTTTGCGAAGAAGCTGCGTGTATGCGTGGACAGTTTCGTGTTTGGTCCAGTGCCAAGCAATGACGTGGTGGCGTCGATGAAGATCTGCTCGTAGACGCGCTGCGGGGCACCGTCGTTGGGGACGTCGATGAGCCAAAACGGTTCAATCGGCGATCAAGTGTCCAACGACTCACCCTTTGTGGCCCGGCGAGTTCAGACAACGTCACTGTGGAGGTGACATAGGAGATGAAGGCTTTAAAGTCGCAGGCCTGAGTGAGATCGGTGCGGGTTCGTGTCGTGGAGCTGCCGCAGTTCGGGTCTTTGCACCGCCACCTGGTTGTGCCTTTGGATGTGGTTCCGTTTTTCTTCATTTGCCCAGCACATACCGGGCATCGTGGTCTGTTTTTACTCACCCGGAAAGCACACCAGAGAGTGTCTGATGGTTTGTGTGTGGGTACCTAACCTGCATGAGGAGATGGACCAGAATGACTACTGTGGCGAGACGAGATCCGGCTGATAAGGCCAAGATTGATGCGATTGAAAAGAAGCTGCTTGCTAATCCTGACATCGCGAAACTGATTGATGACCTAGGCACGTCCACAACGGATGCCAACGACCTAGTTCGCGGCATGTTACAAGCCTCGATTACCAGGGGACTCAACGCTGAAATGGATGCCCACCTGGGCTACGAGTCTGGCGACAGGAGCGCTAAAGCTGCAGCTAGAACAGACAATTACCGCAACGGGTCGTATCCAAAGACCGTGGATTCTAACTGCGGGCCAGTCACCGTTGATGTCCCTCGGGATCGGGCTGGAACATTCTTTCCGACTATGGTCCCTAAAGGTTCTAGGCGCTTGACTGATCTTGATGACATGATCGTCAGCTTGTATGCCGGTGGGATGACAATTAGGGATATCCAGCATCATATGGCAACGGCGATGCGTGTCGATATTTTCCATGAGACGATTTCTGCGGTTACTGACGCCGTGCTCGATGAGGTTATGGTCTGGCAAAACCGCCAGCTAGACGAGTTCTACCCCGTGGTTTTCCTGGACGCGTTGCGCATTAAAGTCCGCGACGACGGCCGAGTAGTCAACAAATCTGCGTACATGGCAATCGGCGTGGATCTCGACGGTATTAAGCACATTTTAGGATTGTGGATTGCCAAGGAAGAAGGCGCTTCATTCTGGGCGCAGGTATGCGCCAACTTTTCTAACCGTGGGGTCAAGGACGTCTTTATCGTCTGCTGTGACGGGCTGAAAGGCCTGCCAGAGGCAGTTGAGGCAACTTGGCCGAACTCTATGGTGCAAACCTGTATCGTGCACTTAATTCGTGCTGCGAATCGATGGGTGGCCTATGGGGATCGCCGCGCTGTATCAGCCGCGTTGAAAAAGGTCTACACCGCCGCAGACGAGCCCACAGCTAAGGCGGCCTTAGACGAATTCGAGGCCTCCGAGCTGGGTGTGAAGTATCCTCAGTCGGTCAAGGTCTGGCAGGACGCATGGGATAGATTCGTGCCATTTTTGCAGTTCCCACCAGCAGCCAGGAAGGTCATCTATACGACGAACTCCATTGAGTCGTTCAACAACCAGCTGCGTAAAGCTACTCGCAACAGGGTGCAGTTCACCAACGATGAATCAGCGATAAAGACGCTGTGGTTGATGATCTGCAACATCGAAGACAAACGAGCCGCAAAGAGGGCAAAGCAAGGCAAACGAGTCTCAGCGACAGCCGGCAGACTCATGGAAGGAGCCCGAGTTTCTGGCTGGAAACAAGCCATTAACCAGATGGCCGTGGCTTTTCCCGACCGCTTCGACAAATACCTATAAACCTAGCCCCACACACAAACAACTTGACACGCTCGGAAACCTAGAGATGTGATGTCTAGTGACTTTTTGGACTCGGAGTCCATTGACTTTTTGGACTCGGAGTCCAGTTAGTTTTTTGACGCGGAGTCCAGGAAGTTTATGGACAGGATGTCTAACTACTTTTTGGAC
>NZ_JAKRMY010000036.1 GCF_022346005.1 Corynebacterium sp. ACRPS
TCATAGCTACAGGGAAACGCCCGGTCCCATTCCGAACCCGGAAGCTAAGCCTGTACACGCTGATGGTACTGCAACCGGGAGGTTGTGGGAGAGTAAGTCACCGCCGACACCAAACAACAAACAACAAAATAGTGTTTATACGGTAGTCCCCGAAAGACCATCACCCCGAATAATTGTGGGTGGTTGGTGTTTCGGGGACTACTTGTCGTTTCACCCCCGCTCATGGAGGCGACTTGTACTCTGTCGAGCTGGCAGAATGCGTGGCGGGGTGTCGTGGTTTTACCCCCTAGTGTCAGGTGTGGTGGGTAGGGTCAAGCCTTGTTAGACGAAAACACATTCGACTTAACCGGTTTACTATTCCCGGGGGATACGACCACGATGACAAGTAGCACACCACCATTCACCACCAGGCACGAGCCAGTAGGCGACACCACGCCGGGGAATACCCGCCTGGCCGGCGAGCCACTGGACTACGACACCAACACTGACGCTGATACCGTGCTAGATGTGCCGGTGGTCTTTTATGCCACCAACACACCCGGCAACCCTATTGCCGCAGCTGGAGCAGCCGCCCGGAAAAACTCCTGGGTATTCTACCAGTCACTCCTTCCCGACCTCGACGATGATGACGTGGATGTGACACTGACCAGCCTGGCTAAAGACCTAGGCCTCACCTACAGCACCCTGTCTGGGATCATCAGGGCACATTTCCGCATGCAGGAACTACCCCTCGTCGCCGCCACGAATATGGAGCAGTGGATACTGGATACACCACGCCTGCGGGTCATTGACAGGGAGATACAACGCGTAGGCGACAACCACGACCACATAGGCCTTATCGATGCCGCCCTAGCAGACTTCCTCACACCGACAGCACCGTGCCAGCATGTGCCCACGGTGGCGGATATCCGCCGGTTTATCCGCGACTTCATCGACACCCACCACCTGGCAGATAATGACACCGACGAGGTCGAACCCACCCTGAATGTGGCAGTGCATAACAACCGCGCCACTATGAGCCTAACGTGTGATAAAGCAACCGCTGCTATCATCGCCCGCCATATTGATGCCCAAGCAGACAACACCCAATGTGGTGCCGGTGAGGCGCTTATCCAACTCATCCTAGATAACACGCATACTAAAGTCGCGATCAATACCTTCACCACCACCTCTCCTTATGCAGGTTGGGAACCTACACACAAACCATTAGACACTCTCCCAACACCACCGACACAGATGACGCCGCCGAGGCTGGTACAGGTGCTGGTGATACGAAAGTGTATTTCCCAGGCTACGGCTGGTCCCGCATCACCAACCTAGAAAACATCGACACCTTCACCCGACAACTCACACCACAAGAAACCGAAAACTACCAGCCCACCAGTGGGGTTGCCCGCAAATCGTGGACACGTAGTAGAGCTACCTAGCGGTTAGGCAGCGATTTTTTCTTCGTTTCTGGTTTGGGTGATGTGATTTTCGAAATCGACAGGGCTGACCATCCCGAGAGCGGAATGCCGGCGCCGACGGTTGTAGACCACTTCAATCCAGTAGGCAACGGCCTGACGCGCAGCATCGCGGGTTGCCCAGCGCTTCCGGTCGTAGAACTCGGTCTTAAGCGTCGACCAGAACGACTCGGCCATCGCGTTATCGAAACACACCCCAGTGCGCCCTACCGACTGAGCAACCCCTAGGTTGCGGCACACCTCCCAGAGCTGCTCGCTGGTAAATTGTGTTCCGCGGTCAGCGTGAAACACCAGCCCGTCAGGAACGTCACCACGCAGCGTATGCGCCATCCGTAGGGCCCGTTCGACCAAACTTGTGTTTTGCACGCTATCCATAGCCCAGCCCAGTACCCTGCGGGAATGACCATCGCGGACCACGCATAAATACAACCAGCCTTCACCGGTGCGCAGGTAGGTAATGTCCGACATCCATACTCGATTGAGCTCGCCGGTATCAAACATGCGCTTTACCAGGTCAGGAAGAGCAGATTTACGCTTGGCTTGGATCGTTGTCACCGGCACAAAAGCACGCGGTGAAATCCCTTCAATGCCCATCAGACGCATCCGCTTAGCCACAGTCTTGCGATTCACACTGATCTGGTAGCGATCGGCGAGTTCTGCGGTAA
>NZ_JAKRMY010000037.1 GCF_022346005.1 Corynebacterium sp. ACRPS
AGCGCTTGCACTCGTGGTGCGGCTATCGCTCGCCGAACGCCTTCGAAGCCGCCGGATCAGCTACACTTACTATCGCATCTTGATTAAATCCCCGTGTCCACTTTCCGGGGTTCGGGCCCATGCCCTAGCCCACGCACATGGTGTGCGTGGCAGTCTTGACGGGGCTATTTTCCATTCTGATCACGGCAGTGTGTACACCTCACAAACCTTTAGGAACTACTGCTCGTCGTTAGGTGTCCGCCAGTCCATGGGAGCGGTGGGAACTAGTGCCGATAATGCCCTGGCAGAGTCATTTAACGCCACCTTAAAGCGAGAAGTCTTGCGTGATCGGAAAGTCTTTGACAACCCAATTACCTGTCGCCAAGAGGTCTTCCGGTGGTGCATGCGCTATAACACGCGCCGGCGGCACTCCTGGTGCAATCTCGTAGCGCCTGATGTCTTTGAAACCAAGTCTTCGGCTATACTGACCACAGCAGCATAGCTAGCCCCCGATGTGTCCACTTTTCGGGGGTCGGGCCCATCCGCTTCCAGTTTGTCTATGACCACCGAACCGAATACTCGGTTAAGCGGATGTGCCACGTTTTAAAGCTGAATCGTTCCTCGTTTTACAAGTGGGTGAGCACCCGCAAAAAGCGCAGGTTAAAAATATATTCTGACGGTCTTATTGGTGCAAGAATCACAACCATCTTCGATGATGAGCATGGTCTTTATGGGGCTAAACGCATCGCCGCAAGCCTTAAGGAAGACCTGGCGTATACCCCGGTCAATCACAAGAAGGTTGCACGCATCATGAAATCCATGGGACTAAAAGGCTTTAGCAAACGGCGTCGATGCATCACCACCAGGCGCAAGCCTGGTCACCGTGTCATGCCAGATTTACTAGGCCGTACATTCACCGCCAACGAGCCGAACCGTGTGTATGTCGGCGACATTACATACCTGCCGTGTAAGGGCGGCAAGAACATGTATTTGGCCACAGTCATTGACACGTATTCACGTAAACTTGCAGGTTATGCACTCGCAGACCACATGCGGGTCTCACTGGTCATCGATGCCCTAGCCCACGCACATGGTGTGCGTGGCAGTCTTGACGGGGCTATTTTCCATTCTGATCACGGCAGTGTGTACACCTCACAAACCTTTAGGAACTACTGCTCGTCGTTAGGTGTCCGCCAGTCCATGGGAGCGGTGGGAACTAGTGCCGATAATGCCCTGGCAGAGTCATTTAACGCCACCTTAAAGCGAGAAGTCTTGCGTGATCGGAAAGTCTTTGACAACCCAATTACCTGTCGCCAAGAGGTCTTCCGGTGGTGCATGCGCTATAACACGCGCCGGCGGCACTCCTGGTGCAATCTCGTAGCGCCTGATGTCTTTGAAACCAAGTCTTCGGCTATACTGACCACAGCAGCATAGCTAGCCCCCGATGTGTCCACTTTCCGGGGGTCAGGCCCCCCACCGTCAGTTACAGATACACCACGCTACTGGACGCAACCATTCAAAGGTGAACTGTGCTGTCGTGTTTTAGGCTAATGCGCGCGCGGGGGTTTCGCAATACTCTCACGCTGGGACGCTCGCCATTCCTCCCTTGCTACAGGTAAGAGTTGTGCAGTCGTGTGATGCCGTCTTATATACAGACGTCACCCCCTGCCGTATGGCTAAACTATGGAAAATATATGTTTCCGAGCATGTAGCACTACCTGCAGCTTTTATCTTTTGGTTAAATCGTCACCCCTCCCGATTTCTGGATAAAACAATCGCGACCACGATCAATGCCGCGCCGACCATTAGCTCGTCACTATGCACACTCAGCCATGAGCAGCTGGCGGCAATGGACGCTATTAATGCGATGAATACCAGCCCGGCTTTCGGTAAAGTAGGGTTGCCCGCAAATCGTGGACACGTAGTTAAGCTGCTTAGGGGTTAAGCAGCGGCCTTCTTATTACCATTTTGATCAGCGAGCTGGGCTTCGAAATCGACGGGGCTTACCATCCCGAT
>NZ_JAKRMY010000038.1 GCF_022346005.1 Corynebacterium sp. ACRPS
TCGCGGCTTCGCGTCGATACTCAGGTGTGTATTTCTGGCGTTGTTGACTCACAATGAACATCCTCTCTTACGGACACAAGATCCGCACTAATCGGGTGTCCA
This sequence comes from Corynebacterium sp. ACRPS, assembly GCF_022346005.1. Classification (GTDB taxonomy): domain Bacteria; phylum Actinomycetota; class Actinomycetes; order Mycobacteriales; family Mycobacteriaceae; genus Corynebacterium. Next base: position 103 of record NZ_JAKRMY010000038.1, read on the forward strand.
CTAAACGAGGGTAACCTCATTTAATTGTCAATAAGCGTCGACGGGGATAGGCTGAGTGCATGGCACACGAGCACCACGACCACGATCACTCCAGCACGCCGCTGCGCGCACTCTTGATTGCGCTAGGCATTACCGGCACCGTCTTCTTCGCGGAGCTGATCGGCGGCTGGTTGGCGGGTTCGATGGCGCTGATGGCGGATGCGATGCACATGCTTTCCGACGCTGCGGGGTTGATCATCGCGGTGTTAGCGGTGTTGGTTGGGCGCCGACAAGCATCGGCTCAGGCCACGTACGGCTACCGACGAGTGGAGGTGCTTGCTGCACTGGCGAACGCAGTGATGGTGCTGGCGATCTCGGTGTGGATTGTCGTCGAGGCGGTGCGCCGCCTGCAGAGCCCGGCCGAAGTGCAGGGAAAAACGATGCTGATCATCGCGGTGATCGGCCTGGTGGCGAATGCGCTATCGGCGTGGGTTCTGCACCGGCACCGCAAATCCTCGATCAACGTGGAGGGCGCGTTCTTGCACGTGTTAGTGGATATGCTCGGCTCTGTCGCAGTAATCGTGGCCGGCATCGTGGTACTGACCACGGGGTTTGTGGCGGCGGACGTGATCGCCTCCCTAGCGATCGCGGCGATGGTGCTGCCGCGCGCCTGGCAGCTCATGCGGCTTTCGACGAGCGTGCTGCTCGAGCAAGTCCCGGCGGACTTCGACGCCAGTGCGATCGAGCCCGCGCTGCGGCAGGTCGAGGGCGTTGCTGACATCCACGACCTGCACCTGTGGAGCCTGGACGGCGTGAACGTGCTCACGACCGTGCATATCGTGCGCGACGGCACCGTCGGCACCGGCCCGCTGTTGGATGCCGCCCAGCAGGCCCTGCGCGAACACGGTATCGAGCACTCCACCATCCAGATTGAGCACCCAGAGCACGAATCCCACGAGACGGTGTGCTGATTCCCTTCTAACCTGACTTAGGCCAATTTTGTGCGGAAGTTCGCGGCCGGTGATTACTTGGATGGTGGCAGTGAGGTCGGGCGGGAATGGTACGGCGGCGTGAATGGTTTCGCCGCCAACGACGAGTTGAAAGCTGCGGTATTTCTTGAGTGTTCTCACGAGGCGTTTGATGAAGTGACCACTGCGGGTCTCCATCAGGTGGGTCACGGCTAGTGCTGCCATCACAATATTGAGATGTGCTGTGATCGAGTTTTGTTTCCTCGCATAGATTGGGCGTGCTTTCAGGTCTGATTTCGACATCCGATACGACATTTTCAATGTGGAATAGCCTGCGGTAATGCCCGATAACCTCCTGGGCGGGAAGAGCGGTCAGGTCGGTTTCATAGCCTTTAATTCCGGCTAGGGCTCGGTGTTTGGCAGCGAGAGCGTAGTTGACCTTCTTGTTCGGGGTGGAAAGATCGAAATAGCGGTTGCGCTTAATGGCGATTGCGCCGTCAACAGCGCGTTTGGCTTTTGCGACTTGCTCTTTGATTCCGCGCAGGCCGCGTCTGGCCCGATCATAGGAGTACTGGAAGTGGGTCACCGTATTCGGGGTTGTGTGTTTGCGCGCATCGCTTGCCGAGGCTTGTGTCCAGATCTGGCCGTGGGCGTAGGCTTCACCAGGGATTTCCCGCCGCCAGGTTTCAATCACCTCAGGCACGGTGGGGTTTCACCGACAAAATGTAGTGCAGACCTGCATCTATCAATGCTTGCTTGTTCGGAGGGTGTCAAGTTGTTTGTGTGTGGGGCTAGGTTTATAGGTATTTGTCGAAGCTGTCGGGGTAGGCCACGGCCATTTGGTTAATGGCTTGTTTCCAGCCGGAAACTCGGGCTCCTTCCAT
>NZ_JAKRMY010000039.1 GCF_022346005.1 Corynebacterium sp. ACRPS
GAGCATCGAGAGCTTCTTTGATCTTGTCTTCAAAGGAGTCCAAGTCACGACTGGGATCGTTGACGATCTCCTGCAGCGTCGTGGCAAACACACGCATCCCGCGAAGAGAACCGAGCAGTTCGAAGTCTTCATCGGTAAGAGCCATGGCTATACCTTCCATTCTTTATCAGTGAAGGCAAACGCCCCGGCCCCGCGTACATGCGACACAGAGTCCGGCGTGTCCGCCGTGGGCTGTTGGCGGTGCGCACGCGTAGTGTCGATGGCCGTCGACAGTGGTACATCGGTGGGCAAATACGCCTGTGCTGCGGCCTGTTTTAGATCCTTGAGCTCTTGGGCTACTTTGTTGACGCTGGGGACTGCTTTGCGCGATAACAGCTGACCACAGGCTTGTTCGAGTTCGATTCGGGAGTAATCCTTCGATAGGTTCAGTACGCCCAGAACGCTAGAATATGCTTGGGCTTCGACTTTACGAGCGTTAAACATCTGGCCGATGAGCTGTGCTGTCGCGGTCCCAATACTTTTCGCCCAGTCTTCCAAGCGTTGCCGGTTCCACTGGGTGTTTAAGTCCTTATGGTTGTCGGGGACATGCTCATCCAAGGTGGAGTAGCCATAATTAGCAGGGGCAATACGATGTGAAGCAACAATCTCACCGTCGTAGAAGACATCCAGATAGTCATCAAAAAGTTGCACGTCGACGAACTTGCCCGCTAGCTTCCACGGCACTGAATACCAGTGATTGGCGATCCGGATGTGGTAGTTCATTGCGACCTTGGACTTCTTCCACCGCGACCACGACCACCGCCGGTCGGGCAATGGGCGCAGCAGCTGTTGCTCATGGTCTTCAAACAACTGGCGACGAGAGATATCCTGCCCGCGGAAGGGACGGCGATCGTTGATGAAATCGCTTTGGTCCTCGAGGGCCTTATTGAGCATGTCGAAACTGTAGAACTCCTGGTCGTCGAGGTATTCCACGCACCATTGCTGGGCAATATCCACGGCCTTTTCAACATTCGCCTTATACCGCGGCCGGTAGCCTTTCGCCGCAGTAATACCTATCTGATAGAAATCGGCAAATGTAGAATACTCCGCAACCGGGATACGCCCCCGCAGCCCACAGGAAATCTGTTGCGTGGCTGTGAGCGCGTTATCCGGGATCAACCGCAGCGGACAACCACCGAAATACTCCAAAGCCGCACGGTGGGCTAAAAGCCACGACCGCATTTTTTGATCCGGCCACGCCGATACATGCATCATCCCTGAGTGCGGCAATGAAGCTACAAACAAGTGCGCGGTAACCCGCTGGCCTGAGACAGGATCCACAACGACCATTCCATCGCCCGACCAGTCCACCATGAGCTCGTCACCGGGATCGTGATTCAGTGGCGCTGACAGCTGATGAACATCGACATAATGCTCAAACAGCGAACAGTACTGTCGATACGAATAATGACGCTGACCAGTACCAACAGGGAACTCCAGGTACTTGGCGTGCGCGACTTTCAACGTCACGCGCTTGCCAGAGACCATCCGCTCAGCAACCTTTTTGAAATCCGGTGCGAGGAACTCCGCATCGTTGCGACGCCGGTTATCCGGAAATAGCTCCTCTAACTGGGCATTCGACAATCCAGCAATCCCACGAGCATCGAGTCGATGGTCCCTTACAACGCGACTGGCCTTATCAATCGTCGACTTCGAGACCCCTAAATCGGCTCGAATCTGGTTCCAGGAACGATTCCCGGCAACCAAGGCAAACATGATGGCACGGTAATCCGTCACCACCATCACTCCTTCCACGTGAACGCGACCCACGCGTACACACTGCGTGGGCCGTCCACTAAAGAGTGCCTAAAAACTACCCCCGGTACCCGATATCCGCACCGGTCGGTACTCGATACCGCCCTACCGGTACTAAATAGCGTCGCGCGTCA
>NZ_JAKRMY010000003.1 GCF_022346005.1 Corynebacterium sp. ACRPS
GTCCAAAAAGTAGTTAGACATCCTGTCCATAAACTTCCTGGACTCCGCGTCAAAAAACTAACTGGACTCCGAGTCCAAAAAGTCAATGGACTCCGAGTCCAAAAAGTCACTAGACATCACAAGGCATAACTAGCCCCGCAACCTAGTCCATGAATAAAAGGCACCCGTCAAGCTTGGCGGGTGCCTTTTTGTGACCAGTATTATAGTCCGCATGAGCATTATTAAATATATCCGCGAAGATTTAGCCAATGCCCGCGACCATGACCCAGCTGCCCGTGGCGACGTTGAAAACGCGATCGTCTATTCCGGCCTGCACGCCATCTGGTCGCACCGCGTGTCCCACTGGCTGTGGAAGCGCGGCCTGCGGGGCCCTGCGCGCATCCTGGCCCAAATTAATCGCTTTTTTACCGGCATCGAGATCCACCCAGGCGCCACCATCGGGCGCCGCTTCTTTATCGACCACGGGATGGGCATTGTCATCGGCGAAACCGCGGAAATTGGCGATGGCGTCATGCTCTACCACGGCGTGACGCTCGGCGGTCAGGTGCTCACCCAGACCAAGCGCCACCCCACGGTGGAAGATAACGTCACCATCGGCGCGGGCGCCAAGGTCTTAGGCCCCATCACCATCGGGGCCGGTTCCGCCATCGGTGCCAATGCCGTTGTCACGAAGGATGTACCGGCCGATCACATCGCCGTGGGCATCCCCGCCAAGAATCGGCCTTCAAATAGGCATGAGCGGGTCAAGCTCGTGGATCCGGACTACTACATCTAAATAGACTAAAAGCGGCCCACAGTCTTGTGTGGGCCGCTTTTTGCTGTGCTTAACCGCGCAGCAGATCCTGGTATTCGGGGTTCTTGTCCATAAAGTGCGCCACGGCAGAGCAGGTGACGATGACCTTCATGCCGGCAGCCCGGGTTTCATCGAGGGCCTCCTTAATCAGCGGGGAGGACAAGCCCTGACCGCGGAAGTCGTCCCCGATGACCGTGTGGTTGAACTCGCGGGTATCGCCGGAATCTACGTATTCGCAGATTCCCGCTTCCACACCATCAACGGTAAGCACGAAACGGGACAAATCGGTTTGATGAGAAATTGCTTTTTCCATGTCCCCCATTAAACCAAAAATGGCCCCTCCTTGATAATAAGGAGGGACCATAGTTGTGGCCAGAGCCAGGATCGAACTGGCGACCCCACACTTTTCAGGCGTGTGCTCTACCGACTGAGCTATCTGGCCAGAAACCCGAAGGTTTCCGCGACCTTGACGGGACTTGAACCCGCGACCTCCGCCGTGACAGGGCGGCGCGCTAACCAACTGCGCCACAAGGCCATTTTCAGTTTTGTGTGCCCCTTGGGCACGGGTAATTACTTTACACAGGCGCCTAGAAACAACACAAATCAGCACTACAACGCCGTTTTTCCGCCGCTTGCCGATGCCCCAGTGATGCTGAGGTGACATCAGCAAGCAGCCTGCAAAACCAAAAAAGAACAGTACCCGCCGAAGCGTGTACTGTTCAGAATGCGACCTTGACGGGACTTGAACCCGCGACCTCCGCCGTGACAGGGCGGCGCGCTAACCAACTGCGCCACAAGGCCAAATGAGAAATTATTTCGTACCAACACAAAGGTGTTGGTACCCCCAACGGGATTCGAACCCGTGCCGCTGCCGTGAAAGGGCAGTGTCCTAGGCCGCTAGACGATGGGGGCCAGTCGCTTCTTGGCGACTTCTAGAAATATACTGGAGACATCACCAAGAAACAAAATCGCTCCCCCAGAAGGAGTTTTAACCATGTCTGAGCAGCAGAAAACCTGTTCCTGCCACGAGCCGGATATCCACGGATACAACGCCGATAGTAAGAGCAAAGCGCGTTATCTGGCGCGCCTGAAGCGCATCGAAGGCCAGGCGCGCGGGATTCATCGCATGGTCGATGAGGACCAATACTGCATCGATATCATCACCCAAATCTCGGCGGTGACATCCGCGCTAGAGAACGTCTCTCTCGCGCTCTTAGAAGACCACATAGAGCACTGTGTGGCCGGTGCAGCGGCCGAGGACGGCGAGGTGGCTAAGGAGAAGCTAGCGGAGGCTATGCACGCCATTAAGAAGCTCGTGAAAAACTAGAAAAGGAGCCGCCCGAAGGCGGCTCCTGATGTGGGCCCTGTGGGGATCGAACCCACGACCTGCGGATTAAAAGTCCGTAGCTCTACCAACTGAGCTAAAGGCCCAACGTCGCTCTATATTAGCGTGTTGACTTTTAGATCTCCTAATTCACCCCTCGCCTGAGAGTATCCAAACAAAGCAGAAGGAGGGCTTCCCAGCCGGGAGGCCCTCCTTTGCCATGGCGGTGGAGATTAACCGCGCATGTCACCCTTTTCCATGAAGTTAACCTGGAAATCGAAGGCAGTCTTCAAGTCGTGCGGGGTGTGCTGGAACTTGTTTTCCTTCGCACGCTCGTAGTACTCCTCCAACAGCGGACGGTAGTCCGGGTGAGCCACGGCGATGATCTTCTCAACGCGCTGCTTTGGAGCCAAGCCACGCAGGTCAGCCACACCGTATTCGGTGATGATGACCATGGTGTCGTGCTCGGTGTGGTCCGTGTGGGACACGAACGGAACCAGAGCGGAGATGGCGCCATCCTTCGCGATGGATGGGGACACGAAGGTGGAGATGTACGCGTTACGGGTGAAGTCACCAGAGCCACCGGTGCCGTTCATGATGCGGGAACCGGACACGTTGGTGGAGTTGATGTTGCCGTAGATATCTCCCTCGATCATGCCGTTGGAAGAAATCAAGCCGACGCGGCGGATGACCTCAGGGTGGTTAGAAATCTGCTGCGGGCGCAGGATGATGTGGTTGCGGTAGCGGTCTGCTTCCGCGTTCATCTTTTCTGCGTACTCCGGCGACAGCGCGAAGGAGGTTGCAGAAGCCACGGTCATCTTGCCGGCATCGATAAGGTCCAGCATGCCGTCCTGGATAACCTCGGTATATGCCTGGATGTTTTCGAACTTGGAGTCCAGAAGGCCCGCCATCACGGCGTTCGGCACGTTACCCACGCCGGACTGCATGATGAACTTGTCGTACTCGAGGCGGCCTGCGGCAACCTCGCCCTCCAAGAACTCGATGAAGTTAGCGGCGATCTTCTCAGAAGTCTCGTCCGGCTCGCGGAATGGAGCATTGCGGTCCGCAGAGTTGGTCTTGACAACTGCAACGACCTTCTCCTCCGGGATCTCCATGTAGGTGGTACCAATGCGGTCGCCCGGCTTGTTAATCGGGATGGGCTGGCGGTTAGGCAGCTTGTCGATGCGGTAGATGTCGTGCATACCCTCAAGGTTCTCGGACTGCCACTCGTTGATCTCAATGATGATCTTGTCTGCAGCCTCGACGAACTCGAGGTTATTGCCCACTGCGGAGGACGGCACGATATTGCCTTCCTCAGTAATGCGTACGGCCTCGATGATGGCTACCTGGAAGTCACCATAGAAGCCCTCTTCTACCTGCTGGCCCAGGTGGGACAGGTGAATATCCTGGTAGAGCGCGGTGCCGTCGTTGAATTGCTTACGCAGCAGCGGGTCGGAGTTATATGGGGAGCGGAAGTTAATGGCCTCTGCCTCTGCCAAAACACCGTCGCAGTCAGGGGCGGTAGAAGCACCGGAGAAGAGGTCAATCTTGAACTCTTCGCCCTTGTCGTGCAGCGCCTTCGCCTTATCTGCAATGGCGGTAGGCAAACCCTTGGGGTAACCTGCACCGGTGAAGCCGGAGATTCCTACGCGGTCACCATTGTTGACGTACTTCGCAGCCTCCTCTGCAGAAACTACGAGCTTCTCAAACGGGGCGTATGCGATTCTATCGGACAACTGTCATCCTCCTTCATATACGAGTAGACCGGTGCTACGGCCCACCCAATTTAGTTACACAGACCACAGTAGCGAAAATTAACGTTTTCGCCACCATCATTTTGTGACATTCACCCCAATCATGGGAATCCTCGGTAACCACCACCTTGCTGCTAGTTGCTAAATTCCGCCGTTAACGAGCACAATTAGGGCGTGAATTTGCGCATTGGAAACTATGACCTCTCCTCCCCCGTCATCCTCGCCCCCATGGCGGGGGTAACCAACGTCGCCTTCCGCACGTTGTGCCGGGAACAGGAACTGGCCCGCACCGGAACGGTGTCGGGCTTGTATGTCTGCGAGATGGTCACCGCGCGCGCCCTAGTGGAGCGCAACGAGAAAACCATGCACATGACCACCTTTGCCCCGGAGGAAGATCCGCGTTCCCTGCAGATTTATACGGTGGATCCGGAATACACCTATAAAGCAGCCAAGATCATCGTGGATGAGAATTTGGCTGACCACATCGACATGAACTTTGGCTGCCCCGTCCCCAAGGTAACCAGACGTGGCGGCGGTTCTGCCCTGCCTTATAAGCGCCGTCTCTTTGGCAATATCGTCTCCGCCGCCGTCAAGGCCACCGAGGGCACGAATATCCCCGTCACGGTGAAGATGCGCGTGGGCATTGATGACGAGCACCATACGCACCTCGACGCCGGGCGCATTGCCGTGGATTCCGGCGCCGCCGCCGTTACCTTGCACGGGCGCACGGCCGCGCAACGTTATTCCGGCAATGCTAGGTGGGATGAGATCGCCCGGCTCAAGGAGCACCTCGCGGACACCGGCGTTCCGGTGCTGGGCAATGGCGATATTTTCCGCGCCGATGACGCCCGCCGCATGATGGAGGCCACCGGCTGTGATGGCGTGCAGGTGGGCCGCGGCTGCCTGGGCCGGCCGTGGCTTTTCGCGGAGCTGGGCGCCGCCCTGCGCGGCGAGTCGATCCCCGCCGAGCCCACCTTGGGCGAGGTCACCCAGGTTATTCTTCGCCACGCGGAACTGCTCGCGCAGCATGAGGGCGAGGACCACGCATCCAGGGACATCCGCAAGCACATTGGCTGGTACCTGCGCGGCTTCCCCGTCGGCGGGCAGGTGCGCGCCGGCTTGGCCAAGGTGGATTCCTTAGAGAGCCTGCGCGAATTGCTGGCGCCCTGGGCGGATTCTGATGCTTTGGCTGCCGATGCCGATGGTGCGCGCGGGCGCCAGGGCTCGCCCTCCAAGGTCGCGCTTCCCGATGGCTGGCTCGATGACCCCGAGGATGAATTCGTTCCGGTCGGCGCTGATATTTATAACTCCGGCGGCTAAACCCACACTGGTGTGACTCAGCAAGCATTTGCGCGGTTTGTGAGCTATCATTTCCTGCATGCGTACTGCCTACCGTGAACATCTGGACAACTTCTCGCACGACCTCATCGTCATGTGCGATACCGTCCGCACCATCATGGATCAGGCCTCCCAGGCGCTGCTCGATTGCGCCCTGGAACCCGCGGAGGAAGCGCTTAGCCTCACCGAGGAACTCGATGAGATTCGCTCCCGCTGCTCCGAACGCGCGGTAAAGCTTCTGGCTCTAGAAAATCCCATGGCCCAGGATCTGCGCCAGGTGGTCTCTTCCATCTACATCGTTGAGGATCTTTTCCGCATGGGCCAACTAGCCCAGCACATTGCCGATGCCGCGCGCCGCCGCCACCCTGAGGCCGTCGTGCCCGCTGAATACCTCGGATTCATGGAAGAGATGTTCCGCCTGACCCAGGAAATGGGTTCGGTGGTGCACGATATTTTGGTCACCCCTGATGCCGAGCTCTCCGTCAACCTGCGTTCCGATGATGATGCGGTGGACGATATTAACCACCACCTGCTGCGCATCCTCACCCAGCGCGACTGGGAAGGAACAGTGCGCCAGGCCGTAGAGACGGCGCAGATTACCCGCTACTACGAGCGCTACGCGGACCACTGCGTCTCCGTGGCTGGGCGCATCATTTACTTTGCCACCGGCCTATTGCCAGAAGAGTTTGAAAGAAAGCTCCAAGAGGACCAAAAGGACGCCGAGTTCGAGGCCCGCATGAGCGAATTAGAGCGCCAATTCCGCCGCTAATAAACGCTAATAAAACTGCCACAAGGGCGGTACCTTCCTGCGCTGGAGGTACCGCCCTTTTCGGACAATCAGAGTCTACCTTTAGCCGAAGCGGCCAGAGATGTAGTCTTCGGTTTCCTTCTGGGAAGGGTTCTCAAAGATTCGGGTGGTTTCATCGAACTCCACCAGGTGTCCCGGCTTGCCGGTAGCTTCTAGGGAGAAGAAGCCGGTCTTATCGGACACGCGGGCGGCCTGCTGCATGTTGTGGGTCACGATGACGATCGTGAAGTTTTCCTTCAGCTCGTGGATAAGATCCTCCACGGCCAAGGTGGAAATCGGGTCCAGAGCAGAGCAGGGCTCGTCCATCAGCAGCACTTCTGGTTCCACGGCAATCGCGCGGGCGATGCACAGGCGCTGCTGCTGACCGCCGGAGAGGCCGCCGCCCGGCTTATCCAGGCGGTCCTTGACCTCGTCCCAGAGGTTAGCGCCGCGCAGGGACTGTTCGGCTACTTCCTTGAGCTTCTTCTTATTCTTTTCACCAGACAGCTTCAGGCCAGCAACCACGTTGCCCTCGATGGACATGGTGGGAAATGGGTTAGCCTTCTGGAATACCATGCCGATGGTATTGCGCACGGAAACTGGGTCGACCTTGGGCCCGTAGATATTGGTGCCATCGAGCAGGATCTCGCCCTTGACGGATGCACCAGGGATGACCTCGTGCATGCGGTTCAAGGTGCGCAGCACGGTGGACTTACCGCAGCCGGACGGGCCGATGAAGGCGGTCACGGCCTGTGCCGGGATCTGCATATTTACGTTCTGTACGGCGTGAAAATCGCCGTAGAAAATATCGACGTCATTGAGCTCGAGCTTAGACATTGTGGAGGTTTCTCCTCTTGAGGGGTGTAAAAGTGGCGGAATCGTGTGCGGCTATTTCTTGACCGAGAACTTCGCGGAAATTACTCGCGCCGCAATATTGAGGATGGCGATGAGGATAACCAGCGTCAGCGCTGCGCCCCACAGCTTATCCAGCACGGCAGGCTGCGCGCCCGCCTTGTACATATCAAGCATCATCAGCGGCAGTGAGGACTGCGAGCCCTTAAACGCATCCCAGTTGATGACCGAGGAGGAACCAACCAAGACCAGCACTGGCGAGGATTCACCCATCACGCGAGCAATGGCCAGCATGATGCCGGTCACGATGCCGGACAGGGCTGTCGGCAGCACGATGCGTGCAATGGTCTTCCACTTGGGCACGCCGAGGGCATAGGAGGCCTCGCGAAGGTCCATGGGAACCACGCGCAGCATCTCTTCGGTATTGCGCACCACGATGGGGATCATCAATAGGACCAAGGACAGGGCGACGGCAAAGCCGGAACGTCCAAAGCCGAAGAGCGTGATCCACATGGCGAAGATGAACAGCGCGGCCACGATGGAGGGCACGCCGGACAGGATGTCCACCATGAAGGTGGTGATGCGGCCGAGCCAGCCACCCTTGGAGTATTCCACCAAGTAGATGGCGGTGAAGATACCGATCGGGATGGAGAGGATGGAAGCCAGGGCGGTTTGCACGAAGGTACCGACGATGGCGTGGGCGGCACCGCCGCCTTCGGCGCTATTCATCACGCCGCGCTGGGACAGCGTCCACCAGTCAGCGGAGAAAATCACGCCGCTACCGCGAGCAATGAGCTCCCACAGCACCCAGATCAGAGGGACCATCGCCAAAGCCATAGCGCCCCATACAACGACGGTGGCAATGCTATTGGCCGCCTTGCGGGAACCGGAGATTTCCAGGAAGGTTGCCCCACCAGCGGAGGCGGGCTTGTTATTTGTCGTAGTAGTCATTGTTGTCCTTCCTTACTTGCTCTTCACGATGGCGCGGGCAATGGCGTTGACGACAAACGTCAGCAAGAACAGCATCAAACCGGCGGCGATATAGGCACCGGCGCGCGTCTCGTTACCGAACTCGGCGGCGGCGAGGGCGATGGCCGTGGCGAAAGTGGTACCGCCATCGAAAAGCGAGAAGCGGAAGTCCACCAGGGGCGAGACCACCATGTACAGCGCCATGGTCTCACCCAGAGCGCGGCCCAAGCCCAGCATGGAGCCGGCGACGTAGCCGGACATGCCGAAGGGCAGGACGGTCATGCGGATGACTTCCCAGCGCGTAGCGCCCAGTGCCAAGGCGGACTCGATCTGGCCCGGAGGCGTTTGCACGAAGACCTCGCGGGCGGTGGCGGCGATAATCGGCAAAATCATCACGGCGAGCACGATGCCACCGGTGAAGAGGTTGCGGCCGGTAGCAAAGGCGGGCGAATTATCGTAATGAGTAAACAGGAAGAACCCACCGGCCCAGGACTCCATCCAGGTGTAGAAACTGGACAGGGCTGGGCCAAGGACCTGCCAACCCCACAGGCCGTAGACGATGGACGGCACTGCGGCCAGCATGTCCACCAAGAAACCCAGTGGCTTAACCAAGCGGGCCGGGGCGTAGTTGGACAAGAAGATGGCAATCGCAAGCGCGACTGGCATGGCCAGAATCAGCGCGAATACCGAGATGAGGACGGTGGTGCCGAACATGGTCGGGATACCGAACTTCATCGCAGAAGTATCGGTGGTCTCCCAGCGTTCACCGTGGGTGAAAAAGCCCAGTAGGCCATTCTCGTTCACGCTGAGCGCGGGGACGGCACGCCAGATGAGGAAGGCGGCAATCGCCGCGATCATCACGGTAATCAGCGTGGCAGAGGCCGTGGAGAGGAATTCGAAAATGCGGTCACCGGGGCGCTTGACGGAGCTACCGGAGCTGGAGGTAGCCAAGTCAGTCTCATTATCGCCACGGGTATGAGGCTGTTCGGCGCCAGAGACGGGAAGGGCCTCCGAGGTCGATGCCTGGGTGAGATTATTGTCTGCCATGAGACGTACTAATCCTTATTTGAAGTGGAACAAAGGGACATGCGATGTACATGCCTGCGCCCCCAAAGCGCGTCTCGAGGGCGGCAGTGGGGGCGGGCGGAATGTTATTTCGCGAGGTAAAGCGGGGTTTACGCGTTACTGCAGTGCGTCAACAGCGCTCTTCAGGCGGTCAAGGTGGTCACCCTTAACTGGGATGAAGCCCTGCTCTGCCAACTGGTCATCCTGGTGATCCAGAACGTCGTTGAAGAAGGTCTTGACCAGTTCAGCGGTCTCGTCATCGTAGCCAGCGGAGCAGACGATGTTGTAGGTGGTCAGGATGAGCGGGTATGCACCCTCAACATCGGAAGCGAAGAGAGCCTTGGAGTCAACGACCATGTCGTTCTCAGAAGCGGTGTCCTTGAACTCCAGGTTCTCCAGTGCCTTGTTGACGGTGTCGTCATTCAGCTCAACCGGGCCGTTGCCAAAGTCGATCTTGGCCTTCTTGACGCCGTCAGCTTCCTTCTGGTCAGCGAAGCCGGCCTCAACGTAGGTGATGGCACCCTCGATGTTTGCTACTTGGTCAGCAACGCCGGAGGAACCGTTTGCGCCCTCACCTACAGCGTCAGGGAACTGCTTGCCTTCGCCGTCCCAGTTACCGGTGGAGGCGTTCAGGAACTTCTGGAAGTTATCGGAGGTACCGGACTCGTCAGAGCGGAAGATGACGTGGATGTCGGTGTCCGGCAGGTCTGCGCCCTCGTTATCAGCGGCGATGGCCTCGTCGTTCCACTTCTTGATCTCGCCCTTGAAGATCTTGGCAATGGTATCGGTGGAGAGGTTGATCTCTTGGTCACCCAGGTTATAAGCAATGGCAACCGGGCCGATGGTGGAAGGCAGGTGCCATGCGTCGTTGCCGTCGCAACGCTCCTTGGCGGCCTCAATCTGGCCGTCGTCTTCCTTCAACGGGGAGTCAGAACCAGCGAAGTCTGCCTGGCCGTTGATGAAAGCCTCAACACCCTTACCGGAACCGGAAGCGGTGTAGGACAGGTTTGCGTCTGGGTTGTCCTCTGCGAAGGCGGTGCCGAAGTAGGACATTGCGTTCTGCTGGGAGGATGCGCCCTCACCAACAAGCTCGCCAGCGACGCCGCTGCCGTCGGAGGAACCCGAGGAGTCAGAGGAGGTGTCCTCAGAACAAGCTACGAGAGCGGTAGAGGTAGCGACCACGAGGCCGAAGATAGCGGCAGAGCGCTTGAAGTTGCGAATCACGGGAAAACCCTTTCCGGTGCAGATCAGAGATTGATTGTCCGAGGAAACCGCATCCCCATAAAAAAGGGGAACCTACATCCCACGTCCGCTCTTCGGAAGCGGGGTGCAGGTGCGCAGGTGCGGCTTTCTCACAATCAGTAAAGCTAACCGGAGGAATTAACCAGCAGGGTGCCGTGAGGTAAACAATTAATGAACAAGCTAGAAAGTTGACATGACCTTAATCACACTAGCCCCAGACGACATGCTCTTCATCAACGGAAAAGCCTAGGCGCTTGTAGGCCTTCAGTGCCGGTTCATTGTCCGCTTCCACGTACAAAATAACCCGCTGAGCTCCCTTTTCTACCATGCGGCGCAGGCCAATCTGCAGCAATGGTCCGCCTAATTTTTGGCCGCGGTACGCCTCCGCAAGGCCCACCACGTAGACCTCGCCAAAACCGGGATCTTCCTCCTCGTGCCACTTGGTCCAGTGGAAACCGGCCAGGGTCGGGTGCCCCTGTTCTTTTTCGTCCCAGAAGAACAAAACGTCCTTAGGATCGAACCATTCGGCCTCCATGCCGCGGTGCAGGCGCTCTAAATCCCAGCCGCCTTGTTCTGGGTGCCAATTAAAGGCCTCATTATTCACGCGCAGCCACTCGTTTTCCACGGTGTCCTTGCCCCACTTGTCCACCGCTTCGCTGTAATTGGCGGCCTGCAGCGGAAGCTCGCCTACTTGGGCTGCACTATCCAGATCGCCGCCCTCGATGCCCATGACCACGAGGGTGCGGGTGACCTTCAGATCGCGGGAATTAGCCAGGGCCTGAGCCGGCTTGCCGTTGCCATGCGCCCAGGTCTCGAGGTTGGTGGTGGCGTTAGCGGTGGCATCGTAAAGCGCGGTGCCATAGCCCTTGCCGCGATAATCGGGGGCGATAAAAAGCTCCGCGGTGGAATCCTCGCAGCTGGATACGCCGATGGGCTCGCCGTCCAGCCAAGCCACCAAATGCTTGTGGTGCAGGCGCTCATCGCGCAGGCCGTTGAGGAATTGCTCCGACAGCGGGGCGATGCCGTCGGCTTTTTCTGCGTGCGCTGCTAGTTCTTCCAGGCTGCCCGCCAGCTCTGGGGAGGCGGGGAGGTTTTCTTCGGTGATATTCATGGTGTCCATAATACGTAGGCTAAATTTGAAGGCGTGAGTGTAGTCAAAGTCGACCGGCGCATTGTCCACGTCCTCATCCTGGTGGGCGTGGTCTTTGCCGCATGGGTGGCCGATGCCTGCGTGGCCATGCATTCTGAGCACAAGATTGCCCAGGAGGTAAAGGAGAACTCGCGGCTGGAAAACTCCCCCCAGGTGTATATCGGCGGCACCCCGTACCTGTTGGCGGCAGGCTCTAAAGAAATCCCCTACTTGCAGGTCAAGGCGCTCGACGTGGAGGTTCCCAAGCTGGGCATGGTCAATGCCTCGACCGTGCTGCGCGATATCACCGTTACCCCTGAGCAGGTAGTAAACGGCGATATTGAAGGCGCGCCCGTATCCACATATTCGCGCGGCATTTCCCTGGACGGCGTGGCGTTAGGGCGCCTTCTGGGCATTACCGATCTCTCCATTGCCAACCCGGATGATATTTCGCCCTCCGGCGGCGTTTCTGCCGAGGCAGAGCTTACCGGCACCCTGCCCGGCGATAAGGAAAAGTCCACCGCGATGGTCACGCTGCGGCTAGTGGGCCCGGAGTTTCGCATGGAGGTCTACGGCACCGATGATCCGCGCCTCAAGGAGGCGTTTTCCCTCAACTTCGATACGCGCGAGCTCCCGCTGCCGGCGCAGGCCACGATGGTAAGGCTGCAGGGCGGAACCCTTTACTTTGAGGTCCAGCGCCGCAATATCAAGGTCCAGATGGCTCAGCTATCCCCGCTGGAAATCGAGGGTTCGGAGCAACGGGCCGTTGAAGAGGCCGAAAAGAAGGCGGCCGATACCGCCAATAAGGTAGGTCCTGCCCCAGATGAGGACGAATCCTAACGAAGGCGAATAAAGTCCCGCAGCACTTCCTGCACGGAGCGCTGGGCCACCTGCCGCCTGTCTTGCGGCGCGTAGACCTCGATGGCATCGGCCACAGAGGTCAGCGTCACGTGGCGGAAGGTCCCCTCGGATTCGCCATCGGCCTGGAAGCGCTGCGGGGAGTGGCAATCGAGTTCGACGCGCTTGGCATCATCAAAGCCTAGGGTCTTCTCCTTCACCAGCCGCTTGAGCCAGCCGTGCTTATCGGCACCAAAGAGGTGCAGCAGGCCGATAACCCCACGCACGCCACTGAGCTTTTCCAGGCCGAAAAGCGCCAGCCCCTCATCAAAGGAATTGCGCGGGTTGGTCACCACCGGCAAGGGGCCCAAGAAAGTCCAGGGGTTGGTATTAGACGTAAACAAGAGTGGGAAATCCTTCTTATGAAGCGTCTGCCCCAAGCGGGATTCCGCGTGCACCGTGATCTGTGGCGGGTTGCGGCGAGCCCGCAACCAAGCCCGAATGGCCACGTTGAGGTAGCGCAGCGGGGTGGCGGAAAAGCCTTGTTCACGGGCGCGGTCCACGCGCGCGAGGACGTCCGCATCCATGCCAAAACCGGCGTTGACGGCAAACCAGCGTTCGTTCCAGGTGCCCAGGTAAATGGTGCGGCGCAGATCGCGCTCTAGCATGCGAGCCAGAACGTGGATGGCCTCAACCGGAGTATTGGGGAAGCCAAGGGCGCGGACGAAGACGTTCGCGGATCCGGTGGGAATGACGGCGAGCGCCGGCACATCGTGCGGGCTGGGGAGATCTCCACCGGCCGGCCCCAGCAGGCCGTTGACAATCTCATTGACGGTGCCATCGCCGCCCACAGCAATGATGACATCATAATCATCCCTGGTAAGCCCCCGGACGATGTCTTCTGCATGCCCTGGGTAATGGGTGAATTTCACCAATAGGTGCATGCCTTCTACGGCCCGCAGGGCGGGCACGATTTGGCGAAAGAGCCCGTTGGATTGCGAGGTCGAATTGGGATTGGAAATCATCAGTGCATGCACAAAGGACCAGTCTAGTAGTTAAAGCGGCCCCGGCACGACTAGGCTGGACGCCCATGAGCGAAAATACCGAGAACACCAATACCCCGAACGTCGAGACCGCCGCCGCGTCCCACCCGGAAAACACCTCCGGCGCGCTCAATGGCAATGACGCGGTCAACCAGGCCGCCGAGCAATGGAAGGATGCGGCCAGCCACAATATCCCCGCCATCGAGCTTGGCGATGCCCCCGTTCCCGCCGATACCGCCAACCTGCGCCAGGGCCCGTCGCTACACGATGGATTGCTAGGACTCCTCCCCCTCGTCGGCGTCTGGCAGGGCGAGGGCCAGGCCCACGACACCGATGGCAGCGAATACACCTTTGGCCAGCAGCTGGTCGTCGCCCACGACGGCGAGAATTACCTGACCTTTAGCTCGCGCACCTGGAAGATCGATACCGAGGGCAAGCCGCAGGGCCCGTCTACCCGCGAGACCGGTTTCTGGCGCATCTCCGCCAAGGATGAAATCGAGGTCACCTACACCTCTTCAACCGGCATCGTGGAAATCTTCTACGGCGAGCCCTTCAACGAGCGCGCTTGGCAGCTCGAATCCGCCTCCACCATGGTCACCGAGACCGGCCCGAAGAACCTGGGCCCCGGCAAGCGCATGTACGGACTCATGCCCAATAACAACCTGGGCTGGGTAGACGAGCGCATGGTCGATGGCGAAATGCGCCCCTACATGTCCGCCGAGCTCACCCGCATCGCCGGCTAAAAAGCTGGCTAGGCCCCTAGCGCGGCATCGATAAGCCCCCGGATTTCTTCCTCGTTATCCGGGGCTTTTAACGTTTTTTCATTCAGCTTGGTCACCCGCACCGCCACGCGCACGGAAGAGACCAGCCACACCGAATCGGACTTTTCCAAGTACTCCACCGTCAGCGGCTTGGCCTTGCAGCGGTAGCCGCGATCCTGGGCGTAATCAAAGAGCGCGGCCTGCGTGGTGCCGGGCAAAATGCCGCGGCCGGCGGCGGTGCGCAGCTTCTTTCCCCGCACCGCCACGACGGTAGAGGTAGCGCCCTCTAAGATTTCGCCGGTATCTGGATCCGTGAGGATGAGATCGTCGTAGCCCTTGTCCTTGGCCATGCGCAGCATCGCCATCGTCGCGGCGTAGTTGAGTGTCTTGGCCGGTAGCTCTTCGGCCACGTGCCACAAGCGCGGGCTCGTCAGGACGGTGACGCCGGTGGTGCGTTGGCGAAGAGGGGCATCGCCAAGCGGCTGCACCGTCACCCACGCGGTGGGCACGCCGGTCGAAGCCCGGCCGCGGGTATAGGTCCAGGTGCATTTGGCATCGGGATGATCGGCATCGGTACCGCAATAATCCGCGATCGCCAGCCGGGTCGCCTCCTCCCACTTGTGCATCGGCGGTTCCGGCAAATCGAGCGCCCGCGCCGAATCGCGAAAGCGCTGCGCGTGGCGGGCGAGGTTAGCTGCCTTACCGCCGCGGACCAGGAGCGATTCAAAGATGCCATCGCCGCGGGTCACGGCGGCGTCATCGGCATAAACCAGCGGCAGGGAGGGCGAATGCTTGCGCACCGACCCACCAAAGGGTTCCACGACGTAGATGACCGGCTCTTTTCGCGGGGAGGGTTTCATAGACTCGATTATGCCCTACCATCGGTAGATGTGAGTTATTCTTCGCCACTTCTTCAACGCGCCGGTGCCGCCGAGCACCAGGACGCGACTGTACTCGATGCCCAAGGTGTGGCCTGGCACTATGGCAACCCCCTCGGGGAACAGCGTGCGGCCGAGACCGGGACCATCGCCATCGACCGCTCGCAGCGCCGCGTGCTGCGCGTCAGCGGTGCGGATGCACCGGGTTTTCTTAATAATCTGCTCTCGCAGAAGCTTGACGATGCCCCCTCCGGCTTCTCCGCCGGCGCCCTCGACCTAGATATCCAGGGCCACATTTTGCACCACATGGATATCACCCGCGCGGGCGAGGACCTTTACCTCGATCTGCCCGCCGCGCAGTTCGAATCCGCCCAGGACTTTTTGACCAAGATGGTCTTTTGGTCTGAGGTCACGGTCGAGGAAGCCGATATCGCCATCGTGACGTTGCTGGGTGAAGCCGATATTCCTACCCCACCCACCGTGGTCTTTTCCCGCGAGGTGCAGTGGCCGGGAATCAAGCGGGTTGACCTCGCCGTTCCGCGCGAAAAGTTGGTGGAATCCATGGCTGCCCTGGAGGCCGAGGGCGCGCGGCTGGCCGGGCTCATGGCCTTTACCGCCGAGCGCGTGCGCGCCCGCGAGCCGGAACTTGCCGCCGACTTGGACAATAAATCCATCCCGCACGAGGTTCCGCAGTGGATTAGCCGCAGCGATGCCAATCCCGCCCACGTGCACCTGAATAAGGGCTGCTACCGCGGCCAAGAAACCGTGGCGCGCGTGGAGAACCTGGGCCGTTCTCCCCGCCTCTTGGTGCTCCTCCACCTCGACGGATCCGCGCCGGAACGGCCGAATGTGGGCGATGACATTTCATTTAATGGACGTAAGGTAGGTCGCATCGGCACCATCGTGGATGACTGCGATTTCGGCCCCATTGCCTTAGGGCTAGTCAAGCGTTCTGCGCTAGATGCAGGCACATTGGATATCGGCGATACCGCGGCGTCGATCGATGCGTCCTCCATCCCCGAAGATGAGGGCCCAAAGGCCGGGCGCGAGGCGGTAAACCGGCTGCGCGGGCGGTAGATTTTCCACTCATCGGGGGGCCGGTGCGGAATTTTTTCGTCACACGCGCTATTGTGTCTTACAGGAAGATACACAATTGACAAGCCGATGGGGCGCCCAAGAATCCCTGGAGCGCCCTACTAGCCCAAGGGGGTCATGCACATGGGACGCGGACGCGCTAAGGCAAAGCAGACCAAAGTTGCACGCCAGCTCAAGTACAACTCACCCGAGATGGATATCGAGTCCCTTCAGCGGGAACTCGCTGCTCAGCAGGAGGGTGACTCCCACGACTACGAAGAGGATGATCCCTACGCCGAGTATGTCGACGAATGGGATGAGGACAACGACGACGAGCGCTAATCTTCCGCTCGCCGGATAAATCCACAAAAGGCCTTAGGTTTTTAACCTAAGGCCTTCCTCTTGTACCTAGAAGTTTGAGTGTTCGCCCTGCATGATAACGCGCGGTTCTTCGCCGTCTGCTTCGCGGACGCTGCCCAGCTCCCACGCGTCGATGTGGCGGGCGGTGAGCATGGCCAAGGCGCGGTCACGGTCCTCCGGATTGACCACGGCAATCATGCCCACGCCCATGTTGAAGGTCTTTTCCATCTCCGCCAGCTCGACCTTGCCCATGGACGAGATGAGCTTAAAGATCTGGCCCGGATTCCACGTGGAGCGGTTGACCTCAGCGCTCAGGCCCTCTGGAATAACGCGCTCCAGATTGCCGGCCAACCCGCCGCCGGTGACGTGGCAGAAGGTGGATACGGAGCATTCCTGCGCCAGCGCCAGGCATTCCTTGGCGTAGATGCGAGTGGGTTCCAAAAGCTCCTCCCCTAGCGGGCGGCCGAGCTCTTCCACGTACCCGTCTAGCGGCATGCCCGCCTGCTCCAGCAAGACGTGGCGCGCGAGCGAGTAGCCATTGGAGTGCAGCCCAGACGAGCCCATGGCGATGAGTACATCGCCCTCGCGCACGTTGTCTGGGCCCAACACGCCATCGGCCTCAACCACGCCGACGGCGGTAGCGGAGACGTCGTATTCGTTCTCCCCCATCATGCCTGGGTGTTCGGCGGTCTCGCCGCCGAGCAGCGCAGCGCCTGCCTGCACGCAGCCCTCGGCAATGCCCTTAACTACCTCGGCTACCTTTTCCGGCACGACCTTGCCCACGGCGATGTAGTCCTGCAGGAATAGTGGCTCGGCGCCGCAGACGACTAGGTCATCGACGCACATGGCCACCAGATCGATGCCGATGGTGTCGTGCTTATCCATGGCCTGCGCAACGGCGAGCTTGGTGCCCACGCCATCGGAGCCAGCGGCGAGGATGGGTTCCTTGTAATCGCCCAGCTTGAAGAGCCCCGCAAAGCCGCCGAGGCCGCCCATGACCTCCGGGCGGGTGACGCGCTTGGCGTGTGGGGCAAATAGGCTTACCGCGCGGTCGCCTTCTTCGATATTGACGCCGGCTGCGGCGTAGGTGTTGTCACTCATGTTTTTGAAAGTTCCTTAAGTGTTTTTATTGGGTTCCGAGCAGGGTGCGCACGGCATCGGCATTGGGGTTTCCGGCGGGAAGGCCAAGGGGGTAATCGCCGGAGAAGCAGGCGGTGCACAGCTCGGAGCGAGGCTGCTCTGTGGCGGCGACCATTTCATCGATGGAGACAAAGCCCAAAGAGTCAGCGCCGATGGTCTCGCAGATGGTGGAGCAAATCTCTTCCGGGTCATCGGACGGACTGGCGTTGGCAATGAGCTCGCCGGGCGAGGCAAAGTCGATGCCATAAAAGCACGGCCACTTCACCGGCGGGGAGGCGATGCGCACGTGGACCTCGGCGGCGCCGGCCTCGCGCAACATGCGGATAAGCGCGTGCTGGGTATTGCCGCGCACGATGGAATCATCCACCACGACGAGCTTTTTGCCGTCGATGACCTCGCGCAACGGGTTGAGCTTTAACCGGATGCCCAGCTGGCGCAGGGTCTGCGTGGGCTGAATAAAGGTGCGGCCCACATACGCGTTTTTCACCAAGCCGTGGGCGAAGGTGATGCCGGATTCGCGGGCGTAGCCCACCGCGGCCGGGTTGCCGGATTCCGGTACGGGGATGACCAGGTCTGCATTCTCAACTGGGTATTCGCGGGCCAAGCGGCGGCCGATCTCCACGCGGGAGGCGTTGACGGAGCGGCCCTTGATATCGCTATCCGGGCGGGCCAAGTACACGTACTCGAAAACGCAGCCGCTGCGCTTGGCGGGCGCGAAGTTTTCAGAGCGGATGCCGGCCTCATCAATGGCGACGAGCTCGCCCGGCTCGATTTCGCGAATAAATTGCGCGCCGCAGATATCCAGCGCGCAGGTTTCAGAGGCAACGACCCAGCCCTTGGCCAGCCGGCCTAGCACCAGCGGGCGCACGCCCTGCGGGTCGCGCGCGGCGTACATGGTGTGGCCATCGGTAAAGGTCAAGCAGAATGCGCCCTTCACCCGTGGCAGGAGCTCGCGGGCAGAGTCGAAGACGGAGGTGGTGTCATCGACGCCATCGGCAAGCAGCATGGACAAACACATCGAGTCAGAAACCGATTCCTCGTGCGGCTTAATCAGGCCGCGCTCGACGGCCTCTGCACGCAGCTCGAGGTAATTGACTAGGTTGCCGTTGTGACCCAAGGCAATGTCCACGCCCGTCGAGGAGGTGGAAAACATCGGCTGCACATTGGACCATTCCTTGCCGCCGGCCGTGGAATAGCGCGTGTGTCCCACTGCTACGTTGCCGGTTAAGGCAGAAAGGGTCGATTCATCGAAAATATTGGCCACCAGGCCCATGTCTTTGAAGACGACGATGCGGTCATCATCGCCCACCGCAATGCCGGCGGCTTCTTGGCCGCGGTGCTGGAGAGCAAAAAGGCCAAAGTAGGTAAGTTTGGAGACTTCCTCCCCGGGAGCCCAGACGCCAAAGACGCCACACTCTTCGCGGGGTTCCTCCTCGTTACGATCGTCAAGGTCAGTGATACTAGGAGTATGTACTTCTACCACGGCGTTTATATTAGCGCGTTGGGCCGTCGAAAACTAACGGAATGATGGGCAGCCACTGTGCAATCTCCCCTGAACGCGACCCGGAAGCATCGATGCGACCTGTGTTTTTGACCTCGTCCCAGTCCGTGACACCGGTGGCCAAACGCAGCCAAGTCTCCGCGTCCATTTCCACCACATTGGGTGGAGTGCCGCGCGTATGACGAGGGCCTTCAATGCACTGCACCGCAACAAATGGGGGTACGCGCAGCTCCACCGAGTGCCCCGGCGCGTCGGCCTCGAGGGTGCGGGCGGTGCGACGGACGGCATCGGCAAGCAGGGCCCTGCCTGGCTTTTGTTGCCCGTCCGGGTCCTGAATCCAATCCTTGATGGCGATGACTGCCGCGCGCGTGGCAGCGGGATCTACGGGTTTAGGCATAGCCACAGCATAGCTACTGTTATCTTATTGTTTATGTCACCTACTGACGCTGCTACGGAAACCCAAAAGTCCCCTACCCTTACGCTGCGCTTTATGGCATCGCCAACCGATGTCACCATGGCCGGCGCCCCTGGTATCAATGGCGGGCGCGTGCTGGAATGGATCGATAAGGCCGCCTACGCCTGTGCCGTGCAGTGGTCCGGGCAGTACTGCGTGACCGCCTATGTGGGCCATATTCACTTCACCCGGCCCATTCCCTCCGGGCACATCGTGGAGGTGCGCTCGCGCATCGCAATGACCGGCCGGTCTTCCATGCACATCATCAACGAGGTGCTTTCTGCCGATCCCCGCGAAGGCATTTTCACCCGCGCCTGCGATTGCCTGGTCATCTTCGTGGCCAAGGATCCCGAAAGCGATAAGACCACCCCGGTTCCCACCTTCGTGCCGGATACCGATGAGCACATGCGCGTGGCCGAGGCCGCGAAATCCCGCATCGAGCTGCGCAAGGCAATCGAGCTCGAGATGGACAAGCAGAGCTACGATGGGCCTTCCGATGCCCCACGCATGGTCAACCGTTTTTTGGCCAAGCCCACCGACGTCAACTGGGGCGGCAAGGTGCACGGCGGCACCGCAATGCAGTGGATCGATGAGGCCGGCACCGCCTGCACCATGGAGTGGTCCGGCGAGCGCACCGTCGCCGTCTATGCCGGCGGCATCCGCTTTTATAAGCCCATTTCCATCGGCGATCTCATTGAGGTCGATGCCCGCATGATGCGCACGGACCGCCGCTCCATGCAGATGTCCATCCACGTCCGCGCCGGCGATCCCCGCGGCGGCCGCGATAACCTCAAGACCGCCATCCACGCCACCGTGGCCTATATTGCCTTGGACCGCGACGGGCAGCCGCTGACTGCGCGCACCTTTACCCCACAGACGGAAGAAGATATCCGCCTAGCCGAGCACGCCAATATCTTGCGCGAGCTGCGCGGCGAATATTCCCCGAAGCCGCTCATCGTGGCGCCGCACTACCAGCACGTGGATTAAATTTTCAGCACAATTTCTTTTGCGCGGCACCCGCGCACCAGCGTGGTATTAAATTGGTTACTGAGACCACGCTAGAGAAATGAGTTGATATGTCTAACCCACGCCTGCGCCGCAGGGTGCAGTACTCCGCCGCATTAGTTGCCTCCGCAGTGCTACTGGCCTCCTGCCAGAATCCGGCCAACCAGGAGGATAAAGATGAGGCTTCGGCTACACCGACGACTACCTCTTCTTCTACTTCCGCGGAAAAGACCTCAGAAGCATCTTCCACGGCATCGAGTTCTAGCTCCGCTACCAGCTCCAGTAGCGCCAGCAGCTCCGCCACAAGCTCTTCTACCACTTCCGCCAAGTCGAGCGGCTCCCACGCCAAGCAGCGCTCCGAAATCGAGGGACATGTGGTGGTGCTTTCTACCGGCGGCACCATCGCCAGCACCCACGATGACAAGGGCGCGGTGGTGCCCACCGTAAAGGGCTCTGACCTGGTGGACCCGCTGTACTCTGAATTCGACAAATCCAAGCTGGAGCTCGAGGTCAAAGACATTGCCAACCTGGATTCTTCTGCGATGACCTTGGCCGATACCGATAAAATCATCACCGCCGTACAGGAGCAGCTAGAGCGCGATGACGTCGATGGCGTCATCGTCACCCACGGCACCGATTCCATGGAAGAGACCGCCATTGCGCTCGATACTTTCCACGACAGCGATAAGCCCGTCGTACTCACCGGCGCAATGCGCCCGTTCGATGACGATGATCCAGACGGCCCGGAAAACCTCGCTACCGCAGTAGAGACCGTCACCAACTCGGACTATGCCGGCCACGGCGCATTCATCGCCTTTGGTGGCAAGGTGATCCCCGCCCGCGGCGCGTTTAAATCTGATACGGAAAAGGCCGATGGCTTTGCTACCAATAGCCAGGAGAAATTCCCAGAACGCCCCGATCCGCTGAAATACGCCCCGCTTGGCGATGTCCGCGTGGACATCATCGCCGCCTACCCCGGTGCCCCAGCGGATCTCATTGAGCAATCCTTGGCCAAGGGCGCACAGGCCATCGTCATTGAGGGCATGGGTTCAGGAAATATCGGCCCCGATTTGGCTACCGCCGCCATGGAAGCCGCCAAGTCCGTTCCCGTCGTTCTTACTACCCGCGTGGATCACGGCCCCGTCGAGGGTATCTACGGCGGCGCCGGTGGCGGTGCCACGCTTGCCGATGCCGGCGTCATCCCCTCCGGCAACCTCCGCGCACCCCAGGCCCGCATGCTGCTCGCAGCCGCAGTTGCCACGGGAACGGATGCACAGAAGCTCTTTCCAACTGCAAAATGAGGCCGTATACTTTAGCGCGACGCTGAAAGGAGGAGAGCATGGCTGAAATTTTTGACGTTGGGCAATACATAACTGAGCGCATTCCCAACGTGGACAAGCTCAAGCTGTACAAGCTGTGCTACTTCTCCCAAGGCTGGCATCTGGCGTGGACGGGCCGACCATTATTCCAAGCGGAGTTTCAAGCGTGGCGGCACGGCCCTGTTTCCCGTGAGCTGCACATTCAAACCTGGCAGGTAGCGGGGGATGAAAACCCCTGGCCAGTACCCTATGTTCCCGGTGGTCAGTCCGACAATCTCAGCACATACGAACGTGAAGTAGTAGATAGCATCATTGCGTTCTACGGCGGAGTTGAATCAACTAAGCTTTCTGATTTGAGTCCTGGCCTTGCCTGGAACGAGATCCTCCAAGAGTTCTCCCAGGCGATGATCTCTGGCACTCCCACCCCACGACCTCCGCTTCAACCTGCAGAAGTTCTTTTGCCTAATGTTGACCTCGACGGGGATGTGGATGAAATCTTATCCTCACCGCAGGCCAAGGAAATCGAACAAGACTGGTGGGAGACTTTCCGGATTCTCGCTGACCGTTAACCGGACGGGTTTACGGAACGGATTAGTCGTCCTAGCTAGTGCAGCCCTGTTCAATAACACGACAATTGCGGACTAGGCAGCACCAACGACCACTTGCCACACCGCCACGAGATGCACCACCGCAGCCGCGATGGTCGCGGTGTGGAAGTGCTCGTGATAGCCGTAGTAGCGCGCATTGCGCCCAGGCCATTTAAAGCCATAAACCAGCGCACCCACGGAGTAAACCACTCCGCCTGCCAGCAAGAGCCAGACCACTGCTGCACCGGCATCGCTCCACAGCGTGGGTAGGAGCGGCAGCACCAACCAGCCCAGCGCTAGGTATACCACGACGTCGAGCCACCGCGGGTGCTCAATCCACACCAGATTCAAAATCACGCCCAAGATAGCGCCCGCCCACGCAATGGCCAGCATCCAAGCGGCCTGCGCTGGGGATAACGCAATCAGACACAGCGGGGTGTATGTAGCGGCAATGAATACCGCAATCGTGGCGTGGTCTGCCCGCCGCCACCACTGCACCGCCCGAGGACTAGCCCACGGATAGCGGTGGTAGAGCGCCGAGACGCCAAAAAGCCCCACCAGTCCTAAGCCATAAACAGTCACGCCCAGACCCTGCCACCAGTGCAGCGTCATCCACGCATACGTCATAAGCACGGTAGAGGCGATCACCGATAGCAACGCTGCCAGCGCATGACCCCATCCACGGGTCAGCGGCCGCTCGCCACGATCCGCCATCCAATAGGTGCGCTGCACCAAGCCTTCTTTCAAGGGATGCTCCCCCGCCTCTTTTGTTCCTTCAGCATGTATCTGAGCCACAGCGATACTTCTTTCTCCCACCAGAGCTAAGTTACGTTACCGTAAGTGTACTGAGAGGAGTGAGGAGCTTCAAGGGACAGAGGCGAGCGTTTTAAGCGATGCACCCCACCGGTCCGACTTTCTGCAGCCGGCTAGTTCTGAGCATCCATGCTTTCGATGACGACATCCTCGCCATCACCGTCGCCACGCAAGTGCACGCCCCACTCCACAACTTTGCCTGCACCATTTACAGCCTCATGCGGGGAGTTAAAGGCTAGAGCTAACCCCACTTCTCCTTTTTCCCAACGCGGCGGAGTGTAGGTGCCATCACTTTCGCTCTGTGCCACCTCGTCCTGGTTCCGATCATCAAATAAGGTAACGAGAACAGCTCCACGCTTTTTCGCATCAAAAGAGTCTAATTCAAAAGGCTCTTTCCCCTTGATCTTTTTAAATTCTCCACGAAGGAATTGTGCGTTTTCTGCCATGTCAATAAACCGGGGTGTAAGAACGGACTTACCGCTAGCCACGCTTTGCATTATGTACGTATTCTTTCGGTCAGTACCGGTAATGTCATGGCGTTCTTCACGGCGACTACGCTTTACAAGCGGCACTGGAAACGGCACACCTGGAACCTCAATGGTTTTGGGATTTTGCGACAAGATTGGCAACATAACTGCTACTTCACGAAAATCGGAACCCGAAACACTTGCGTGTTTGCCATCTCCCATCAATCCACGAAGATAACGGACATGCGGTGCAACGATGTTCCCCTTGTAGTTCGATCCTTCGTACCACTGCATTGTCTCCAGAAGATCCACGAAGACATCGGCCGCGATAGTTCCTACATGGAAGTTTTTGTAGCCCGCGTGTGCAAAAGGATTACCACTTCTCAAACCTTCTAAGCGGAAATATGCCATTTTCGCAATATTTGAGTCGAGGCTCTGCAACAAAGGTATACCGACTTCTTGGAAATTCCATTTCAAGGCCTTTTTCTCTTGACGGTCAGGAATGGAGTTCAACTCCACTACATTTGGCGCAGCCGCAGTAGAACGAATATAAGCGTTAAACATTTTATTCGAACTTGTGGGCTTTAAGTCCGGCAACGATTGACGGACCAAGGGAGCGATACGGCTCGGGGTCAGACGCTTATCAGGGTCTTGAGGCTCTTCTGCATAAATCTTGATGTTGTCACGGAAAACCTCCTCATCATGCATCGCCGCCTCAAAAAGCTCCACAAGATCATCAGGCGCATAAAGGCGAACTAGGTCTTGATAACCCTTACGGAAGCCAAACCAACGCCCAGTTTGCATCAGCGTATCCGCGCTTCCTGCACGACGGCGGAAATAAGAAATCGTCAGACCCTCAACTGTATAGCCACGAGAAAGCTTTGCCCCTCCGACAAGAATCTTCCACACACGGCCAGATTCAAAGTTTGGGCTTTGCTTGCCTTCAGTATCAACCTGCAAAATTGGTGACTCTCCAGATTGAACCCCTACCATCATTTCTGCATAGGCTTCATTGATATACGGCAGGAGTTCTTCATAGGTCTGTGGGACCGCGAACCCTTCCCTGTAGCGCTCGATATTCATAACATCGAGAAGATCATCTTCAAATAGTCGCTTCATTTCTGGAATTGGTCGCGCAAGATTATATCCGCGCTCTCGCCAAATTCTTTCCAGTATTTTCTTCCCATCTCCGTGGATCGCAGTACCCGTACCCTCGTGCACCAGCATGGTGTGATGTTTAAACGTATGACCTGGATGTTTGGCTTCCCGGAATTTCTTAATCGCACCGGTTAAGACAAACATGT
Source organism: Corynebacterium sp. ACRPS (assembly GCF_022346005.1). Lineage (GTDB taxonomy): Bacteria > Actinomycetota > Actinomycetes > Mycobacteriales > Mycobacteriaceae > Corynebacterium. The sequence continues at coordinate 24,797 of NZ_JAKRMY010000003.1, forward strand.
CAAGGGCTTCTTTTAGTTCTCTAGCTCGCTCTTGCTCAAATACATCATCATCCAGACCCCTAGAATCAACGATGTCCCGAATAAACGCCTTACTCTGGGAGTTTTCACGAGTCGCTTCCTCTGGGGCATCGGCAAAGTCCATGCGATCGTGAAACCACTTTGCACCACGATACGCAGGCGGCTCGTTAAGCATCAAAACAAAATTCCGCGGGTAAAGATCTACCGGATCGGAAGGATCAACAAAGACGTTAGCGAAGGGCGTAGCCGTATAACCGACATACTGCGCGCGAGGACAGTTACTGAGCAGTTCAGTAATCTGCTCATTAACCGCAGTACGCTCACGTTCTTCTTTAGGCTCTTCCTTCTTTTGCTTTTTGGTATTGATAGACGCCTGATCGGACTCGTCATCGATAACCAAGACCGGCAAATGCTTCAAGTCCTCATTAAGACGGGCCGCGCGCCGCAAATCAGAATTAAGGTTTTTGAGCACCGAAGAATTCTTTTTGACCACCGCAACCAGACAAAGGCATGTTATCCAGGTTGTCGGGATGATGCACGGGCTTCGATTTATCCGGGCGTTCAATTTCAATCGCGCTAGTACCAGTTCTGCGGTAATCACGAACTGAAGTCGTCACGCGTTTAATACGCGGGAATCCCTTGGAGCCATATGCAGGACCATGGCTCAGGAACGCGCCACCGACCTCATCCCAATCACGATCCCATTCTTCGTCACCATTGAAATAAGTCTCATCTTTGCGTTCTTTTGCAGTGAGGTTTTCTTCATCGAGGCCGCTCAGCACCGACTCTTTGCCGCACAGCTCTTTATCCAAACGGCGTTGTGTTTGATCACGCAGATTGTCCATCGTGCCGGCAAGAATGATGATAAACCTGTAGCCAGCGTCAATAGCTTTAGCGGTAACAGCGGTAAAGTTTGCAGTCTTACCGCTTTGGACGTAACCAACCACCAGGCCGCGAGAAGACACGTAGTGTGGCATTTTAGGATCTTCAATGCGCCGAATAACCTCGGTAGCCTGCGTACCCACGGTATCGATAGATTCAGCATCCCAGCGGTTTCTGCTCAGTACCTTGCGATAATCATCCCAGTAGTGAGTATTTTCTTGCTGCCTTTCCGGCGTATACCACTCAGTGAAGTCTTCTTCGACAATGACCGCAGGCTCGGGATCAGGCATACGCTGCTCCAATGCTGGAGCAAAATCAGACAGCCCTAGCTGCTCGATAACCCATTGCAGCCTCTCTTTACTTTCAGAAGGTGTCTGGGTCTCTGGTTTCAGAACGGCTTCATCAGCATCCTTGGCCGCGACAATAAACGTTATTAGGGGCTGGATATCGTTATCGTCGGCTTCCTCGATGTATTTAAGTATCGAAGCTTCATTAACGTCCATCCCTTCCATCAAGTTGAGCCTGTCCTGCAACGAAGCGTAGAGCTTTAAATCTGATGGATTAAGAACATTGCCTATAGCTTCCTTAAGGGATTGGAAGCCTACTGTCTGACTATCGTGACTGCTGGTCAAGAGATTTTCTCCTCTGTTTCGTGCATCTTTATTAATGCTTGACACAGGAAATAATGTGCCTCACACCAATTGGGCTCTACAGTACAGCGTCACACAGACACCCATTGATAGATTCAATCCAAAAACAAACACCCGTTCGATCGGGGAATTAGTCGAGCCCTAAGCGTAGATTTTCTTGGCGCTCCTGCTCTCTTGCGGCAGTCGTAAGCAGCTCAGCCCACAAGGAAGCGTTTGCCTTGGATTTTCTAGTCTGCTTCGAAGTAGCGACATCATTGAACAGCAGATATAGAAGCGTTTTTAATAATGGTGCATCGTTGAGCGAGCCCCTGCCGGGGTTTACCATCTTTCGATATTTCCGATTGATCTTGATAGTGCTATCCTGCGGAGAAACCTCTACGAACTTATCGCCTTCCAGTTCTGCCCACACAACATTGACCGGGTCACCCTTTTTTAAATTTGCCTCATCCTCAATCAATTCTTTGATGACCGGAGCAATTCCTTGCCCTGCTTCCGCCAGCACGTCCGGATTGCCAGATTTTTTATTGGACTTTCGGAGGACGGCGATGGCATCGCTACATACCGCATCAAAACTCTTTTCCGGCTCTCCAGATGCTCTTAACCCATCGACAAATCGGTGAAAGCCCTCGCCTAATCTCACGGACCCTTTTTGCGGACTAATAGTGATGTACTCATTGATCACTCGTGGATCGTCAATGACCACCCGGAGCAATTTATAGTCTTTTCGGGGTTCCTGAAATCCACACCACCCGCCCTGGGTAATCAAGCGGTCTGCGATATATATGTAAAAGCCCTGATGGCCTAGCTCATCCTTGCCCTCTAAGATAAATTCATCCGACTTGGACCTGTTATTCCAGATGTGCGCCGTCACCCCAGGACCATCTTCTCGTCCATGTTCAGTTAAATGTAGGGGATATAAGCGGTCACCTGGTTTCCGGTAGCCGCATGGGTCAATGGGTTTGATGGACGGGGAAGGCACTGGATCAAATGCGTCATAAAGCATAAAAATTTTAATGCTTACCCGATTGTCCTGGAGGAAACGGTGATAGCGGATCCCTAGGTGGCGACGCAGTTTCTCAATTGTGCCAGACAAGAAGGCATCAGCTTCCCGCGTGTCACTCCCCTCATAAATTCCCGTCAGGTCATTCCAGAGAATAGAGGTACCTCACTTGAGATCAACGAGCCGATCTCTTAGGTTCCACGCCGCAGTTGTTGCTTGCTGTTTTAATACATCGGCAGTGAAGCTTTCCTTGTGTAACTGAATGCCTGCTGGAAATTGCCCTTTCACTCGGGAAAGCACTGTGACGGTATCGGCATTCGCATACGAACCTTCCTTTAAGCCCATTCCATAGATGCCGATATTGCTGTGTGATTGAGACTCATGCCCTCCCAGCCTTAAGACACGTTCCATGGTTGCCGCATCCATGCCACGACCATCATCATGCACCGCAATTTGGGTCAGCTTATTTCCATCAACATGGAAGACGATGCAAATGTTTTCTGCCTTTGCGTCAATGGAATTGTCCACTAGCTCATCGATGCCCGAGCAAATATCGTGATTGGCCCCCAGCGCATGCTGAATGGATTCAATCGGAGCTAAATGGATAGTCTTTTCAATTTCAAAAGAACTCTTACTCTGTGCCACTTGTTAACCAGACCTATTCCTCAATCTCCAGGCCGTCAACAATTCGCACGGTTTCCATCGCCACGCGCGTAACCTTGCCAATTAACTCGACGATATAGCGCGGGTCGCCCACCTCATCGGCCCAATCGTTTGGGTCATTCGTAATTCCGGAAGCTTTGTCCCTTTTTTCCTGGTACCGGTCAATCAACCACGCTAACGCAGAGCGTGAGCCCAGCATGTACTGGTCCGCTTCCGCCGGAATACCGGAAATGGTCACTTGCTTGTTGTAAATCAGCTTCGTCACGTCGTTGACGTTCTTGCCCGTTTCTGGGTCCTTGCGCTTGGCCCATTTCATCTTGCGGACGCGCCAGGTCTCCCGGTCAGATTCATCACCTTTGACCTGAATATCCAGCGGCCATGGCTCAACGGACTCATAATCCACGTGCAGTGCCATCAGCTCTTTGCCGGCCGCGGCAAACTTATCGAACTCCGCACGCGAAGATGGCGTTTTAATATGTGGCAACATTCTTTTCAAATCCGCCGCATACTGTGTTTGGTAGCTAGGATCATGCAATTTGCCATAGACAAAGTGGAAGATGTCATCACCAGAGATGTCATCACTCAACGCGCCTCGGTACTTCTGCTTAATCTCATCCGTAATGTTGTCCATGCGCACATACCCGTCAACGACCTCTCCGATCTGGCCGTAGACACTGGCTTCGCTTTGCTCGACGACGCCTCCTTTACTAAACAGTCCACCATCTTCGACGTCGACTGGAGCCCAAGTAAAACGGGGAAAGAATTGTGAACCTTCAGAACCATAAAAGTTTAGGTCCGGTATTTGGTCGATTGCGAACATCGTATACGGTTTGTTTGCGCCGACTGCGGGCTGCAAGAAACCAATGTTGGAGTGTTTTGGTGTCGGAAACATTGAAGGAATCTGACCACGGCGATGAATCAGAGTTGAGTCAAAGTACACATGCTGCTTAGTGAATGGTCTATACACCCCGATGGTGAAAGCAGAAATTTCTTTGTCGGCTGAGGCCTGTCGATTCAGTCTTGAAATTAGAGTCGAGGTCCAACTTATATTTTCGGGTTTACTGTATTTCGGTTCGCGCTCAAAAAAATCGCTCGTCGATTCATTTTGTGAAATGTACGTAACTGCTTGGTTATACGTATTGAGAAGCTTGTCCACCTGCTGAGACAACTTCTTTTCGGAAGTTGAATATACCCAAGAGTCTCTGCCTGACTCTAGTCCCCTTGAGAAAATTCTAAAGAATTTAGTTGCATTTCCTTTTTTCTCACTAATTACTGGCCACGTCTCGAATTCCTCAGAGCGTTGGCTTAACCAGTCACCCTTTCCATTTGGTTTGATAGTCCTCCACATGAGGTTATCGATTGATGCATTATTAATCGTACTTAACTTCTCGTCCTTAGATGAATAGTCCGGTAACTCAGCGTAGTACAAGTCAAAGGCTTTCTTGGATTCATCTTTAATTCCTAAAGCAATGGAAACTCCGACGCGGATGTCAAAGACATTGCCGCCTTCACGCTTCGCTTGTTTACCTGCCACAAGTGAATTTCCTCTTAAATTGAACACGTAGAGATCCGTGAAGTCCTCTGCCAGAGACAAACGAACTCCGGCGCCAGAGTTTCCGTCAATCCAACCATTATTTGTCACAAAACCAACGATGCCATGATCACCGATACGGTCAGTAGCCCATCGAAAAGCACGAAAGTACGAATCGTACAGGGAATTCTTATTGGTGGACGAAGACTTGGCCGCGTAGGTATCTGCGATGCGTTTATCCAGGCTCGGGTACTTCTGGTTGGCATTGAGATCGTTCGCGGATTTTTGACCAGCCGAGTACGGCGGGTTGCCAATCACGACGTTGATGGGCGCGTTCTTCTGTCGCTCGATGGTGGCGTTGTTTTCGCGGAAAATGTTGAGGTCTGGAATATCGCCTTCTTCGTGGACCTGGAAGGTATCGGCAAGCGCGATATTCGTAAACGGTACATATTCTGGAGCCGGCTCGTCGTTGCGCTGTGCGGCCTCCTCACGCAGGGCGTTGTAGGTGGTCTCGATATTAACGGCGGAGACGTAGTATGCCAGCAGCATGATTTCGGTGGCGAATAGTTCGTTGGCATATTTGCGCGCCAAGTCTTCCGGTTTGATGAGGCCAGACTGCAGCAGGCGCACCATGAATGTCGAGGTACCGGCGAAGGGATCGAGGATGCTCACGCCTTCATCGCTAAGCCCCTTGCCAAAGTGCTTACGGGACACCTCATCAGCAGCGCGCAGGATGAAGTCCACAATTTCCACTGGGGTATAAACAATGCCGAGGGCCTCGGCCTGCTTCTTGAAGGCCTTGCGGAAGAAGCGCTCGTAGAGTTCCTTAATCACTTGCTGCTTACCGGAAGCGGAGGTCACCTCAGAGGCGCGAATGCGCACGGATTCGTAGAATTTCTCCAGCGATTCGGTCTCCGTGTTCAGGTTGGCCTTGGATAGTGCCGCCACCATCTTCTCCATGACCTGGGCTACTGGGTTGTGGGTAATGAAGTCATGGTTTTCAAAGAGGGCATTGAACACCGGTGCAGTAATCAGGTGCTGCGAGAGCATAGAGATGGCATCATCAGCCGAAATGCCATCGTTCAAGTTATTGCGCAGACCCTCAACGAACTCATCGAATTCTTGGCGCAGGTCTTCGTCGGCATTTTCTACCAGTGCGGTAATGCGGGTGATTTGGTTTTCTGCAATAGTGGCAACGTCATCGGCCCAGTCCTCCCAATAGGTGCGGGTGCCAACCTTATCCACCAGCTTGGTGTAGATGGCCTCTTGCCATTGCTCCAAAGAGAACAAGGCAATCTGCTGGGTCATCGCAGAAGAATCTTCAAAAGCCTCAGGAGACTTGGTGCGTTCTGCATCTTCCAGCTTTTCTTTATCGCTTTTCTCCTTGTCTCCAGGGACATGGTTGACATCAATGGGTAGTTCTTCTTGGGCGTTTGCTCCATTGAGCGCGATGGAATTGATCTTGGCGTTAAAGCGATCATCGTGTGCACGCAGCGCGTTAAGGATCTGCCAGACCACCTTGAAGCGCTGGTTATCATTGAGTGCCTCCGAGGGCGAGACATCTTGCGCCACGGCGACCGGCAAGATGATGTAGCCGTAGTCCTTGCCCGCGGATTTACGCATTACACGGCCCACGGATTGGACCACATCCACCATGGAATTGCGCGGGTTGAAAAAGATCACCGAGTCCAGCGCAGGCACATCCACGCCTTCCGAAAGGCACCGGGCGTTCGTCAGTATCCGGGCTTCGTCTTCTGCCGCGGGTGATTCGATCCATGACAACTTGGTGCCGCGCTCCATGGCGTTCATGCCGCCATCGACATGCTGGGCAGCAACTTGGAGATCAACGTTGGTCAAGGAGACATCATTCAGCACCGCCTTGTCCTTCAGCAGCTCCTGGTGAGTCCTAATCAGGGAAGGAAAGCTCTCCGCAATCTGGGTAGAGGTCTTAATATCCTTGGCAAAGGCCACCGCGCGCTGCATGGGGTTGGCGTTTTCATCAAATCCACCCTTCTTTCCTTGCAGCTCACCAGAGCGCTTGGCCAGGCCATTCCACGCACCAATCATCGCGGAGGCGAGCGAGAGGTTGATCTGATTGTCTTCGCTATGGGCCATGGCGTTGGCAGCCACGGATTCATCGACGGTCATGACCAAGACCTTGTAATCCGTAAGCAGGCCCTTATCCACGGCCTCGCCAAAGCCCAACCGGTAGAACTCGGGGCCATAAATACCCTCATCGTCCATAGAGGTCAGCTCAGCAGAGTGCTCGGCGGCCTTGCCTTTCACGGCGTCATCGAAAAGCCGCGGCGTTGCAGTCATGTACAAACGCTTGGCAGCCTTGATGTAGTTCGCATCGTGCACGCGCACGAAGTTGCTGGAGTCCTCGCCGGCCAGGGTGATGCCGGTGGTGCGGTGGGCCTCATCGCAAATGACGAGGTCAAACTCATCTAGGCCGTGCTGCTGTGCCTCGTGCACTGCCGGCAAGGATTGATAGGTGGAAAAGACAATACTGAGCCCCTTGGCGCGTTTTCCAGACTCAAAACGCCGCGCAATATCCGCGCCCTCAGTAGAGACGGGAACTTCCAAGTCATAGACCGCAATGTCTTCGGCTTTCTTGGATACCTTCGAATCCGAACACACCGCGAAGGCGCGCATATCGAGGCGCCCCTGCGCCGTCCATTCCTTCAACGTCTGCGAAAGCAGCGAGATAGAAGGAACCAGGAACAGGATGCGCGCCTTGCCTCCCCTATCTTCGGCCACGCGCTCTGCGAGGCGCAGCGCAGTAAACGTCTTGCCGGTACCGCAAGCCATGATGAGCTTGCCGCGGTCATGCGTCTGAAATCCCTCGATGGCCCTGTCGATAGCCGTTTGCTGGTGCGGGCGCGGCTCGAAGGTCTTGCGCTGCGAGAGGTTGATTTGAATGTTTTTATCCTGCACCTCGGAGCCTGGAAAGGCGACGTCCCAGTTAATGGGCGATTCTGCGATGGCAGAAATACCAATGCGGCTGGTGGGGATAATCTGGTTGGCCAATGCTTCCTCGGCGTGCGAGGACCAGTGATCCGTGGTGGAAATGATCATCCGGCTACCGAAGTGCTCGCGGCCATGTTCCGTTTCAAAGGAATGCCCCGAGGCCTCAAAGAAGGAATCCAAGTGCGATTTCTGGATGCGCGCGGTGGACGCATAGAACTTGCACTGGATAGCGGTCCACGTCCCGTCATCGCGGCGGCGGGCCACCAAGTCAATTCCGGTATCGGCCTTGCCGCCGTTATAGCGCCAGTCAATCCACCGGCTGACCTCATCAAACTGTGCTTTGAGAGTGGGATCAGTCTGAAAATAGTTGACCATCAGCTTTTCAAAAGCGATGCCATACTTCGCCTTTGGTTGGTTTTCGCGCAGCTGTTCCAGGACCTCAGAGAACTTTGACATAGAAGTATTATGCCTGACGGTGCTTCAGGTTTCCTTCGCTATTGCTGCATTTCGCTAGCTGTATCCCGATGAAATGACTGGCTCAAGTGCTTCAGCCCGTTTGTGTACGGAGACTGATTACGCAGAGCTGGATATATTTTGAATCTTTGGGTGTTTTAGTCTCCGCGCCCACCCGCATAGTCCACAAGGAAGCGCAAAAACTGTTGGGCCGGATCAGAAAGGCGATTCTGCGCACTCCACACCACCCGTAGCGGCCGGTCAAAGCTGATTCCCACCACCGGAACCTCTACGTATTCACCTGTGGCCAACTGTGGCTCCACCGCTCGCCGTGCGATAATCCCCGGCACCCCCAGAGCTCCTATCGCAGTACGTTGAGCTCCCAGAGACCCGAACTCCCCTGCCGGCGGGGAGAGCACTCCCAGAATATCCGCCACCACCTCTCGTGTGCCGCTTCCCTGTTCACGCAGCACCAAGGGCGTGGATTGCAGCTCCTCCTTCGTCACTGGAGCTGCCCTCGTTTCCGATGCTGACGCTGAGGGGATCACTGGCTGATTGTGATTGTGTGGCTTTGCCCAGCGATGTTCTGCGGGGACAACAACCACGAGTTCATCGTGTCCGACTACACGCTCGTGCAGTTCGTGGGCCACCCAGTGACCCTCAACAATCGCTAGTTCTGCCTGGCCTTCAACCACGTGGCGCTGCGCCTCTCGGCTGTTGAGCTGGCGCATGTGCAGATAAGCATGTGGGTGAGCGCGTTGGTAGGCCGCGGCCCAGCGGGGGTAGTCCACTTCGGCCACAGTATGAGAAACCACCAAGTTAATGTCTTCGGTGACCCCAACCCCAACGGCTGTTTCGAGGCCACGCGCGCATTCGTTCAGGGCGCCTTCTAGTCCCTCGAGTACACGGACGACTTGGCTGCCCACTTCTGTGACGGAACTACCCGCGGCTCCGCGCCAAAAAATGCGATTATTGAGGCGTTTTTCAAACTTGGCGATGCGCGTACTAACCGTTTGTTGGGAGACATTCAGATGTTTCGCAGCCTGGTTCATACCCCCATATCGAGCTACAGCAAGGACGGCATCAACTGTGAAAGCATCGGGAACGTAGCTGCGTCGAACGGGAGAGAATCCATCGTTACCATCTTCTCGTGAGGGGTACATTCATTTATTGTAACCCCGTTCGGATTATGCGCTCTCCCGCGCACATCAAGCAGTGCCTAACCTGAAAAATATGTTAAAGGTTCGCAATGAAATAGAACTTCCTCCGCTGGGTCCTGGCTGGGCCGGAGCAGTAATGGGGCTCGGAATCTCCTCGTCTCTCATCGATGCTCACCTGAGCCCAACCCTGGGCCACCTTCCCGCAGAAATCATGCTCGGCGTCGCAACGCTTGTCGCCCTAGCGCTCTCAATAAGTTTCATTAAGTACCGTAAGCCAGGGTTTAACGCCAAAGCCATGCCTGCGTGGGGCATGGTCTCCATGGGCATCCTGGCTTTGGGTAGTGCCTACTCCCTCATCTTGGATGCCTGGCTGATCCACACAGTGTGTTGGGCAATAGGAGGCGCTCTTAGCGTAATTACCTGTATAAAGTATCTAAAGCTCCTTATCCTTGAACGCCCCGACTCTCCGGCGTTTACCTGGGGACTGCCACTAGTAGCGCCCATGGTTACTGCAACTTCCTCGGCGCAGCTGGCACCGCATGCAGGTGAGTGGGGTTGGATTGTCCACGGTATTGGCGTGTTCTGCTTTTTCCTGGCTTTGGTCACAGGACTGCCCATGTTCGTCCTCGTTTATCGGCGAACCTTTCCCACGGTTCCCACTAGCTTGGCTGCCACCACCTGGATCCCACTGGGTCTTGTCGGCCAATCCACCGCGGCAGCCCAGCTACTCGCCGGCGACCAATGGCACTTCCGCGCCATGGTCTACGGTGTCGCGATGCTCAGCGTCGGTGTCCCTCTATCGATCTATGCAATTATCAAGCATTGGGGAACAACCCTTGGTAACACCCCAATGTCCTATAACCCCACGTGGTGGGCCAGCACCTTCCCCGTGGGCACCTGCTGCCTCGGTACACAGACCTTATCCACGCAACCCGCCGCGCTCGAGTGGGGTATGGGGTGGATGAATACCGTCAGCGCCGCCCTGCTAATTCTGCTCCTCCTCCACGTCACCTGGGCAGCTTTTGGAGCCATCAAGGTCAGCAATCTGAACCACGGGCACTCTTCCCTTCAGGCGGCCTAAACACGAAACCAAGGTTTACCAACCAATCATTGTTTCTTCGGGTCGTGCTCGCTGAAAAACGCGGGCATCGCCTGGAGAAGATGCTGGTTCCACACCCCGTGCGCGCTAAGGGCGGAAGCATGATCGGCGTGCGGACGCACATACTCGCTAAGCTCGATGCCTTTCTGGTGCGCTAAGCGGCGGAAATCATCATAGCTTTCCGGTGGAACAAGGCGGTCGTGGTCACTACGCACGATCATGATAGGCGGCATATCCGAGGTCAGATGCGTAGCTGAAGTCACGAAGTCCGCGCGGTCTGGATATTCCTTAGGCGTTCCACCCAGGTATTTCTCCACGGTATCGCGGGAGCCCTGCCCGGCATAGGGGTCGTCAGAATCATAAATGTGACGCACATCCAAGGCCGGTGAATCCGCATAGACGGCGCTGGGAACAGCCGGCGTGCCGGGACAGTCGGTGGAAGGCAGCTGGGTGGGGTGTGCGGCGGCATCGGCAGTCGCGTTCAGGACCAACTGCCCACCGGCGGATTCACCATAGGTAAAGAAGCGCTCCGGGTCGCCGCCATAATCTGCGGCATGGGCGTTGACCCAGTTCATCGCGCAGCCCACCTGCCCCGCCGCGACCTTCCACGTGGGCTGTTCCCAGCTAGACAACGTGTAGTCAATAGATAATACGAGGTAACCGCGCTGGGCCATCTGCCGCATATTGAAAGCCTGAGAGCGCTTAGTCATCTGGTCCCAGCCGCCGCCGTGGACATACATCATGACTGGGTGGGGCCCACTTTCTTGTGGCGTGTAGATATCCATATCTAGATCGTCGCCGTGGAAGGAATCGTAGGCCACCGTATGGTCGGGGCCCTCGTTGGTGCTTTCCACCCCGGCCCAGCTAAAGGCAGCGGGAATATCCACCTCGGTACCCTGCCCCTTCGCGGCGTGAATCTGCGTGCCGAAAAGCACAAGCCCGGCAGTGAGGGCAATCGCCGCGAATGCCCCCTGGCACGTAGAAGCTGCGGGAGGCGAATCCTCCTAGCACCGCAAGGACCAGGAGAATAAGGGAAAAGATAACCACCGGCCCGATATACTGCGGGCCAATGAGCGCACCCGCGCCCCAATACGGAATATGCGGCGTAAACGGCGCCACCGCAAGCCACAGCGCGAGGAAAGCTACAAGCGCAAGCGGGACGGATAACAGCCGGGCAACGATCTTCATACCGGCAACGGTAGTCCTAGTTTCTGGGAATGCGTGGTGGAGATTGCAGCTCCAGTGGGCGTATTTTCTTCTATGACGTTTCACTGCACTCTGCGGCTAACGAGAGTCTCTAAAACTCCTTGTCTCCACACCAGTGCCCGCGCTGATAAAGAAGCGATCTCGGAGCTCTTCATTATCTTCGTCAGCCCCCGCTTCTTCCCAACACGCAGCCAAAAGATCTTTACCAGAATTGAATCCATAAGCTGCTGACACTGGGTTCAGCCGCTTTGCCAAGCTCTTTAATCGAACGCCTTCTTTTCGCAAGGAGTCCACGACGAGAGTCGCCAAATAATTGAATTCCATTATTTGGGAGGCCAAGTCCTCCACCGTCTTTTCTACTGAGGTTACGGGCGATCCGTCGATATTTTCTATATCCCCGACTTCTATCTCTCGATCGTCATAAATGTGGATATCATTCTGACTGGTTTGTTTCCGCAAGGAAGCCGAGAAAGTCTGTGTATTCGGAATCAAATCACCAATGCTATGGATAAGTGCTGCGGACGCATGAGACACAACGATCTTATTGTCGGCGTCTATACGTTCTACCGCAAATAGGTTTGGTTCAAGGGATATCCAGGCTTCCCTGACATCCGTTAATGGACCAAGCTGAACTGAGGGAAGAAAGTAGATGCCCCTGCGTGCGCGCGTTAGAATCTCGCTCCCTGCCAAGCGATTTATGTGGAGGCGAGAAATACCTTCGCGTTGAGCCTGAGCCGTAGTGATAATGCCCCACTGATTTGCTGCTAAGGATTCTAGCTGCGCCAGAATTTCTACAGCTTTCATTTCGACACCGAACCCCTCTACCCTTAACCTCCTTCTTTACTTGTATCAACCTGAGGGATACAAGTAAAGACGGATTGAGTACCTACGTTGCACAGCCTTGAAGGCAAAAAGCCCGGCTGAAGCCGGGCTTGAGCTAGGCGATGCCAGAGGCTGGCTTACTCCGCAACAGAATTAGCGCCCACGACGGCGTAGCCGAAGAGCTCAGGCAAGGTGGAGAACCATGCTTCAACCAGCTGGGAGATGGCCACGGATTCACGGCCCAAAGTAAGCGCGCCGGTTTCGGTGGTCTCACCCACGATGGCCGCGATGGCGGCGCCCTCGTGCACGGCGGAGAGATCGAAATCGAGGTCGAGGTCGGCGGCATCGGCAAGCGCGTTCAGCACCATATGACCGGCCGTGGGCATACATCATCACTGAGTGGGTACCAGAATCATTGGGTGGATAGCGGCCGAGCAACGATCTTCAAGTCCTCGGTTCCGGAGAGGCGCGGTGGTGGCTTTAGTGGAGAAAAGCCGCTTACTAACTCGCCTTTTTGAAGGAAAGGCGGCGATCCCGCAGAGGCAAGGCGTCCTTTCGGCTTAGCTCCGCGATGCACAGTGCGATTACAAAGCCCACCAAGACAATCAACGAGGACCATGACAACCACATTTCAGAATCTGCCCTGGCCAGCGGTGGGAACAAGAAGAGACCTAAGACCGGCACAACATAAATGATGCGATTCTGCCCGCGTGCCAGAACGCCTAGCAGTGGCAATACGGCGCACAAGACGTAATGATCCCACAAGATATTGCCGGTAGCCGTGAGAACCGTAAAGATGCCGACGGCAGCAATGCGCCACGGCTCCTGTGAGCGTAAAGCGGTAACAATAACCAGCGCAATTAATGCCAGGGTTACAAAAGGCGGAATAAGGCTGGCAGCCAGTGAAGGATCATGAACGATGGTGACAAGAATGCTGTCATCTTCAACGCGGTTGGTGCTCAGTTGGGAAGCAATCGACCCGTTGACAGGAGCGACCATTATTGCCGCCTTGATGTCCTGCAGGGTATCCCACCAAGAGGTAAACACGTCCCAGCCAGAAACGACGATTGAGTAGAGTACAGCAACGGCTCCTGTCCCAAGTGCTACCAATCCCGCTTTGCGCGCCCGCGGAAAGACCACACAGATGAGCACGAGGATAATGGGGGTTAGCTTTACTGCAGATACAAGTCCTAGTGCAATTCCTGCGCGTACTGGGTGCACGCGAGCAGCAGCAAGGCCGTATGCAACGCCCGCAAAAATCAGTGGGCTCGTCTGGCCAAGAAATAACGATGATTGAAAAGCTATCGATGCCCAGCCCAAGAGGATTCCGAAAAGCAAGGTAATGGTCGCTATCTCTTCCTCAAACCACAAGAACCAGGCGGAGACTATCAACACCACCAGCGCCCAACCGGAAGCAATCGCGAGCAATATCACGGAGACATCAAAACTCATGACCCGCACGACCAAGCTCATCACATCCGCGAGAAATGGGACGTGAACATAAGGGTGCGGGAACTCAGTGACATCAGAGTGGGCGATGGTGTCTAACCACACATCACCACGTGGCAGTGCGAAATCGCGTTCATCGATCCTATATAAATGCTCCCGATTTCCATCGCGGACGAGCAATCCAGCAATCCATAGCGCACCCCAGTCACCGTAATTCAGTTTTCCGGCGGAAATTACGGCAACCACGAGGCCAAATACCAGCCCAATACCATGGTGGTACCACCGCAGCACTGTTGTTGCGGGCGCGGAGGCTTGATGGCGGGAATGCGCGCTCATGGGACTCCTAATATAAAAATTACGATTCGAGACAGAGAGAAAGGGCGATGCTCATTGGGCAGCGACCCCGATCATCGAAGATAGTCTAAACGCTCCTCAAGCCCGGCCAAAGCCGGGCTTGAGCTAAGCGGTGACAGGGGCTGGCTTACTCCACAACGGAGTTAGCGCCCACGGCGTGACCGAAGAGGTCAGGCAAGGTAGCAGACCATGCCTCAACCAACTGAGAGATGGCCACGGATTCGCCACCCAAGGTAAGTGCACCAGTTTCGGTGGTCTCACCCACGATGGCTGCTGGAATGCCAAGCTCAGCGGCACGGGCGAGCACCTTATCGGCGCGGTCAGCGGTGGTGGCCACGAGCGCGCGGGAAGCGGACTCGGAGAAGGCCGCGGTGAAGGCGTCCTCGTGCACGGCGGTGAGATCGAGGTCGAGGCCTAGGCCGGCGGCATCGACAGGCGCACCGGCACGCTTGGCCATCTCAAAGGCGGCAACGGCCAGGCCACCCTCGGAGACATCGTGCGCGGCGGTGAGCAAATCGTTGCCGTCGAAGAAATCCGCGAGGCGCTTCTCATTGGCCATGTCCACCTGCGGCGGCAAGCCGTTGAGGCTGTCCTTATCGGCGCCCTCGGCGCTCACCAGCTGCCAAATGGAACCGCCAAACTCATCCTTGGTCTCACCCAAGGCGATGAGGACTTCCTTCTCATTGACGGTGCCCAAGTTATTGCTAATGGCTTGGTGTACATCGTCGATAACGCCGAGCACGCCCACGACCGGGGTGGGCAGGATGGGCTCGGAACCGGTCTGGTTGTAGAAGGAGACGTTGCCGCCGGAGACGGGGATGGAGAGTTCCACGGCGGCATCGGCAAGCCCATGCACCGATTCGCGGAACTGCCACATCACGTCCGGGTTTTCCGGCGAACCGTAGTTCAGGCAGTTGGTAATCGCAACGGGCTTGGCGCCGGTGACCGCGACGTTGCGGTAGGCCTCCGCCAAGGCCAGGCGCGCGCCCATGTTCGGGTCCAACTTGGTGTAGCGGCCGGAAGCATCGGCGGAAACGGCGACACCGCGGCCGGTCTCCTCATCAATGCGCAGCACACCCGCATCCGCGTGGTGGGACTGGACGGTATTGCCGCGCACGTAGCGGTCATACTGATTCATGATGAAATCGCGCGAGCACAACGAAGGCGAGGAAATGAGCTTTTGCAGGGATTCCACCAGGCCGCGCTTGTCCGTGCCCTGGTATTTCTGCAGCTCATCCTGCCACTCGGGGCGGGCGTAGGGTCGCTCGTAAACGGGTGCTTCATCCGCGATGGTGCCAGCCGGCGCATCGACGACGACCTCACCCTGGTGGCGGATGACCAAGTGGTCACCTTCAGTAACCTCACCGATTTCGGCGCAGGTGACCTCCCAGTGCTCGCAGATTTCGCGGAACTTCTCCACGTTTTCCGGTGCCACGACGGCGCACATGCGCTCCTGGGACTCGGAGGCAAGGATTTCCGCTGCGGTCATGTTTTCCGCGCGCAGCGGTACCGCATCGAGGTTGACCTCCATGCCGCCATCGCCGGAAGCTGCCAGCTCAGAGGTGGCACAGGCCAGGCCAGCGCCGCCCAAATCCTGGATGCCCACCACAACGCCGGCGTGGTAGAGGTCCAGGCAGCATTCGATAAGCACCTTTTCCGCGAAGGGGTCGCCCACCTGCACGGCCGGCAGCTTGCGCTCCGCGCCGTCTTCAAAGGTATCGGAGGCCAGCACGGATACACCGCCGATGCCGTCCAGGCCGGTGCGGGAGCCAAAGAGCATGACCTTATTACCCTTGCCGGAGGCGAAGGCGAGTTTCAGGTCATCGACCTTGAGGGTGCCCACACACAGGGCGTTGACCAGCGGGTTACCGGCATAGGTTTCATCAAAGACGGTCTCGCCGCCAATATTGGGCAGGCCCAAGGAGTTGCCGTAGCCGCCCACGCCGGAGACGACGCCGGGTAGCACGCGTTTGGTATCGGGGGCATCGGCAGGCCCAAAGCGTAGCTGATCCATCACGGCGATGGGGCGGGCCCCCATGGCCATGATGTCGCGGACGATGCCGCCCACGCCGGTCGCCGCGCCCTGGTAGGGCTCCACATAGGAAGGGTGGTTGTGCGATTCCACGCGGAAGGTCACCGCGTTGCCATCACCGATGTCCACCACGCCGGCGTTTTCACCAATGCCGGCCAGGATCTTCTCCCCCATCTCCTCCGTCATGGTCTCACCAAAGTAGCGCAGGTGCGTCTTGGAGGACTTATAGGAGCAGTGCTCGGACCACATCACGGAGTACATGGTCAGCTCCGCGTCGGTGGGGCGCCGGCCCAGAATATCGTGGATGCGCTGGTATTCGTCATCCTTCAGGCCGAGCTCAACGTACGGCTGCTGCTCATCCGGGGTGGACTGCGCCTTGTCTACGGTGTCATTAGAAACGGTCATGTAGGTGGCCTCCTTAAACCGCCGGCGCTTCCGCGACGGCCTTGATGGCGGATACGAATAGTCCCAATCCGTCGGTGGATGGGCCGGTCAGCGGGTCAATGGCGTGCTCGGGGTGCGGCATGAGGCCCACAATCCGGCCGGTCTCATCGCTTACCCCAGCAATGCCATTGATGGAGCCGTTGTAATTATCGGTATAGCGGAAGACCACGCGGCCTTCGCCCTCGATGCGGGCGATATCGTCATCGCCTGCTTGGAAGCGGCCCTCACCGTGCTTGGCGGGCACCAAAATCTTTTGGCCCTTTTCAAACTCGCTGGTCCAGGCCGTGGTGGAGTGCTCCACCTCCAGGTAAGTATCGGTGCAATGAAAATGCAGGCCCTTATTCCGAGTCAATGCGCCCGGTAAGAGGCCTGCTTCAGTCAAGATTTGGAAACCATTGCAAATGCCGAGCACCGGCATTCCCGCCTTGGCGCGGTCGATGACGCTGCGCATGACGGGGGCGAGCGCCGAAATAGCGCCCGAGCGCAGGTAGTCACCATAGGAAAAACCGCCCGGCACGACTACCGCGTCCACGCCGCGCAGATCAGCATCTGCGTGCCAGAGGTTAATGACCTCGGCGCCGGCGGTGCGGGCCGCGCGGGCGGCATCCACATCATCCAGGGTGCCGGGGAAGGTGATTACTCCGATTTTTGCGGTCACTTACTTGACCTCCAGCTGCGTAACCTCGTAGTCCTCGATGACGGTATTAGCCAGCAGCGTTTCTGCCACCTTATCCAGTTCCTCTGCGGTAACGGAATCATCTACCTCGAGTTCGAAGCGCTTTCCTTGGCGCACATCGCTGACACCGGATACTCCGATGCGACCCAATGCGCGGACGACAGCTTGGCCCTGCGGATCCAGAATTTCCGCCTTGGGCATGACATTGACAACTACACGAGCCATGAAATTTTTGCCTTACTGTATGGGGCTTAGGTCTGCCCGATTCAGTGTAGTCATACCCCCGCCCAATCCCTAGATATACCCCCACTGCAGGGTTTTCACCCCGGTAATGCAAACTCCGCGTAAATTACGACCAACAGGAAAACGAATTTTGCGCGGCACCCAGGTTTCACCGCCTGCTCGCACACACCCCACCGATTGCGACCCTGGGTACACCGATTGTTCAGCGAGTAAAAATAAAAGGCGTCCATGACAACTTTCTCTATGATTAAGGTGACTTCTATGGCTCTTCGCCGCCTTGGCAGGGTAGCCCTCGCTGCCAGTTTCTCCACCCTCTCCCTATCCGTCGCGGTGCCTACCGCCTTGGCCGCCCCGGATAATTCCGCCGCGGTCATCTCTGAGGTCTACGGCGGTGGCGGAAATAAGGGTGCGAGCTTTTCCAATGATTTCATCGAGCTTTATAACCCCACCGATGCTGCAATCGATCTCACCGGCTGGTCCGTGGAGTACTTCGCCTCCAACGGCAGTAGCGGCGGCAAGATAACCCTGTCTGGCACCATTGCTCCCCACGGTTACTACCTGGTGCAGGGTGCGGCCGGCAATGGTCAGGCCCAGGCTCTTCCCACCCCGGATGCGCAAGGCAAGGTCAATATGTCCGGCACGAAAGGCTCGGTGCAGCTTGCCGATGCCACCGGCAACACCATTGACCTCGTAGGTTACGGCGCCGCCTCCAAGTCTGAAGGAGCTCCCACGGGCTCGCTGTCTAATGACACCTCTGCTTTCCGCAACGCGGCGGGCGCCGATACCGATGACAACTCCGCAGACTTCACCATCGGTGCACCGTCTCCTACCAACTCTGGCAACGAGTCCCCGGCCCCGCAGCCGGGTGGCTCCGATAATTCCGCAGGTTCTGAGAATCTTCCCGCGCCCGAAGGCATAACCCCGATTGCGGAAATCCAAGGCCCCGGCGATACCTCCCCGCTCGAGGGCCAAAACGTTGCTACCCAGGGCGTTGTCACCGGCGTGTGGAGCGAGGGCGGGCTCAACGGCTTTACCATCCAGACCGGCGGCACCGGCAAAGAAGCCACCGATGCCTCCCAGGCGCTATTTGTCCACATGGGTAAAAAGGGCGCCGATAAATACCCCAGCATCGGTGATTCCGTAGAGGTCACCGGCCAGGTTTCCGAGTATTACGGCGCCACCCAGGTCAGCGCTTCTTCCCTCAAGCAGCTCGATACCGCGCTGGAGGAGGTCACCCCGCTCGCCGTGGATGAGCTGCCCCAGGGCGACAGCGCCCGCGAGTCCTTTGAGCACATGCTCATCCAGCCCGGCACGCACACCGTGACCAATAACTACTCGCTCAACCAATACGGCGAGGTCGGCCTCGCCCCGGGCGATGAGGCCTTCCGCCAGCCTTCCGATGTCCACTCCCCTTCCACCGACCCCAATTCCGATCTGCAAAAACTGGCCAAGGACAACGCGGAAAAGCTCGTTACCTTAGATGATGGCCGCACCCGCGATTATTTAAGGACCGATAAGGACACCCCACTGCCCTATATCGCCCAAGATGGCGGCAAGACCATCAAGTCCCTGCGCACCACCGATACCGTGGAATTCCAGCACCCAGTCATCGTGGGCTACTCCCACGATCAGTGGCGCTTCCAGCCCACCGAGCCGGTCACAGGTGAGTCCGCTAGCGCCGATCTCCCCATCTCCTGGGAAGAATCCCGCGATGCGGAGCTGCACGCCGTTGATGACGTCAAGGGCGAATACACCATCGGCGCCTTCAACGTGCTGAATTACTTCACCTCCCTGGGCGAGGAATTCGGCGGCAGCGCCTATACCGACCGCGAAGGAAATAAGGTCACCGTCAACCGCGGCAAGACCCGCGGCGCCTATACCGAATCCGCCTTAAAGGACCAAGAGCGCAAGATCGTCGCCGCCATCAATGGCCTCGATGCCGATGTCATCGGCCTTTCCGAAATCGAAGATGGCTACGCCGTCACCGGGGACTTTAACCAGCGCGATAAGGCACTGAAACGCCTGACCGAAAAACTCAACGAGGCCGCGGGCTCCGAGAAGTGGGCCTTCGTGCCCTCCCCGTCCAAGGAACAGGTCCCTGAGCACCCCGATGTCATCCGCACTGCGTTCATTTATCACAAGGACGTGGTCAAGCCCGTGGGCGAATCCCGCATCTTCCAGGATCCGCGCTTTTCCGGCACCGCCCGCGAGCCGCTGGCCCAGGAATTCCAGCCGCTCAATAGCGATGACGAGTCCTTCGTCGCCGTGGCCAACCACTTCAAGTCCAAGGGCTCGGTGGCCAAGGGCGATGAGGATTCCGGCGATGGCCAGGGCAATAACCCCAACGTCCGCAATGCCCAAGCCCAGGCCGTGCTCGATGCCCTGCACAAGCAGGACGATTGGAAAGATAAGCCGCTTTTCGCCCTGGGTGATTTCAATACCTACACCCATGAAACCGCGCTCGATGTCTTCCGCAATGATGGCTTTACCGTGCCTGCCGAAAAGTACGGCGCCGATACCTCCTACCAGTTCGGCGGCCTGCTCGGCACCTTGGACCACGTCCTAGCCAATGAGGTTGCTTCGGGCGCGCTTGACGATGCCCAAGTGTGGAACATCAACGCCGACGAGCCCGTCGCCTTTGAGTACTCCCGCCGCAACTACAACGCCGTAGATTTCTACGACGATTCCCCCTTCCGTGCCTCTGACCACGACCCCGTCAAGGTCGGCTTCACGCTCGGCGAGGATGAATCCACCGACGACGGCGATCAGGGCAACGATGCCAACCAGGACGACAACACCGATGGCCCAGGCTTCGGGTTCGGCTCTAGCTCCTGGGGCACCGGCGCCATTATCGGCTTTGCCATCCTGGCCGGCCTGCTCGCTATCCCCGGCTTCATGGCGGCCACCGGCAACCTGCAGAAGATCATCCCCGCTGGTATCTGGGGCATGCTCCCCCAGCAGGCGAAGGACTTCATCAACGGCCTGAGCAAGTAGGAGCGCCTACTCGTATAAGCCCATCTCGTCAGAAAGCACCGCGAGCTCGTCTGCAGCAGCACGCTGCTCAAGGTCTCTCTGGCGTTTATAGCCCTGCACGCTGGAGGCATACAGATGCCGGTGGGCGTATTCTGTATGTCCCTCCAGGGCTCCTTCGTCCATGAGCTCGATGACTCGCGGCCGAGAGACATTCAGAAGGTCTGCCGCCTGTTGCGTTGTTAGTTCATCTGTTCGTTTCATGTGATCTACTATGAGGCCTCCACCGGACTAACGCGGCAGGTAAATGCTGTAATCAGCGGGAGTAGCGCCCGCGTCGAGGGCGCGGCGGGCTGCCTTTACAAAGTCCTTGATGACCTTGCGGTCATCTAGGTTGCGGGCGGAGACGGAAAGACGCACGGTATTGCCACGCTCGGCGGAGCGCTCGGCCGCGCGGATGATGTTTTTACGCCACCACTTGGCGGAACCGAAGCCCTCACCAAAAGAAAGGTTGCGGGCTTGGTGGAATTTGCCGGTGGGCACCTCCAGGATGCCGCGGGTAGAAGCCGCCGCCTCAAAGGGGAATTTGGGCAGGACCTGCAACGTTCCGGGAGACATGCGCCAGCGCGGGGGCGCGAAGATGGTGGGTTCGAAACCAATCTGCGCCATCTGCCGGGTGGCACCGGCTAGGCGCAACTTCGCCTCGTGCGAATTAAGGTTGGCAAACTCCGCGCGGCGGCCTTGGACTGCCTGGTCAAAACCATTGAGGATAAGCGGACGGCCCGCGGCCGCCTGATCCTTCAGCCACTGTTGAGTGTCCTTGTCCTTGGCCAGGTGCCAATTGCCATCAATATGCGGGGCGATGAGCAGGGAGACGGGAATTTCCTCCCGGTCCAGAACCGACAGGAAGCTTGTAGCCTGCTTCCGAGTGTCCTCAAAAATACTGGAGATAGAAACCAGAAGGTGGCTAGTCATAGCTCAAATTATCGCACAGTACCGCCAGATCCGCGCGCTGGCCAGAACGCAGGCCAGGGTGCCGGCCAGCGCGTGACTGTGCTGCGCGGTTACTCCGTAAGTCCGGTGGCCTTATTGATGGTCCAGGCGTATTCGAAGGCGTTTTGGCGCCACTTATCGTAGCGGCCGGATACGCCACCATGCCCGGCGGCCATTTCCGTCTTGAGCAGGAACTCGCCGCCGGTGGCGGTAGCGCGCAGCTGCGCAATCCACTTCGCCGGTTCCACATACAACACGCGGGTATCATTCAGCGAGGTGATAGCCAAGATGTCCGGATAGTCCTTGGCCTCAACATTCTCGTAGGGAGAGTAGGACTTCATGTAGTCGTAGTATTCCGGATCGTGGTACGGATCGCCCCACTCTTCCCACTCGGGAACGGTAAGGGGAAGCTCTGGCATGAGCATCGAGGTCAGCGGGTCCACGAAGGGGACCACGGCTTGGATAGCGGTAAAGCGGTCAGGTGCCATATTCGCCACGGCGCCCATGAGCATGCCCCCGGCGGATCCACCTTCGGCCACCATTTGGTCCGGGGTGGTCACGCGGCGCTCGATGAGGTCATCAGCCACAGCGATGAAATCGGTGAAGGTGTTTTTCTTCTGCAGCATCTTGCCGTCGTCGTACCACTGACGGCCCATCTCGCCGCCGCCGCGCACGTGGGCAACCGCATAAATCATGCCGCGGTCCATGAGCGATAGCCGGGTCGCGGAGAAGTACGGGTCCATGCTGGCCTCGTAGGAGCCGTAGCCATACAGCAGCGTCGGATTGGGTTTGGTGCGGTCCAAGTCAGAACGGTGCACCACGGAGACTGGGATCTTGGTGCCATCGCTGGCGGTCGACCAGATGCGGTAGGCCACGTAATCATCCGGAACATAGCCGCCGGGGACTTCCTGTTCCTTTAGCAGCGTGTACTCGCCGGTATCCACGCGGTAATCAAAAAGCTGCGCGGGCTGGATATAGGACACGTAGTTCACGCGGACTACCGGCGCGTCCCATTCCGGGTTACCGTCCACGGCGACGGTAAAGAGTTCCTCGTTGAAGTTGAGTTCTTCGAATTCCCCGAAGTCATCGCCAACGCGCATGATGGCGGCGCGGCCGATGCCACCGCGGCGGTAGCCCACCACCATGTGGTCGCGGTAGGTGTCCACGCCCTCGATTCGGGTGGTGTCATCGTGTGCCAAAAGCTCCGGCAGTTCGCGCAGGGCGGGAAGATCCTCATCGACCTTGGCATAGCCCACCGCGAAGTTCGGGCCGGTGGCATTGTGGGTGACAATCCAGTAGTCTTCGCCGCCCACCACGGCATGGTCTACGTCGTAGTCAACGCCGGTCTCGCGCGTCCACAGCGGGCGGAATTCGCCTTCTGGGTTGTCCGTATCTAGCACCCAGGCTTCCGAGGTAATCTTCGAACCCACCCCAATGAAGAGGTATTTATCGGAGCGGGCACTGCCGATGCCCACGTTAAAGTGCTCATCCTCCTCATGGAAGACGCGCACATCCGCGGATTGCTCGGTGCCTACCTTATGGCGCCACACCGCATCCGGGCGCCAGGCATCATCCACCGTGGAGTAAAAGATATAGCCGTCGCCTGCCCAGGTAGCGCCGTAGAAAATGCCGGTGAGGTGATCGTCCAGCAGCTCTCCGGTATCGAGGTCCTTAATGGACAGTTCAAAGCGCTCATCGCCAGCGAAGTCCACGGAATAGGCCAAGTAGCGGCCGGAATCTGAGATGGAGGCCGCACCAAGGGCGAAGAAGTCCTTTCCCTCTGCCAGGGCATTGGCGTCCAAGATAATTTCTTCGTCTTCTGGGCTTCCTTCTTCCGGAATCACCGGTGCGGTCCAGGGATCGCTGCCTTCTTCTACCGGGATGCGGCAGGAATAGCCGTAGTTCTTGCCCTCCTCGGAGCGGCCGTAGTACCAGTACTTACCGCGGCGGGCTGGCACGGACATATCGGTTTGTTTAATGCGGGATTTAATCTCTTGGAAGATATTCTCCGTCATCGCATCCAAGTGCCCGGTATGCGCCGCCGTGTAATCGTTTTCGGCATTGAGGTAATCCAGGGTTTCCTGCGATTGCTTATCGCGTAGCCACTCGTAATTATCCACGAATTCGCGGCCGTGAAATTCGCGCTTTACGGGGTGGACTGGGGCTACCGGTGCGGTCGTCTTTTCATCACTCATGCCCTACCACTGTACGCGTCACCGGCGGTTCCCCAGCGGCGTGCAACAGCCGCGGGCAACCAGCTAACACGCGGTTGCCCTATCCGGCCTAGACCGGCCTGGGCGGCTAGGAACGCGGCGCAAGGAAGTCCGCGAAGCGCTCACCCGATAGCTTTTCGTAGGCCTCGATATAGCGCAGGCGGGTGGCGGAAACGACGTCATCGGGAAGCGCGGGCGGGGTGGTCTCAGAGGACTTATCCCAGCCGGAGGCATCAGAAGTCAGCCAATCGCGCACGTACTGCTTATCAAAGGAGGGCTGGACCTCGCCTTCCACGTAGGAATCTGCGGGCCAGTAGCGGGAGGAATCGGGGGTGAGGACTTCATCGGCAAGCACGAGCGTGCCATCCGCATCGAGGCCGAACTCGAATTTGGTATCGGCCAAGATAATTCCCTTCTCCTCCGCCAATTGGGCGGCCTTGGCATAAATACGCAAGGTGGCCGCGCGCAGTTCCTCGGAGCGCTCGCGGCCGAGCTTATCTGCCACGTGTTCGAAAGAGACGTTCTCATCGTGATCGCCCTGCTCAGCCTTGGTGGCCGGAGTGAAAATGGGCTCGGGCAAGCGGGAGGCCTCCACCAAGCCGGCGGGCAGCTCGATGCCGCACACGGTGCCGTCAGCCTGGTATTCCTTCAAGCCGGAACCGGTAAGGAAACCGCGCGCCACGCACTCAAAGGGCAACATGTCTAGCTTCTTGACCACCATGGCGCGACCCAAGCATTCTTCCGGAATGCGCTCATCATCAAGCGGTCCCGCGAGGTGGTTGGGAAAGTCAATGGCATCAAAGAAGAACTTCGAGGTGGCCGTGAGAACCCGGCCCTTGTCCGGGATGGCCGGTTCCAAGGCAAAGTCGTAGGCGGAGATGCGGTCAGAGACCACCATCAGCAGGGTAGTGTCATCCACATCGTAAATATCGCGGACTTTACCGGAGGCTACATGGGTATAAGAAGAAAGCTCAGGACGCATGGTCTTCATCATAACGCGCGGGCGTGCGCGGGAACGTAAGCCCGCGCACAGCGCTAAAGGATTTCGCCCGGAGTATAAGCGGCGGCCTTCGGGTGCTCGCCCACGAGGGCCTTGATGCGGTTCAAGACCTGGGAGACTTGGGATTCGGCGGCGCCGATGAAGGCGTGCTTATCCTCGAGGACCCTTTCGAGCTCAGCCTCGTCCATGGGCAGGCGGTCGTCCGCTGCAAGGCGCTGGACCAAGTCCTGGTTGCCGCCGTTTTCGCGCATGTTCAGGGCCACGGCCACGGCGTTTTCCTTGATAACCTCGTGGGCGGTCTCGCGGCCCACCCCGGCGCGCACCGCCGCCATGAGGATGCGGGTGGTGGCGAGGAAGGGCAGGTAGCGCTCCAGCTCGCGGTCGATCATGGCGGGGAAGGCTCCGAATTCATCGAGCACGGTAAGGAAGGTTTCGAATTGGCCGTCGATGGCAAAGAAGGCATCGGGAAGCGCCACGCGTCGCACCACCGAGCAGGAGACATCGCCCTCGTTCCACTGGCTGCCGGCGAGGTCTGCGGCCATGGTGAGGTAGCCACGCAGGATGACCTGCAGGCCGGTCACGCGCTCGCAGGAGCGGGCGTTCATCTTATGCGGCATGGCGGACGAGCCCACCTGGCCTTCCTTGAAGCCCTCGGTGACGGTCTCGTTGCCAGCCATCAGGCGGATGGTGGTGGCAAGCGATGCCGGGGCGGTGCCCAGGGAGACGAGGCAGGAGATGGCATCGAAATCCAGCGAACGCGGGTACACCTGGCCCACGGAGTTGAAGATGCGGCGGAAGCCTAGGTAATCCGCAATATTGGTCTCTAGGGAGGCGAGCTTATCCTCGGAACCGCCCATGAGATCCAGCATGTCCTGCGAGGTACCCATGGGGCCCTTGATGCCGCGCAGCGGGTAGTGCGACAGCAGGTCTTCCACGCGCTCGATGGCCAGCAGCATTTCATCGCCGGCGGTGGCAAAGCGCTTGCCCAGCGTGGTGGCCTGCGCGGCCACGTTGTGCGAGCGCCCGGCCATGACCAGGGATTGGTACTCGGCGGCGTGGCGGCCGATGCGCGAGACCACGGCGATGGCCTTATCCCGGATGATTTCCAGCGAGGTGTGGATCTGCAGCTGCTCCACGTTCTCGGTGAGATCGCGGCTGGTCATGCCCTTGTGGATGTGCTCGTAGCCGGCCAACGCATTGAATTCTTCGATGCGGGCCTTCACATCGTGGCGGGTGACGCGCTCGCGCTCAGCAATGGATTCGAGGTTTACGTCCTCGATAACGGCTTCATACGCGCTAATGGCCTTGGCGGGGATGTCCACGCCCAGGTTCTTCTGGGCGTGCATCACGGCGATCCATAGCTTGCGCTCGAGGATGATTTTATGCTCCGCGCTCCAAATATTGGCAAGCTCCGCAGAAGCATAACGGGAGGACAGGACGTTGGGGATATTCTTCTTCTCAGCCACGTGGCTTATTATTCCATGCCTGCCCTCCCCCGTGGCTACTTGCTAGATAGAAATTTCACCGGCTGCCGCACGCTTGCCGATGTCCCCACGGACAAACCCTCCCGCAAATTCAATGCCCTGGACGGTGGCGTAGGCATTCTCGCGCGCGGCATCTAGCGTGTCGCCCTTGCCCAGCACGTTGAGCACGCGGCCACCATTGCTTTGGAATACCCCATTGGAGCGTTTCGTGCCGGCGTGCAGCACGCGCTCTGGATCCTCGAGGCCCTCGCCCGTGATGGCATCGCCGTTGCGGGGCGAGGCTGGGTAGCCCTCTGCCGCCATGACCACGGTGATGGCAAAGCCGTCTTCCCACTGCAGCGGCGCAAGTTCTGCCAGGGTGCCGGTGGCGGTGGCGTTGAGCGCTTGCGCCAGCGGGGACTGTAGGAGCGAGAGCACCGCTTGGGTTTCTGGGTCACCAAAGCGACAGTTAAATTCCACCACCGCTGGGCCCTCGTCGCCCCAAGCTAGCCCGGCATAGAGCAGGCCGGAATAGGGGGTGCCGCGGCGCACCATTTCCTTGGCAACCGGGGTACATACCTCGTCGACGATGCGCTGCACGTCGTCCTTGCCCAGCCACGGCAGCGGTGTGTACGCGCCCATGCCGCCGGTATTGGGGCCCTCGTCATTATCGTAGGCGCGCTTGTGGTCCTGAGCGGGCAAGAGCGGCACGACGGTCTCGCCATCGACAAGGCAAAATAGCGATACCTCAGGCCCGTCCAGGAAAGATTCCAAGAGCACCGGATTGCCGGCGCCTAAGACCGCATCTACATGCGCGCGGGCGGCGGCGCGCTCGCCGGTGACTACCACGCCCTTGCCGCCTGCCAGCCCATCATCTTTGACCACGAACTGCGGGCCAAAATTATCCAGCGCGGCCTCAATATCGGTATCGCTAGCGCCTGGGCGCAGCTGCTCCGCGCGGGCCGTCTTGACCCCAGCGGCTTCCATGACTTCCTTGGCAAAGGCCTTGGAGCCTTCAATTTGGGCCGCGTCCTTATTCGGCCCAAAGACGGCGATGCCTGCTGCGCGCAGCGCATCCGCCACGCCTGCGACCAACGGCACCTCAGGGCCGATGACCACGAGCTCAGCATTGATCTCACGAGCCAGTTCCACCATGCGTTCTGGATCATCTACCTGGGAGTATTCCGGGTGCAGGGTAGCCAGCGGTTCCATGGCCGCGCTGCCGGGCGCGACGTGGATCTCCGTAGCCTGTGGATCAGCGTGCAGTCCTTTCACGAGGGCGTGTTCACGGCCGCCCGAACCAATTACGAGAATGCGCATGCCCACCATCATAGCTGGGGGTAGCCTGGCAGCTATGGCTTCTGTATTTAGCAAAATCATCACTGGTGACCTACCCGCCCGCTTTGTCTACCGCGATAAGACCTGCGTGGCATTTCTCTCCATCGAGCCGCTGCGCTACGGCCACACCCTGGTCGTGCCCGTAGAGGAAGTGGATAAGTGGACCGACCTGGATCCGCAGACCTGGGCGCACCTGAACGAGGTGGCCCTGGAAATCGGTGAGGCCATCAAGAACGCGTACGACACCCCGCGCACCGGTTACGTCATCGCCGGCTTCGATGTGCCGCACACCCACATCCACCTCTTCCCCACCGAGAAGATGGAAGAGTACGACTTTTCCAAGGCCTATGCCGCCGAGGACACCGACGATGCCGCCATGGATGAGGCGGCCGCGCGCATCCGCCAGCACCTAGGCACCAACGAGGATGGCTACCGCGAGGACTAATCCTCTGGTTCCTCCAGCGCGGGCAGGCGCACCGTAAAGGTGGTGCCCTGGCCCAGCTTGGAGTCCACGCTGATGCTGCCGCCGTGCTGTTCCACCAAGGAATGCACGATGGCAAGGCCCAAACCGGATCCGCCGGTATCGCGCGTGCGCGAGGAATCCGCGCGGTAGAAGCGCTCGAAGATGTGGGCGGCGTCCTCGGACGACATTCCCTTGCCGTCATCGATGACATCCACGAGGATGTCCTTGTTGTCGCGGCGCAACTGCAGGGTGACCGTGGCATCCTCGCCGCCGTGGCGCAGCCCATTGGTAATCAAGTTGAGCAGAACTTGGTGGAGGCGGTCTGCATCGCCATTGACCACGGGGATGGACTGCGCATTATTGACCACCTTGACCTCGCGCTCGGGGAAGGCAGCGCGCGCGGACGATCCCACCGAAAGGGAAAGCTCCAGAAGGTCCACCGGCCGCAGGTCTAGACGCGTTCCTTCCGCGCGGGTAAGCGCAAGCAGATCCTCTACCAGCAACGACATGCGCTTGGATTCCTTATCGATCTTGGAAAAGACCAGATCGACATCGTTTGTCGCCCCAGAGCGGTAGAGCTCCGTGTAACCGCGCAGGCTGGTCAGCGGGGTGCGCAGTTCGTGGGAGGCATCGCCGACAAAGCGGCGCATCTGTTCCTCTTTTTCCTGCGCCGTAACGACCGAGCGCTGCAGGTGGCCCAGCATGATATTGAGCGCGGCGGCCAATTGGCCAACCTCCGTATGCAGCGGCCATTCAGGCACGCGCTTGTCCAAATCACCGGCCGCGATTTCCGATGCCGTCGATTCCACCACCCGCAGCGGCCGCAACGCCCTGCGGATGAACCAGAAGCCCACGCCGGCCATGGCTGCCAAGGCAATCGCTGCAATGGATACCTGCACCATGGCAAGGCCATGCAGGATCTCCTTTTCATGGGTCATGTCCTTGGCAATGACGGTGATAACGCCATTGGAATCCGCAAAGGCCAGCGCGCGCCACTTGGTGTTATTTTCAATCGAGCCCACCGTCGTGGGGTACCCGCCCAAGGGAACGCCCTCCACGTCCGGGGTGGTGGACGTGGGACCGGAATAGCGAATCGTGCCATCCGGAAGGTAATTGAGCACCACGTATTCCGTGGGCGGGCGCTTGGTGTGATCACCTAAAAAGAAGTCATTGCCCACATCGCGTGCCCAGGAAGACGACGCTGAGCGCAGTTCGCTATCGACGTTGTTATACAGCACGTTGCGCATGATCGAGTTCACGGCAAAGGACGAACCCGTCAACCCGAGGCCGGAGATGACCACGAGGAGAACCACAAGCCAGGTGCGCAGGGGCATCGCCTGCGGAATCTGCTTGATGTAGTCGCGCTTGGAGCGCTTCTTTTTCTTTCCCTGCCCCTGCTGTGGCAGCTGATCCAGCTGCTCATGCCACTTCTTTGGCGGCTGCTGCGGCTGCTGGGGCTGGGACTGCGCGGTCCTGCCCGCAGCGGGGTTCTCCTGTGAATCTGCCATTATAAAACGTCAGTTTAGGACCGCGGGGTGCGCAGCACATAGCCAACGCCGCGCACGGTGTGGATAAGCTGCGTATCGCCGGTATCGATCTTGCGGCGCAGGTAAGAAATATAGGATTCCACGACGTTGCCATCGCCGCCGAAGTCATAGTGCCAGACGTTGTCCAGGATCTTGGACTTGGAGAGCACCACTTCCTTGTTTTGCATGAGGTAGCGCAGGAGGTTGAATTCCGTGGGAGAAAGCTCGATGAGCTCGCCGCCCTTGGTGACCTCGTGGGTATCGTCATTCAAGGTCAGATCGGCATAGCTCATGGTGGCGTCATTAGAAGACTCCTCGGCGGCACCGCCGCGGCGCATGATCACGCGCAGGCGGGTGATGACCTCTTCGAGGCTAAAGGGTTTGGTGACGTAATCATCTGCGCCGATGGTCAGGCCGTGAATGCGCTGATCCACGCCGTCCTTGGCGGTCAGGTACAGCACTGGGCCATCCAGGCCTTCCTGGCGCAGCTTGCCCAAGAGCTCAAAGCCGTCCATACCTGGCATCATGACGTCCAAAATGTAGGCATCCGGGTTAACCTCGCGGGCCACGCGCAGGGCCTCATTGCCCGAGTTGGCGCTGTAGACCTCAAAATTTTGGAACTTCAACGATACCGTCAAAAGCTCCACGATATTCGGCTCGTCATCAACGACGAGGACTTTGGCAAGTTTATTGTCTTCCATGCGTCCTGTAGCTCCTATTACTTCCTGTCATCTGCACACCTGCGTGCGTGCAAGCTTCACTAAACCATCATGGCAAACCCAGTTTCTAGCCTACTGATAAGTTTCTGACTGAAACCTGTGAAAGCAAAAAGTCACGCTTCCCCTTCCCAACCGTGGAACGGAATCCGCGGTAAGAAAAAGGAAGCGTGGCTAGCGCGCTATTTGGCAGTTATAGCTTAGAAGTCCTGCGGGCGTGGGATATTGCGCAGGTTGGACTTGGCCATGGACAGCATGGAGCCCACGCCGCCGCCGAAGACGGTGCGGGTAGCGGCCTTGGAGAAGCCCAGGAGCTGGTCGAAGGTCAGCGTCGGTGGCAGGGACAGGGCGTTGGGGTCGGTGACGACATCGATAAGCGCAGGGCCGTTATAAGCCAAGGCCTTCTTGATCTGCTTCGGAGCCTGCTTCGGATCCTCGATGCGGAAGGTCTTGATGCCGGCGGCTTCTGCGATCTTGGAAAAGTCCACGGACTCGTGGTCGGTCTCGTGCTCCGGGATGCCGCCCACCAGCATCTCCAGCTTGACCATGCCCAGCGAGGAGTTATTGAATACGAACATCTTGACCGGCAGCTGGTGCAGCTTGACCGTCAGCAGCTCGCCCATGAGCATTGAAAGCCCGCCGTCGCCAGAGAAAGTAATGACCTGGCGGCCAGGATTAGCCTGCTGCGCGCCGATGGCCTGCGGTAGGGCGTTTGCCATGGTGCCGTGGCGGAAGGAACCGATCTGCTCGCGCTTGCCATTCGGGGTGATGTAGCGCGCGCCCCAGACGTTGCACATGCCCGTATCGACGGTGAAGATGGCGTCATCGTCGGCCTCTTGGTCAATGAGATCCGCGATGTACTCAGGGTGGATCGGGGTGTGCTTTTCCACGTTGGAGGTATAGGCTTCCACGACGTGCTCCAGCTTGTCGTAGTGCTTCTTCAGCATCTTATCCAAGAAGGAGCGGTCCTTCTTCTCCTCCACGTGCGGCAGGATGTTCTCGATGGTGGCGGCAACGTCGCCGGTCACGGGGTAGGAGATCTTCGTGCGGCGGCCGATGTGGGAGCCGTTGATATCGACCTGCGCCACGTTGCCCTTAGGCAGGAAGTCGTTATACGGGAAGTCCGTGCCCAAGAGGATCAGCAGGTCCGCCTCGTGGGTGGCCTCGTGCGCGGCGCCGTAGCCGAGCAATCCAGACATGCCCACGTCAAACGGGTTATCGTACTGGATGTACATCTTGCCGCCGAGCGCGTGGCCAATGGGGGCCTTGACCTTTTCTGCCAGCTGCAGCACCTGCTCGCGGGCATTTTTCGCGCCGGCACCCACGAAGAACGCGACGGACTCGGCCTCATTGATGGCCTGGGTCAGCGCTGCGGCCTCGGCCGGGTCCGGGTAGACCACGGGGCGGCCGGTGGAGATCTTGGATTCTACGAAGGTGTCATCGTCCACCTCTTCGGTAGAAACGTCGCCAGGGATAACCAGCACGGAGACGCCATTGCCGGCCATGGTGGACTGGATGGCGTGGTGGAGTACTACCCCGCCCTGGTCGCCGGACATGACCATTTCGCAGTAGCCGGAGCACTCCTGGAAGATCTGCTCCGGGTGGGTTTCCTGGAAGAAGTGGGAGCCAATCTGGCGGGAAGGAATGTGCGATGCCAGGGCCAGCACCTTGGCGCCATTGCGGTTGGCGTCATAAAGGCCCTGGATGAGGTGGGTATTGCCCGGGCCACAGGAGGCCGCGCAAACGGCCAGCTTGCCGGTGGTCAGCGAGTCCGCCTCGGCGGCAAAGGCCGCTGCTTCCTCATTGCGCACGTGGATCCACTCGATGGAGGAGCGGCGCACCGCGTCCACGATCGGGTTGAGGGAGTCTCCCACGAGGCCATAAATGTGCTCGACGCCCTGCTTTTCTAGCGTCTCAACAAGTTGTTCTGCGTAATTGCGTGCCATTAAACATCATCCTTAACTCTTTAACTGTTCTAGTACCACTGTGCTACTAAACGTGCAGGAAAGTCCAGCAATTCCTGCATACTCACACCACCGGCCTATCTGTGAGGAAGGCAATACTAATCTGAATTATCACACACTGATTCGCTACGGTTTCTAGCGATGAGCATCGAGTCACCTGATACTGCCACTAAGCCCCCGCACCGCGCGGCCGCGGCGCCCTCCACCCCAGCACAGCGGTGGTCCTTCTTTGCCGTGGTGTCCTTGGGGCTGCTCATGGTGGGCCTGGATAATTCCATCCTTTATACGGCACTGCCTCAGCTAACGCAGCAGCTGCACGCCACTGACATGCAGCAATTGTGGATCATCAATGCCTATACGCTGGTTCTATCGGGCTTGCTCCTCGGTACCGGCACATTAGGCGATCGCATTGGCCACCGCCTGATGTTCCTTATTGGCCTGGCCACCTTCGGCACCGCCTCCCTCGTGGCGGCTTATTCGCCCAATGCCTGGCTGCTCATCGCCGGCCGCGCCCTATTAGGTCTGGGCGCTGCCATCATGCTGCCTTCCACCCTGGCGCTTATCCGCCTGACCTTTCCCAATGAGGTAGAGCGCAATAAAGCCATCGGTATCTGGAGTTCTGTCGCCGTCGTAGGCGCTGCCGCCGGACCCACCGTGGGCGGATTCCTCTTAGAGCATTTCTGGTGGGGCTCGGTCTTTTTGATCAACGTACCCATCGTGGCCCTCGCCATCATCCTCACCTTCCTCCTTGGCCCGCCCAACCTACCGAACCCGCACAAGCACTGGGATTTTCCATCCTCGTTCTACGCGCTTATCACCCTGTCCAGCCTGGTCCTGGCCATTAAGACGGCTGCGGCCACCCAGATCAATGTCGCGCTGCTGGTCTGCTCCATTGCCACCTTCTTGCTCGGCGCCGCAGCTTTTTCCCACCGGCAAACCCGACTAAATGATCCGCTTTTGACCTTTGACATCTTCTACTCGCCCACCTTTACCGGCGGCGTGCTCACCGCCGGTGGCGCCATGTTTGGCCTTACGGGGCTTGAATTACTTACCACCCAAAAGCTGCAGCTTGTCGATGCCCTCTCGCCCCTCGACGCCGGCCTTTTCATCTCCGCCATGGCGGTTGCGGCCATCCCCACCGCCATTGTGGGCGGCAGCGTCTTGCACCGCGTGGGCTTTTTGCCCATCATCAGCGGCGGTTTCTTGAGCATGGGCATCGGCATGCTGGGCATCATCTGGGCCGACCGCGCCGATAACCTCGCGGTATTTATTACCGGCCTCATCCTCACCGGCTTAGGCGCTGGCTCCTCGATGTCCGTATCTTCTACCGCCATCATTAATGCCGCCCCCTCCCACCGGGCAGGCATGGCCTCTGGTGTGGAAGCCGTGTCCTACGAGTTCGGCACGCTGCTCTCCATCGCCATTACCGGCTCCCTCGTGCCACTACTGATGACGCACAAGCTTCCCGATGCCCTCGCCCCGCAAGGCACCGATGCCCTCCTATCGCCCGCCACGCACGACACCGCCGCGGCGGCGTATGACTCCGCGTACTTCCTCACCGTCGGCGGGCTTGCCTGCACCACCTTCATCTTCGCGGTGCTTACCGCCTGGTGTTTCCGCGGTAACCCGAAGTCTGGGGCGCTGTTTGCACAAAGTAGCCGATAAATAGCCACCTAGCTAACTTGTAAACTTTTACCCCCTAACTGTTTGTGCAGCTAGGGGGTAGTTTTTTGAGCTGGAGACGAGACTTGAACTCGCAACCTACGCATTACAAGTGCGTTGCGCTACCAATTGCGCCACTCCAGCACCGCGGAATTTCTTCCGCTCGTTGCATGGTACCCGAGGACCTCGCCCAAGTGGAAAGCTGGTCCCCCTTGTATGCATTTGCGCCCCACAAGGGTTAGAGTTCAGGCTGAAATTATTACTAGTGTCCCACCGCTTTTTCGAGGGTTATTTTCGTGTCACTACTGTCCGCTATGCGGGAGCGCCTGCGCGCATCTGCAGGCCAAGTCGCCATCATTGACGCGGCCAAAGCCGCACCCCCACCATCGCCACTCGCCCCGGTCGATCTGACCGATGCCGCCCAGGTCACGGGCGTGATGGAGATTGCCGCGCGCATCGGCGAGCTGCTCATTAGCGCAGGATCCGCCAACTCGGATGCCCGCGCGCAGGTCCACCTGGCGGCGTCGTCGTATGGCCTGCACTACTGCCACGTGGATATTTTGATGAATACCATCACCATCCACACCGCGATTGGCACGGGCGATAAACGCCAGAACCTCCACGTCTTTCGCGTGGTGCCGGATGTGGGCGTGAACTTTTCCAAGCTTTCGGAAGTAGACCGCCTCATCCGCGATATCCACTCCGGTAGGGTGCCGCCCGCCATGGCGGAAAAGCGCCTGGATGACATCGACCGCATGCCAGCGCCCTATAAGCCGTCCACGGTGATGCTTGGCTGGGGCGGCATGGGTGGCCTGATTTCCATGATGCTCGGCGGCGATCTCCTCGTCGGCCTCGTTGCCTTCGTGGTTTCCGCGCTGATTATGGGGCTTAATGATTGGTTGGCCAATTACCGCCTGCCGCCCTTTTATCAAAACGTCGTCGGCGGCTTCTTGGCCGTCTTCCCAGCCGCGATTTTGTATAACGTAGCCGCCGCCTTTGGCATTAGCATGTCGCCGGCGCAGATTATTGCGTCCGGAATCATCGTGCTGGTGGCGGGGCTGACGTTGGTGCAATCGCTTGTCGATGGCATCACCCGCTCCCCCGTAACCTCTTCCGCGCGTTTTTTCTCCGCGCTGTTATCAACGGGCGCGATCATCGCCGGCGTGGGTGTGGGCATCCAGCTGGCCTCCGCCATGGGCTTTGACCTGCCCCCAATGGGTACCTTGGCGCCGCCGGTCTATCACAAGATTCCCCTCTTGGTGCTGCTCGGCGGCACGGGTTCGGCCGCCTTCGCGCTGGCCTGCGGGGCTAATTGGATAGAAATTACCCTCTCAGGCCTCACGGCGGCCGCCGGTATGGTCTTCTACTACTTCGTGGTCGTGCCCTTCGGCGTCGGCCCGGTGATTGCCTCGGGCCTATCCGCCATCGTGGTGGGCCTAGCCGGCGGTTTGATGTCGCGCCGGTGGGGCATCCCGCCGCTCATTACGATGATCGTGGGCTATACGCCCATGCTGCCGGGCCTCATGCTGTACCGCGGCATGTATGCCTCCATCAACGAGCAGATGATTACCGGCTTTACCAACCTGGCTACCGCGCTGGCCATCTCCGGCGCGCTAGCAGCCGGCGTCGTTTTTGGCGAGCGCGTCGCGCGCCGCCTGCGCCGCCCGAAGTACTTCCGCCCGTACTCCGCTTTCAAGCGCATCGGCCGGTTCTCCTTCCACAAGGCAACTCACCTGGCTCGCAAGGCCCCGCGCATCCCGCGTGTGCCGATGTCCCCCTTTGCCCCACGCGTCAACCGCCCCGAATTGCCGCCCACGCTGGGGCCAAAGCCACCGCAACACGCGCAAGCTCAGCAGCACGCGCCGGGGACCACTCCGGCGGAAGATTTGTGGCCGGCAGATTCCCAGTGGCCGGCCCAGCCGCAAGAAACTGAGCGCACCACCTATACGGTGCCCGGCCAGAAATCACCCGCGCCGGAGGAATCCGATCACACCAAGCCCGACGGGGAGGAACCCGAGGAGCCCTAAACGCCGCCGGTAGCGTACAATATTTAGCCTGATAGCTTTCCCAACATTCAGGAGGACTCGCCGTGCCACCCAAGGTCCAAGACACGCACCCACAGGAAGAACAAGATATTGCCCTGGCAGAGGAAACCGCCCGCGCCGCCCGCCGCGTGGTGGCCACCTACTCCCAAGATTTCTTGGATGGCGTGACCTTGATGTCCATGCTGGGTGTCGAGCCCAAGGGCTTGGTGCACAAGAAGGTGCTGGCGGAACAAGCCGATGCCGCGCCGAAGAAATCCACGAAGAAGGCCACCAAGAAGTCGACGTCCAAGGCATCGAAGAAGTCCACTAAAAAGTCGACGAAGAAGACCACCAAAGCGGCCAAAAAGTCCACCAAGAAGTCGACAAAGAAAGCAACAAAGAAGTCGACCAAGAAGTCTTAAGCTAGTCTTGGACTATGAGTGAGCGCGGCAATGACTTCGTAGTAGTGGCAAACCGCCTGCCGGTAGATTTAACTACCGCGGCCGATGGCAGTCAGGAGTGGACGCCCTCGCCTGGCGGTCTGGTCACCGCGCTCTCACCGGTGCTGGAAGCGCACCAGGGCTGCTGGGTGGGGTGGCCCGGCGTCGCCGATGCCGCGCCCGAGCCCTTCCGCACCGAGGCCGGGGTGTTATTGCACCCGGTCAGGCTTAGCGAGTCCGATTTTGAGGCCTTTTACGAGGGCTTTTCCAATGCCACGCTGTGGCCGCTCTACCACGATCTCATCGTCACCCCGACCTATGACCGCGACTGGTGGGATGCCTACCGCGAGGTCAACCTCCGCTTCGCGGACGAGGTAGCCCACGTGGCCGCAGAAGGCGCGACGGTCTGGGTGCAGGACTATCAGCTGCAATTATTACCGGGCATCCTGCGGCAAATGCGCCCCGATCTCACCATTGGGTTCTTCCTGCACATCCCGTTCCCCTCCCCCGATCTTTTCCGGCAGCTGCCTTGGCGGGAGGAAACGGTGCGCGGCATCTTGGGGGCAGACCTGATCGGCTTCCACTTGGAGGCCAATGCCCGCAATTTCTTGGAATTGGCCCGCCGCCAGGGCCTCGAGGTGCGTGGCGAGGCCACCACCCGCGATGTCACCGCCCATATCCGCCTCCCCGGTGGCCGCACCGTGGGCGTGGGCGCGTTCCCCATTTCCATCGCCGCGCAGGATTTCGGCCAGTTTAGCGACGAGGATAAACGCCGCGTGGCCCAATTGCGCAAGGATTTGGGCAGCCCCAAGCGCATCATTTTGGGCGTGGATCGCCTCGATTACACCAAGGGCATCCTGCAGCGCCTGACCGCCTTCGAGGAGCTCTTGGAAACCGGCGCCCTGGATCCGGAGGAGGTCACCTTGGTGCAGCTGGCCACGCCCTCGCGTGAGCGCCTCGACCACTACAAGGCCACCCGCTCCCAGGTGGAAGAGGCCGTCGGCCGCATCAATGGCCGCTTTTCCCGCATGGGCCACCCCGTGGTGCACTACCAGCACCGCGGTGTGCCCAAGGATGTGCTGCGCTGCTATTACCGCATGGCCGATATCATGCTGGTCACCCCCTTTAAGGACGGCATGAACCTCGTAGCCAAGGAGTTCGTGGCCTGCCACGACGACGGTTCTGGCGCCCTAGTGCTCTCGGAATTCGCCGGCGCCGCCGCGGAGCTGGATGAGGCCTACCTGTGCAACCCCTTCGATATCGAGTCCGTCAAGCGCGCCTTGCTTAACGCAGTGCGGGCGCTTTCCGATGCCCCCTCCACCATGACCCAGCGCATGCTCACCATGCACGATCAGGTCATAAGCCACGATGTGCAGCTGTGGTCGCAGTCCTTTTTGGGCTGCCTGCGCGCCGTTCGGACCGAATCCGCCTCGCAAGCTCCCGACTCACACGGAAAGGACTCCTAATGCCTCTTTCCCTCCCCCGCGTACGCACGGCCGGAGCGGCCGGTGCGGGTACACCCGCTGTGCACAGAGGCGTCGGCAAGCATGCTGTCACCGTGGCCGCGCTGGGTGCCGTCACCCTGCTTGCCGCCTGCGGTTCCGAGGACGATGCCCCACGGCCCGCGGGTGATGACCGGATCGTGGACAAGCAGTGGCAGGTCGTCTCCATCAACACCGCGCCGGATGCAGCATCCACCATCCCAGAGTCGATTCCTCACGCGCCGGAATTTAGCTTCGGCGAATCCACCTTGGTGGGCACCACCGGCTGCACCCGCCTTGCGGCCCGGCTGACCTACACCACCGATGACGAGCGCGAGAATATTCGCGATGGCAACAAGCTGCACTTCGATGAGGTCAAATACGACGACACCGATGAGGACTGCGAAGGCAGTTCCGTGTGGGCCGATAACCTGCTGCGCAACCTCATTACCTCGGATAATGATTTTATCTACACCGTAAATAGCAATAACCAGCTCATCCTGGAGCTCGATACCGATGAGGTAGATTCGCCCTCCATCAAGCTGGTCTCCGGCGCGTAGCATGGGATGCCATGACGCTTTCTACCACCATTAAGGCCTTGGCCGCGGCAGAAGAGCTCGCCGTGGTTTCTGATTTTGACGGTACGCTGGCCCCGATTGCCGCCGACATTTATGACGTGGAAATCAACGCCGATGCCGCCCGCGCCCTCAACCACTTGGCCCACCTGCCGCGCACCACGGCCGCGGTGCTGTCTGGGCGCCACCTCGAGGGTCTGCAGCGCGTGTGTCCCCTGCGCGAGCCCGTCCTCTTCGGTGGCTCCCACGGCGCCGAGTCCTCCTGGCAGCAGACCGAGCTCACCCCCGCCATGCGCGAGCACCTTGCGCGCAAGGAGGAAGAAATCCGCGGCATCGTAGACCGCTTCCCCGGCGCAGAGCTGGAGGTCAAGCCCTTCCAGCGCGTGCTGCACCTGCGCTCGCTCGAGCTGGGCAACCCGGAGCAGGCCGCGGCCGCCTATGAGGCGGGTCTGGCGCTAGATACCGCCGGTTTCCCGCGCACCGCCGGCAAGTCCGTGATCGAGTTTTCTGCCACCACCGCCACCAAGGGCACGTGGCTGGAGGCCCTTCGCGAGCGCACCGGCGCCACCGCCATGGTCTTCTTGGGCGATGACGTCACCGATGAGCACGGCTTCCGCGCCCTCCACCAGCCGCCAGACGTGGGCGTCAAGGTGGGCGAGGGCGACTCCATCGCCGCCGTGCAGCTTGCCGATGTCGACGCCGTCGCCCACTTCCTCACCGAGCTGGCTACCGCCCGCGCGGCCGCGGTGCAATAACCGACTTACCCGGCGCGAACCGCGTCTGCAACACCCGCCGCGGCACCTCCTCCGCTTCTTCGGCGCCGACCTTCGCGCTGCCTGCACCGGCAGAATCACTTGTCGCGCTAGCGATGAGCTTTTCCAGCATGTGGCCGGCCGCGGCGCCCTTCGCCTTATTGGGCTGGATAACGGTAGCCAGGTCGAGGCGCTGCGCCGCATCGATGCCGTCAAAGCCGGTCACGGATAAATCTTCTGGCACGCTCAGCCCGCGCTCGCGGGCATAGGCCAGCACGCCGAGCGCCATGGAGTCGGTCGTGCACAGCACGGCCGTAAGCTCCGGGTGCGCCTCGAGCAGGAGCTCGGCGGCGGCGCGGGTGGTGTGGGCATCGTTAATGTGCTGCGTGACCACGGGCACGGACTCGGGCGCGATGCCCGCCTCGGCGAAGACGTCGAGCGCGCCCATCACCCGCGAGCGCTGCACGTGCATCTCCGCATCCTGGACTTCCTGCCAGGAAATCGGGCCGTCGTGGCGCTGCAGGCGCAGGCGGATGGCGAGGATGCCGATGTGGCGATGCCCGGCATCGATAAGCGCACGCGCCGCCGGGGCAATCGCCGCGCGATCATCAATGCCCACGAACGGCAGCCCCGCATCGGTGGGCTGATCGCAGACCACCAGCGGCAGGCCCCGGCCCCGCGCGGCCGCGAGGTAGGCATCGCCCGCGGCGACCGAATAGACCACGAAGCCATCGACCGCGGCCGAACCCACCAGGCTGGTCGCCTCCGCCTCGCCTTCTGGGCCGGCGGGAATCAGCGTCAGCGTAGTCTGAGCGCCTGCCGATGCCTCCGCCATGCCCGCCAAGAAATCCACCGACGCCATGTCTTCGAAGGCATAGGACAGGTGCTCGGTCAGCAGCACTCCCACCGACCCGGCGCGGCGGGTACGCAGGCTGCGCGCCGTGGGATCGGGCCCCGGGTAACCGCGCGCCTTGGCCGCCGCCAAAATGCGCTGCCTCGTCGCCGAGGAGAGCTGGTCAGGGCGGCTATAGGCATTGGATACGGTTGTGCGCGAAACGCCCAACTCCGCGGCGAGGGAGGCCAATGTCTTCCGGGTGGGGCTGCGTTTAACCATGCCTGTTACCTTACCCTGCACCCCACCGCCCGATTTTCAGTGCATGTTCAATTGACAACGATTGCCAGCAAACGCACACTGGAGGGTATGCACACGTCATTACGCGCAACAACAGCCCTACTCGCAGCAAGTGGCCTCCTATTTACCGCCGCATGCTCTACAGATTCCGATTCTGGATCCGGAACCGACTCTGGTTCCGGCGACTCCGGTGATAAGAAGATTTCCATCGTCGCCTCTACCTCCATCTGGGCCGATGTTGCCCAGGCCGTGGCCGATACCGCCTCCGGCATCGACATCGAGGTCGAGCCCATCGTGGAGGGCAATGACACCGACCCCCACCACTTCGAGCCCACCGCGGCCGATGTAGCCAAGGCCAACGACGCCGACATGCTCGTGGTCAACGGCGGCGGCTACGACG
The DNA here is from genome assembly GCF_022346005.1 of Corynebacterium sp. ACRPS. Lineage (GTDB taxonomy): Bacteria > Actinomycetota > Actinomycetes > Mycobacteriales > Mycobacteriaceae > Corynebacterium. The sequence continues at coordinate 65,561 of NZ_JAKRMY010000003.1, forward strand.
CCTGGATCTACCAGGCCGTCTCCGATCAGGACAACATCATTTCCGCCCTGCCGCTGACGGACCACGGCAAGCTGGACGAGGACCCCGATGTCATGACCATCGATGCCGCGAAGGCCACCGCCAAGGATGACCCGGACAAGGTCACTAATATCGAGGGCAACGAGCACATCTGGTACGACCCCGCCGCCCTGGAGGAGGTCGCCGGATCCATCGCGGACCAGATCAACGAGAAGTACTCCGACGCCGGTGCCACTACCGAGAAGATCGACTCCCACGTGGACCAGCTGCGCGATAAGCTCAAGGAGCTTCCCGATGGCCTGAATTACGCCCAAACCGAGCCCATCGCCGATTACCTCATGAAGTACACCGACGGCAAGGACGTCACCCCCGAGGGCTACCGCAAGGCCACCATCTCCGAGGGCGAGCCCGCTACTGCCGATGTCGCCGCCTTCATCAAGGCCATCGACGATGGCGAGGTCGATCTCCTCATCTTCAACCCCCAGACCGAAACCGATACCGCCGGCCGCATCAAGTCCGCCGCAGAGGACGACGACGTCGATATCGTAGAAATCGGCGAAACCCCGCCGGATGGCAAGAAGTTCTGGGAATACTACGACGAAGTCACGAGCAAGCTGGGGAAGCACTAGTGCTCGTTGAATTCCATGAGGCCGCAGTAGACCCACTGTGGTCGCAGCTTAATCTCGCCGTGGACCGCGGCGAGTTTATCGCCGTTTTAGGCCCCAATGGCGTGGGCAAGTCCACCCTGCTGGGCACCATCCTCGGCACCCGCACGCTGACCAGCGGCCGCGTCGACGTCAACTGCCGGGTCGGGTTCATCCCCCAGCAGCGCATGTTCCCCGCTGACCTTCCCCTGCGCGCCCGCGACCTCGTGTCGCTCTCCGTGGCGCACGGGGTATTCCGCCACCGGCACCCACCCCGTGGACGGGTGGACGAGCTTTTGGAAGAGGTGGGGGCCACGGGGCTGCGGGACCGGCGCGTCGGCCAGCTATCCGGCGGCCAGCAGCAGCTCATCCGCCAGGCCCAAGCCCTGGCCAATGACCCGGACCTCATTCTTGCCGATGAGCCCCTGCTCTCTCTCGACCCCGCCCGGCAAAACGCCACGGTCAACAAGCTGGACTCGCTGCGCCGCGAGCGCGGGACGTCCATCGTCTTTGTCACCCACGGCATCAACCCCGTGCTCGGGGTGACGGATAAGGTCCTCTACATCGCGCCCAATGGCCACACCTTCGGCCCAGTCGATGAGGTCATGCGCTCCGAGGTGCTTTCAGAGCTGTACGGTTCCAAGGTCAATGTCTTAAACGTCGACGGGAGGCTCATCGTTGTCTAATTACTGGGAAGATACCCAATACCTGCTCAGCGTGGACTTCGTGCAGTCCTCGCTCATCGCCTCCGCGCTGCTGGGCATCTTGTCTGGCGTGATGACCTCGCTCATCGTGCTGCGCCAGATGTCCTTTTCCGTCCACGCCACCTCTGAGCTGGCGCTCATGGGCGCCTCCGCGGCGCTGCTCTTCGGCCTCAACCTGGGCTTCGGTGCGGTCGCCGGCGCCATCGTCGCCGCCATCATCCTGGCCATGCTGGGCTTTAAGGGCCAACAAGACAGCGCCATCGGCGTGGTCATGAGCTTTGGCCTGGGCCTCTCGGTGCTGTTTTTACACCTCTACCCCGGCAATTCCAATACGGCGATGACGCTTCTGACCGGCCAAATCGTCGGCGTATCCTCCGCCTCGGTATGGCTGCTAGCCGCCACCACGGTCATCATCGTCGCCGCCGTCGGCTTCCTCTGGCGGCCCATGCTCTTTGCCTCCGCCGATCCTGATATGGCCCGCGCCGCCGGCGTGCCCACCCGCGCCATCTCCGTCGCCTTCGCCGTCCTCGTCGGCCTCGCCGCAGCGCAGTCGGTGCAAATCGTCGGCTCGCTGCTCGTCATGGCGCTGCTTATCACCCCCGGCGCGGCGGCGGTACAGATCACCTCCTCGCCCCTGCGCGCGGTGCTGTGGTCCACCATCTTCGCCGAGGTCTCCGCCGTGGGCGGTTTCATCCTCTCCCTCGCCCCAGGCCTGCCGGTTTCCGTCTTCGTGACCACCATTTCCTTTGTGATCTACCTGGTGTGCCGGTTCATCGGCTGGCGGCAGGGCAAGCGCGCCATCCGCGATGAGGTAGCGGCCAAGCATTTCCACGCCGATAACCGCACCGCCGCAGAGGCCCACCACGCCGACTAAACTCGGCGGGCATGCATATTCATCGCCGCACCGCGGATGTGGCTGGCCACACCCGCCGCTTCATCGTCATCGAGCCCGAGAACCTCGGACCCCAGCCGGATCTGCTGCTGTTTTTCCACGGCTCCCACCAGTCCGCCAACGTTATTCGCCGCTTTACCAACGGCACGGTGGACGCGCTTGCCGATGCCACCAATACCCTCATCGTCTACCCCGATGGCATCGACCACCATTTCAACGACACCCGCGCCAACCTGCCGGTCCGCGCCCGCGAGCTCGGGGTGGATGACGTTGCCTTTAGCACCTTCCTCATCGAGACCATGCAGCGCGAGTACTCCACCGCGCGCACCTTCGCCGCCGGCTATTCCAATGGCGGGCAAATGGTGCTGCGCCTGCTTTACGATGCCCCCTTTACCCTCACCGGCGCCTGCGTCTTCGCCTCCACGCTGGGCGAAGGTTCCAACCACGCGCCCACCCACCCCGATGACTACCGGCCTACCCCGCTGCTGTTTATCCACGGCACCGAAGATCTGATTGCGCCCTATGATGGCGGGCTTGCCGGCATCGATGGGCAGCAAACCCACGGGTGCGTGCTTTCTGCCCCCGCCACCGCGGAGCACTTCGCGCTGGCCAATGGCTGCCGCCCGCCCCGCGAAACCCAGCCCATACCCGGGATAACCTCCACCTACTACGACGGCGACTACCCCGTGGAGCTCTGGACCATGGAGGGCCTCGGGCACGTGATTCCCTCTAGCAAAGAAACGCCGGCGAGCATAGGACCAAATACGGATTCCTTCAATGCTGTGGATAAAGTCCGCGAATTTTTCGGCTTAGGTGACGCTTAAGGGTAGTTGTCCACAGGGAGGTGGGGCATCGGCTAGCGCGGGCTTGCGGGGCTTCTTAGTCTCTGGGGCATGAACGCGCTGCAGACATTTCTCAAGGGCCTGGCACCCGGCATGGATATCATCGCCGACTGCCACGGCCTCTCGCTGCACGCGCTGATTGCGGCCGGGTGCCCCGATACCACCGCCACCCGACTGCTCACGCTTGCCGAGACCTACTTCGGCACCACCGCCTTCCGCCGCCAGCAGCGCGAATCCATCGCCGCCAGCCGCGCCAACGGGCACAGCCTGACGGCCCTGCTCACCATCGAGCGCCACGCCGCCAAGCTGAAGAAGAAGCGCGATGCCTGGGCGCTGCGGCGCGAATTGTGTGGGATGAAGGGGAAGGTCTCGGATATTGATAAGCGGGGCCGCGCCCGCGTCAAGGAGCTCAAGGGGCCCGTCAAGCGCCAGCCCGGCGTGAAGATTTATCGCCGCGCCGACGGCCCCTGGACCATGTCCATTACCGGCCCGTCCGCCGATATCGCCGATATGCACGCCGCGATTAATAAAGATGCCCCGCTTGCTTCTGTGCAGAATATCTTCCACGGCGAGGCCGCCGCCCGCCCCAGCGTGACGACCAATGTCGTGCTTCGCCTCGACGAGCTCGATCGCATCGTCGATTTCGGCTCCGGCTCCACTGCTGGTTCAAACTCCAACGTCAGCGCTGACTCTGGTCCTGGCTCTGCCCATAGCGCCGACTCCCAGGGCGATATCGTGGTCCAGCTGACCAATGGCGCCACGATGACCGGCGCCGAGCTGGTGCGACGGGTATTTACTGAGCACGGCTACGTCACGCTCATCCACCCAGTGGAAGGTCCGGTCAACCTCTACCGCACCTCGCGCTTTGCTTCTGCAAAGCAACGCCTGATGGCAGCGGCCGAAAACCCGGTCTGCCCGTGGCCGGAGTGCCGCTACCCCGCCGATGAATGCCAGGTTCACCACCTCAATGCCTGGAAAAATGGCGGCGAAACTAACCCGGGAAACTTGACCATCGCCTGTCCGTACCACAATGGCGTGAACGACGATGATCCCAATGCCCCGCCCCTGCGCGGGCACTTAGCCCGGGTCGACGGAACCATCCGGTGGCTGCCACCCTGGGCAGATAATGGTTAAATTGTTGTGTGCCACAACGATTCGCACTGAGAAGGTTGTGCCTCGCAAAGACCCAGCGCGCCTTTGACACTAGCTGCGCCGACAACCGCACCGGCGGCTGAGGAGGCGATTCTGTGCGCTCGACTTTGCCAGCACCGAACGTGGATGGCGCTTATCCGTCGCGGCGAGCTGGCGCAGCGGAAATGGGTTATTTTTCGGCGGCGCGGCGTTGGCGTGCGAACTCGGATAGCACCGAACCCGCAGCGACGGAGGCGTTGAGGGACTCAACCCACCCGGTCATGGGGATGGACATGAGGACGTCGCAGGTCTCGCTGACCAAACGCGAAATGCCCTTGCCCTCGGAGCCGATGACGATGACGACGGGATCCGTGCCGCCTTCATAGGTATCCAGCGTGTGATCGCCACCGGCATCGAGGCCGACGACCTGGTAGCCGTTTTTCTGGAATTCCTTCACGGTGCGGGTGATATTCGTTGCGCGGGCGACCGGCAAACGGGCAGCGGTGCCAGCCGAGGTGCGCCACGCCACCGCGGTGACAGAAGCCGAACGGCGCTCTGGAATGATCACGCCATCGCCGCCGAAAGCGGCCACGGAACGGATGACGGCGCCCAGGTTGCGCGGGTCGGTGATGTTATCCAGGATGACGAACATGCCGGGGCGCGGGTTCTCGGCGGCGTTGGCAATCAAATCCTCCACCGCTGCGTACTTATATGGCGGTATCTGCAAGCCGATGCCCTGGTGCATGCCATTTCCCGTCATGCGGTCCATCTCGTGGCGCTGGACCTCGATGATGGGGATATTGCGGGTATTGCACATGGACACGGCCTCAGAAAGCCGCTTATCGTTGCGCGTTCCGGCAGCGATGTAGAGCGTGGTGGCCGGCACCTTGGCGTGCAAACACTCGATGACCGGGTTGCGGCCCACCACCATCTCTGCGGTTTCTTTCTGGTGGCGCCCAGAGTTGCGGCGCTCGCGCTCCAGCTTCGCCTTGTGCTTGGCGTGGTAGACGCGGTCCTCGGCCTTCGGGGTGGGTCCCTTGCCTTCTAGGCCCTTGCGACGCTGCCCGCCGGAGCCTTTGGTAGCGCCCTTCTTATTCGTCTTGCGGATGCCCGCGCCACCGCGGCCATGGGTTCGTGCCATCGTTTCAGTCCTTTCGAGGAAACCGTTCAATAACCAGCGAAAATAACAGCGGAAAGCTGTCTAGCGCTGGGTCAACGACCACGTGGGGCCGTCTGGGGTATCGGTAATGGTGATGCCGGCGGCGGTGAGGCGGTCACGCACGGCATCGGCAGTAGCGAAGTCTTTTTCCGCGCGGGCCTGCGTGCGCCGTTCCAGTTCTGCCTGGACCAGCGCATCGAGCGCCGCGTCTGCTCCGCTAGCTTCGCCTCCATCTTCCCACTCCAGCGGGTCAAATCCAAGTACGTGCGCCATCCCGCGCACCTGAGCGGCCTTCGCGCGGGCGGCGTCCTCGTCCCCGGCGGCCAGGTCCTTATTGCCCGCGCGCACGGTGGTGTGGATAGCGGCCAAAGCCTTCGGCACGGCGATATCATCGTTCATGGCGTCCTCAAAGTCCGGCGTCCAGTCGCCACGTTCGACGCCTGCAAAGCGCTTGACGAAGCCCTCAATACGCCGGTAGCCCGCCGCCGCCTCCGTCAGGGCGGATTCGGAGTATTCCAGCACGGAGCGGTAATGCGCAGAACCCAGGTAGTAGCGCAGCTCCACCGGGCGCACGAGCTCCAGCATGTTCGAGATGGAAAGCACGTTGCCGAGCGATTTCGACATCTTCTCGCCGGCCATGGTCACCCAGTGGTTGTGCATCCAGTAATTGGCGAACTTATCGCCTGCCGCGTGCGATTGCGCGATCTCGTTTTCGTGGTGCGGGAATTGCAGGTCCAAACCGCCGCAGTGGATATCGAAATTGGAGCCCAGGTAGTACGTCGACATGGCGGAGCACTCGAGGTGCCAGCCCGGGCGGCCGCGACCCCACGGGGTGGGCCAGCTCGGCTCGCCCGGCTTGGCGGCCTTCCACAGGGCGAAGTCGAGCGGGCTGCGCTTGCCCGCGTTGTCTGACTCGCCCTGTTCCATCTCCTCGACGCGGTTGCCAGACAGCGCACCGTAGTCGGATCCCTCCGCCTTGGTCCAGGCCTCGACGTCAAAGTACACGGATCCGGCCGCGCCATCGGTCTGCGGGGTGGCCTCGGCGTCTTGGGCGGGAACGGGGTAGGCAAAGCCGGCGTCGATAAGCCGCTGCATGTACTCGACCATCTGGGTGACAAACCCCGTCGCGCGCGGCTCCACGGACGGCGGGAGCACGCCGAGCAGGTTATAGGCCTTGGTGAACTCGCGCTCGTAGGTGGACACCCACTCCCACCAGGGGCGATTATTCTCGGCGGCCTTGGTGAGGATCTTGTCATCGATATCGGTGACATTGCGAACGAGCGCGACGTCATAGCCTTGCGCGAGCAGCCAGCGGCGCAGGATATCGAAAGCCACGCCGGAGCGCAGGTGCCCGATATGCGGCTGCGCCTGCGGAGTGGCGCCACACAAGTAGATGGAGGCGTGGCCGGGGCGGATCGGCTCGAAGTCGCGTTGGCTGCGGGTGGCTGTGTCAAAAATGCGCAAAGTACTCACGCCCCCAGTCTAAATCACCCGTACGCGGGGTTAGTGTTGGCGCCGCCAGACAACGGCCGTTGCCACCGCCGCGCGGCCCTCTTTGCGGCCAGTAAAGCCCAAATGGTCGGTCGTGGTGGCGGAAATGGACACATCAGCGCCGAGGATTTCCGAAAGCACGGCCTCGGCTTCCTCGCGGCGCGGGCCCATCTTCGGCGTCTGGCCAATGAGCTGGGCGGCGGCATTGCCGATGATAAAACCTTCCGCTTCCAGCAGCTCACGGCACTCGCGCAGGAGCTGGGCGCCGGACACACCGTCGTATTCGGGCCGGCCCACCCCCACGAAAGAGCCGAGATCGCCGAGGTGGGAGGCGGAGAGGAGGGCATCGACAAGCGCGTGGGCTACGACGTCGCCGTCGGAGTGGCCTTCGCAGCCGGGGGTGTCATCGAAAAGCAGCCCGGCAATCCAACAGGGCTTGCCGGCTTCGATCTGGTGGGCGTCGGTCGCGATGCCGACGCGGGGAATGATGGGCTCAGTCATGCTGCTCCTCTGCAAGGGCGTGGGCCAGGGTCAGGTCCGTGGGGGTGGTGATTTTGAAGGCGAGGAAATCGCCCGGCACGGTCTCCACGCGCTGGCCGTGCCATTCCATGAGGCTGGCGTCGTCCGTGGCGGTGAAATCCGGCTGCTCGCGCCAATAATCCAGGTTGGCCTGGCGCAGCGCGGCGAGGCGGAAACCCTGCGGGGTCTGCACGGCGCGCAGGCGGGCGCGATCAGGGGTGCCAACCACGGCGTTACCGGCGACTTCCTTGATGGTGTCGGTCACGGGAACCACCGGCACAACGGCGGGCGCGCCGACAAGAACGCGCCGCGCCACGCGCTCGACCATCGCGGTGGGCGTGAGCGCGCGGGCTGCATCGTGGATGAGCACCACAGCATCCTCGTCCGGAATGGCCTGCAGCCCGGCCCAGATCGAATCGGCGCGCTCGCCTCGCCCATGCACCAGGCGCACCGGGATATCTGCGCCCACGCGCTTGACGATGCCCCCAGCTTCCCCCTCCATGGCCGGGCTCACCACCGCGATGACCTCGTCCACGAGGCCGGAGCGGGCCATGGTGCGCACGGATCGCTCCAAGAGGGTGCGGCCACGAAGTTCGACGTAGGCCTTGGGCACCTCCGCACCGAGGCGGGTGCCTTGCCCGGCCGCGGCGATTAAGGCGATAACGCGGGGTTTAGTCTTCGTCGTCGAAGGAGAGGTCATCGAGATCGATGTCGTTGTCGATATCGGTGGTAATGGACTGGTCATCGACTAGACCTGCGGCGCGGTGGCGCTCGATGGTGGCGTCGATTTCTTCCATCATGGTATCGGCTTTTTTATCATCGACCGGCTGCGCCAGCGCCAGCTCGCCCACCAAGATGGTGCGGGCCTTGCCCAGCATGCGCTTCTCGCCGGCGGACAGGCCGCGGTCCTGATCGCGGCGCCACAGATCGCGCACCACCTCTGCGACCTTGTTGATATCGCCGGAAGCCAGGCGCTCCTGGTTGGCCTTGTAGCGGCGGGACCAGTTGCCGGCCTCTTCCACGTCCTCATCGCGCAGCACGGAGAAAACCTTTTCTAGGCCCTCCTTGCCCACGACATCGCGCACGCCGACGTTATCCGCATTCTTCTTGGGCACGCGGACGACGAGATCGGATTGGTTAATGTGCAGCACGAGGTATTCCAGCTCTTCGCCGCCCATTTCGCGGGTTTCGATATCCTCGATGACCGCCGCGCCGTGGTGCGGGTAGACGACGACCTCGCCGACCTTATATTCCATTGCCACTCCTTATAATCCCGTGAATATGCCGATAACTAAGGCCGCTATTTTATCACGCGCGACATGCCTACCACCGGATGCCCCCGATTACCCCCACGGACTACCCGCTAGGTTAGCGAGAAACTGTGTACTTTATATCGAAAGGGACTAGGCTAAAGATTTGATAAGTCCTGAGATCGCAATTGATGGAGGATGCTCAACGTGCAGTCCCTGAAGTCCGCCGCCCGCCGCGGTGCCATTATTTCCGTTACCGCCGTCTCCGCTTTGGCGCTGGCTTCTTGCTCGGCAGGCCACATCGCCCAGACCGCAGAGAAGGTAGCTGCGGTTGATGGTGCTTCTGCCAGCACCGATGACGATAAGATTGCCGTCCGCGATGTCACCATCCTGACAGAGCCTGACGGTGGCGCCGCGCTGAAGTTCAACGCCGTCAACCAGGGCTATGAAACCGATGTCATCACTTTGAAGTCCGTGAAGGTCGATGGCCAGACCGTCGAGATGAAGCAGACCCAGCCGCTTAAGCGCGATCACTCCATCGTGGCGGACTCCCAGAAGAACCTGGACGCAACCCCGGATCACGATTCCGAGACCGTGCAGTACGTAGCCACCCACCTGGATAACGATGACTTTGGATACGCCGGCCACCGCCCGGTTACCTTCGAGTTCTCCAACGGCTCTATCGAGGTCGATGCCACCGTCGCCGCCTCCCAGATGGAGTCCGGTAAGTACGACCGCGACGTGGAATCCCCAGAGGGCTACACCACCGACGCGAACACCGGTAACTCGCACCACTAATAGCCACCGCACGCGCGCCCTACTTTGCGGAGTACGGGCGCGTTCGTCGTTTTTGCCGCCACGTTCTAGGCTCTACACCATGGCCAAAAAATCTCGCCCCATCCACACCTGCTCCGAATGCGGATATGTCTCCCCCAAGTGGCTCGGGCGCTGCCCGGATTGCGGTTCGTGGGGCACGATGGAGGAAAAGGCGCCGGTGGTGGCGGGGGCATCGGCAAGCGGGGGGCATGCGAGCGTGGCACCTGCGAGCCCGGTGCAGCCCATCACGCAGGTGGGCGCGCAGGCGACGAAGACGGTGCGCACGGGCATCGGCGAGCTCGACCGCGTGCTGGGCTCCGGCATCGTGCCGGGCTCGGTGGTACTCATGGCCGGCGAGCCCGGCGTGGGCAAATCCACGCTGCTTCTCGAGGTCGCCTCCCGGTGGGCGCAGCTCGGCCGCACCGTCCTCTACGCCACCGCCGAGGAATCCGCCGGCCAGGTCCGCGCCCGCGCCGAGCGCACCGGGGCGCTGCAGGAATCGCTGTACCTCGCGGCCGAATCCAACCTGGACGCCGTCTTTGGGCACGTCGATGCCGTAAAACCCGGCCTCATCATCGTGGACTCCGTGCAGACCATGCATGCAGTGGGGGTGGAAGGCGTGCCCGGCGGCGTCGCGCAATCGCGCGCCGTGACCGCGGCGCTGACGTCGCTGGCGAAATCCACCGGTATCCCCGTGCTGCTGGTGGGGCACGTGACCAAGGACGGAAACGTGGCGGGACCGCGGGTTTTGGAGCATCTTGTCGATGTCGTCTTAAACTTCGAGGGCGACCGCCAGTCCAGCTTGCGCATGCTGCGCGGGATGAAAAATCGCTTCGGCGCGACCGACGAGGTGGGCTGTTTCGAGCAAACCGCCGGGGGTATTAGGGAGGTCGCGGACCCGTCGGGGCTCTTCCTTTCCCACCGGGGCACGACGCCGGATGGCTCCGCGGTGACCGTCGCCATGGACGGTGTGCGGCCCATCCTCGCCGAGGTCCAAGCGCTGACCGTGGACCCCGTGGCGAAGAATCCGCGGCGCGTGGTCACCGGACTCGATGCCAACCGCGTGCCCATGGTGCTGGCCGTATTGCAGGCGCGCGCCGGACAGCGCACAAACGATAAGGATGCGTATGTAGCCACGGTGGGCGGCATGCGGATTACCGAAACCGCAACCGACCTCGCGGTGGCGCTGGCCACGTGGTCCTCGCTGCACGAGCAGCCGCTGCCTGCGAAGACCGTGGTCATCGGCGAGGTGGGCCTGGCAGGCGAGCTGCGGCCGGTGCCCAATGTTGAGCGGCGCCTGCAGGAGGCGGCGCGGCTGGGATACAAGCGGGCGATTGTCCCGCGCGGGGAAATCAACCCCGTGGACGGCATGCAGGTGCGCCAAGTTGCAACGCTTGGCGAGGCCCTCGCCGCGGTCCAGCCGTAGACCAACCGTAACCGCTGGCCGGTTCTAGCCCGGCTGGTGACGAGGAGCCGGGTGCTCCAGCGGCGCGAACTTCCGTGCGGTCTGCTCCCGCGCGACCTGCTTCCGCCCGGGCTGGCTCTGCGCGGACTGCTTCCACGCGACCCGCTCCCGCACGGACTATTTCCGCCCGAGCTGGTTCTGCCCGAGCTGCTTCCGAGCGGCCGACTGCAAGGAGGCCGCGCGCTTAGCGGAGGGTGAAGTCCTGCGGCGGGGAGGAATTATCGCCAATGACCGTGTGGGCGAAGTAAGCACCCGGCTCGGCGGTCGGGCGGTCGGTGCACTTGCCCGGTTCGGACGCCTGGCGGGACCATTCGGCCTCGAATTTCAGCTCCTTGCCCGCAGGGAAGGTCTGCTCTCCGGTCTGTACGGAGGCGTAGCAATCGGTATCGGACCACACGCGCTGGTTATCGGCCATCTTGTAGACCTCGAAGCGCAGCGAGTTCTCATCTAGATCGATCGTGCAATCCGCGGCGGTGGGGTTGGTCACGGTCATAAAGAACTTCGGCAGCTCGCCGTCCGGCACGGAGTAGTTGAGCATGGAGGTGCGCACCTCCAAGTCCTCAAGCGAGCAGGTATCCTTCGCGGCGTGCACGGATTCCTCGGGCTCCTTGCTTACCGATGCCCCATCCCCTGCTTCCTCCGCCTCGGACTCAGATTCAGAGGCAGACTCGGATTCGGATTCGCTCGTCGAATCCGCGGACGTGGTTTCAGATTCGCTAGTGGATTCCGAAGACGTGGTCGCCACCGAAGACTCTGAGGACGCGGCAACGGAATCATCGCTATCGCCGCCAAAGGCGGCCACCGCCGCCCAGATCAGCACCACGGCCAGGACGATCACGATGATAAGCGCGGCAACCCGGCGGCGCTTATAGATCTCTTCTGGAAGGGGCTTATTCTGGTTCACACGCTCAATTTTAAGTGGTAGACGCGCCTGGATCCGCTAAGCGGGCTCCGCGTGTCAACTCAACGCCGTAAGAGTGCAACGGCTCCACGCGCGAGTCCTCGAGGAGGTAGCGGGCGCCGACAATGCCGAAGGAGCCATCGTCAAGCTGCTTGCGCACGTTGGGGATGCTGGCCACGACCTGGGTGACGGTTTGGAGGGTGTGTTGGCGCTCGACATCGGCAAGCGTGGCGTCTGGCCCCGCAGTCCACGCGGACGTCGCGACCTTCTCGATGATGGGCCGCTGCAGGCCGATGGGCAGCTCGCCGCCGCGCACAAAATCCACCGCGGCCGCCACCGCACCGCAGGACTGGTGGCCCAACACCACCAGCAGGTTGGGGTGCAGGTGGTCGAGCGCATAATCCAAGGAAGCCAGCACGGAGGCGTCCAGGATGTGGCCGGCGGTGCGGATGACGAAGGCATCGCCAAAGCCGATATTGAATATGTGCTCGATGGGCGCGCGGGAATCGGAGCAGGCCAGGACCACCACGCGGGGATCCTGGCCTTTGGTGAGCCCGTCACGCTCATAAATCTTGTTGAGATCCATGATGGTGCCGTCGATGACGCGCTGGTTTCCAGCCTGGAGGGCCTCCCAGACCGCCTGCGGATTATGGGCAACGTTACTTAATGGCATGAACTATATTTTAATGCCCTAGACTGTCCTGCGAGATGGATACGCACGCACTTCTTTCCTGGTTTGACGCCAATGAACGCGATTTACCCTGGCGGCGCCCCGGCACCTCCGCCTGGGGAGTGCTGCTTTCCGAGGTCATGAGCCAGCAGACCCCCGTCGCGCGCGTCGCCCCCGTGTGGGAGGAATGGATGCGGCGCTGGCCCACCCCCGCGGACTTCGCCCAAGCCTCCCGCGCCGAGGTGTTGCGCGCGTGGGGCAAGCTCGGCTACCCGCGGCGCGCGCTGCGGCTCTGGGAGTGCGCGGGGGTAATGGACGAGGTTCCGGCGGACGTGGATGAGCTGCTGGCGCTGCCTGGAATTGGCGACTATACCGCCCGCGCCGTGGCGTGCTTTCACTTTGGCCAGAACGTGCCGGTGGTCGATACCAACGTGCGCCGTGTCTATGCCCGCGCCGAAGACGGGAATTTCCTCGCTCCGTCGCCCTCCAAGCGCGAGCTCGCCGCTGTGGCCGCGCTGTTGCCCGAGCGCAATGGGCCGCGTTTTTCCGCCGCGCTCATGGAGCTCGGCGCGCTGGTGTGTACTGCGAAAAATCCCGATTGTAAGCGCTGCCCCCTGCGCGCGACCTGCGCCTGGCAGCTCGCCGGATGCCCCGAACCTTCCGCCGCGGAACAAACGCGCGCCAAAAAGCGCGTGCAGAAATTTGCCGGGACCGATAGGCAGGTGCGCGGCAAAATCCTAGACGTGCTGCGCGCCGCCGATCACCCAGTGCCGCAGTCCGCGATCGACGTAGTCTGGCCCGATGCCGCGCAGCGTTCCCGCGCGCTGGCTTCGCTGCTTGACGATGGCCTCGCCGAGCAAAACCCCGCCGGCCTCTTCCATCTGCCGGACTAACTGGCCGCCGGGCCTGCCAGCGTTTAGGCGCAGCGACTCGCTAACGCCAGCGGCCGCGGAAGTTGAGTCCGCCCGGGAGGTTGACCCACATGCCGCCGCGGGAATTAAAGGTCACCGGCCCAATCTTCGTGGACATAGAGGCACCGGATCCGGAAATGTTTATCCAGCTATTCTTGCCGGTCTTTTTGCGCGAACGATACTGAAGTCCCATAACCGGTCATTCTAGCAATACCCCCGTGCACGACGCTGCGCCACAGAACCAGCGGGCCGCTGTACCGCCATACCGCTGGACAGAGGCATTCGCCCGCCCCGGCTGGTGAGCAAGCTGACCATGGGTGGGCGCATACGAAAACCACCCAGGGTTCGCGGTGGAACCGTGGGTGGTTTATGCAGGCCCGCACGGGGGCGGGGCTTAGCCGATTAGTTACATCGGCTGGCCAGCGCCTGCCGGTGGCGGGTTCTTGCCATCGTCGTCGGAGTTGCCGAGCCCCGGCTTTTCCGAAGGCACGTCCGGGGAAATGACATCTGGCTCGCCGTTGGTGTCGATGCCATCATTGCTGGAACCGGAACCGCCGTCCTTCGGGCCACCATCCTTCGGATCGTCGCCCTCTGGGCCGCCGTTACCGTCGCCGTTGTCGCCATCGGAATCGGAGTCGGAATTATCCGAAGCGGAACCGTCGGCGGCCTCGTCGGAGGGGTTGTTGTCGCGCACGGAGGCATCGGCAAGCGAGGGCTCATCGATGTCATCCGGCAGCGGCTTCGGGCGCGGGGTGAAGGTGAAGGTAGCGCCGGAGTCGTCCTTGGACTCGCCGTCCCAGCCTTCAACGTCGACCGAGATGATCTCGCCGGCGCCAATCTCGCCGAAGAGAATCTTCTCTGAGAGCTGGTCCTCGATATCGCGCTGAATGGTGCGACGCAACGGGCGGGCACCAAGAACCGGGTCGAAGCCGCGCTGGGCCAGGAGGTTCTGGGCCTTATCGGTGAGCTCGATGCCCATATCGCGCTCTTCCAGCTGGGTACCCACGCGGTCAATGAGCAGGTTAACCATCTGCACGATCTGCTCGCGGGTGAGCTGGTGGAAGACCACGACGTCATCGATACGGTTCAGGAACTCGGGGCGGAAGTGCTTCTTCAGCTCGTCGTTAACCTTCGCCTTCATGCGCTCGTACTGGGCGTCCGAATCGTTCTCGCTAGCGCCGGTAAAGCCCAAGCCCACCGGCTTCGAGATGTCCTGGGTACCCAGGTTCGAGGTGAAGATGAGGACGGTGTTCTTGAAGTCGACGACGCGACCCTGGCCATCGGTAAGCCGGCCGTCTTCCAGCACCTGCAGCAAGGTGTTGTAGATCTCTTTGTGGGCCTTTTCGATCTCATCAAAAAGCACCACGGAGAACGGCTTGCGGCGAACCTTCTCGGTCAGCTGGCCGCCCTCTTCGTAGCCAACGTATCCCGGAGGAGCACCGAAGAGGCGGGAAGCGGTGAAGCGGTCGTGGAACTCACCCATATCGATCTGGATGAGGTCATCATCCGAACCGAAGAGGAAGTTAGCCAGCGACTTCGACAGCTCAGTCTTACCCACACCGGACGGGCCGGCGAAGATGAAGGAACCGGAAGGACGGCGTGGATCCTTCAGGCCTGCACGGGTGCGGCGGATGGCGCGGGAGACGGACTTGACCGCCTCGTCCTGGCCAATGATGCGCTTGTGCAGCTCCTCTTCCATGTTGAGCAGGCGGGAAGATTCCTTCTCCGTCAGCTTCAGCACGGGGATGCCGGTCCAGTGCGCCAGGACCTCAGCGATTTGGTCCTCGCCCACCTCGGCGATTTCCTCCAGGTCACCGGAGCGCCACTGCTTTTCCTTCTCGGAGCGCTCCTCGCCCAGCTTGCGCTCGTCATCGCGCAAGCCGGCGGCCTTTTCGAAGTCCTGGGCATCGATAGCCGCTTCCTTTTCCCGGCGAACCTCGGCAATGCGGTCATCGACCTCGCGCAGGCCCTTCGGGGCGGTCATGCGCTTGATGCGCATGCGGGCACCGGCCTCATCGAGGAGGTCGACGGCCTTGTCCGGCAAGAAGCGGTCATTGATGTAGCGGTCCGCCAGCTGCGCGGCGGCGTGCAGCGCCTCATCGGTGTAGGACACGCGGTGGTGCGCCTCGTACTTATCGCGCAGGCCCTTCAGGATGAGGAAGGTGTCATCCAGCGAAGGTTCATCGACCTGCACCGGCTGGAAACGACGCTCCAGCGCGGCATCCTTTTCGATGTGCTTGCGGTACTCATCCAGGGTGGTAGCACCGATTGTCTGCAGCTCGCCGCGGGCCAGCTTGGGTTTTAGCAGCGAAGCGGCGTCGATGGCACCTTCGGCAGCACCGGCACCGACGAGGGTGTGGATCTCATCGATGAACAAGATGATGTCGCCGCGCTGGTTAATTTCCTTAAGAACCTTCTTCAGGCGTTCCTCAAAGTCACCGCGGTAGCGGGAACCGGCAACCAAAGAACCCAGGTCAAGCGAGTACAGCTGCTTGTCCTTGAGAGTTTCTGGGACCTTGCCGTTAACAATGTCCAGCGCCAAGCCCTCAACCACTGCGGTCTTACCAACGCCAGGCTCACCGATGAGCACTGGGTTGTTCTTGGTGCGGCGCGAGAGCACCTGCATGATGCGCTCAACCTCGGACTCGCGGCCCACGACGGGGTCTAGCTTGCCGTCCTTGGCTGCCTGGGTGAGGTTGCGGCCAAACTGGTCTAGCACGAGCGAGTTGGAGCGCTCGCCCGAGCCGCCGGAACCACCGCGCCCACCGGCACCGGCACCGGGACCTGCGCCCGCGCCGATGGGGCCTGGGGCCTGGTTCGAGTCGCCGCCGCCTTCTTGCTGGCCGCCCTCGTAGCCGGACAGCAGCTGGATAACCTGCTGGCGCACGCGCGGCAGATCAGCGCCGAGCTTCGTCAGCACCTGTGCGGCAACGCCGTCGCCCTCACGGATAAGTCCGAGCAGGAGGAACTCCGTGCCAATGTACTTGTGCCCCATCTGCAGGCCCTCGCGCAAGGACAGCTCGAGGACCTTCTTAGCGCGCGGGGTAAAAGGAATGTGGCCGGTGTGCGGCTGGCTGCCCTGGCCGATGATCTCCTCTACCTCACGGCGCACGTCCTCCAAAGAAATGCCCATGGACTCTAGAGCCTTGGCAGCTACACCTTCTCCCTCGTGGATAAGGCCGAGCAGGATGTGCTCGGTTCCGATGTAGTTGTGGTTAAGCATGCGTGCTTCTTCTTGCGCCAAAACGATGACGCGACGAGCACGGTCTGTAAACCTCTCGAACATGACTCCCCTAAACTTTCGCTTCTAATGTGGTACCCACTGTAACGCCGCACGACCCAAAGGATTTCCTCTTTTTGGCCCCCATTGCCCTATAAACGCCCCAAACCGCCCATACTCGCAGCTCACATGGGTGTACGCCGGTAGCGAACAGGCTCTATTTAGCCTAGAATCTTCTACATTCTCCCTGCCGTCTCGTAGATACGAAGGAATAAAACAGCCGTGCCGCACCTTCCCGAATTCTTTGCTTCCCAGCACAACCTGCACGAAAAGGCAGTGCTGGATGAGGGGCCCAATTCCACCCTTTTTGCCGTGGAGGACGGCTCCACCCATGAGGAACTCACGGTGGAGATCTTCGCGGCGGGGGTAGAGGGCATCGTCAAGGCCTCTACCGCCCTGCACGGCCTGCACCACCCCGCGCTCGCCGCCCTGGAGGGCTCTGGCACCACCGCAGATGGCCAGGAATTCTTGGTCCGCAAGGGCTGTAAGGGCACAGCCTTGCCCGCGCTTGCTGATGCCCCCACCAAACCCCGCGCCCAAGAAATCCTCACCCCCGTGGCCGGCGCGGTGGATTTCCTGATTAGCCGCAACCACGCGGATTTCGCCGTCCATGGGCTCAAGGCTGAGCGCGTGTTCGTGGATGAGGATAAAGAGGTCGCCGTCCTCGCCGCCGCGGGCCCAGGTGGTGCCAGCACGGCGGAGGAATCGGCGGAGGAAACCGCCGAGAAAACTCCAGAAAAGGCCGAGAGCGTGACCGGCGCCGATGCCGTCCGCGCCTTCCAAAAACTCGTTGCCGCCACGTGCCCTTCCTTTACGCCGGACAAAGATTACTCGAGCGCCAAAGAGGTGGTGGCAGCGCTGCGCCCCGAGCGCGATCTCGATACTTCGCAGTTCCCGCCGGTGCAGGCCGAAGAGCCCGAGTCCCAGCCGCAACAACAGTTCCCACCGCAACCGCAGCAGCAGTTCCCGCCGCAGAACCAGGCGGGCCCCAGTATCAGCCGCAGTATCAACAGCAATACCAGCAACAGCCGGTACCACCGATGAATGCGGCCCCGCCAAAGAAGAAGGGCAAGGGCGGGCTCATCGCGCTCATTTCTGTTTTGGCCGTCATCGCAGTGGCTGCGGCGGGAGCGTTGTGGTATTTCCTGTCCTACCCCAGCTGGGATGACAAGGAAAAGAACCTAGCGAATGCTTATCCGAGCCTGATTGGCTCGCGCAGCGGCCAAGACGGCGAGCTCGGCGCGGAGTGTTCCTCCCGCGCCCCAGAGGATGGTCAAGAAGCGAAGATCACCTGCTCGGGAAACGGTTTCGACTACACCGCCGCCTACTACCCCAGCGTGGAAGAACGCGATGCCGTCCTCCCAGACGCTGCCCCAGTAGAGCTGTCTAACGATAGGTGCACCATCCAAAGCTACGAGGCCTCAACGGATCCGCAGACCTACGTCATGGCCGTGGAGGGTACTCAGTCCATCTTCATGGTGTGGGGCGACGATGCCGAAGCCGCTCGGCTAAAGCTGCCGCTGTGTGCGCAGTAGGCGCCGCAAGATAACCGGCGGCGGGATGGCCCGGAACGCCCGCGCGGAGGCCACTCCGTCGGCGCGTCGGGCGACGTGCAGCTTCCCGGCGCGGGGACTAGTCTTCGGCGGGCACGCGCTTGAGCAGGGGCGCTAGCACGAGCACGAAAAGCGAGAGCACGCCGGCGAAAAGGAAGGCCCAGTGCGCGCCTTGGGCGGTGGCGGCGGCCTCGCTCATCCCCTCGGCTTGGCCGGATTTGGTGCCGCTGGTCAAAAAGGCGACGAGGAAGGCGGTACCCGCCGCGCCGGCGAGTTGCTGCAGCGTATTTAGAATGGCAGAGCCGTGGGAGTAGAGGTCATCGGGAAGCGAGGACAGCGAGACCGTCATCAGCGGGGTCATCATGAGCGCGATGCCCACGGCGAACAGGATATGCATGCCGATGACCATCCACACCTCGCTGTTTTCTGTCAGCAGGGTCATCAGCCAGATGCCGGTAGAAAACATGACTGCGCCGGGAATCAACAGCGGCCGAGGCCCAAGGGCGTCATAAATCCGTCCCACAATCGGGGAAATCCCGCCCTGCAAAAGGCCGCCGGGCATCACCACGAGGCCGGTGACCAGCGAGGATACCGCCAGCGAGGTCTGTAGATAAATGGGCAGGATATTCACCGTGCCCAGCAGCAGGGCGAACATGAGCAGCATGGCGATGACCGCGAGGGTGAAATTGCGGACCTTAAACGGGCGCAGGTCCAAAAGCGCGCGGTTTACCTTAGCCAGCCGGAGTTGGCGCACGGTAAAGGTAATGAGGGTGAGGACGCCGAGGAGGAGCACGAGGGCATCGGCAAGCGAGCCACCCTCCACCATCTTCTCGATGGACGATAGGCCATAAATGAGCCCGCCGAAGGCCAGGGCGGATAAGAATACCGACGGAATATCGAGCGGGGTATCCCTGCGCTCGCCCACATTGACCAGGCGGAAGTAGCCGGCGATGCAAATGGCGGCGATGAGCGGGACCATGGTCCAGAAGATGACGTGCCAGGTCGCCATGCTCAAAATGAACCCGCCGACGGTGGGGCCCAGGGCCGGCGCCACGGAGATGACCACGGTGATAATGCCCATGACGGTGCCGCGGCGTTGCGGTGGAACGAGCGTCATGGCCACGGTCATAAGGGTAGGAATCATCAGGGCGGTACCGGCGGCCTGCAGCACGCGGCCGGCAAGCAGCAACCCAAAGGCCGGGGCGAGGGCCGCCAGCACCGTGCCCGTGAGGAAAACGCCGGTGGAGGCGCCAAAAATCTGCCGGGTGGTGAATTTATCCATCAGGAACCCGGTGGTGGGAATGACCACACCCATGGTGAGCAAGAAGCCGGTCAGCAGCCACTGCGCGGAGGTCGCCGGGATGGAGAAATCCGCCATGATGGTGGGCAGCGCCACCGAAAGGGCGGTTTCATTCAAAATCATCACCATCGCGGAGAGCACCAAGATGGTGAGGTTGACTATGACCTCTGCGGAGATTTTCGGAGCGGGATTCTGAGACACCAAATCAGGATACTGACTTGGCTAAACCTGCAAAACTTGGGGCGTATGATTTAGATGTCTTTTCCTGCACCCTCGATTCACGTTAGGCAATCTCACAGTGCATTTCCTCAATGATTCCCGCCCGCCCTACGAGCTGACCTACTCGGATGTATTTATGGTGCCGAACCACTCAGATGTTGGCTCGCGGCAGGCGGTCGACCTCACCGCGGCCGATGGCACGGGCAATACCATCCCGCTCATCGTGGCGAATATGACCGCTGTGGCCGGCCGCCGCATGGCAGAAACCATCGCCCGGCGCGGCGGCATGGCCATCCTGCCGCAGGACCTCAGCCTGGAGGCCGCGGCGGAAACGATCGCCTCGGTAAAGGCCGCCGACCTGGTCTATGACACCCCTATCACCATCAAGCCGCACCACACGGTGGGCTATGCCAGCAACCTTTTGCACAAACGCGCCCACGGCGCGGCCATCGTGGTCGACGGCGCGCTGCCTGTGGGCATCATTACTCCGAAGGACCTGCGCGGGCAGGATAATTTCACCGCCGTGGGCGAGCTCATGACCACTGATTTGGTCACTTTGCCTGTGGGCATCGACCCGCAGGAGGCCTTTACCCGCCTGCGCGCAACCTCGCGCAAGCTCGCCCCAGTGGTCAATCCGGATGGCACGCTGGCGGGCATTTTGACGCGCAAGGGTGCGCTGCGGGCGACGATGTATAAGCCGGGCATCGACAAGCAGGGGCGCTTGCACATCGGTGCCGCGGTGGGCATTAATGGCGACGTTGAGGGCAGGGCGCGGGCGCTTGCCGATGCCGGCGCTGACGTCCTCGTCATCGATACCGCCCACGGCCATCAAGACAGCATGCTGGCGGCGCTGCGCAAGGTCAAGGCCCTGGATCTGGGCCTACCGATTGCCGCCGGCAACGTGGTCACGGCCGCCGGCGTGCGCGAGCTGGCCGAGGCGGGCGCGGATATTATCAAGGTCGGCGTGGGCCCCGGCGCGATGTGCACCACCCGCATGCAAACCGGCGTGGGCCGCCCGCAATTTTCCGCCGTGCTGGAGTGCGCCGCCGCGGCCCGCGAGGTTGGTGCGCACGTGTGGGCCGATGGCGGCGTGCGCGATCCCCGCGACGTGGCCCTGGCACTGGCCGCGGGTGCGTCCAATGTGATGATTGGCTCCTGGTTCGCCGGCACCTTTGAATCCCCCGGTGACCTGCACAAGGACGCCGATGGATCGTTCTACAAGGAATCGTTCGGCATGGCCTCGCGCCGGGCGGTGCGCGGGCGCAATTCCGCCACCGAGGCCTTCGAGCGCGCCCGCCGGGAGATGTTTGAGGAAGGCATTTCCACCTCGCGCATCTACCTCGATCCGGAGCACGGCGGCGTGGAGTATTTGGTAGACCGCATCATCTCCGGCGTGCGCTCATCCTGCACCTACGCCGGGGCCGATTCGCTGGCTAGCTTCCACGAGCGCGCCACCGTGGGCGTGCAATCGGCGGCCGGTTTTGCCGAGGGCCAGCCGCGGGCCACCAACCGCTAGGGCGCTTTGGGCGCGTGCTACTTTTGCAAGTATGTTGACTCGCTATGACCAGGCGGCCTCGCGCGCGGCCGCGCGGGTTATGGGGCAGTATTCCACCAGTTTTTCCCTGGCCACGCGCCTGTTGCGCGGGCGGGTGCGCGAAGACATCCGCCACCTTTATGCCGTGGTGCGCATCGCGGACGAGCTTGTCGATGGCACCGCACATCAAGCCCGCATCGATGCCGCCGCCGCGCTCGATGCCTACGAGGCCGCTATCTTGGCGGCGCCGGAGAAAAGGCTGCACACCGATCCCGTCGTGCACTCTTATGCCATTACCGCCAGGCGCTGCGGCTTCCAGCGCGATCATCTCGTGGCTTTTTTCGATTCCATGCGCGCAGATCTCACCCATCGGGAGTATTCCGCTTCCGAGCTCGCCGAGTATATCTACGGCTCCGCCGAGGTCATCGGCTTATTGTGCGTGCAGGTCTTCTTGGCGGAAGAGACCGTCTCCGCCGCCGATCGCGCCACGATGGACCGCGGTGCGCGCTACTTGGGTTCCGCGTTTCAAAAGATTAACTTCCTGCGGGATCTGGGCGAGGACTCCTCGGTCCTGGGCCGGGCCTATTTCCCGCAGGCCGCTGGTGGCGAGCTTTCCGAGGCCGCCAAGTCCGCCCTCATCGCCGAAATCCGCCGCGAGCTCGCCGCCGCCGAAAAAGCTATACACCTCTTGCCGCTATCCGCCCGCGTTGGCGTGCGCGCGGCCGCCGATATCTTTGCCGAGCTCACCAACCAGCTCGCCGCTACCCCCGCCGCGGAGTTAAAAACCACCCGCATATCCGTGCCGAATCGCACCAAGGCGTGGCTGGCCGCCCGCGCGGTGCGTGCGGTGCGTGCGGTGCGTGCGGTGCGATAGCGCATCGCACGTAGATGAAGAACCCCGCCGAAGACTGAATACTAAGGAGAACATCATGCACGCTGTCGTCATCGGGGCCGGCATCGCCGGCCTTGCCACCGCTGCCCTCCTGGGAAAAGAGGGCTACGAGGTTACCGTCGTAGATTCCTTAGACGAGGTAGGCGGACGCGCAGGCAGCTATACGGAGGCGGGGTTCCGCTGGGATACCGGACCGTCCTGGTACCTCATGCCGGATGCCTTCGACCACTTCTTTTCCCTCTGCGGTACCTCGACAGAAAAGGAACTGGATCTGGTGGGACTCTCGCCGGATTACCGCGTCTATACCGGCGGCCCCGGCGAGTCCGCTCCTGGCACCGCCGCGCGCCCCACCCCCGTGGATGTACATTCCGGGACCGATAACGTTGCCCACCTCTTCGAATCGATTGAACCAGGTGCCGGCAGCCAGGTGCGCACTTATTTAGCAGATGCCAGCGACGCCTACCACGTAGCGCTCGATCACTTTTTGTACACCACATTTTCGGCGCCGTTGAACCTGGTGCATGCAGATATTCGGCATCGGCTAGCGCGGATTGCAGCGCTGCTGACTACCAGCTTGCAAAAGCACGTCAACGGGCAATTTTCGGATACGCGCCTGCGCCAGATTCTGAGCTACCCAGCGGTTTTTCTCTCTTCCGAGCCCGCCGCGGCCCCAGCACTGTATTCCCTTTTAAGCCATACCGACCTGGTGGAAGGCGTGCGCTACCCCCTCGGCGGATTCCACGCAGTGGTGCAGGCCATTTACCGCCAAGCAGAAAAATTCGGCGCCACATTCCGCTTGGGCGAAGAGGTCACCGCCATCACCACCGCCAGCGGGTCTTCCACACGTGCCACCGGCGTCTGCACGACAACCGGGCATATCGATGCCGATATTGTGGTCTCCGCCGCGGATTTGCACCATACCGAAAATCAGCTGCTTCCCCGGAAACTGCGCACCTATCCGGAGCGCTACTGGGCCCGCCGCAATCCGGGGCTGGGCACCGTGGTGGTACTTGCCGGTGTGCAGGGCAAGCTCCCGCAGCTAGCTCACCATACCTTTTTGTTCAGCCAGGACTGGGACCCCGATTTCCGCGCGGTCTTTTCCGCACCGGACCCAGAACGTCCCCTCGGCGCCTCTGAGTCCATCTACGTTTCGAAGGTTTCTGCCACCGACGCGAATGTCGCACCGGAAGACCACGAAAACCTGTTCTTCCTCATCCCCGTACCCGCTGCAGAAGCCTACGGGCACGGCGATGCCTACCACTCCGAGGCTTCCCCGCGCGTTGCTGCTATTGCCGATGCCGCCCTCGACCAGCTTTCCCGCACCGCCGATATTCCTGACCTCCGCGAGCGACTCACCATCACACGCAGTCTCGGACCAGCCGATTTTGCCGAGCGCTATCACTCCTGGTCAGGTGGAGCTTTGGGGCCAGCGCATACGCTATTTCAATCTGCATTCTTCCGCGGGCGCAATGCCTCGCGCAAGGTGGCCGGCCTCTACTACGCTGGTGCGACCACCGTGCCGGGCGTCGGCGTGCCTATGTGCCTGATTTCTGCAGAAAACATCATCAAGCGCCTGCGCGGCGATACCTCCGCTGGACCGCTTGCCACGGATGGCTCCTGAGAACACCAGGTACTCCTTGACTCCCACCTTTCGCGGCCCGGTTTGCAAGACACAACGACTCCCGTTCGGCCTGGATTGTGCAGCGTCTGATGCGCAACCTCCTTTGTGCACCCTCCTATGCAATAGGTCCTCGGTGATAACTGAGCAAACTCGGCCCTGAAATGTAGCATTTTTCGCTCAGATATCACCGAGGAGGTTGCACTTTTGTGAAGTCGATAGAGGTAGGCAGAGGTAGGCAGAAGTAGGCGTGCGACTCGGGCTGCGAGGCACATGCGACGGGTGCAATGGGCAAACAAAAAGGCTGCAGCCAAAGGAAGGCTGCAGCCGGTGTCGGGGCGCTAACGTGTGCCCGCGTGGGCGGGCACCGAGTGGGCGCCGGGTATGGCTACTTCTGTTCTGGCTTTACCAGCGGGAAGAGCACGGTCTCGCGGATGCCGAGGCCGGTCAGGGCCATGAGCAGGCGGTCCATGCCCATACCGGTACCGGCCGTGGGCGGCATGCCCTGTTCCATTGCGGCGAGGAAGTCCTCGTCCAAGACCATGGCTTCCTCATCGCCGCCGGCGGCTAGGCGGGCCTGATCCTCAAAGCGCTCGCGCTGGACGACGGGATCGACAAGCTCCGAATAGCCGGTGGCCAGCTCGAAGCCGCGCACGTACAGGTCCCACTTTTCGGTCACGCCGGGCTCGGAACGGTGCTGGCGGGTTAGCGGGGAGGTCTCCACCGGGAAGTTCTTCACAAAGATGGGGCCTTCCAGTTGGTCCTCGCACAGGACCTCCCAGATTTCCTCCACCAGCTTGCCGTGGCCCCAGCCTTCCCCCTTCGGCACGTCGAGGCCGATGACCTTGGCAATTCCCTTCAGGGTCTCCACGTCGGTATCGATGGTGACCTCCGGCTGACCGGGGAACTTGCGCTGCAAGGCCTCGTTCAGGGAAGGATACATCTCGATTTCGGGCCATTGCTCGCCGCCGAAGTCGAAATCGGTGCCGTCGGCAAGCGTGACGGTGGTGGAACCAAAGACCTCGCGAGCCACGGACTGGATGGACTCGCGGGTCATGCGGGCGCAATCATTGTAATCGCCCCAGGCGGCGTAGGTCTCCAGCATGGCGAACTCCGGCGAGTGGGAGCGGTCCACGCCCTCATTGCGGAAGTTGCGGTTGATTTCAAAGACGCGGTCGATGCCACCGACGACGGCGCGCTTCAAGTACAGCTCCGGGGCAATGCGCAGGTAGAGGTCAATATCGAGCGCATTGGAGTGGGTGATAAACGGGCGAGCGGCCGCACCACCGTGCAGGGTCTGCAGCATCGGGGTTTCGATCTCTACAAAGTCCTGGCTTTCCAGGTAATTGCGCAGCGCGCGCATGACCTTCACGCGCACCATGGCGTTCTTGCGGGCCTCTTCGCGGATAATGAGGTCGTTATAGCGCTGGCGCACGCGGGTATCTTCAGCCATATCCGCGAAGGACACCGGCAGCGGGCGCAGGGACTTGGCCGCCATGGTCCATTCCTCAGCCATGATGGACAGCTCGCCGCGGCGGGAAGCAACCACGTGGCCGCTAACGGAGATGAAGTCGCCCAAGTCCACGTCGGACTTCCAGGCATCGAGGCGCTCCTTGCCCACCTTGGCCTGCGAAAGCATAGCCTGCATCTGGGTGCCATCGCCGTCCTGCAAGGTGGCAAAGCACAGCTTACCGGTATTGCGCATGAAGATAAGGCGGCCAGCGATGGCGTGGGTGACCTCGGTTTCCTCGCCGGGCTCCAGGTAGGTCACGCCCTCTTCATTGCCCGGCTCTTCGCCCTCGGCCACTACGCGGAAATCATGGCGCAGTTCCTTAAGCGCGATGGTGCGCTCGACGGATACCGGGTAGGCCTCCACGCCGGATTCGAGCAGGCGGTCGCGCTTTTCGCGGCGGATGCGCAGCTGCTCAGGGACATCGTTTACTTCAGTATTCTTCTGCTCGCTCACGTTAGCCAAGGGTAGTCGATCCC
The DNA here is from genome assembly GCF_022346005.1 of Corynebacterium sp. ACRPS. Classification (GTDB taxonomy): domain Bacteria; phylum Actinomycetota; class Actinomycetes; order Mycobacteriales; family Mycobacteriaceae; genus Corynebacterium. The sequence goes on from NZ_JAKRMY010000003.1 coordinate 91,359, forward strand.
GCCCGCTACCCGCGATTTGGCCCAGCCATGTCTGCCAAAGCAACGAAAGAGCGCACAGACAGCAAGTACACACCATGACGCTGTATCGACCGAGAACATTAACGATTCCTACAAAATATCGTTTAACCCTCGTTTAAGCCTGCGCTTCCCCACCTATAAAAAGAATCCGGCCCTGAGATACTGACTCAACGCCGGTATTCTGTAGCTGCGGGTACTGTCCCGCTCTATAGCTAAGTTTTTATACCTATTCTAAAAGGAAAACAAGTGTGTGATGCCTAAACTGACATATTGAAGTGTCCCAGGTTTTGTTCCGTTTGAGTAGATGGGAAAATCTGGAACATGCCAAGAAAAATTTTGATCAGGATTTAAAGGACCGTGTGGTTCGTCTTGTAGAGGACCGCATCGTGGCGGAAAACATGTCAATGCGCCCCGCATGCTAGGCAGTAGCTTCAAAGTTGGGGGTTTCATGGCACACAGCTCGTCAATGGACTTAAGCCTGCTCGCCGTGCAGGAAGAACCCCAGAACCTGTTCCTGAAGACGTGGCTGCCGAAAATGCCAGGCTACGCCGCGAAAATCACCAGCTTCGAGATACCAACGAGTTGCTGAAGGCCGCGTCAGCTTTTTCGCCTCACGACCAGGCCCCAAGCCTCGATTATGATCCGGTTCATCGATAAATACCGGAATCATTTCTCTGTCGAGTTCATCTGCACTGGCGTTAAGAGAATAACCGGGCTGGCGGGTTTATCACCTCGCGTGGTTATCGCCAGTCCAAAGCCCGAGGGCTTAAGTGCTCGTCGCCTTCGTGACGGTTGTGCTAATTGAACGCATTAGTGCTATTCATCGGGATAATGACGGTGTCTTAGGCGTGCGGACAATGTGGCATGCACTTCACCGTGATGGAATCTGTTGTGACCGGCTATTTGGTAGCAGTGTCGTGACCATCCGGTAGCGCTTGAGTGTGAAACCGGTAGCAGTTCACAATGCTCGGGACACTTCATTCCGGGAGATACACCGCTCGGGTGCGGCACGTACCGGAAGGACTCCGGTTACGACGGATTACCGTGCGGTGATAGCGCTGTCAGATGCGAGGTTTTGGTACCGGTGTACTGGGGACTCGGTACTGCTGTGTTCTGGGTAGTTGGTACTGCGGCGGGCCGACGGAGTCGGCTCGGCTGTTTCCTTTATTCGTCCGGTTCTATTGGGGAGGTGGCTTTGCGCATGTCAAAGTCTCCTATGCAGATTCGGTGGCCGCTATTGAGAGAGTGTCTAATGGTTTGTGTGTAGGTTCCCAACCTGCATAAGGAGATAAGCCAGAATGACTAGTGTGGCACGACGAGATCTAAGTTGATAAGGCCAAGATTGATGCGATTGAAAAGAAGCTTCTTGCTAACCCTGAAATCGCGAAACTGATTGATGACCTAGGCACGTCTACAACGGATGCCAACGACCTGGTTCGGGGCATGTTGCAAGTCTCGATCACTAGAGGTTTAAATGCTGAGATGGATGCCCACCTTGGCTATGAGCCCGGCGATGGGGAAGGCAAAGCTGCTGCTGGAACAGACAATTACCGCAACGGCACCTACCCGAAAACCGTGGATTCTAACTACAGGCCAGTGACCGTTGGTGTGCCGAGAGATCGGGCTGGAACATTCTTGCTGACTATGGTCCCTAAGGAGTTGTCAAAAGTTAAGTGCGCGGTTCGAGTCGACCTCGTGGCCTAGATCGTTTTCCATTACTACGTGTTCCTTTAAAGAGTTTTATCTTCTTCCTTCTGGGGTCCAAAAAGTTCAGGAGCGTGAACGGAAATGGGTATGGGGAAGCGTCGACCGGTAGATGGATCAGTCATCTCTAGGCACTCAACATGGAAGGTTTCGCGTACGAGTTCAGCGGTCATAACTTCCTCGGTGGGCCCTTCGGCCACAATGCGCCCCTCACGCATAGCTACGATTCGATCGGCGTAACGCGCGGCATGGACCATATCGTGGACCACCATGACCACCGTAGTCTCGGCACGGTTAAGATCTCGGATGAGGTCCAAGATGGACAATTGGTGCGCGGGGTCGAGGTAAGTAGTTGGCTCATCAAGCAAGGTAATTGGTGTTTCTTGCGCCAACGTCATAGCGAGGAAAACGCGCTGGCGCTGGCCGCCCGAAAGGTCTGCGGCGGGGGTATCAAGCAGCTCGCTCACCCCAGCACGTCTGGCTGCACGCTCAACCGCTTCATGATCTCCGGCCCGCATCGTTGCTAGCGCCCCCGTATAGGGATAGCGGCCGTAGCCGATGACATCGCGCACTACTACACCTTCCGGGGCCACGGGGTGTTGTGGCAGGAAAGAAACTTCCCGGGCAAAAGCGCGCGAGGAATACTCGCTGATATCTTTTCCTAAGAGGTAGGCTGCACCTGAGCTGGGTGTAAGTTGGCGGCCCAAGGTCTTGAGAAGCGTCGACTTACCGCAGCCATTTGGCCCGATAAGGGCAGTTACTTGACCGCTGGCTAAGTGGAGATTTACATTCTTAACCACATCTGGACCACCGTAGCCCACGGTTAATGCGCTACACGTCAGTGTCATGTCTAGCCTCCGTTTCGCACTCGGGTGAGCCGAGTCAATAAGAAAATGAAGTAAGGTGCGCCAATCAACGCGATGAGCGCACCGACGGGAATTTCCGTGGGCGCAAAGGCCCACCGGCCTACCGAATCGCATGCGGTGACAAGGACCGCGCCGCCGAGCGCCGCCACGGGTATTTGCCGGCGCAGATTCGTACCGACCACCAAACGGGCAGCATGTGGGACGATAAGCCCGGCGAACCCCAAGACCCCAGCCGCAGCAACCCCTGCGGCGCCGAGGATGACGGCCAAGGCGATGGCTACGAGGCGCCACGTCCTAGTCCTAACACCGATACCGGCCATGGTGGAATCATCCAGCGCCAGCATATCCAGGTGTTTTGCCACCACCATCGCAACGGTTAGGGCGAAAAGGATAAAGGGGGCGACAATAGTGGCATCGCCAAGCGAGCGGGCGTAAAGCGAACCTTTCAGCCATGTCATGGCCGCGCCCGCTTCTGGGGCGGCGCGCACCAGCAACAGTTCGGTGATTGCGCCCAGCCCAAACGATACCGCTACCCCGGTAAGCGGCAGGCGTACCGGATCACTCGCCCCACGTCCAGCGAGGAGGAGAACCAGCGCAGTTCCCGCCAACGCGCCGATAAAGACAATAAAAGTCAACAGATGGGCCGGCAGGGCACCTGCTCCCATGAGTACCGCAACGGCCGCGAGTCCACCGCCGGAGGTAATACCCACCGTATCTGGTGCAGCCAAGGGGTTGCGCAGCGCAGATTGCAATAGGCAGCCGGACACGGCCATGGCAACGCCTGCGCATATACCCACCAAGATCCGCGGGGCGCGGTACTTCCAGATGAGCGGCTCTCCGGTAACGAAGGCGGTGATCACCTCGCCCGGCGGTTTCATCACCGCACCGACGCCCATGCCGATGATTGCGCTCAACGCCAACGCCAGGATGAGTACTACTAGCACCCCAACAAATCTCTTATGCCGCATGCTTCCTCCTCCCCAGCGCATGGACGGACCACAACACTAATGGCATGCCAGCCAAAGAAGTCACGATGCCCACTGGGGTCTCGGCCGGCGCCCAGATTGCCTGGCCAATCAAATCAGCTACTAGGAGCACCGCCCCTCCAACAATTCCAGCCACGCACAGCCCCGTGCGGTGATGCGGACCACATACGCGCCACGCAACTGCTGCGGCCATTAACCCCAAGAACCCAATCGGCCCAGTCGCGGCCACCGCCGGAGCAATGAGCACTACCGCCGCCACAATGGCAGCCAACCGAATTCGCTCCGGCTTCGCGCCTACAGCACCGGCCACGGCATCACCAGCTACGAGTAAGTCCAATCTTTTCGCGCTGACTAAGGTCAAGGGCACCACGACCAGCACGGAAACCAGCGCGGGGGTAATATCAACCAGGCGCACTCCGGCAAGCCGCCCAGAAAGCCATGACATCACCGTAGCCAGTTGAGCCTCATCGATCACTAGGAAAATGGAGGTCAAAGCGCTACACAGCGTGGAAACGGCAACGCCAACGAGCACCATGCGCTGGATCTCACCGCTCTTACCGACGCCCACAGTCACCCCCACAGCAATCCCTGCGCCCAACAGTGCGCCGGGCAGCTGATCGACGCTCGAGGTTTCGCTTCCTATAAACATTGCGGTTGCGACTGCACCGAGTGCCGCACCGGAGTTCACACCAGTAATGGACGGATCGGCAAGCGGGTTCGCGGTGGCCGTGCGCAGCAATAGCCCACCCACACCTAACGCGATACCAACCACCGTGGTAGCAAGGAGGCGGTCAAAAGCCACGCTATGTAGCTCTTCTTCCAGCCACGGGGCATCAACTGGCACCTGAACATGGCGAAGCTGCCACCACCACACGAACACGACGGCAGCGGTGGCAAGGACCAAGCAGGAACCGGTTTTAGTTCGTAGTGCCACTACTTTTCAGCTGTAATAATGTCATCGAGCATGTGCTCAGCAGAAAGCGGCCCGCGGGCGCGTGACCAGATATCTTGGTCTACTTCTACGATGTCACCGCTCCCTTTAGCATAGGGCGTCTTCTTAAACGCATCGACGTCCTTGTACATAAAGACCCGGTCAGCCTTCATACCGGGGAGCTTATCGCCAGTCAGTTCCGCTACATCGGTCTTGGATTCGATGGATGACTTCTCACCTTCAAAGGCGTAGTCATAGCCCACCTCACTCAGCAGGGACTGGGGGAAGGAAGGATTGACCCAGGTATAGAGCAGCTCGCTGGACCAACCGGCCACAACAGCACGGCTGCCTGCCTTTACCGTGTCCTTAGTCTGAGCGATCTTGTCCTCGATGCGCTGACGGACCTCTTTGGCCTTTTCCTCTTTGCCAAGCTTGGCCGCGATCTCATCCATCGAATCCAGCACGTCCGAGTAAGTCTCATCTGAGTAGGATTCGGTATCCGCAATCTCTTCTAGCTGTGGCATGATATTGGCCTGGCGGGTAGGGCTAGCCAGGATCAGATCTGGCTCCAAGGATTGGATAACCTCTAGGTTCGGTTGTTTGGCTTGACCCACTGAGGTGGCCTGCTCCAGCTGGCCCTTTAAGGTGGTCGGCGCTTCCGATTTACCGATTTCCACGATTCCCACTGGGTCCACATCGAGAGCCTTGAGGATTTCCTCGTAGCGCCAATCGAGCGCCACAACTCGCTCGATCTTCTTATCTCCGTTCTCTTCCGTAGAAGAAGAATCAGAAGAACACGCCACAAGGCCTGCCCCTAGAGCTAAGGCGAATACGAGCGCGAGAACTACACGCCCTTTTGTAAACGATTTTAGCATAGCCTTACTTTATATTAATAAGAGTTTACTGTCTAGTGTCAGATGCGAGTGGGGTTGCCCGCAAATCGTGGACACGTAGTAGAGCTACCTAGCGGTTAGGCAGCGATTTTTTCTTCGTTTCTGGTTTGGGTGATGTGATTTTCGAAATCGACAGGGCTGACCATCCCAAGGGCGGAGTGCCGGCGCCGACGGTTGTAGACTACTTCAATCCAGTAAGCCACAGCCTGACGCGCAGTATCGCGGGTTGCCCAGCGTTTCCGGTCGTAGAACTCGGTCTTAAGCGTCGACCAGAACGACTCGGCCATCGCATTATCGAAACACACCCCGGTACGCCCCACGGATTGAGCAACGCCCAGATTGCGGCACGCCTCCCAGAGTTGTTCGCTGGTAAATTGTGTTCCCCGGTCGGCGTGAAACACCAGCCCGTCAGGAACATCACCGCGCAATGTATACGCCATCCGCAGGGCCCGTTCGGCCAAACTTGTGTCTTGCACGCTATCCATAGCCCAGCCCAGTACCCTGCGGGAATGACCATCGCGGACCGCGCACAAGTACAACCATCCTTCACCGGTGCGCAGGTAGGTAATATCCGACATTGAAGTGTCCCAGGTTTTGTTCCGTTTGAGTAGATGGGAAAATCTGGGACACTTCAGATCGAAGCTGCTAGTAGTTACTACCATTAAAGCGTGATTACTAACGAACTTCGGGAATTAACAGCCAAAGCAGCCGCCCATGCGCAGCGCTTCCAAGACGGAGGAGACCACACCGTAGCCGCAGCTCTCCTGACCAAATCAGGAAAACACGTTCTCGGTTTAAACGCACACCATTTCCTTGGTGGCCCCTGTGGCGAAGTCTCTGCTTTAGCAAACCATGCCGCTAGTTATCCAGGGGATCCCATCCAAGCAGTAGTCGCCATATATGGACCTACCGGACAAGTAATTTCACCCTGTGGTAAATGCCGCCAGGTACTTTTTGATGTCGATCCATCTATCCAGTGTATTGTGCGCGGAAGCAACGGCCTCGTTGCGCCCACTGTGGAAGAACTTCTTCCATTCGCGTTTAACTTGCAAGACTTGGAAAAAGAGCAGCGCATCTACATGTGGGAAGGCTACGAGGATTCCATTCGGAGCGGAGAAAAGCGTCAAACAATCCGAGTAGATGATCCCTTCAATGAAGGAAAAGCCCAAATAGTCTTTGAGAAGGAAACCGGGGAAGTCGTCAGCTTACCCGCACAGGTCACAGCCGTTGTATCTACCCAGCGCGGGCTGCTGTCGGAAAAGCAAGCTAAAAATGACGGGTTCAATTCTCTATCCGAGCTTCACGAAGCTCTAGATACTCACTACCCCGGATTAGCGGATACAGACGAAGTTGACGTTGTAGAATTCGAGCTCCAGTAGACTAGCCAGACCGAAAATCGAATCATTCGCTACCTCGCCAAAAAGCCGCTGTTCGGAAATTTTTGAGATATTTCGTCAAGATTTACAAGTGCCGCCACCAAAGGGGTCCCAACTGCAGGAAGCGAGATAACGACTCCTCCATAAGTCCAGTCGATTGAGCCTTCGCCGTTAACCACGGTACTTCGGCACTACTGGCTACATGCCGCGCCAGCAGGGTCCTTTAATCCCGCCCGCTACCCGCGATTTGGCCCAGATATGTCCGCCAAGCCACGCCGAGCGCGCAAAGGAACGCATAAGCCCCTCCACCGCGTCCACATAGTGGGACACCACCCCCTTAATCCACCCGCACTGCAAGAATTTGTGTGAACCGTGACATACTGTTCAGACCTGTGATACACAACACCCCACCTTCGACGCGCAAGGAGACACAGCCATGAACTCTCTCATCCTTGTCATCATCGGCGTGGCGATGATGCTGGCCGGCTACCTGCTCTATTCCAAATTCCTGGGCAAGAGCATCTTCCGGCTATCAGAGAACTACACCACCCCGGCGCACCGCCTCAAAGACGGCGTGGATTACGTTCCCACCAATAAATACGTGCTGTGGGGCCACCACTTCACCTCCGTGGCGGGTGCGGCACCGATTATCGGCCCGGCAGTGGCCGTCATTTGGGGTTGGCTCCCGGCATTCCTGTGGGTCACGTTCGGCACCGTCTTTATCGCCGGCATGCACGACCTGGGCGCGCTATGGGCCTCGCAAAGGCACAAGGGTCAGTCGATTGGTACGTTGTCGGGGCGCTACATCGGCAAGCGCGGGCGCAACCTCTTCCTCATTGTGATCTTCTTGCTGCTGCTCATGGTCAATGCTGCCTTCGCCGTGGTGATTTCGAACCTGCTTATCTCCACGCCTTCGGCGGTCATTCCCACGTGGGGCGCCATCGCCGTCGCGCTGCTGATTGGGCAGGCCATCTACCGCCTGAACTGGAACCTGCCGCTGGTCTCCCTCGTGGGCGTGGTGGCGCTGTACTCGCTGATGGTCCTGGGTGACCGCTTCCCGGTCGTGCTGCCAGAGACGGTCCTGGGTATTCCCGCCAACGGCGTGTGGATCATCCTGCTATTTATCTACGCCTTCATCGCTTCGCTGCTGCCGGTGTGGGTACTGCTCCAGCCGCGCGATTACATCAATGGCCTGCAGCTTTTCGTCGGTCTTATCATCTTGTACGGCTCCTTCCTTATCACCCGTCCGGAGCTTGCCGCCCCTGCCGTGCGCGAGAACGTTCCTGACGGAACCCCGGGCATTTTCCCGCTGCTCTTTGTCACCATCGCCTGCGGCGCCATCTCTGGTTTCCACGGCATCGTGGCCTCGGGTACCTCGTCGAAGCAGATTGATAAGGAAACCGACGTTCGCTTCGTGGGTTACTTCGGCGCGGTGGGCGAGGGTCTGCTGGCGCTCGGCACCATCATCGCCACCACCGCCGGCTTTAAGACCCTGGCGAATTGGGAGGAAATCTACGCCGAGTGGAACGCCGGCGGCGTCAACGCCTTCGTGCAGGGAGGCGGCGCGCTGATGAATGAGGGCTTGGGCATTCCCACCTCATTGTCTGCCACCATCCTGGCGACCATGGCCGTACTCTTCGCCGCCACCACCATGGACTCCGGCGTGCGCCTGCAGCGCATCGTGGTCCAGGAAATCGGCGAAATCATGGGCATCCGCATTACGGCGCTGGTCTCTACCATCATCGCGGTGGGCCTGGCCTTCGGCCTGACCTTCTCCGCCGGTGCGGATGGCTCCGGTGGCATGACCATCTGGCCACTATTTGGTACCACCAACCAGCTCATGGCCAGCCTGTCCTTGGCCATCGTCGTGGTTATCCTCACCCACCTGCGCCGGCCTACCCTGCCGGTTATCATCCCGCTCATCTTCGTCACCATCATGTCGCTGTGGGCAGCGCTGCTACAGCTGAAATCCCTGTTTGCGGATCAGAACTGGCTGCTCTTCGGCATGGACGTCGTCATCGTCATCGCCTCCATCTGGGTCATCGTGGAGTCGATCGGCGCCATCTCCAACGCGCGCAAGGAACCACCGCTGGAGTGGACCGATGACGATACCGACGCTCCCCTTCCCCAGCATGCTCGACAAGCTTAAGGCCTTCGGCGCGGGACTCAATGAGTACTACCAGGCCCCGTACCGCGCCGTCTTTGCCAAGGCCCAGCAGCAAGAAGATGACCTATTTATGATGCTGGTGGCCTCGGAGGCGCTCGGCATCCCCAACCCCGCCAGCTACTACACGCTGGAGCTATTGCCGCTGGTCTACGAAGATTTCCATGCCTGGCACACACGCATGGGCATGGATAAATCACCCCTGGAGAATATTCAATGCTGCTAGAAACCGCGCCCATCATGTTCTTTGGCGGCAAGGGCGGCGTGGGCAAGACCACCCTCGCCACCGCCACGGCCCTGTCCCTTTCCCAGGACCACAACGTGCTCTTGGTCTCCACGGATCCGGCGCACAACCTGGGGCATATCTTTGATGCCACGCTTTCCGATGCCTCCTCTCACCTCACCCCATCCCTCTCCGCCATCGAGCTCGATCCTGCCCGGGCCACCGAGGAACACCTCACGACCGTGGGCGCCTCGATGCGCCGGTTCATGCCGGAGCACTTGCACGGCGAGGTAACAAAGCACCTAGATTTGGCCCGGCAATCCCCCGGCACGCAGGAGGCGGCGCTCTTGGAGCGCATGGCCACCTTGGTCGCTAACGCGGACGAGTATGACTACCTCATCTTCGATACCGCCCCGTCCGGTCACACCTCCCGGCTGATGGCCCTGCCGGAAATCATGGCGGCCTATACCGATGGGCTGCTTGCCCGGCGCGAGAAGTCCGATAAATTCGGCTCGCTGGTGCGCGGGATGTCCGCGGAGTCCGGTGCCGATAACGATCCGGTGGACCGGCGCAATCAGGAAATCCGAGCCACGCTCTTCCAGCGCCGCGAGCGCTTCGAGCACCTGCGCGCTGCGCTGACCTCTCAGCGCACCGTGTTCCATATCGTTCTCACCGCCGAGCGCCTGCCCGTCTTAGAATCCTCCGAGTTCCACGCGGATCTCACAGGCAATGGAGTGCGGGTGGGATCCATGCTGGTCAACCGCCGCACGCCCGCGGACCAAGGCGAGTTCCTAGCCGCCCGGCGCGCCGCAGAGGATGAAGCCTTAGCGCTCTTGCACGACAAGCTTCCAGGTACCCCGGTCCACGAGATCCCCTGGCTCCCAGAAGAGGTGGGAAACCCCGCGGCCGTGGCGCGACTAGCCGAGCACTTATAATGGCCCATTCGGCCCCAACGGCCTGGGGTGAGATCGCAGTCTGCTAAAACAGAGAATATGACTTTGCTCACCAATGACTTCCTGTCCCAATTGCGCGAGGAGGCCGCAGCGGACTCCCAGCTGCGCGTCGCGCGCAATGCCATTACCAGCGTAGGGGTGGCCAAGGCGGCCCTCGACCGTGACCGCATTACCGCCCTCTACCCCACCACCGAAGTAAAGCTCGACAGCCTCGGGGTTACCGACCAGATGCGCTCCGGGCGCTGCTGGATGTTTGCCGCGCTCAACGTATTCCGCCACCGCGCGGCCAAGGAGCTCAATATCGATGACTTTGAGTTTTCCTTTACCTACCTGCAGTACTTCGACAAACTAGAGCGCGCCAACTTCGTGCTCAACCAACTGCTGGATCTCACCGAAGACGGCACCGACTGGGATGACCGCGACGTGGCTACTTCCCTCGAGCTCACAGGCGACGACGGCGGCTGGTGGTCATTTTTCACCAACCTCGTGGACAAGTACGGTGCCGTACCGGCCGAGGTCATGCCTGAGGTGCACTCGTCCGGCCACACCGACCAGATGAACCGCGATATCGCCACCATCATCCGCCGCGCCGCGCACCGTGCGGTGGAAGGCGAGGGGGATCGCGGGGGCATTATCAAGCAAGCCCGCACCGATATCCAACGCGTGCTCGCCATTCACCTGGGCACCCCGCCCGAGGAATTCACGTGGAGCTACCGCACCAAGGACGATCAATTCTTCCGCGTGCACTCCACCCCGCGCGAGTTTGCGGATAAGTACCTGCCAAAGTTGGACGAGTACGTCGTGCTTGCCGATGATCCCCGTACCACCAACGATAAGCACCGCCTCTACACCAGCGCCGCCGTAAACAACGTCGCTGGCGGCGCGCCCGCCGGTTACCTCAACGTCGATGTGGACGAACTGCGCTCCGCCGCGCGCGCCAGCATCGAGGCCGGCGAGCCTGTGTGGTTTAGCTGCGATGTCGACCGCCAGTTCTCCTTCCAGAACGCCGTGTGGGACGAAGGCCTCGTCGATACCGATGGCCTCTACGGCATCGACTCCACCATGAGCAAGGAGGAGCGCTTTACCTCCGGCGAATCTGCACCCACCCACGCGATGGCGCTGACCGGCATCGATGGTGCACCCCGTGCATGGCGCGTGGAGAATTCCTGGGGCACCAAGGCGCCGCGCAAGGACGACGCCGATGAGGTACCCGGCAAGGGCTTTGCCACGATGTCGGATGAATGGTTCGGCGAAAACGTCTTCCACATCGTCGTGCGCAAGGAATTCCTCACTTCCGCGCAGCAACAAGCGCTAGAGACCGAGCCCATCGAGCTTCCCTTCTGGGACCGGATGGACTAAGGAGCATCGAGAAATGAATGAGATCAATCCACAGGAAGTTCACACCACCAACGCCACGCTTAGCAGCGAGCCGGCCATCAAGGCGGCGCGGAATGCGGTGGCGCAGGAGGGTATCGATAAGCTGAGCGTCGACCGCGATCTCGTGCGCGAGCTCACCACGGCGACCAGCCACAAGCTCGATAAGTGGGGCGCGGCCAACCAGAAGGCTTCTGGCCGCTGCTGGATTTTTGCGGGCCTGAATTCCCTGCGCGGTGGCATCATGGACCGCACCAATACCAAGGATTTCGAGCTTTCGCAGACCTACCTGTACTTCTACGACAAGCTGGAAAAAGCCAATTGGTTCCTCACTGCGGTAGACGAGCTCAAGGACCGCGAAATTACGGACCGCACCTTGACCAAGCTCATGGATGACCCCATTGGCGATGGCGGCCAGTGGTCCATGTTCGTCTCGCTGGTGGAAAAGTACGGCGTGGTGCCCAAGTACGCCATGCCGGAGACCGCGTCCTCCGAGGCCAGCGCCATGCTCAACCGCAACCTGCAGACCGTCCTGCGCCGCGCCGCCCACCAGATCCGCGTGGGCAAGTCTGGGGCGCAGGAGCAGGCGCTTGCCGATGTCTACCGCATCCTCACCGCCAACCTCGGCCTCCCGCCCACAGATTTCCAGTGGCAGTACCGCGATAAGGACGATAACTTCCACCGCGAGGGCACTTTTACCCCGCAGGACTTCGCCCGCGAGTACCTCCCGAAGGATCTGGGCGAGTACGTCTGCGTGGTCAATGACCCGCGCAATAACTACGGCGAGCTCTACACCGTGGACTACTTGGGCAACGTCGTCGGTGAAAAGGTCACCTACCTCAACGCCCCAGTCGAGGTATTGCGCGATGCCACCCGCTCTGCCATCGAGGATGGCCAGCCCGTCTGGTTCGGCTGCGATACCGGCCAGCAATCCGATGCCGATAGCGGCGTCTGGGCCAAGCGCCTGCACGATTATGAGGGGCTGTATGGGGTGGAAATGGGCATCGAGAAGCCGGACCGCCTCCGCCTCCACGAGTCCCTGATGACGCACGCGATGGTCTTTACCGGCGCGGATATCGCCGAGGGCGGCGACGTCACCCGCTGGCGCGTGGAGAATTCCTGGGGCACCGAGAAGGGCGACAAGGGCTTTTGGACCATGGCCGATGACTGGTTTGACGAGTACGTCTTCGAAATCGCCGTCCACCCGTCCCGCCTGCCTGAGCAGTACCAGGAGGCGCTCAAATCCTCCGATATCACCACCCTGCCAGCGTGGGATCCGATGGGCGCGCTGGCGAACTAACGCGGCGCGGGTGGCGCGGGCGGCGCGGGGAGGACCCGCGCCGCGAGAGTTCGTGCCGCGAAGTCTGTAGCGTTCGCCGATGTGGCTGCGTTGCGTGGCGTGACGCTCCGTTCGTTTGCGTGGCGTGACGCGGTAGCCTCACGCCACGTGGCGCACGTACAGCATGCAGGTAAGGTCGCGGTCCTTATCGATGGAGATTTGCTTCTCCCCCACCCGCTCAAAACCGCGGGAATCGTAGAACTGATAGGTGCAGCCATCGTCGGTGTAGAGGTAAATATCCTTGCCGGGGTGGCGCTCCTCAAAGGCCTCAATGAGCGCGGTGCCCACACCCTTCACACCCGAGTTCGGGTCAGCGACGAGAAAGCCGATTTCACCGTCCACGGTATTTTCGGCTAGGTAGCTGACCAACATGTCCTCGTTCGCGGCATCATAGTCACCGCGGTGCCCGCCAGGGCGCAGGCTATTGAAGAGATCCACGGCCTTGACATAAGCCTTGCGCCACCACGGATACGGCAGCGCTGGTTCGCCTTTAATCGATGCCAGAATCACGCCGAGGAAACGCCCATCATCGGCATAGGCGGCCAAAATATCGGTGGCCTGGGCCCGCTCTAAATCCCAAAAGTAACGGCCGTAGGCGCGCTCGAAGCGCGGGTTCTTCACAAACCAGTGCAGGTGCATGCCTTCGATGGCAAACTCAATCGCCTTGGGCTCATCGCGCGGGTCGAGGTCGCGGATGTGGATTTCGGTCATTAGTCCTCCGGGGATTGGTCTTGTTCGCGCTGCTTTTCGCGCTCGAGCTCGGCCTTAGCCTCGTGCTCTTCAATATTAGTGAACCCAATCCCCAACGGCAGGCCAACGTTGTCAATTAATCTAACTCCGCCAATGGTGGCCGCAACGAGCAGGCGGGCATCGCCCTCGGCGGGTGGCTCGCCCAGATCGCGGCCGCGCACCTCTAAGTATTCCGGTTCAACGCCGGCGGCTTCTAGGACACCTGCGGCAACCTCGCGAACCTTGTCTGCCCCCGCCTCTGCGGCATGTGCCCCGGCGGTAAGCGCGGCGGACAGGGCGGCTACGTCCTCCCTCTTATCTTCGGGCACGCGGGTATTGCGCAGGCTCATCACCACGCCATCGGGCATGCGCACGGCGGGTACGCCCTGCACGCGAACCCCGAGGTGCAGGTCCTGCACCGCATGGTGAATGGCCAAGAGGAGCTCGTAGTCTTTTTCCCCGATGAGGACATCGGTGGGCGACAGTGCCATCATCAGCGTGAGGTAGAGGGTGAGCTCGCCTGATAGATCGGGCTCTAAGCCTTCAGGTGCAGATTCAGCATCAGGCGTCTGCTCGGCAGCGGCGGAGTTCGCGGCGTCGCGTTCGACGGCGACGCCGCGAGCCGAGATAGTAATCCGGCGACCATTGGGCCAGAGTTTGTCGGGCGTGTAATCCCAGATGACGTCCACGCCCTCGGCGCGCAGGAGATCTACATCCTCGGCACGAGGTTCCTGGAGGGCCACGACGGTCACCGCGCCGCGGATACGACGGGCCGCACGCACCAGCGCGATATGCCCGGCATGCACGCCGATGGTCAGCGGCACGAAGGCCACGGGGCGACCGGTCTTGCGCAGCGCGCTTCCCACCATGCGGATGCGGTCGACCTCGCTGATGACGGTGGCTTGTCCCATCTTCAAGCTCATCGGGATTCCTCCTGCAAGGCCCACATTTCCAATTCGGTGCGATCTTCTACTTCACCCAAGCGCCGAGCGGTTTCTAAGTAGTGGCGGCGCATTCCGGGATCCGTGGCGCCGCGGTAGGCCGCAATGATGTCCTCTGTATCGATGTCGAATTCAGACGGTGGGATCTCATCGAACTCGGCAAAGAAATTGGCTTCTACGGCCGCTGCTAGGTGCAAGCGGCTGAGCATTTCTATGTAGTAGGAGCGGGCGGCGAAGGCGGGACGCTCAGCATCGGAAAGCGGCACTGCCTGCCCCCGGAATTCGCTCACTACGAAGTCAGCGATATTTTCGCCCAACTCATCCAGCGTGGATACTGCCCAGCGCCCGCCCGCCATGGGGGCGACGGCCGCCACGATACAACCGTGGGTCTCCAGCGGGTCAAGGCCTTGCACGCCTCGGGACAGGCACGTGTGGAAAGCGATGAGCCCCTTGTGCACGTGGTCCTGGACCAGCTCGACGGCAGCGTCCAGCCGTGCCTCACCCACTGCCAGAATCAGCGCCTGGAAGGAGCCAAGTTCGGCCGGATCATTGAGCATCTCCACGGTGTGGCCGGCGCGCTCCATGGCAGTGGCCAGGGAAATCCCGGCGAGGCTGCGCCCGAAAAGGGCAACGCGCATGCGCGGTGGACGCATTTATTTATCCTTCTTCATCTGTGCCAACAGCTCCGAGACGGACACGGAACCATCGCGCTGTTCATCGCTGCGGCGGCGACCGCGGGTCTGCTGCTGGCGGCGCGAGGCCGATTGCTTCTGCTCGGCGGCCACGTGGTGGCCCGAACCCTTGTACTCCTCGCGCGCATCCTTGCCGGTGGTCTGCTGCGGGATGTTCTGGGTCACCGCATCGGAAGCCGGCTCGGATGCGGTATCAGCCTCTGGCTTGCGGTGGCTACCTCGTGCGCCAGAGTGAGCTGCGTTGCCAGAGCCCGACTGCCGAGAGCCTTGGCGCTTGATATTGGAGTCCCCACCCGAATCCCAGCGCACGGCCTGGAAGCTGCCGGTATCGAAGGAAACGTCCTTCGGCTCCTTCGCCCCCGCGGCCTCGCTGGACGTGGCGGGCTTGGGGGCATCGGCAAGCGGCTCGGCGGTCCGGCCGGTGCTGCGCTGCGCGCGGGTGTTTTCACTGATGATCTCATTGAGCGGGTTAGAGTCCGCGTGCGCACCGGAGGGCTGATTGCCCAGGCGGCCGGCGATGGCATCGGCCGACGGCGCGCCGGAAGAGGCCTGCTCAAAGTCGATGTCTTCCTCCCGGCGGTGGGACGCCGCGGCGGTCTGGGCCTCCAGCTCCATGATGCGGCGCGCCTCAGCGTGCAGGGCGGCGGGCTCGTAGGTGAACTCGTGGCCGGACAAATCCTCGATCTGCTTCCGGATAGAGGCCAGCTCGGTGCGGATCTCATCGAGGATCTGCTGATCCGGCAGCTCCTTGCCTTCGGCTGCGCGGGCCTGCTTGAGCTCCGCGCGGTGGGCGCGCTCCTGTAGCTCCAGCTTGGTCACGGATTCCTCGGCCTGGCGGCGGTAGCGCATTACCAAGAAAAAGCCCACCACCGCGGCCCACAGGGCGGCAATCAGCGCAATCTTGAGCGCCGCTGCCGAGCCGGAAATGAGCATGACGATGCTGGCGATGACGGCCAAGATGACAAGGGCGATAATCCCAATTTGTCCCAAATCCGGCGAGGACGACGAGTTTTTGGAAGAAGAGCGCGGCTGAGTCATGCTCCCTAATGTACCGCTTGAAGCCCGTCCGGTGGCGGCGGGGTCTCACAGTGTCGCTCCAATCGCAGGCCAGCCGCAGACATGGCGATGCCGCCAATCGCGGATGCGAGCACTCCCACCAGATCATCGGAAGCCGCGACAAGGGTGCCCGCATTCGGGATGACATACACCGCCACCCCTGCATAGAGCCCGCCGACGATCGCACCCGTCCACGCCGAAGCCTTGCCCACCAGCATGAACTGCGCGATGGTCATCGGATTAAGCTGCGAATTATCTAGCCCGATGCCGTGATCCTCATCGGTGGCCTTATCCACTTTCCAGGTAAGCCCCAAGCACACCACCACCATGAGCCATAGCGTGGCAGATACCGTGACCGGGATGGACATCATGGAGCCATAAAAGCGCGTGGTGAGGATGGCCGCCGCGGCTGCCATGAATATCCCAACACCGATAAGCGCACCGAGCGAGGTTCGTTTCATAACTCCTCCATCAGGCCCAAGCGGTGGATATTGACGGTTTCCTGCGGGTCCAACGCGGCAACCAGCGCGGAGACATCCTGTCCCTTCAACTTAGCAGCCGGCTCGGCGGCCAACCAGGGTATAAGCACGAATGCGCGCTCGTGGGCATAGGGATGCGGGACGATAAGTTCCGCATCGGAGGAGCTATAGCCCTCGATATCGACGATGTCCACGTCCAGGGTGCGCGGGCCCCAGTGGCGCACGCGCACGCGCTCAGCCGCCTCTTCCAGCTTCTGGCCGCGCCGTAAGAGCTCCAGCGGGCTCTCCTCGACGTCCACGATGAGCACCGCATTCAAGAATTCATCCTGGTCCGTTACTCCCCACGGCGGGGTGGCATAGACGGGCGAGGCCGCCACGATGTCCTCGCGGAACTCGGTAAATACCGTGCGCAAAAGCTCCACGCGGTCATCCATATTGGAGCCGATGGATAGTACCGCGCGCATTACTGACTCCCGGGGTTCGTGCCGGGGCGCTGCGCGTCGGCTCCCTGCGGAGTTCCCACCTGCGGAGCGGGCCGTGGGGCTCCGGTGCGCGCGTGCTTGCGGGAGCGGCGGGCGACGACGGCGACATCGGCAAAAGTGCGCGGGATCGGCGCCTTGGGCTTGTGCACGGTCACTTCCACCGCGTGCAGGTCGGCGAAGGATTCCATGATGGTATCGGCCACCTCGCTGGCGACGGTCTCAATGAGGTCGCGGGAGGGGCCTTCGACGATGCTGGCGGTGACATCGGCAAGCTCTGCGTAATTGATGGTCTTGGTCAGATCATCGTGAGCTGCGGCCTCGGCAAACTCGGACCAGCAGGTGATATCGACGATGAAGGGCTGGCCGGTGCGCTTTTCCTCATCAAAGACGCCGTGGTAGCCAAAGCACTCTAGGCCGGTTAATTCGATGCGATCTGCCATGGTTAATTCCTTTCCGTACCCATCGCGGTAGAGGTCACTGTGCCCGTGCCGGTGGCGGCATTGCGGTAGCTGCCGGTGGCATTGGCGCCGCCTACATAGGACTCGCCGGCGTTCCACGCGGCGGCCACGTCGACGGCATCGCGGGATACGCCCACCTCGTGCACGCGCACGCCCCACGCGCCCATCTGGGCGGAAATGGCGGTCACGGCGGCGGTGGCGGGATCGGCAAGCAGCGGGCTGGCCTCTACCCCGCGGTCCGCCCGAATGGCGGCGAGGAAGCGCTTGCGCGAGGCACCCACCAAGATGGGAAATTCCCCGTCCAGAAACTCGGGCAGGGCCTGCAGCAGCGCCCAGTTATCCTGCGGGCTCTTGGCAAAGCCGAGGCCCGGATCCAGCACTATATTCTCCCTTTTCACGCCCGCATCCAGGGCGTTATTGCTCAGGCGCTCGAGGGTCTCGTGCACGTCGCGCACTACATCGCCGCCGTGATCCGCCGTGCCCGCCGCGGATCCGAACGCGCCTTCCTGCAGCGTCCGCCAGTGCATGAGGCAGACGGGCACGCCGGCATCGGCCATGGCGGCATACATTTCGGGGTCTGCGAGGCCGCCGGAGACATCGTTAATCATGTCCACCCCGGCCGCGGCCGCCGCGGCGGCAACCGAGGCGCGCATCGTGTCCACCGAGGTGCGAATGCCCTGCTCGTGCAGTGCTTGGATGACCGGGACCACGCGGTCGGCTTCTTCTTGTGCTTCCACGCGCACCGCGCCCGGGCGGGTGGATTCGCCGCCCACATCGATCATGTCCGCACCCTGTTCCACCAGCTCGCGGGCATGATTGGTGGCGGCGTCAAAGTCGAGCCACCGCCCGCCATCGGAAAAGGAATCCTTTGTAACATTCACGATGCCCATGACGAGCGTGCGCTTCGCGATGGTCAACTCTGCAACTGAGGAAGCCGGGTGCACTGCGTTCTCCTTTTCGCTCGACAAACTCGACTGCGTACGCGCTACGTACGAATAAAACTGAGCACTTCTGCGCGCGAGGCGGCGTTATTTTTAAACCCGCCGCGTACCGCGGAAGTCGTTGTGGTTGCGCCCGGCTTACGGATACCGCGCATGGCCATGCACAAGTGCTCGCACTCGATGACCACGATGACGGATTGGGCTTCGAGGACATTAACGAGCGCATCGGCAATCTGCTGGGTCAGGCGCTCTTGGACCTGCGGGCGCTTGGCATACAAATCCGCCAGGCGGGCCAGCTTGCTCAGCCCGGTGACGTGCCCGTCCTTGCCGGGAATATAGCCAATATGCGCCACGCCATAAAACGGCACGAGGTGGTGCTCGCAGGTGGAGTAGATGGGAATATCGCGCACCAAGACCAGTTCCTGGTGATCCTCAGCAAAGGTCTTATGCAGCACCTCCGTCGGATCCTCGTGCAGGCCGGCGAAGACCTCACGGTAGGCGCGAGCCACACGTGCCGGGGTTTCGCGCAGGCCTTCGCGGTCAGGATCCTCACCAACGGCAAGGAGCAGCTCGCGGACGGCCGCCTCCGCCCGCTCGTGGTCATACGGCGCGCGGGCGGGCACCTGCTGGGGATCAGTGTGATTTTCAGACATGCACGTACTTCTTACTCTTCGTCATCGCGCGGCTTTTCCGCATCGCGCGCGTAGGGATTATCGCGGCGGGAAGACTCATTCCACCCTGGGGTAAACCATTGGCTGGTTTCTCCCTCTGGCTTGTGGTGCTTTCCCCTGCTTTCCGATGCCGAATCCGTTCGACCTTCCCCACCGTCGCTGCTGCCGTGGTCGCTCTGGTCGGCGCGGTCGCCGTGGTCGCTCTGGTCGGCGCGGTCGTTCTGGTCGTTTCGGCCGCTGCGTCCATCGCTGCGGCCGCTCTGGTCAGTTCGGTCTTCGCGGTGGCTGCTGCCACCGCCGTGCAGCTCGCGCACCGTTTCGGGGTTCACGTAGTCGCCGGCGTGCTGGCCGAAGTTAAAGCCAACCTCGCCCTTGATCTCTTCGCCGGCGAGGCGGCGCTCGCGGGCTGCCCGGGAGGCATCGAGAAGCGTCATGCGTTTAGGAAGTTCCTCGCCGCGCTCCTTGGCCAGCTCAACCGGGGTCTTGACCGGCGCGTAACCAATCTGGCGCGGGAAGCGATCGTCTTCGCCGGGGAAGACATCATAGGCATCGCGCGGCTCAATGCCGTCGAAGATGCTCTCCAGGTCCGGTCGGCGCAGGGTCTCCTTCTCCAGGAGGGCCTCGGCCAGCTTGTCCAGGAACTCGCGGTTGGTGCGCAGGATGTCGTAGGCCTGCTCGTGCGCGCGCTCGAGGAGGTAGCGCATCTGCTCATCGATCTTGGAGGCAAGGTCATCCGAGTAATCGATGGAGCCGCCACCCCCGCCCATCTGGCTGAACGGATCGCCCTGCTCCTGGCCGTACTTGACGGTGCCCAGGTCAGGAGAAAAGCCGTATTCCGTCAGCATCGCGCGGGCGATCTTGGTGGCGTTCTCGATATCGGAGGACGCACCCGTGGTGGGAGCGCCGAAGACCAATTCCTCGGCGGCGCGGCCACCCATGGCAAAGACCAAGCGGGAAAACAGCTCGTCGCGGGTGTACATGCCCTTGTCGTCTTCCTGCGAGGTCATGGCGTGGCCACCAGTGCGGCCGCGGGCCAGGATGGTGACCTTGTACACGCGCTCGATATCCTTGAGCGCCCACGCGGACAGGGTGTGGCCACCCTCGTGGTAGGCGGTGACCTTCTTCTCGTGCTCGGAGATGATCTTGCCTTGGCGCCGTGGACCGCCCACCACGCGGTCGGTGGCTTCTTCCAACGCGTCATAGGTAATGACGTTGCCGCCGATGCGGGCGGTGAGAAGCGCGGCCTCGTTAAGCACATTGGCAAGGTCCGCACCGGACATGCCGGCGGTGCGCTTGGCCAGCTGCGCCACATCGACCTCTTCCGCCAAAGGCTTGTCCTTGGCGTGGACGCGCAGGATCTGCTCACGGCCGGCCAGATCCGGGTTGGTGACCGGAATCTGGCGGTCGAAACGGCCCGGGCGCAGCAATGCGGGGTCCAAAATATCTGGGCGGTTGGTGGCCGCGATGAGGATAACGCCCTCGCGATCGCCAAAGCCGTCCATCTCCACCAGCAGCTGGTTCAGGGTCTGCTCGCGCTCATCGTGCCCGCCGCCGGTTCCGGATCCGCGCTGGCGCCCCACGGCGTCGATCTCGTCCACGAAGATGATGCACGGGCTGTGCTCTTTGGCCTGTTTGAACAGGTCACGCACGCGGGAGGCACCCACACCGACGAACATCTCCACGAAGTCCGAACCGGAGATGGAATAAAAAGGCACGCCGGCCTCGCCCGCAACGGCGCGGGCCAACAGGGTCTTACCGGTACCCGGAGGGCCATAAAGCAGCACGCCACGCGGAATCTTCGCGCCGAGCTCGTAATAACGGGAAGGATCATCAAGGAAGTCCTTGATTTCCTGCAGCTCATCCACGGCCTCATCGGCGCCGGCAACATCCTCGAAGGTATTGGTCGGCATATCCTTGGTCAGCTCCTTGGCCTTGGAGCTGCCGATGCCGAACATGCCGCCTGCACCCTGCTGCATGCGGGACATGAGCCAGAACAGCAGGGCGAAGAGGATGACCATCGGCAGCAGGAAGCTGAGCATGGAGCCCAAGAACGAATCCTGGGTGACGTTGGTCTGATACTTCTCCGCACCCGAATCCTTGACCGCATCAAAGACCTGCTCGGAGGCGCGCGCGGGGTACTGAGACACGATCTCTTGTACGCCCTCGCGCTCTTCTACCGTGATTTCGTCCTTGAGCTTGATGCGCAGGCGCTGCTCGCGGTCATCAATTTCTACCTCGTCAACGTTTTTATCCTGCAGCTGTTTCAGGGCCACGGAGGTATCCGTGTCCACATATCCGCGGGTCTCGTTGCTAAAAAACGTAAAGGCGTACAGCGCTACGAGGATCAGTGCCGCAATGCCGCCGTAGCGAAGGAGTTTATTGTTTTTCATTACTGCGCGATTTTAGTTGGTGGTATAGACATCAGGGTGAAGGGTGCCCACAAAGGGCAGGTCGCGGTAGCGTTCCGCGTAGTCAAGGCCATAGCCAATGACGAATTCATTGGGGATATCAAAGCCGACATCGAGCAGATCGATCTGCGCTTTTACCACTTCCGGCTTGCGCAACAAGGTCACCACGTTGAGCGACTTCGGGTTGCGCCCCCGCAGGTTGCGAATGAGCCAGGATAGCGTCAGGCCCGAGTCGATGATGTCTTCCACGATGACCACATCGCGCCCGGCGATATCACGGTCCAAGTCCTTCAAGATGCGCACCACCCCAGAAGAAGACGTGGAGGCGCCGTACGAGGAGACGGCCATAAACTCCAGCTCCGAGGGGATGGATAGCTTGCGCGCGAAGTCCGTCAGGAAAAAGGCCGCACCCTTTAATACGCAGACCAAAAGCAGGTCCTGCTCGGCGTCGGCATATTTCTCAGATACCGCATCCGCCAGCTGCTGGACGCGGTCTTTAATTTCCTCTTCCGTGATGAGGATTGCTTCTACATCGTCTCCGTAGCGGTTTGCGGGGACGGCGAAGTCTTTCTTGTCGTGCACGTGTGCGCTCCTTTAATGACCAGACAATAGTGCCAGTTTGCCACCTATACGTGCTACTTCCAACCTCTGCCCCGCCTGCCGCACCGAACTCACAGCCACCGGCCCTTGTCCGTGCCAGTTGGTACACAGCTTGCCGATGCCCCCAATCCCCTCCCTCGTCACCTTCACTCCCCGCTCGATGAGCCAGGCCGCAATAGCGCGCCGGCGTCGCGGCTCCGGCAGCGCGGCCAAATCCGCACAGTCCGCGGTGGCCGCCGTGGCGAGGTATTCTTCATCGCGCGCGGTATCCATCGCCGCCTGCGCCAGCGCCGGTACCGCATCACCGCCGATGACCCGCGATAGCTCCGGGATGATTTCGCGGCGCAGCGCTACCCGCCGAAAATCCGTATCCGCGTTCTGCGGGTCCTGCCACACCTCAAGCCCCAGCTCCGCACACGCGCCCTCCGTATCGGCACGGCGCACCTGCAGGAAAGGCCGCACCACCCGCGCGCCTTCCACCACTGCTCGCTCCGGCATGCCGGCCACGCGGCCGCGCAGGGCACCAAGGAGGAGCGTTTCCGCCTGGTCATCGGCCGTATGCGCCACGGCAATCTCCAGCGCCCTTTCTCCTCTGCGCGAAGCTCCGTCTTCGCGCGGGGCTTTCCCGCGCGCAGCTTCCTCCCCAGGCCCCGCGTCTCGTTCGCGCGGCTCAGCCCGGCGCGAGGCTGCGTTCTCGCGGCTCTCGCACCCCTCGCACACGGCCGCGGACATCGCTTGGTAGCGCGCTTGCCGAGCCGCCGCTTCCAGCGAATTCCCCGCTTCCTCCGATACCCGAACTGCGAGCACCCGCGCCCGCGCACCCAAGCTTTCTGCTTGCCGAGCGGCCCTTTCGGCCTGCTCACGCGAACCGTCTTGTAAGCCGTGGTCGACGCACAGCGCGATCACGTCATGACCCTCAGCTATCATCGCCGCGCACAGCGCCAGAGAATCGGCGCCGCCGGATAGCCCTACCGCCACGGTGTGATCCATCTTCGCCGCGCGGACCGCGCGCCGGCAGGCCAAAAAATGCGGCGAGACCCGCGGCCAAAATAGCGTTACTCCAGGCTGTGGGCTCATTTAAAACTCGTGCAGCGCCGCGGCGAGGTCATCTTGGGCAGCGCGCGCCGCCATAATCTCGCCATCATTGACCAAGAAGGCAAAGGAATATACGCGCCCGGATTGGCCTTGCGCGGTGCCCGCCAGCGCGGAAACACCCGTCAAGGTGCCGGTCTTCGCGCGGACAAACCCCCGCGCCGCAGACTCCCCGTAGCGCTCGTGCAGCGTGCCGTCGCCACCTGCGACCGGCAAATACGCCGCCAAGGGGCGCAACTGCGGTTCCTCGACCGCGCCGTTGACAATCTCCGCCAACACCCTCGCTCTCAACCGGTTATCTACCGAAAGGCCCGAGTTGTCCTTGATATCCACGCCGCTGACGTCGAACCCGTGCTCGCGCAGCACATCCAGCGTGGCTTGGGTGTCGACCTGGAAGCTGGGCTGTTTGCCGCGGGCATCGGCAAGCTCGCGGGCAATGGCCTCCGCCATGACGTTATCGGAATGCCGCACCATCTCCAGCGCGCGCTCGCTCAGGGGCGCCGACTCGACGCTGGCCAGCTCCTCCGCACCGTCAGCCATCGTGCCCGCGGCGAATTTATCCGTGCCCAAGCGCTTGGCCAGCTCTCCCGCGACGTCGAGGGCCGGGGTGTGGCTGCGCGGGACATCGCCCTCCGTAGCGCCGATGCGACCACCGTACAGCATGGCCGGCTCCATGGGCGCGACGAAGCCCTCATCCACGTTCTCCGGATCCCAGCCCGGCGCCTGCGGCTCGCCCGCCCACGCGGAGGTATCGATGTACACGCCCGCCACCTGGGTGCCGGTCTTTTCAATCTGGTCCGCGAGGTCATCGAGCTGCTCGTTGGTCATCCAGACATCGCCAGCTGCCTTGATAACCACGTTGTTCGGATCCTTGCCGCGGTAGACCTTGGTAGTAATCCGCTTGGACTCATCCAGTGCCAGCGTTGCCGCGGCGGTGGTCAACACCTTCGTCGAGGAAGCCGGGGTCAGCGCCTTATCCGCATCGCGCTCCCAGACCACCGAGCCGGTCTCACTATCGATGACCTGCCCGCCAAAGGTGGCCAAATCCTCGTTCTTGCCCAGCTCATCGAGCTTCGCGCTGAGCGCCGCAAAATCCACGTCCTGCGCCTTAGCCGGCTGCAGGGGATTCTCCGGGGCCTGGACCGTTTCGGCCTCGCCATGCGAAAGATCGCCGTACTCGCGCTGGATGGTAACCCCCAGCGCAGCCGTGCCCCCGACCGCCGCCGTGACCACCAGCGCGGTTACTGACCACCAAACCTTCTTAGCTTTCATCGCCACCAACCCTAGCGCGGATGGGCGACGCGCTAGACTATTGACGGTAATTAACACCCAATCCCACATGGAGGACATCGCTGTGAGCGTTGAAGTAACCATTGAAATCCCAAAGGGCTCCCGCAATAAGTACGAGGTGGACCACGAGTCCGGCAAGGTCTACCTGGACCGCTACCTGTTCACCCCAATGGCCTACCCCGCCGACTACGGCTTCATCAACCACACGCTTGGCGAAGACAGCGACCCCCTCGACGCCCTCGTCATCCTCCCCGAGCCCGTTTTCCCCGGTGTCATCGTTGAAGCCCGCATCGTCGGCGTGTTCAAGATGACCGATGAGGCCGGCGGCGACGACAAGCTGCTTGCCGTCATCGATGACCCACGCTGGGAGCGCTACCAGGACATCGATGATGTGGAACAGCACATCAAGGACGAAATCGAGCACTTCTTCGTCCACTACAAGGACCTCGAGCCCAACAAGGAAGTTTCCGGCTCCGGCTGGGGAGACAAGGCCGAGGCCGAGAAGATTCTGGAAGAGGCCAAGGCTCGCCTGAAGTAGGCTGCGGGGGCTCTTAGGGCTCGGCCCGCGCGTTTGCGGGGCCGAGCTTGGCGTTTTAGGGCCATGAAGCCTGTTTTGGGGCCCAGCTGATGCGTTTTTGGCGGCCACCTGATGCGTTTTGCAAATAGGCCATGGAAACCGTGAGGTTTGGGGCCACTATTTGTTAAAACGCATCAAACGAGCACCAACCAGGCACCAAAACCCACCAACCAGGCTCCAACCAAGCACCCAACCGTGCTGAATAAGCGCCCACACGCGCCACACAACCTTCGCTTCGGGGGATCGAGGGATACGAATGGAAATTTTTCGGGGGAAAAGTGCCGCTCAGCAAGCGGTACGCCACGGCGCCGTCCGGATCGCTAACGGCTTCTGCCTGTCAGAGGAGCCTACGCCGAACCAACTCGCGCGCATCATGAGCAAGGAGTGGCCGAATTGCGCGCTGGACGGCTACTCGGCCGCGCTCAAGCACGTCGAGAAGCCGCTGCGCTTTCCGCTGGAGTTCCTGCGCAGCTCATCGCTGCCGTCGAGTAAGTATTTCACCTCCCGCCGCGCCCGGCCGAAGGGCGCGTTGACCTGGGACGGCGTCACCGTGTGCAATCCACTGCAGGCGGTCGAGGCGATGCCGGAGGATGATGCGGTCGCCTTCCTCGAGGACTTCTACTCCGGCAAGGACGGGGTTAGCCGGCTGGAGCTGAATAAGCTGGACTACCAGCGGTTTCCGAGGCCGGTAAAGCGCGCCTTGGACAGGGCGATCATCGGCACGGATAGCGTGCCGGAGCGCCAGTTAACCCGCGCCCTCGCGCCGCATTTCGCGGTCCAGAACAATATAAAAATA
Source organism: Corynebacterium sp. ACRPS (assembly GCF_022346005.1). GTDB lineage: Bacteria > Actinomycetota > Actinomycetes > Mycobacteriales > Mycobacteriaceae > Corynebacterium. Next base: position 117,398 of record NZ_JAKRMY010000003.1, read on the forward strand.
GGCGCCTACCACTGGGATCTGGTGATTAGGGAGTATAAGATCGCCATCGAGGTCGATGGCTACGCCTACCACCGGGGAGAAAATCGCCGCCAGTTTGAGTTGGACCGGCACAAGCTTAACGATGCCGTCCATCGCGGCTGGAAGCCCCTCCACTTCACCGCGACGACGATTGACCACTACCCGGATTTCGTGGTGCAGCAGGTAATGGCTACGGCCAAGAATAAGCGGCCCTTTGCGCGGCCGCCGTGGCAATGGCACCGCTTGTGGCGGCATGAAGGCGTGCGGGGCTAGGGCCAAGGCCGGGCCCAGGCCCAGCCGAGCCAGAGTCTGGGCTAGGGTTCACCGCAGCCGCCGGTAACCGGCTACTCCCTGCGGCGGCCGCTGCGGAGAACCTGGCTGCGCAGGGGCTCGACGAGCGCGATGGCGAGGAAGGTTACCGCCCAACCCAGGGCGAGGAAACCGAAGGACATAAGGAACCGCCCGGCGAGGTCAATATCTTCGCCCTCGAGAGCGCTAAAGAACATCAGCGCCGCGATGCTGCCGCCGAAGAGGAAGCCAAAGAGACTGAGCGCAACTATGGGGCCCATCACAGCACGGGCGTTCGTGCTGAATTGGAAGCGGCGCGGCACGCCCATCAGGTCGAGGGAGCGGATGAGTTCCTTGTCCTCGAAGGCGGACGATACTTGGCCCAAGAAAATGGACATGCTGGTCAAAGCGAAGCCGAAGAGCAAGGTCAGGATGACGCCGGTGGACACGTCCCGGAACATGATGCCCGTTTCTTGTTCTTCCTTCAGAGCGGTAGTCAGGGCGTCGGTGCCCATGGGCGCGCCCAAGAGGAAGCCGGCGAGGAAGCCGAAGAAGCCGATGGCCGCGCTTTGTCGCCAGGCGCGGCGGGCGTTGGCGTTGACGCGCTGGCAGGCCACGAGGTGTGCGGTGCCGGGGAGCAAAGCCAAAAGGCGGGCGCCGATTTGCAGGAGGTAGGGCGCGACCAGGTTGATGCTCATGACCACCGCGAAGAGCACGACGGCCACGGAGATTTCGGGTGCGTCGGATTTGCCTTTGAGCAGGGCACCGCCGACGGTGACGATGAGGAGGAAGGCGATGAGGCGCCACCATCTGAAAGCGGCGGGCATCTGGCGCTTGGCCACGCCGAGGGGGCTGACGCGCACGCGCCGCATGCCGGCAAGGGCCGCGGCGAGGGCGAGGAGGAAGAGGACTGCGGCCACCGCGAGGTATCCCCACCAGGGCAGGATGATTTCCTCAAAGGCGACGGGGCGGTCCTGGAATTTCACGTGCGTGAAGACCGGGGCGATGAGCACGCTGACGAGCCAGCCGAGCACAATGCCGATGAGGGCTTGGATGCCGGTCTCGACGGCGGCCATGCGCTCAACTTGGTGGGAGCTTAGGCCCAGAAGGCGGAGGGTGGACAGGCGCTGTTCCCTGCCGGAGGCGCCGAGGACGGCGGCCTGCGCGGTCAGGTTAAACAGGGCGGGAACGATGAAAGCGCAAGCCATGAGCGCGAGGACGAACCAGGGCAGGAAGTAATCTTCCGGGGTGTCTCCGGCAGCGGCGCGCAGGGCGGGCACGGCGGATTCTGGGTGGTGGGCGCGCTGCCAGAACATCCAGGTGCCGCCGGCGACGAGAAAGGCGATGGCAGAACCCAGCGTCAGGCTCACGATGGCCAGCACGCTGACAATGCCCGCACCGGAGCGGGCGCGGACGGATTCGCGCTGGAGGCCAAGGACTAGGGTCGCGGTATTCATGGCTGCACCCCCAGGCGGCGGTCATCGTGAATGATGCCGTCGCGGATTTCCACGCGGCGCTGCATCCAGTCCGCCACCTTGGGGTCGTGGGTGACCATGACGAGGCTGGCGCCGGATTGGCGCACGGTGGTGGTCAGCATCTGCATGACCTCGTGGCCGGTGGCTTGGTCGAGGGCGCCGGTGGGTTCATCGGCAAAGATGACGCCGGGGTTGGCCACGAGGGCGCGGGCGATGGTCACGCGCTGGGCCTGGCCGCCGGAGACTTGGGCGGGCCGGCGGTCCGCGAGATCGCCGAGCCCCAGTTGGTCGAGCAGCGACAGCGCCTTTGCGCGGGCCGCACGTCGGCCTAGACCGTTGAGCATCGCGGGCAGTGCCACATTGTCCAGGTTGGTCAGCTCCGGCAAAAGCTGGCCGTCTTGGAAGACGAAGCCGAAGTGGCGGAGGCGGGTGCGGGAGCGGGCGGCATCGGAAAGCGTGGAGATGACTTCGTCGCCGAAGCGGACGCTGCCGTCGGTGGGCGTGAGTACGCCGGACATGCAGTGCAGCAGGGTGGATTTGCCGGAGCCGGAGGGCCCCATGATGGCGACGAGCTCGCCTGGGGTGATGTCCAGGGTGATGCCGGCCAGCACGGGGCCGCCGCCGAAGTCCTTCGTGATGTCGTGGAGGGAAAGTGTTTGTGTCATGCTGTTCATTTCACCGTGCCGGGCGCGCTATTCCTACAGCGCTAAGGATACTTTCCGGGTAGTGCTAGCTTTACCCCTGCCTGGGGCGCGCGCGATTAGGCTTGGGGGCGTGTTTTTCAGCAAGAAGCAGGCCACCAGCAATGAGGAGCGGCAGGCGCGGGTCATCGCGGAGCTGACGGCCTCGCGCCGCGCGATTGCGGATGCCTACGAGGTGGAGCGCGCCCGCATCGAGCGGGATCTGCACGATGGCGCGCAGCAATATTTGGTGGCGGCAAGCATGAAGCTCGGTGAGGCCCTGCTGGATGCGACCGGCTCCGAGGCCGAATTGCTCACCGCCGCGAAGCGGGACGTGGATCGCGGCCTGCGTTCGCTGCGCGCGACGGTGCACGGCATTCACCCGCAGGTCCTCCAGGATCACGGTTTGGTGGCCGCGCTTGCCGATGCCGCCTCCGCCCACGGCCCCCACGTCAGCGTCTACGCCCCACACCCGTTGCCGAGGCTTTCCGCCAGCGTGCTGGCCTGCGCTTATTTCTTCGGTACCGAGGCGCTGACCAATGCCGCGAAGCACGCGCCGGGCGCGCCGGTCTCGGTGCTCATCACCTCGGATGCCGCCCTGCATATCTCGGTCATGGATGAGGGCCCGGGCGGGGCGCGCATGGTTCCCGGGCGCGGGCTGGCCGGCATGGCCGAGCGGCTGGCGGCCTTTGGCGGGGAGCTGTCGCTGTCCTCGCCGGAGGGAGGCCCGACGCGGGTAAAGTGCACGATTCCGCTCCTTTTGGAGCGCGGGCAGACGGGAGTATCAGCATGAGTGGATTGAGGATTGTGATTGCGGATGACTCCGCGATCCTACGCGAGGGCCTTGCCGGGCTGTTGGAGCGCCGCGGCCACGAGGTCGTGGGCAGGGCGGGAACGGCGGTGGAGCTGGAGGGGGTCATCGGCAAGCTGAGTGCCCAGTTGCCGGATGTGGTGATAACGGATGTGCGCATGCCGCCGGAGATGGGCGATGATGGGCTGAAGGCGGCGGTGGCACTGCGCCGCGCCTATCCGGGCCTGCCGGTGATGGTGCTATCGCAGTACGTGGCGCCGGCGTATGCGGTGGCACTCTTTGATTCCCCGGATGCGGGCACCGGGTACCTGCTTAAGGATCGCGTCTCTGAGGTGCGCGATTTCCTGGCCAGCCTGGAGGTGGTGGCCCAGGGCGGCACGGTCATCGATCCGACGGTGGCGCAGGCACTCATGCGCTCTGGGCGCAGCGGGTTGGGTGAGCTCAGCCCCCGCGAGCGCGAGGTCCTAGAGCTGATGTCGCGCGGGAAGTCCAATAAAGACATGGCCGCCGAGCTGGTGCTTTCCAATGCTGCCGTGGCCAAGCACGTCTCCAATATCTTTACCAAGCTGCGCCTGGATCCCAGCGAGGATAACCGCCGCGTGAAGGCGATCTTGCAGTATCTCTCCGCGGCCACCTACGGCGGCTAGCGCGCGGCACGTAGACTGCGGGGTATGCAAAACGTACAGCCAACCGAAGTTCCAGCAGGCGCGCAGCTTATCGATGTGCGCGAAAACGACGAATGGGCCACCGTGCATGCGGAGGGCGCCACCCATATTCCCATGAGCGAGATAACGGGTCGCATCCAGGAAATCGATCCGGACCGCGATATTTATGTGATTTGCCACCTAGGCGGGCGCAGCGCGCAGGTCTGCCAGTATTTGGAGAACTCCTTGGGCTGGGACGTTATTAATGTCGAGGGCGGCACCGATAAGTGGGAGGCGGATGACCTACCCGTCGTTCGCGATTAATTGGCCTTTACCCATCTTTTGAGATTATAATGATGGTATGGCTTCCACTAATAATTCTGGCATACCAACCTCCCTGCTCGAATCCCCGTCCTTTCAGCTAGAGCGCCTGCGCCGTCGCACCCGCGATGGCGTCGAGGTGGCTCTGCAGACCAAGCAGACGACCATCCGCGAGTTCTGGGTGCTTACCTGCCTCGTCGAGGCGGATGCCGCCTCCCAGTCCTACCTGTCTGACACCTTGGCCATCGATGCCTCCGATATGGTGCGGCTTATTGATGCCCTCGAGGAGCGCGGCTGGGCCAAGCGCGAGCGCGATCCCAAAGATCGCCGCCGCCAAATCGTGGCGTGCACCAAGAAGGGCACCAAGACCCACAAGGACTTGGCGGAGCTCGTCGCTAACGCCGAGGATGACGCGCTCGACGTATCCACCAATAAGCAGCTCAAGCACCTGCGCAAGCTGGCCAAGGCCATCATCGCTGCGGACGAGGACGAGGCATAAGCATGGACGAACCCGAAGAATGTAGTAGGTCTAATACAGAACTTCCCAGCGTCCCGCAGCAGTACCTCCTGCGCGATCTGGCCCCACGCCCGCGCACGCTGTGGGACATCATCACGACCACCGCTGAGATTCATCCAGAAGCCGCCGCGCTTGACGATGGCGAGATCATCACCTACGCCGAACTCGTCCACGAGGTCCAGCTGTGGGCCACAGAGCTGCACGTCAATGGCGTGCGCCGCGGCGATCGCATCGGCATCCGGATGACGTCTGGCAAGCGGGATCTCTACCTCGCTATCCTGTCCACTCTGGCCGCCGGCGCGGCCTACGTGCCGGTGGACGCGGACGATCCGGATGAGCGCGCGGAGATGGTCTTTGGCGAGGCCGATATCGATGGCATGTTCAGCGATGACGGCTTCCGCTTCCTGCGCGAAAAACCGCGCCACGCTGCCGAAGGCGTCGAAGCCCCGCGGCCCGAAGACACCGCGTGGATCATCTTTACCTCCGGTTCCACGGGCAAGCCGAAGGGCGTGGCCGTAAGCCACCGCTCGGCGGCCGCCTTTGTGGACGCGGAGGCCAGCCTCTTCCTCGTCGATCACCCCCATGGCCCGCTCGGCCCGGAAGACCGCGTGCTAGCCGGGCTTTCGGTTGCCTTCGACGCATCCTGTGAGGAGATGTGGCTGGCCTGGGGCCACGGCGGCTGTCTGGTTCCGGCACCGCGTTCCTTGGTGCGGTCCGGCATGGACCTCGGACCGTGGCTGATTCGCCGCGATATCACCGTCGTCTCCACGGTTCCCACCCTGGCGGGCCTGTGGCCGGCGGAAGCACTGGATAATATCCGCCTGCTCATCGTCGGCGGCGAGGCCTGCTCCCAGGAATTGGTGGACCGCCTGGCCACCGAGGACCGCGAGATGTGGAATACCTACGGCCCCACGGAGGCCACCGTCGTCGCCTGCGCGCAAAGGATGATTCCAGGGCGCGCGGTTTCGATCGGTTTGCCGCTGAATGGGTGGGACCTGGTGGTCATCGATAAGCAGGGGCAACCCGTTGGCCTGGGCGAAACCGGCGAATTGGTCATCGGCGGCGTGGGCCTGGCCAGCTACCTGGATCCGCAGAAGGATGCGGAGAAGTACGCGCCGCTGGAATCCATGGGCTGGCAGCGCGCCTACCGCACCGGCGACCACGTGCGCCTGGAAGAAGACGGCCTGTACTTTGTGGGCCGCGTGGATGACCAGGTAAAGATTGGCGGGCGCCGCATCGAGCTGGGTGAGGTCGATGCGAACGTCGCCGCGCTGGATAACGTCTATAACTCCGCCGTGGCCGTGCAAAAGACCCCGGGCGGTGAATCCGTGCTGGTGGGATACGTCTCGCTGGAAGATGAGGCGCGCGGTTTTAACCACGGCGTGGCCCACGAACGGCTGGCGGAGACCATGCCCGCGGCCCTGGTCCCGCGCATCTGCGTGATGGATGAGTTGCCGGTGCGCACCTCCGGCAAGGTGGATAAGAAGGCGCTGCCGTGGCCGCTGCCCGGCGTCGGCGTGGAATCGACCACGCTGACGGAGACCGAGAAGTGGCTAGCCGAGCTCTGGGTCGAGACCCTCGGCGTATCCGTGGAGGATGAGAACGCCGATTTCTTCGACCTCGGCGGTACCTCCCTGGCCGCGGCGACGCTGGTGGGACACATCCGCGATCGCTACCCCACCGTGGCCGTGCGCGATCTCTATGACCACCCGCGACTAGGTTCGCTGGCGGAGCTCATCGCCGGCGCCGAACCGCGCCCTAAGGCGGAGCAACAGAAACCGCTGCGCGAGGTCACCCCGGTCGGCGCGAAGACCCGCGTGGCGCAAACGCTGCTGCAGATCCCCGCCATGACGCTGGCGGCGACCACCTGGCTGGCCTGGCTCATGCTGGGCTCAACGGTGGCCTCCGCTCTGGGCGTGGACTGGGCGCAGTCTTTCCCCTGGTGGCTTGTTATCGCCCTGGTGCTCATCTTTGCCACGCCGCTGGGCCGCATACCCATCGGTGGCTTTGGCGCGCGCCTCATTACCGCCGGGATTAAGCCCGGCGATTACCCGCGCGGTGGTTCGACCCACCTGCGCATCTGGGCCGCGGAACGGTGGGCCGATGCCTCTGGCTCGCGCTCCATTGCGGGCGCCACCTGGGTCAATAACTACGCCCGCGCCTTGGGCGTGAAGATGAAGCGCGGCGTGGATCTGCACTCGCTGCCACCGGTAACGGGCCTGCTTACCCTGGGCAAGCACGCCGCGGTGGAACCGGAGGTCGATCTCACCGGCTACTGGCTCGACGGCGACGTACTCCACGTCGGCGCCATCGACATCAAGGAGGGCGCCCGCGTGGGCGCGCGCTCCACCCTGCTGCCCGGCACCGTGGTGGGCAAGTACGCCCACGTGGAGGCGGGTTCCACCGTCACCGGCCGCAAGAAGATCAAGGACGGCCAGCGTTGGTCCGGCTCTCCTGCGAAGAAGGTGGGCCGCTCCAAGCACCGCTTCCCCTCCAAGCCGCCGAAGCGCCGCCCCTGGTGGGTGGCCATTTACGGTGCGACCTCGCTGTTCCTGGCCGCGCAGCCGCTCATCGCGGTGCTTATCGGCGCCATCGTGGATTTGGCGCTGGTGCATTCCACGGACGGGAACCGCTTCGTCGGCGCGGTGCTCTTCGCTCCCCTCGCGGCGCTTGCGGCCTTTGCCACCTACATGCTGCAGACCTGGCTGGGCGTGCGCATATTGTCCATCGGCATCTCGCCCGGCGTGAACCCGGTGCGCTCTGCCGCCGGCTGGCGCCTGTGGGCCATCGAGCGCCTCATGGATGAGGCCCGCACGCAGCTCTTCCCGCTCTATGCCTCGCAGCTGACCCCGCGGTGGCTGCGCGCTTTGGGCGCGCGCATTGGCAAGGACGTGGAGATTTCCACCGCCGTGATGATCCCCGCGCTCACGGACGTCAAAGACGGCGCCTTCCTTGCCGATGACACCATGATCGGTGGCTACGAGCTCGGCGGCGGCTGGATTCACTCCGGGGAGGCCAAGGTGGGCAAGCGCTCCTTCGTGGGTAACTCCGGTATTACGGCACCCGGGCGCAAACTTTCCAAGAACTCCCTGGTCGCGGTGCTGTCCTCCACGCCGAAGAAGACGAAGTCCGGCGCCAACTGGTGGGGTTCCCCGCCAGAGCGCATGCGCCGCGTTACCGCGCAGATCGATGCCCCCGCCGAGTCTGCCGAGGCCCTGACCTATAACCCGGGCTTCAAACTCAAGGCCGCCCGCGGCGTCGTGGAAACCATGCGCCTGCTCGCGCCGATGTTCTCGGCCATGCTGCTCGCCGCGACCCTGGGGACGCTGTATTACCTGCTTGCCGATGTCGGCTTCCTCACCACCTGGGCCCTTTCCGGCCTCGTGCTCATGGCGATGGGCGCTATCGCTATGGCGGTGACCATCGCCGTGAAGTGGATCTGCGTGGGCACGCACAGCGCAGCCGACCACCCGTTGTGGAGCGTGTTCGTCTGGCTCAACGAGCTACAGGACACCTTCGTGGAGGTCGTCGCCGCCCCGTGGTTCTTCCAGCACACCTACGGCACAGGAGAGATCAACTTGGGCCTGCGGGGGCTGGGAGTGGACATCGGCAAGGGCTCCTGGATCGATTCCTACTGGTTCCCCGAAACCGATCTGTGCCACGTCGGCGCTGGCGCCTCCGTGGGGCCCGGTACCGTGGTGCAGACCCACCTATTCCAGGACCGCGTGATGAGCCTGGATACCGTCACCATCGAGGCCGGCTCCACGCTCGCCTCTCATTCGGTGGCGCTGCCCGCCTCGCTCATTGGTGAATCCAGCACCGTCGGCCCCGGTTCGCTGGTCATGCGCGGTGACCGCGTCCCCGCCAACGCCACCTGGCAGGGTAACCCCATTGAGCCGTGGGGTTAGGCTACCGCGCGAAATCCTGATACTTAATCAATTCGCCAGCCTTAAAATCCCAAGCCTCTACTCGGACGCGGTCAGCAAAAACCTTGACCCGAAGTCCGGTAGAGGCTTCTTCCTTTTCTTTAACGGTTTTTTCGTCATTATCGCCATCCGGCATGTACTCGTTGAGGATGGCGCCGGTATTAACTACTGGGAAACCAGTGCGGCCGGGCTCACCGGTACCATCGTAGCGGCGGGTACCCCACCAGTTATTCTGGCGCAGCGAAGAGTGGCTATGGCTGCTAAACCAGACGATGTTGTTGTACTTATTGACCACATTGGACAACGCCTCAAGATCTTCAAAGTCATTCTGGTACCACGCCGAGTGAGACATGGACACCGTTTGCGGAAGCAGCGGGTGGCTAAAGACCAGTGCCGGTATCCCTTTGGCGTCCCAGTAGGCTAGGCGCTCATCTAACCAGTTGAGCTGTTCATTGCTAATACGCTGGAACGGCTCCTTGCCGTGGCGCAGGAGATCGGAGTAGAACTCAGTATTGATGGAAATCATCGGTACCCCATCAACAATTTCTTCTTTCCACGGCTTGTCCTGCCCGGAGTGTTTAAGGAAGCGGTCCATGTATGCCTTGGAGCCTTCCTTGCCATACATTTCATGATTACCGATGGTCCACAATTCCTTCCCAGAATCATGAGGTTCTTCCTCATGAGCGGCTAGGAAGGTATCCCACTGTTCCTGCGAGCCATCGTCTACTAGATCGCCATTAAGGACCAGCGCCCCAGCCTTATCCTCCATGCCGTTGAGTTGGCGCACCGCATCTTTATAATCCTCCGGGTCACCCTGAATATCGCTGAGTACGTCCACAACAGCTTGCGGTGATCCGATCTCCTGGCCTAGCGGTTTAACAACTCCTACGTTATCTACCGCCCACCACCAATCATCGTTGCCGTGGTTGTACTTAAAGCTCACCTGCATCTTCTTGGTTCCTGCAGGTACGTCTACCCCGATGGATTCGTGCTTGGAAAAGACATCCTTATCAAATAGCGCTATCTCCTGCGGCTTTCCGCCATCGAAGGAGACCTGCACCGTGGCGTTTTGCCTGTCCTTGCCTTGGCGGTAGTGGTGATCAAATTCCACATTTACGCGGTCTTGACCAGCAACTGCAATCTCCGGGCTGGTCAACTCCGCATTCATCGAATCGCCCTCTGCCAAGCGCTGCTGTTTATTATCGATAATGGCAAACTTATCGTGCGCTTGGGTGAAATAGTGGCGCATATCGGTTCCTGAGGCCCAAGTCCAGTGGCGCATATCCCCAAAAGTCCAGCCCTTCCACCGAGCCTCGCCCGAATCAACGCCCGCGACATTCGTCTTCCATCCATCCGGTGCGCGGTGTGTAAACCACGCTGGGGTGTCAATCTCGTCAAAACTTTCCTGCCATAACACTCGCGATGGCGATGCTAGGTGTTCCCCTTCCTCGCCACTGTCATCTTCTGCGGCCTCATCCTTCATATGAGGTGACCGCGAAGACATGCCTAAGGGGCCTTGTGAGGAGAGTGAAGAGCCAGAGGACAGCGCGTTCAGCGGCGACTGCGCCACCGCATACGGTGCGCATGCAATTGTAGAAAGGGCCAGGATAGACGAGAAAGCACAGAATTGACGTTTCATAACTATTTTTGTATCCAACCCGGGCAACGAAGGGGTTACATATGCGTAAACTCTTGGCAATCACTGTGGATATGCCAAGAGTTTCAGCTAGAAACGCGTCACAAGAACTGTGCTACACGTGGCGGTCCAGCCAGTCCACCACGGTGTCGAGGGCCTGGTCAGCGGCTGGCTCGTTGAAGACCTCGTGCTTCTGGCCCTCCCAGTTGATGTATTCCACGTCATCAGAGGAAATGGAGTTGTACCAGTCCTGGGAGAAGTACGGCGGAACGATGCCGTCCTTGGTGCCGTGCATGATAAGCGTCGGCGCGGTAAACAGGTCCGCGTTCACAGCATCGTAGGTAGCGATAGCACCCAGCTGCAGCGCGGTACCGGCGCTGGTCTTTTGCGCGATGAGCGGGCTAGACGCGTACTCGTCCTTCACGGCCTGGCTGGTGGAAATGCCTTCCGTGAAGGGGTTGGACAGCATGATCTTCTTCGTGAACTCCGGCGACTGCGCACCAATGTAGGTGCGGTGCGGGATCAGGTTCTGCGCGTAGTTGGCGTTGAAGCTGGTGATATCCGCCAACGGCAGGCGCTCGAACAGGGTGGGGTCGAGCTGCTTTTGCACCTCAGAGATCTCGTCCGGCGTGATGGTCTCGCCCGTTGCCTTCTTACCGGACAGGTTCAACGGTGCACCACCGCCATTGGTGATGATGCCATCGACCTTGCCAGGCTCACGAATGCCGTATGCCTGGACGGTCAACGAGCCCATGGAGTGGCCCAGAAGGAAGGTCTTTACATCGGGGTGCTCACCCTTAGCCATGTCGACGACGCGGTCGAAGTCATTGAGGATGTACTGGAAGTTATCGATGTGCCCCAGTGGCGTGCTGCCGGAGGCAGACTTACCGTGTCCACGGTGGTCCAGGCGGTAGACGTTGTAGCCAGCGTCCAGCAGACGCTTGGCCACGTAGTCATAGCGGCCAGAGTGCTCAGAAACACCATGTGCCAACACGACGTTGCCGCGTGGGTTTTCTACCAGCTGCTTGCGGTAGTAAATCTTCACGCCCTCGCCGTCGTGGCTATCGAAGTAGCCGTCTTCATCGGCGATCTGCTTATCAGAAACGGTGGAGCGACCGAGAACGTCGGTCTTATCTGCCGTTGCTTCTGCTACTGGCTGGCCGCCTTCCGCAAAGGCGGTAGCGGTGAGCGTCCCCGATACTGCGATGGGCGCCATGGATACAGCGGTTGCGGTAGCCAGAACGCACAGTTTCTTCCTCATCATGTACGTACTCCTTTTAGTGGTTTGTGTCACGCATATTGATAGGATGACTTTTAGGTCACCTTGATAGTAGTTTCCCCGGGAACGTAATTCAAGTATTTTTTATTTATGGCTGCCAACTTTTTAAGAAATAGCTGTGAGAATAATCAGGCGCCCTCAGGCTGCCGCTATAAAGGCGGTTGAGCCACCTCAGAGGCCTTAGACATAGCAAAGCGGGAAGACCGATCTCTCGATCTTCCCGCTCAACGGCGCTAGGGATTAACGCTACTAATCACCAATCTGGTCGCGGCCGCGCTTGACGATGTTCCCGTCCGGCTCACCCACCACGTCGTAATCTTTATTGGTGTATTCAAACTTGGACAAGACATACCGCATCGCGTTGACGCGGGCGCGCTTCTTGTCATTGGACTTGATGGTAATCCACGGCGATTCCTCAGTATCCGTATAACGGAACTGCTCTTCCTTCGCACGCGTGTAGTCGTCCCACTTATCCAGAGAAGCCAGGTCCATCGGCGAAAGCTTCCACTGGCGCACCGGATCAATCTGGCGGATAGCAAAGCGCGTGCGCTGTTCCTTCCGGGTAACAGAGAACCACAGCTTGGTCAGCGAAATGCCCGATCCCAGGATCATGTTTTCTAGCATGGGCACCTCGCGCAGGAACTCCGCGTGCTGCGACTCGGTACAAAAGCCCATCACCCGCTCAACGCCGGAGCGGTTGTACCACGAGCGGTCAAAGAAGACGATTTCGCCGGCAGCCGGGAAGTGCTCGATATAGCGCTGGAAATACCAAGAGGTAGACTCACGTGGGGATGGCTTTTCCAACGCGACGGTGCGCGCACCACGCGGGTTCAAGTGCTCGTTGAAACGCTTGATGGTTCCGCCCTTACCGGCAGCATCGCGACCCTCAAATAAAATGATGTGGCGCTGGCCAGTTTCCTTGGTCCAGTTCTGCCACTTCAATAGCTCAATTTGAAGTGCGCGCTTAATGGACTCGTATTCATTGCGAGTCATACGCTCTTCATAAGGGTAATTCTCGCGCCACGTCTGCACCGGAGAGCCATCCGGCATGATCAGCGACGGATCATCCTCATCCGTTCCGTCAACGACGAAGCCGTCGGTTTTTGCAAGGTCAATCTCAGGAAGGTCGTCGTCTTTAATATCAGCCATGCACCAAGTGTAACCCGAATGTAGACATCTAGCGCGCTAACTTTTCGCAGGTGCACCCCAAAAATAAAGGAAAGAAAAACGAAAAAAGACCTACCGAAACCGGTAGGTCTTCCTTGTTTAGTAAGCCTTAAGGCTCACCCGAGGATGCTCTTAGACGAACATGCCGATCAGCTGGGATGCACCGTTAGCAATGTCGATGAACGGGCTAACAATGTCGTGGCCAGCTTCTACGATGGTGTTAGCTACGCCGTTTGCCTTGGAGGAAAAAGTGATGATTTCCATTATGGTCTCCTTAAAATGGGATGGAAAGTAATCCGGTTTAGATTACTAGGAAGACAGTTCGGTGATTGCGTCCGGCAAAGCTGCCTCAGTAGCAGTCTCAGCTGCGTTCTTCAAGTTACCAAAGGAAAGAATCTCGGTAACGCCGGACAGTACCTTGTACCAGCCTTCCTGGGTGTTTACGAAGTTGTCTAGGTGCATCTGGATGGTGGCGAGATCCACGTTCATGTTTTTCTCCTCGAATAGGTCCGAAGCTTGTACCCCGAAAGAGCTGTGCAATGTGCAGGCACCCTCGGTGGGCGCTACGAGGAGTATTTTGCCATAGGGCTTCAGCGAAGCAACCCCAGATTTCTAGAAACCTTCTCAGCGCCTTAAGTTTTCATAAAAATTTTACACTGGATTTTTACTTCAATCGTTTACCGTAATTACAACTGTATGCCGCTGAACTGGGACTACCGCGCCGCCGCCTCGCCGCAAGGTTAAGAAAAAATTAACACCGTAAAGATTGGTGATGAATTTTCCTATCAATGCAGTACCGGAGATTTATATGGAAGTAGTTTTCATTACCGCGGTTTTTGCCCACTTTTTACCCTAATACGGGGTTAGTTCCGGTAACTAAAGGCGAGTGAGAAGGCTGCCGATGTAACGAAAAGTAGATCCCAAGCTATACAAACGGATCCGTTCGTATCCCCTGTCCCCTCAAAGGGACCCCCGCCTCACCGCCTCACGGAAGGGGCATAAAACACCGCTGCGCCCCTCGCCGCGTGCGTTCAGCACACAGTGAGGGGCGCAGCTTTCGCCAGACTCAAGCGCATATAAGAGCGGGAGCTCAGTATGCGCCAGGCGTGGTGGAGGGCGCTTAGAAGCCCATGCCACCCATAGCGTCAGCGTCAGGCATAGCGTTGTTGGAGTCGGCAGGCTCTGGCTTATCAGCCACAACAGCCTCGGTGGTCAGGAACAGTGCCGCAATGGAGGCGGCGTTCTGCAGTGCAGAGCGGGTGACCTTAACCGGGTCGTTGATGCCGGATTCCATGAGGTTGACGTACTCGCCGGTAGCGGCGTTGAGGCCCTCGCCGGCGGGCAGGCCGGAGACCTTATCTGCGACGACGCCAGGCTCCAGGCCGGCGTTGTGAGCGATCTGCTTCAGCGGTGCAGACAGTGCCTCGCGGACGATCTTTACACCGGTTGCCTCGTCGCCTTCGGCCTCGATGGAGTCAAGAACGGTAGCGGCCTGCAGCAGGGCAACGCCACCGCCGGCAACGATGCCTTCTTCCACGGCTGCCTTGGCGTTGCGCACGGCATCCTCGATGCGGTGCTTGCGCTCCTTGAGCTCAACCTCGGTAGCGGCACCGACCTTGAGCACGGCCACGCCGCCGGAAAGCTTAGCCAGGCGCTCCTGCAGCTTCTCGCGGTCATAAACGGAATCGGAGCTCTCGATCTCAGCGCGGATCTGCTTGATGCGGCCATCGATCTGCTCCTGGGTGCCAGCACCCTGGACGATGGTGGTCTCATCCTTGGTGACAACGACCTTGCGTGCCTGGCCCAAGTACTCCAGCTCGGCGGTCTCTAGGGAAAGGCCAACCTCTTCGGAGATGACCTGGCCGCCGGTCAGGATGGCCATGTCCTGCAGGGTGGCCTTGCGGCGGTCACCGAAGCCCGGGGCCTTCACGGCAACGGACTTGAAGGTGCCGCGGATCTTGTTGACCACGAGGGTGGACAGGGCTTCGCCTTCAACGTCCTCAGCAATGATCAGCAGCGGCTTGCCGGACTGCATGACCTTTTCCAGCAGCGGAACGAGGTCCTTGATGTTGGAGATTTTGGAGGAGACCAGCAGGATGTACGGATCCTCCAGGACCGCCTCCTGGCGCTCCATATCGGTAGCGAAGTAGCCGGAGATGTAGCCCTTATCAAAGCGCATACCCTCAGTAACCTCGAGGTCCACGCCAAAGGTATTGGACTCTTCCACGGTAATAACGGAGTCCTTATTTACGGAACCGTTACCCACGGTGTACATAGCCTCGGCAATCTTTTCACCGATTGCCGGGTCCGCGGCGGAAATGCCAGCGGTGGTAGCGATCTGCTCCTGGGTTTCTACTTCCTTGGCGGAAGACAGCAGGGAGTCCACAACCTTCTTGGTTGCGGTCTCGATGCCGCGCTTGATGCCCATTGGGTTGGAACCAGCGGCTACGTTGCGCAGGCCTTCGCGAACGAGTGCCTGTGCCAGAACGGTTGCGGTGGTGGTGCCGTCGCCGGCGACGTCATCGGTCTTCTTGGCAACTTCCTTGACCAGCTCGGCGCCGATCTTTTCGTAAGCATCCTCGAGCTCGATTTCGCGAGCGATGGAAACGCCGTCATTAGTAATGGTCGGTGCGCCCCAGGACTTTTCTAGGACGACGTTGCGGCCCTTGGGTCCGAGGGTGACCTTGACTGCGTCAGCCAGAGTATTCAGGCCGCGCTCAAGGCTGCGGCGGGCCTCTTCATCAAAAGCGATAATCTTTGCCATAGTGTTTGTGCTCCTTGGATTTATTGAGGACGACACTCACGTCTTTCTCGCTGCGGACGCCCGCGACGGCATGGCTGGTGAGTGTGGACCAACCTCAACCACAACGATGGAGATTTATCTAGCACTCATCCTGTCCGAGTGCTAACGCCCATTCTGGCACTCTCCTACCCCTACTGCAAGAAACAACGCGCTTGCCTATAGCGATCTTTTGCCCGCCGCACACCGCGCTGTGACATTTCCCCCTCGGAAGGACGGCTGAGGCAGAAGGTGGCGCGGTGGGGCAGGTGGGGGCATCGGCAAGCGCGGGGCAGGAATGCAAAGGAAATGTCGTGCGGATCTGTCTTGCGGTGTAAGCGCTCAAGGTACCGTGGATTGCATGACAGATATAATTGACAGCATACGCAGCGACCGTGGCACCATCTTCCGCCAGCTCAGCGAGCTCGTTGGATTCAACTCCGTGCACAATGAGTCAGGCTTGGAGGACCAGGCCCAGGGCGCGAGCCAGTGGGTGAAGGCCGCGCTGGAAGAAGCCGGGGCAACGGTAGAAACCATCACCACCGCGGATGGTTCCACCGCCATTCTGGGCGAGCGCAAGGGTGAAGAAGGCGCCAAGACCGTCCTGTTGTACTCGCACTACGATGTCGTGCCCGCAGGAGACCGCGCAGCCTGGGAATCCGATCCCTTCACCCTGACCGAGCGCGCCGATGCCGAGGGCACCACCCGCTGGTACGGCCGCGGCGCGGCAGACTGCAAGGGCAATGTAGCCATGCACCTGGCGGCCCTGCGCGCACTGGAGGCCAATGGCGGCACCAAGGTGAACCTGAAGTACCTCATCGAAGGCTCCGAGGAGCGCGGCGGCGAGGGCCTGTCCCAGCTCATCAAGGACCGCCCGGAACTTTTCGCTGCCGATGCCATCCTGATTGCAGATGCCGGCAATGCCGCGGTGGGCCAGCCCACCTTGACCACCTCCCTGCGCGGCGGCGCGCAGATTGAGGTCGAGGTCAATACCCTGGCCGCGCCGGTGCACTCCGGCCAATTCGGCGGCGCGGCCCCGGATGCGGTGAAGGCGCTGATGCGTACGCTGGATTCGCTGACGGATGAATACGGCCGCACCACCATCGATGGCGTGGATACCAGCGCCCACTGGCAGGGCCAGGAATACCCGGCCGAGGCCTTCCGTGGCGATGCGCAGCTGCTCGAGGGCACCGAGATCATGGGCTCCAAGGACCCAGAGGGTGCTACCCCAGTGGCAGACATGGTGTGGTCCCGCCCGGCCATTTCCGTGACCGGCTTTACCTCTACCCCGGTGGCTGAGGCCGTCAACGCCGTGCCCGCTACCGCGGCCGCCAAGCTGAACCTGCGCGTTCCGGCCGGCACCGATGCCCGCGCCATTGGCGAGGCCGTCTGCGAGCACGTGAAGAACCACGCCCCGTGGGGCGCGCACGTCAAGGCTGAGGTCGTGGAGGCCAATGCCGGTTTCTCCACCGACCCGGAAAAGCCCGCCGTGGCACTGTTGGGCCAGTGCCTCTCCGAGGCCTATGGCAAGGACACCGCAGCGCAAGGCATGGGCGGATCTATCCCGCTGACCACCGAGCTGCAGGAGGCACACCCCAACGCGGAAATCGCCCTCTACGGCGTGGAGGAGCCCAAGTGCACCATCCACTCCGCCAATGAGTCCGTCGATCCCACCGAGATCGAGCACGTCGCCGCCGCGGAGGCTCTTTTCTTGCAGCGCTACGCTTAAAAAGCGCGCAACGGCGGCATATAATACTGTGCACGAAAAGTAATCTTTCGAAGTTGTGGAAAAACCGGTAAACTTTTGACGAGTTGACCCCGTTTCCGGCCACGCTACTTGCACAAGTGGGACAGTTCGTACTCGGCCGAGTGCGAACTGTTTTGGTGTGTATATGCTCCCGGCGCATATCGCCACGCCCCACGGCACCGAGGGTCTGAGAACTTGACACAACCTAAGGAGCGCAGATTCCAACGTGCTAATACTTCTGGGTGCCCTCATCGTTGCCACCGTGGTTGCACCGCTGCTCATTATGAATGTGGGCCGCCCAGCCTTTGGTTTATTGGCAATAGTTCCCGGTGTCGGTTTCGTGTGGACCCTCGCGCACTTTGCCCGGGGTACCTTCCGCGACGGCGGCACGCTGAATTACACCATCGAGTGGATGCCGGCCGCGCACCTCGCCGTGGATCTGCGCATGGATGCCCTAGGCGGGCTGTTTAGCCTCATTATCCTGGGCATGGGCGCGTTGGTCCTGCTGTACTGCTGGGGTTATTTCGATTCCACGCGCCGCCGCCTTGCCATGTTCGCCGGCCAAATGGTGGGCTTTGCCACCGCCATGTTTGGGCTGGTGGCCTCCGATAGCCTGCTGCTTATGTACGTCTTCTGGGAAATTACCTCCCTCTTGTCGTACCTGTTGGTCAGCTACTATGCCGAGCGCGCCTCCTCGCGCCGCGCCGCGCAGCAGGCTCTGATGGTCACCGTCTTGGGTGGCCTGTCCATGCTGATGGGTATCTGCCTGCTCGGCCGACAGACCGGGGCGTGGACGTTTAGTGAAATCCACGCCTACGATCACTTCCCCCAAACCCCATACGTCACCGTCGCCATCGTGCTCATCTTGGTCGGCGCGCTGACCAAGTCCGCCATCGTGCCGGCGCACTTCTGGCTGCCGGGCGCGATGGCAGCGCCAACGCCGGTCTCGGCATATCTGCACTCCGCGGCCATGGTCAAGGCCGGAATCTACCTGGTCGCGCGCCTGGCACCGGATATGTACGAGGTTGCCACCTGGCACCTCGTGGTCATTTCCTTAGGCGTCTTTACCATGCTGCTCGGCGGCTGGATGGCGCTGAAACAAAAGGACCTCAAGCTGATTTTGGCCTATGGCACGGTCTCCCAGCTGGGCTTTATTACCTCCATCGTGGCGGTTGGCTCCCGGGAGGCCATGCAGGCGGGCTTGGCGCTGACCTTTGCCCACTCGCTCTTTAAGGCCGCACTGTTCATGGTGGTCGGCGCCATCGATCACTGCTCAGGCACGCGCGATATTACGAAGCTATCCGGCCTCGGCCGCAGGCAGCCCTTCCTCTACGGCATCGCCCTAATCTCCGCCCTATCCATGGCAGGCGTTCCCCCGCTCTTTGGTTTTGTGTCCAAGGAGGCCGTGCTGGAATCCACCATGCACGAAGGACTGCTCATTGGCATGCCGCGCAATATGATCCTGGTGGCCTATGTGGCAGGTTCCATCCTCACCATGGCCTATGCCCTGCGCTTTTTGTGGGGCGCCTTTGCCTCCAAGAACCTCCCGGACGATAAGGACGGCGTTTCTGCGGCCGTGGCCACGATGCACAAGGTCAACGTGGGCCTGTGGCTTGCTCCGGCCGTGCTCACCGCGCTGACCATCGCGCTTGGCCTCGCGCCGCAGGCGCTTTCGGCGGCCATCGATCAGCACCTCGATTCCACCTTTGGGGCAGGCGAGCACCACGGCCTGGCCCTCTGGCACGGGTGGTCGGTGACCTTGGGCGTCTCCGCCATCATCATCGTGGCCGGAATCATCGTGCACTGGCGCCGCCAGGTCCTGGAGCAATGGCAGTTTGCGTACCCCGCGCTTGGCGATGCCGACGCCGTCTACGACAAGGTCATCTCCACCCTGCGCAAGCTCTCCCTGCGCACCACGGCCGTGACCCAGCGCGGTTCGCTGCAGCTCAACCTGACTGTCATCTTCGCCACCCTGATGGTGCTGCCGCTGACCATGCTGATTACCGGTGATCTCACGGATATCCGCATGGTGGTTGCAGAAAACCCCTGGCAGGTCGTCGCCGCCATCATCATGATGGTGGCCGCCATTGCGGCCACGGTGACCGATAACCGCTTGTCTGCCGTCATCATCGTCGGCATTACCGGTTATTCCTTGTCCTTCGTCTTTGCCATCCACGGTGCCCCGGACTTGGCGCTGACCCAGCTGCTGACAGAAACCATCATCATGGTTCTATTCATGCTGGTGCTGCGCCGCATCCCGGCGTCTACCGAGTGGAAGCAGGACCCGAAGATGGGCCGCCTGCGCGCCTGGCTCTCCGTTGGCACCGGCCTGACCGTCACCATTGTGGCCATGTTTGCCATCAACGCGCGGTCTGCCGAGCCCATCTCGCAGTACATGCCGGAGCTGGCCAAGGAGATTGGCCACGGCGCCAATGCCGTCAACGTCTTGCTGGTGGACCTGCGCGCCTGGGATACCTTTGGCGAGATCACGGTGATTATCATCGCCGCGCTCGGCGTGGCCTCCCTGATTTATCGCACCCAATCCTTCTCTAGGGATAGCCGCCGGCCTACCCTGCAGGTCACGGGCCGGCGCTGGCTGGCCGCGGGCTCGGAATCAGAGCAGGCGCTCAACCGCTCGCTGATGATCGATGTCTCCACCCGCGTGCTCTTCCCCTCCATGATGGCGCTGTCCTTCTATTTCTTCTTTGCCGGGCACAACGCGCCAGGCGGCGGCTTCGCCGGTGGCCTTGTGGCCGCACTCGCGCTCATCCTGCGCTACCTGGCCGGTGGCCGCGCGGAGCTCGATGAGGCCCTGCCCATCGATGCCGGGCGCACCATGGGCGCTGGCCTCTCCCTCTCTGCCTTGGCGGTGGTGGTGCCGATGTTCTTTGGCCACCCACCGCTTACCAGCGGATATACCTCGCCCGAGATCCCTCTTATCGGCGCGGTCTCGCTGCCTTCGGCGCTGGTCTTTGACTTGGGCGTCTACCTCATCGTCGTGGGGCTCACGCTCTACGTGCTCAGCTCGCTCGGCGCCAAGCTGGATGAGGAAGAAGAGATGCGTAAGCAACGCGCCCGCGACCGCGCCCGCTCGCTGGCGCGGAAGAACCGGGAGCGCAGCACCAAGCAAAAGGCCCAACGGGCGCAAAAACAAGAGAAGAAAAAAGAAAAGATACCAGCCGCAACGAGCTCCTCCGGCACAGGTTCCGAGGACAACGCAGGAAAGGAGAAATAAATGCAAGCCAACCTCTTCCTCCTGCTCGCCGCCGGAGTAATGGTTTCTGCGGGCATCTACCTCTTGCTCGACCGCGCCATGACCAAGATGATGCTCGGGCTGCTTTTGCTGGGCAATGGCGCCAACCTCTTTATGCTGCAGGCCGGTGGCCCGGCGGGCTCGCCGCCCATCGATGGCCGCGAGGCCCAGCCTTATGGCAGCGATATTGCGGATCCTCTTACCCAAGCGATGATCCTTACCGCCATCGTCATTTCCATGGCGCTGACGGCCTTTATTCTCACCTTGGCCTACCGCCAGTACCGCTACCGCACCGCCGACGTCATTGAAGATGACGCCGAAGATACCGCGATTGCCGCCAAGGCCTCCAAGCCTGGCAACGCCGCAGCGAGCGCGGATCATGATGCCTCCAATGACCCCGCCACCGGGCGCGCTACTAAGGAAGGCGATAATTTCGGCCCCGAATCCTTCGAGGAGCCGGTGAAGGGAGCCGAAGATGACTGAGCCATTCCACCAGGCGGCCGAGGCGATGTACCCGTACGTCGGTGCCCTCATTCCGCTGCCCGTCATCATCCCGGCCGTGGCCGCGGCTCTCTCGCTGCTGTTTGCCCGCATGCCTAATGTGCAGCGCCAGATCGCCTTTTTCTCCCTGCTGATTACGGCTGCGGTGAACGCGAGCCTGATCATAATAGTGGATTTCCATGGCATACAGACCCTGCAAATAGGCGGCTGGGATGCGCCGGTGGGCATTACCTTGGTGGCGGATCGACTCTCCACGATGATCCTCTTTACCTCGTCTGTGGTGCTGTTCTCCGTCATCTGGTACGCCATTTCCCAGGGTGTGCGCGATGGCACCAAGGACGAACCGGTCGCGGTCTTTTTGCCCACCTACATGTTGCTGACCATGGGCGTGAATATCTCGTTCTTGGCCGGCGACCTCTTTAACCTCTACGTCGGCTTCGAGGTCTTCCTCGTCGCCTCGTACGTGCTGTTGACCTTGGGGGCATCGGCAGGCCGCGTGCGCGCCGGCGTGGGTTATGTGATGGTCTCGATGGCCTCATCCATGATCTTCTTGCTGGCGCTAGCGTATGTCTATGCCTCCGTCGGCACCATGAACATGGCGCAGATTGGCCAGCGCATGCAGGACATCCCGGAGGGCACCCGCACCGCCATCTTCGCCACCTTGCTCGTGGCCTTTGGCATCAAGGCCGCGGTGGTGCCGCTGGCCGCCTGGCTGCCGGACTCCTACCCCACCGCGCCTTCGCTGGTCACGGCCGTATTCGCCGGTCTGCTCACCAAGGTCGGTGTATATGCGATCATCCGCGCGCGCACGTCCATTTTTACCAATGGTGGGCTCGATACCGTGCTGATGTGGGTGGCGCTGGCCACCATGCTGGTGGGCATCTTGGGCGCCATCGCGCAGACCGATATTAAGCGTCTACTGTCCTTTACCCTGGTCAGCCACATCGGCTATATGATCTTCGGCGTCTCCTTGGGTACCGCCCAGGGGCTATCCGGCGCCATTTTCTACGCCATCCACCACATTTTGGTGCAGACCGCGCTCTTCTTGGTCGTCGGCCTCATCGAGCGCCAGGCCGGTACCTCCTCGCTGCGGCGCCTGGGTTCGCTGATGTATTCCGCCCCGCTTATCGCCGTGCTGTATTTCATCCCGGCCATCAACCTGGGCGGCGTGCCGCCATTCTCTGGCTTCCTGGGCAAGATCATCCTCATTCAGGCGGGCGCCAACGAAGGCTCCTGGCTGGCGTGGGTGCTTATCGGCGGCGCGCTAGTGACCTCGCTGCTGACCCTGTACGTCATGATGCTGGTGTGGGCCAAGGGCTTCCAACGCGATCGCGCCGATGCCCCCGAAGGCAACGTCGCCCTGGCCCGCCCCGCCCCGCTTTCCGATATCACCGATGAGGTCGAGTTCTCCTCCCGCCAGGATGTCGGCCGCGTGCCGTTCGGCATGGTGGGTGCCACCGCACTGCTGGTCATTGCCTCGACCTCGATCACCTTCCTGGCCGGCCCGATTTCCGGTGTCACCTCCCGCGCGGCCGAATCCGCGCAGGATACCTCCATTTATCAATACGCCGTATTGGGCGAAAACGCCGATAACCCCACCCGGCACCTTGACCAAAAGGAGCGCTACGAAGGCGGCGCGGACTCCTACAAGGAGCGCAGCCACCTGCTGCCGGACCCCGGCCCGGCCCACGATCCGGAATCCGCCGCCAAGGAGACTGCGAGCTCGGAGACGCCAAGCTCGAAGGCACCGGCGAAGACGGGGGCATCAGAAAGCCCTACCCCACTAAAGAAGGAGGCCCGCGATGACTAAGAGCCGCTTTGCCGGTCTGCGCTACCGCTTCCGGCCGTGGTTTACCGTCTGGATCACGGTCATGTGGTGCATGCTCATGGGCGAAATCACGGTGGGCAATGTCGTCGGCGGCCTCCTCGTCGCCCTGGTCATCGTCTTTGCCCTGCCACTGCCGGCGATGCCCATTGCCGGCGTCGAGGTCGCGTGGGGCAAATTCTTCCGCTACATGCTGCGCTGGTTCTGGGAGCTGTTTTATGCCTCCCTCAAGGTGGGCTGGCTGGCCTCCCGGCCGCAGCCGCTGCCTAAAACCGCCATCCTGGAATTGCCGATGCGCCTGGAAAATGAGTTCATCCTCTCCCTCGCGGTGACACTGTACAACCTGCAGCCGGGAGGAACGGTGACAGACATTGACATCGCCAATCGCATGATCACCATCCACATCCTGGATGCCCGGGATGAGGCGCAGATCCAGCGCGAAATCGATGCCGTATCCCGCCTAGAATCTTCCATGATCGAGATCTTTGAAAGGAGCCACCCATAATGGATCCGCAGATCTATCACGCCATCCTGCTGGTTCCCGCATTCCTGCTGTGGATCTCCGTATTAATCACCGTCTGGCGCATTATCACCGGGCCCAACTCCCTCGACCGGCTGGTGGGCATGGACGGTTTTACCGCCATGTTCCAATGCGCGCTGGCGACCTACATGTGCTGGTCACTTGATACCTCCGTGGTCTCGGCCATGCTGGTCATCGCGCTGCTCGGTTTCATCTCCACCGTGTCTGTTACCAGGTTTAGGAAGAGGGATAACCAATGAGTTGGTCTCTAATCGCCGATATCCTCTCGCTCATCCTCGTCATCAGCGGCAGCCTGCTCATCCTCGCCGCCGCCATTGGCCTAGCCCGCTTTAAGGACACGATGTCCCGCGTGCATGCCGTGAGCAAGCCGCAGACCACCGGGCTCATCCTCACCATCATGGGTGCGTTCATCCGCATTACTGGCGCGGAATCTTTCAGCATGGCCGAGCGTGGTGATTTGGGTATGCTTATTTTGCTGGTACTGTTTGCGATGTTTACCAGCCCTGTAACCGCGCAGCGCACCTCACGCATTGCACGCCGTGAAGGCCTGTATGGTTCCGAGGAATCGATGTCGCGCAATGACCGCCCCGCCGGCCGTTCGCTGCGCCGCAAATAGGAGGCACCTTTAACCGTGAAAAAGCTCTACGGACTGCCTACTCTGGCCGCTCTATTGGTTGCCTTCTTTATTTTCAGCATCTCCCGCTATAGCCAATACGACGGCCCCAATGCCTTCATCTGGCGCGTGCCGTTGGATCTGAAGATTTACTGGCTCGCCGGCGGCGAGGTTGCCGATGGCGCCAACCTCTACGACAACGCCTACATTGGCAACCTGCCTTTTACCTACCCTCCCTTTGCCGGCACGCTATTCAAGTGGATTTCCTCGCTTGCCGATGACCCCCTTATCATCCTCTGGCAAGGCGGCACCATCCTTGCGTTATTGGCCGTCATCCTCATGGTCTTCCACGAGCGCGGCCTTAAACTTTCGCCCTTGACCTGGGTTGTTGCCATCCTACTGGTGCTGTGCGCCCCGGCTGTAGAGCCGATGTACGGCACCTTGTTCTACGGCCAGATCAACGTCTTTTTGATGTTCTTGGTCGCCCTCGACGTCATTCCAAAAAAGAGGGCCCTGCCCGGAATTGGCATCGGCCTCGCCGCAGGCTTGAAGCTCACCCCGGCCTTTATGGGCTTGGTACTCCTATTCCAGAAGCGCTGGTGGCAGGCGGTCATCTCCGTCCTTACCTTCGCGGTGACCGTTGCGATTGGTTTCGTCACCATTCCGGATGCCGGGGTGTTCTGGACCGATGCCATCTTCAATTCCTCCCGCGTGGGTGAACACACCAACCCGGGCGCGCAGTCAATCCGCTCGCTCATGGTCCGCGCGTGGGGCATCGACGGCGGCTGGATGTGGCTTGCCGCCGTCGCGGTGGTCTTCGTCCTGACCTGCCTGGCCCTGCGCACCGCGATGAAGCACAAGAATAACTCCGCCGCCATGTCCCTTGCCGGCATTTGCGCGTGCTTGGTCTCTCCCTTTTCCTGGTACCACCACTGGGTCTGGGTCTTCCCGCTGGCCATCGTTGTCCTCATCTCCGTCAACCAGGCACTGGGCAAGCGCCTGCACGGCGTCATCGGTGCGCAAGTAGCAGCACTCATTTCCTTCGCGGCCATGTGCGTCGTACTGCTGCCCTTTGTCTCCGCAGCCTTCTGGCTCGAAGGCTCCAACCGCTCTTTGAACCAGTTGGACTTCCAGCCCTGGGCCATGCTCCTTTTCACCGCCTCCGGCATCCTCTACATCGCCTTTTATGCCCTCTGGGGATTTATCCCCGGCACCCAGCCCAGCGAGGAAGACGCCCGCGGCGGCCGGCACGCGGCACAGCGTGCTGCTCAGCCGCAGCACGCCCAACAGCACCGCGCCCAGCAGCCCCAGCACGCCCAGCCGCAACGCACTCAGACAGCCGGAGCTCACGCGTCTGGCGCTACCGCACGGGGTTCTGCCACTACCGACGAAACCGCAGAGTTCCCAGTATTTAACCCTGAGACCCGCGAGTTTCCCTCCACCGAGGGCTATACCGATATTCCGGTTCCCCCGTCCCCCGGCGGCCGCCACGCCCTAGATAACGACTAAGCGGTACGCAGCAGCGGGGCGCGGCAGCAATCTGCGCACCCTGCGCCGGCCGCGCCCAGCTACTTCCGGTGTGGCTCTAGGCGTGCGATCACTGAGCACACGCCTAGTCGGTGATCGGTTAGCTAATTAGCGCACCGGCCGGAAGGTGTGGAGCTCGCGGCAGGTTTCTTCGACGACATCGCGCCAGCTGCCGGTTTCTTGAAAAAGGCGGCGTTGGCGTTCGTATCCGGCGCCGCCATCGATGATTTCGTGCACCAAGGCCAGCTCTTCCGCGCAGCCCAACTCGCGGGCTAAGGGCGTGAGTTCTTCTATCATCTGGGCCAATTCATCTTTGACCCAAGCCTCGTCCGTATCGCGCGAGGTAATAACGAGGGCATCCATGCCGTAGCGCGCACCGCGCCACTTATTTTCCGCCACGTGCCACGGCTGCAAGACGGGTAGTTCCTCGCCCGCATCAATCATGCGGTCATAGTACACGACCAAGCAGTGCGTGAGAGCGACGACGGCGGATAGCTCCCGCAGGTTCGAGGTGGCGTCGGATACGCGGACCTCCACGGTGCCCCACTTCGAGGCTGGGCGGATATCAAAGTGCATCGAGCCGGTGTGATTGATAACCCCGGAGATGGCCTGATCCCGCATATAGGACTGCCACTCGTCCCACGTGAAGAATTGATACGGCATGCCAGCGGTAGGCAGCTGTTGATAGAGCATCGTGCGGTTGGAGGCGTAGCCCGTATCGAGGCCTTCCCACCCGGGCGAGCACGCAGAGATAGCCAAAAGGTGGGGGTACTTCGTCATCAGCGCATTGATGATGGGCCAGACGCGATCCTCGTGACTGATGCCAACATGGACGTGGGTGCCCCACAGCAGCATCTGCTTTCCCCAATACTGGGTGCGGGCGATGATCTCTTGATAGCTGGGTTTATCTGACAGCGGGTTTTCCCGGAAATCCGTAAACGGGTGCCCGCCAGAGGCCCACACATCGATGCCGAGCTTGGCAGCTGCTTCTTCCACGGCAGCCAACGAGGTTTCTAGCTCCGCGATGGCTTCTGGCACCGTGGTGCAAATGCCCGTGACTAGTTCCACCGTATTCTGGAGGAATTCCTTTTCCACGTGAATATCTGGGTGGGCGGCAGCGGCGAGATCAATAAGCTCAGCCCCGCGCGGGACAAGATCGCGCGAGTCGCGGTCCACGAGCGCGACTTCCCATTCCACCCCGAGCGTGGGCTCGGGGGAACGGGCGAATACTTCTGCCGGAATCTTCACTGGTCCAGCTTAACGGGTGGCAGGTAATATTCCATGAATTTTATTTAGGCCTGGGGGACGGCGAGGGCGACCACAACGGCGCCGTCATCGGTAGCTTCCTTGGGCAGGTCCTTATTCATGGGCTTGATTTCCGCCTGGTAGCGCGCGGCAACTTCCTTAGCCAAGGACTCCGCGGAGGTATCGCCTTCTGGGTAGAAGACGGTGGTCTTGGGCACGGTCAGGACGTCGCCTGGCAGGTTGCCCACATAGCCCACCTTGAAGCCGCCGTCCTTCAACACATCGGCTTCGTTCTTGGCCTTATCGGATTCACCGGAGTTATTGAGCACGCTGACCTTAATGTCATTGCGGTCGCGCGCAGCGGACGGCGCATCGTTACCACCGGCACGGGCTTCATCCCCGGCGCGGCCTTCCTCGTGCGGATCGCGCGCGTCGGCATCGCGGTTAGCCTCGCCCTCGGCACCGCCGTTCGGGTGCGCGTTATCGCCCTCGCCTTCGCGAGGCGGCTGGTTATTAGCCCCGTCGCGGGAGCCATCGCCGCGCGCGCCATCCGCGGCAGGACCGCCCGCGCCATTGCCCTCTTGGCCGCCATTTGCGGAGCCGTCTGACTTCGACTGCTCGGAATCGGAAGCGACGGTCGAGTCATCATCCTCCGAAGTCATGGCATAAAGGCCCCACAGGCCGAGCATCACGGCCACGGCGATAAGCACCATGGCGAGCCCGCGCAGCGGTAAACCGCCCTTCTTGGCGTGGGCGCCTCCCCCACCGCCAGTTCCAGCCGCAGCGGCTCCCGCTCCGGCACCTGCAGCGCCAGCGGCAGCAGCATTTTCGCCGCCTATCTCATCGTCATAAGCGCCCTCGTAGGCGTCGTCATAATAAGCATCGCCATAATCGGTCGCGGCGGCATCCTCCGCGGCGGCACCGTCTGCGGCGTCGTCGAATTGCTGGTCGTATAGATTATCCGGATTCCCTTTAGTCACTTCAGTAACATTAGTAGCTAGTTCTAACGCGGTGGGGTATTTCCCCGCGCGGCGCGCCGCGTGTTTTCGCGCTCCTCCCGCAGGCGTTTTAGCCGGGCCACCAAGAGGGGATGGGATTCGGCGGCAGCGGGGACATCAAGAAGCAGGTTGAGGCGTTGGTGATAGCGCACCGGCGAGATATCCAGCTGCGCACGAATGGCCTCTTCCTTGCGGCCAATGCTGCGCGGAGCGGTTTCCTCAAAATCTAAGATGGCGGCGTCTAGGTCAGACAAGGGGTTCATGCCTAAACTGTAAAGCATGACTATTCGCCCCATCGTTATCCACGGCGACCCCGTGCTTCATCAGCCCACCACGCCGGTGGAAGAATCCGAGATTTCCAGCCCTGAGATGCAACAGCTCATCGCGGACATGTACGAGACCATGGAGGTCGCCCACGGCGTGGGCCTGGCTGCGAACCAGGTGGGCATCGGCAAGCGGCTCTTCGTGTACCACTGCCCCGATACCGAAGGCCCAGACGGCACCGAGCTGCCCGCCGATAAGGCCGGCATGCGCAAGGGCTGTGTTATCAACCCGGTGCTGGAGACCTCCGAGATTCCAGAAACCATGCCTGCCGATGACGGCTCCGACGACGAAGGCTGCCTGTCCGTGCCGGGCGAGGGCTTTCCCACCGGCCGCGCCGATTGGGCGCGCGTAACCGGCAAGGACGAGCACGGCAACGACATCACTGTAGAGGGCTACGGCTTTTTTGCCCGCTGCCTGCAGCACGAAACTGGCCACCTCGATGGCTACGTCTATACCGATACCCTCATCGGCCGCTACAAGCGCCAGGCCAAGAAGGCCATTAAGCGCAATGGCTGGACCGAGCCGGGCTACACCTGGATGCCGGGTGAAGACGAAGATCCCTTCGGGCACGACGATTAATCATGTCCCGCATCTTTCGTTCCGATGACGTGCAGGTAGGCGATCGCGTCGTGGCCCGGCGCGATTTTGGCGATGTGCACAGCGATGTCATTGGCCACGTCCTCAGCCTTAAGCCGCTGGTCATCCGCCCACAGCAGGTCGGCGGCTATCCCTCTGACCTCGAGGCAGTGGAGATCGCGCCCGAGCAGCTGAAGATCATCAAGCGCCTTTCGCCGCGCATGGTGCGCAATTCCGATATTCGCGCCGTCGAATACGCCACCGCCCAGGCCTTTCCCGGCAAGGAGCACACGTGGACCGCGGACGGTTCCTGGCTCATGCGCGCCGGCGATGGTGTGACGGGCCGGTCCAATTCCGCCGTCCCGCTCGGGCCTTCCGCGGGCTTCAATCCGGTGCCCGTCGAGGAAATCACGGAGTTCTACCGCCGCCACGATCTCCCGGTGCGCCTGCTTATCCCGGAGCGCATTGGCAAGCCTGCAGAGCGCCTGCTTGCCGATGCCACCTGGCACACCGAACCCGAAATCCTCGTCATGGTCCTGCGCGATCTCGCAGACCTTTCCGCCGAGGCCCCGGGGTCCCACCCCAGCGGCGCGGAGTTTCGCATCGATGCCCAGCCCGATGACGCATGGCTGCAGATGTACCACTTCCGCGGCCAGGCGCTGCCCGCCGAGGCCCTGGAGTACCTGCGCGCCCGCATCGAGGGCACGATGGGCTTTGGGCGGCTCGTTATTGACGGCGAGACCGTCGCCATCACCCGCGGCACCATCACCGAATCCGGCGACGGCACCGCCTGGCTGGGATACTCCGCCGTGGAGGTAGCGCCCGCGCACCGCCGCCAGGGCTTAGGAGCGCTTTTGGGCCAGCACATGCTGCGCTGGGGGCGCGAGCAGGGCGCGAAGCACGCCTACCTCGATGTCCTGGCTTCTAATACCGCCGGCATTCGCCTGTACGAAAAGCTGGGGTTCATCGAGCAGCACCGCCAAATCTACGCCCGGCTGCGCGACTAGCCCCCGCTAAGCTAGCCCGCCGGCCACTGCCTGGACTAGTCCGCGCCAATACCCGCGCGGTACTGTATTATCCATGCGCATCACCACGTGGAATATCAACTCCGTTCGCACCCGCGCCCAGCGGGCGCTGGACCTTCTCCACACGCACGACATCGACGTGCTGTGCTTACAAGAGACGAAGGTCAAGGACGATAAATTCCCCCGCGAGGCCTTCGAGGACGCCGGCTACCACGTCACCTGCCATGGCCTGAACCAGTGGAATGGCGTGGCCATCATTTCCAAGGAGGAACCGGAAGAAGTCTTTACCGGATTCCCCCACCAGCCCGGCTTTGCCAAGGACCCAGAAAAGCCCCAGGACCGCGAGGCCCGGGCGCTTGGTGCGCGCATCCGCGGGGTAGAAATCTGGTCGCTGTATATCCC
Organism: Corynebacterium sp. ACRPS; assembly: GCF_022346005.1. GTDB lineage: Bacteria > Actinomycetota > Actinomycetes > Mycobacteriales > Mycobacteriaceae > Corynebacterium. The sequence continues at coordinate 147,516 of NZ_JAKRMY010000003.1, forward strand.
CAACGGCCGCGAGATCACGGACCGTCACTATGACTACAAGCTGGATTTTCTCTACCAGCTCGCCCGCCACGCCGCCGGCCGCGCCCAATCCAAGCTGCTATTAACCGGCGATTTCAATATCGCCCCGCGCGATGAAGACGTCTGGGATATCGAGGCCTTCCGCGGCAAAACGCATGTCACCGAGCCCGAGCGCGCCGCCTTCCAGATGCTCGAGGAGGTCGGCCTCGAAGAGGTCACGCGCCGTTTTACCGAGGATCAGCGCTATACCTACTTTGATTACAAGGGGATGCGCTTTCACAAGAACGAGGGCATGCGCATCGATTTCCAGCTCACCTCGGCGCCGCTGGCCAAGCACGTCACCGGCGCGCGCGTAGACATGGAAGAACGCGCTGGCGAAAAGACCTCCGATCACTGCCCGCTTCATGCAGATTTCGATCTGCCCGATTTCGATTCCGTGCGTTAAATGACCTGGTCGCTCGATCTCAGCTTCTGGCAGCTGTTCTTCCTCATCATTGATTATTCCATCAAGATCATCGCCGTCGGCTTCGTGCCAGAAGGCCGTCGGCCCTCCAATTCCACCGCGTGGTTGCTGGCCATTCTGGTGCTGCCTGTCATCGGCCTGCCGCTGTTTTTGCTCATGGGCTCGCCGTATATCAACCGGCGCCGCCACCGCATCCAGCAAGAGGCTAATGAGCGCCTCGAGGATATTTCCGCCCGCACCCCGGATCACCCGAAGGGCATCCTGTCGGCGGAGGTGGAATCCGTCATCAAGCTCAACCGCGAGCTGACCGGTTTTCCGGCGCTCATTGGCCACAACCTGGGCCTGCATGCGGATTACGATGAATGCATTCGCGCCATCGCCGCCGCCGTGGACCGCGCCGAAAAGTACGTCTCCATCGAGGTCTATATCCAATCCTGGGACGAGACCACGGATGTATTTTTCCAGGCCCTTGCCCGCGCCACCGCCCGCGGCGTCAAGGTCCGCCTTTTGTTGGATCAGATCGGCAGTTTTAAGTACAAGGGCTATTCCTCGCTGGGAAATAGGCTCACAGAAATCGGCGTGGATTGGCGCCTCATGCTGCCCATCCAGCTGCACAAGGGCCGCTTCCGCCGCCCGGATCTGCGCAACCACCGAAAGCTCGTCATTATCGATGGCGAGGTAGGTTTTATCGGTTCCATCAACTTGATCAAGCGCCAATATAAAACCACTGACCGCTTTTGGATCGATTACATGGTGGAGTTATCCGGCCCCATTGTCACCGCCATGAACGCGGTCTTCGCGGTGGATTGGTACACCGAATCCGGCGAGAATCTCCCGCTAGATGAGCTACCCTATGACGATGCCCAAACCGTCGATGCCAACTACCTGCAGATGATTCCCTCCGGCCCCGGCTATACCACCGAGCCGAACCTGCGCATGTTTAACTCCCTGGTGCACCACGCCAAGCAGCGCCTCGTGCTGTGCTCGCCGTATTTCGTGCCGGATGAATCCCTCTTAGAGGCCGTGACCACCGCCTGCTACCGCGGGGTGGATGTGGAGCTTTATGTCTCCGATACCGCAGACCAATTCATGGTCAACCATGCCCAGTCCTCGTATTACCAGGCGCTGCTTGAGGCCGGGGTGCATATCTACCAATTCCCCTACCCCTACGTTTTGCACTCCAAGTTCATCATCACGGATCCAGATGACCAGGAGTTCAATCCGCTGTGCATGTTCGGCTCGTCCAATATGGATCCGCGCTCCTTCGGCCTCAACTATGAGACCACCATGCTCGTGGCCAAAGGCGATCTCCTCGCCCAGTTCAACCAGCTCGCCGCCAATTACCGCGCGGTGTGCCACGAGCTCACCCTCGAGGAGTGGAACCAGCGCGGTTTTGTCCGCCGCTACGTCGATAACGTCATGCGGCTAACTTCGGCCCTACAATAAGCATTGCTTGCCGATGCCCCAATAGCCCGCTCATAGGCTACCTAAACACAAGCTTTCTTTTGCAGAACCAGAGTAGAACTTCCCGCGTTGAACCGCGCACGGTATCACCGCAGAGATGAGTGTGTAGTCCACTTAATTGACTCCGGATCGGCGTTAATTATTGGAACTAATTGCGAAAGATACGCCGAATCCTCCGCAGATTTCTCTCTTGTCTATTGCTTTTACTATAAACCCTGATTCTGACTTTGATATTGCTTATGCGCGAGAGCGTATCAAAAGCTTAGGGAATACAAGAGTGATCATATCGCGGCTATTCCGAAGAGGATTATTAAAAGGCGCTTCTTTAACGCCCAAAATTCTGTACGGCAAAAAGCTCACCGTTCGCGCCAACGGCAATGCCCGTGCCAACCGTTTTCGCTTCTGGGTCCAGCAAAATCTTCCTGTGGCTGGGTGAATTCAGCCACATATTTACCAGCTTCGCATCTGCGAAATCGTCCCATGCTTGAAGGACGTTTTCGCCACCGGCAGGAATACTATCCGGATAGGTTTCCCAGTGATTTGGCCGATGCTGCAAATCCCCTGTTCCCACCAAATGGTCGGCCCAGTCTTGAGCGATATTGTTTAACGCAGGGTTTTCTGTCACGGGATTTAAACCATGATCCGCCCTTGCTGCATTGACTTCGTTAACAATAGAGTGCGCACGGGCCCCATCGGGCTTCATGTGGCTAACTACTTCAGCAGCGTTACCGATAGGTCCTTGTGCCTTAGCTGGAGGGGTAGTTGCGGCTACCCCACCTCCCACTAATGCGGCACCCGCGATAGTCGGGGCTACAAACTTTTCAACAGAATCTGGAAGCATTTCATTGGACACACTTACCACTCCCTCGGATAAACTTGACTACATTACTCTACACAATTTCTTTTTCTTCACCCCCAACCCTAACGCAAAAGAAAAATATTGTCAGTACATAAATAATATTTAAACTGCATTTCCGATAAAATATAATTATATTTAAAGGCGTTTAGAGTTTAACTTACGATATGCGCGCATCCATAGGGCTCTCAAATATTCTCCCATCTGGAAAGGCTGTTTGCTGAGGCAGCCATTAACCACCAATAAAAATAACCGGCTGATCACAATCAGCCGGTTACCAGTCATGTCTCAAACAATAGACCTACCCTCGCCTAAGCATCGCGCTTGTGCAGCACCAGCACGCCAAGGGCCCACAGCACTGCGGCCCAGATGAAGAATACGATGCCGCTGCCTGCGGATTCCGTCCACAGTGCGTTATCCACTGGGACATTGAATAGCCAGTTCTGGAAAGCGGTAAAGGGCATAAAGCTACCGATCTTATCGCCTACCACGGGCATCATGCTGACGATTTGATCCACGCCCAAGTACAAAATAAGGCCTAGCGCCACAGAGCCCGCAGTCTGGCGAATGAGCATGCCGATGCCTTGGGCAAAGGCCACCACGAGGACCGCGGCCAGTGGGTACTTCCACAGCTGCTCGCGGCCGACTTCATCGTTCCAGGGGTCAAAGGTGGCGGAAATGGAGCTATCGGCAAGCAGTTCCGTAAGCAGGTACGCGCCCACCACACCGATGAAGGTCAGTACGGCCGCGATGACCGCATATAAGACCAGCTTGGCCACGGCCACGCTCCAACGCCGCGGGGAGGCCATGAAGGTAATGGCTTGGGTGCCGAAGCGGTATTCCGTGGTCACCAGCATGATGGCCTGAATCATCAGCACCGGCAGGCCCAGGGATACCAGGAATACGACGGTGAACTCGGCTCCAATAGGCTGAAAGCCCATATCAACGGCTTCCGGATCGAGCGGCTCAGTAAACGCAGCGGTGACACCGGCCCACCCCCACGAAAATAGAAGGAATAGCGCGGTGGTCCACCAGAAGGAGCGGGTGGTGCGCAGCTTAATCCACTCGGATTTCAAGATATTCAACATGGCGGATTAAACCTCCTGCTCGTTGGGGCGGGCGAACCCACCGGATTGGCCTGGCTGGCCGGATTGGCCTGACTGACCTACCTGCGCACCCGACACGCCAGGCGTGCCTGCGTGATACTGCACGGCATCGCCAGTGAGATCCATGAAGGCATCCTCCAGCGAAGCGCTTTTCAGGGTGAGCTCGTGCAGCGGCACCCCGGTAGAATAGGCCAGCTCGCCTACGAACTCGGTGGTCTGGTTGATGACCTCTAGCCGCGGGCGGCCCTCCTCATCCTTGGATTCGGTAAAGGAAACGCCCTCCTTCTTTAGGGCCTCACCGAATTCCGGGAGGTGGTTCGAGCGCACATACACCAAGGACTGCGAGTGGCCGCGGACGAACTCGTGGGTGGGCTTATCCGCAACCATCTTCCCCTTGCCAATGACCACGAGGTGGTCTGCGGTCTGGGCCATCTCGGACAAGAGGTGGGAAGAAATCAAAATGGTGCGGCCTTCTGCAGCCAGCGCGCGCACGAGCTGACGCACCCAGCGGATGCCCTCTGGATCCAGGCCATTGACCGGCTCATCCAGGATGAGGATTCCGGGATCACCCAATAGAGCACCAGCAAGGCCCAAGCGCTGGCCCATACCGAGGGAAAAGCCGCCGGCTTTCTTACCGGCGACATCGGAAAGCCCCACCAGCCCTAGCACCTCATCCACGCGGGAGGCGGGAATACCATTGGACGCCGCCATCCACTTCAAGTGATTCGCGGCCGTGCGGTTGGGGTGTACCGCCTTCGCATCCAAAAGCGCGCCCACCTCACGCAGCGGGTGCTCCAAGTCGCGGTAGTGCTTGCCGTTAACGCGAATCTCACCCGCCGTGGGCTCGTCCAAGCCCACGATCATCCGCATGGTAGTGGATTTGCCGGCACCATTGGGCCCCAAGAAGCCGGTGACCACACCGGGCTTTACCTGAAAGGTGAGATCCTCAACGGCGCGGACAGACCCGTAATCCTTAGTCAGTCCCTGTACTTCAATCATGAGCACTACAGTGCCATAATTTTGAATACTTTACCGGTACAGTTTTTCCACCCGCTGCCGCAGGGCGGGAAAGGCGTGGCGAAATGGCGCGATAAGCGGCAGGTTTTCCACTTCATCCAGCCCCACCCAGCGCAGCTCGTGAGATTCCTCGTTAGCGGTGGTGGGCAGGCGCAGGCCGCTGCGGGTGCGCGCTAACACGGTGGTATAGGTCCACTCCCCCGGCAAATCCCCCGCCGGAGGATAGGGCCCGGCCGTTACTTGGGTGTCGAGCACCTCGACATCGGCAGGCGCGATGGCGCATTCCTCGTGCGTTTCCCTCAGCGCGGCCTGAGTGGGGCTTTCTTGTAGGTCCCGCGCGCCGCCGGGAATCCCCCAGGTATTGCCATTATTGGTCCACGCAGCGCGGTGTTGCAGCAGCACCTCGCGCCCGGCAACGAGGAAGAGGCCGGCGGCACCGAATTTTCCCCATACGCGAATGCCACTGGGGCCCGCCGCCCAGCCGTCTCCACTGTGAGGGTTATGCATATTTCCTATCCTAGCCACACACGCGGGTAAATGGTGGCGCCCAGCACACTGCGGGCGTTATTCTAAGTAAATGACTGAGCAGGCAGTGCGGGTAGAGTCAGAGCGCGATGAGGACGCTCACCCCAGCGATCACTGGCTGGATGAGGTTACCGCGCCCTCTCGCCCGGCCCTAAGCGGGCTGACCCACCGGGCCATGGAATGGTTTGCGGGCCCGGCGCGCCTGCTGCGGCGATTTTATTACTTCGCTTCCACCACCCCGGGCAAGCTTTTTACCGTCACCCTGATCCTCACGGTGGCATTAGGAGCCGCCGGCTTATCGATGTCCCAGTCTTCCGCCGCCCGCCACTCCGACCTCGACGAGCTGCTTAATACCACCGAGCCGATGTCCAATGCGGCCCACCACCTCTATAGCTCGCTATCGGTGGCCGATACCATCGCCACCACCGGGTTCGTGCAGGCCGGCGTGGAATCAGAGGGCAATCGCGAGCGCTATAACGATGCCATCGATGCCGCCTCCATCGCCGCGACCGAATCCGTGCTGGGCACCACGCCTGACGATGCCCGCGTGCGCGATCTCGTCACCTTCATCCAGCGCGAGCTGCCCATTTATACCGCGATGATTGAAAAGGCGCGCTCGAACCACCGCGCCGGCAATGCCGTGGCTAACTCCTATATGTCCAATGCCTCCTCGCTCATGCGCGAGCACATCCTGCCGGCGGCCTCCGAGCTCTTCCAGCTGACCACCGCAAAGGTCAACCAGCAACAGCAAAAGCTCACCTCGCCTCAGTGGGTGCCGCTCTCTGGCCTTTTGGCCGCGGTCTTCTTCCTCATCGTCGCGCAATGGTGGCTGTGGCGCCAGACGCGCCGCCGGTTTAACCGCGGCTTTTTAACCGCAACGGTGCTGCTCTTCTTGGCCATTTTTTGGGTGGCCCTGTCTAACTTGGCCACCTGGTCCACCGGCCATCAGGGCTTTGAAACCGCCTCGCGCCCGTGGGATTCGCTAACGGCCTCGCGCATTGAGGCGCAGCAGGCGCGCACCTCAGAAACCCTCGCGCTGGTGCTGCGCTCGTCTGAGGAAGATACGCTCGAGCGCTTTTCCGGCTCGGTAGATTCCATTGAAAAGGCGCTGGGGGACTATGAAAGCGCGCTGCATGATGATGACGTCGAGGTCAACGATCCCGAGCTCATCCACAGCGCCCGCGCCGCCACCGAAAAGTGGCAAGACTCGCACGAAAAGCTCATGGAGGCGCTGAGCGAGGGCGACTACGATGAGGCGGTCTACCAGGCCACCATCACCGATCCCGAGAATGGCGAGACCACCGCCGCGCAGTCCTTCAACGAGCTCGATAGCGAGCTTTCGGAGCTCATTGGCCAGGCGCGCATCGCCATGCGCACCTACCTAGAGCGCGGGCTGACCGCCATGACCGCGGTCTCCTCCGCCGTCTTCCTGCTCACCCTGTGCGCCATCTTCGCGGTGTGGCTGGGCATTCGTCCCCGACTGCAGGAGTACCTCTAATGCGCTACCGAGCACGGCTTACCGCACCGCTGACCGCCATCGTTGCCACCTGCAGTGTCCTCGCGCTGGCCGGCTGCGATATTCGCTCCGCCCCGCCGCTGGAATCGCCCGAACAGCAGGCGCTCGATGCCAGCCCCGGCCCGCCGCTGCCGGAGGGCTCCACCATAGAAGAAGCCGGTAGCACCGCGCCCAAGAAGGAAGACGATACCGAACTCAGAGGCACCTACCGGCCGGATGGCAAAACGGCGAAGGAGCGGGTGCCGGACATCGTCAAGCGCGGGCGCCTTATCGTGGGCGTGGACCGCTCCAATAACCTGCTGAGCTACCGCGATGCCGCCTCCGGCGATGTCCGCGGCTTCGAGGTCGATATCGCTCACGAGATTGCCCGCGATATCTTCGGCGATCCCAATAAGGTGGATTTCCGCTTCGTTGAATCCTCTGACCGCACCGCCGCGCTGGATAATGGCACCGTCGATATCATCGTGCGCACCATGACCATTAGCCCCGAACGCGAGAAGGAAGTGGCCTTTTCCATCCCCTATATGACCACGCAGACCCGCATGCTGGTGCTCACCAGCTCCGGGATGAATTCCATCGATGATGCGGAAGACAAAAGACTGTGCGGGGTGCGCGGATCCACCGCGCTGGATACCATCCGCGAGCGCGCCCCCAAGTCCGATATCCTCATCACTCGCTCCTGGGGCGATTGCCTCATGGCGCTGCAGCTCAACCAGGCCGATGGCGTGGTGGTTGATGATGCCCTGCTTTCCGGCATGGCCGCGCAGGATTCCTATACCTCCATCGTGGGCGAGCCCCTAAAGACCGAGAACTACGGCGTTGCCGCGCGCCGCCCTAGCAAGGATCATGACTCCCGCCCGCTGCTGCGCCAGGTCAATTCCACCTTGGAGCGCATCCGCCGCGACGGGACGTGGTCCGACATCTTTGACAGGTGGCTAGGTGCTTACCTGGACGAGCCCACCCTGCCGTCGGGTACATACATCGAGGAAGATAAGTCATGAAGCATAACCCGAATTTCAGCGAAGACGAGCTCGAATACCTAGAGCCCGAAAACCTCGATACCCAGCGCCAATTCCGAAAGCCTACCAAGGCTTCCTACCGCGACGCTGACCACGGCCAAGACCCTGACCAAGACCGCAACCTCGGCGCTGCCGACTCCCCTGACGCAGCCAACACAGGTGACGCCGCCGACCCCGCTGGTCCGGATACCGCCGCTGCTCGCCCCAACTCTGCAAACAGCAACGTCGGCGCCGATACGGCGGCCACCACTCATAACGCTGGCACTAGCAATAAAGGCGCTAGCGAAGCTGATGTTGATACCGCCGCGGCGCAGGTTTCCGGCACGGCTCCCGCGGCTGCCTTCCCGGATACGGAGGCCACGGGTAGGCGCACAGCGGGCGGCAGCACGGCTGGCCAAAACGCTGCTGGCCAGCGCACGACTGGCCCGGGCGCAGAGGGCCAGGGCACCGCGGCTCAGGGCGTACGAAATGGCAACGACGCCGATGAGAGCGACGATGCCAGCGAAACCGGCGGAGTGGGCACGGCGGCCGTGGCGTATGACCCGTTCGCCAGCGAGCCCATCGAGCACCGGGAGGATCCGGGAACCTCGGCGGTGGCCTTCGATCCCTTCGCCGATGACGATGAAGACGACGATGGATCCATCGACCCGGATCACCTCTCCAGCCTGCTCGCGGACCTAGAGAATATCCGCGCCCAGCGCGAGAGCGAACGCGATGAAAAAACGGCCCAGGAAAAATCCTCGGAGCGTTCGCGCCGGCAGGCGATCGATACCTTCCGCGAGCGCCGCGGCACGCAGCGCACCGAGCGGCCGGTTGCTGATGGCATGGTGCGCCTGCCGTTTATCACCCCGGCCAATCCCACCGCTGCCCTCATCGATCCCTCAGAGAAGATCAAGGGCAAGAAGGTCCCGCCGCCGCAGCTAGAACCGGGCGATATGGTCGCGGAGCAATACGAAATCCTCGGCGTCATCGCCCACGGCGGCATGGGCTGGATTTACCTGGCCAATGACCATTACGTCTCCGGGCGCGTGGTCGTGCTCAAGGGCATGCAGGCCCAAAAGTCAGCCGATGAGACGGCCGCTGCCGAAGCCGAGCGCGAGTTTCTGGCAGACATTACCCACCCGGGCATCGTCAAGATTTTTAACTTCATCGACGATGACCGCGTGCCGGGTGGATTCATCGTCATGGAGTACGTGGGCGGGCCATCGCTAAGAAGCAGGCGGAACAAGCAGCCCAACGAGCTGCTTCCCGTTGACATTGCCATTGGCTATATCCTGGAAATCCTGCCGGCGCTGGAGTACCTGCACTCGCGCGGCGTGGTCTATAACGACCTGAAGCCCGATAACATCATCGTCACCGAGGACCAGGTCAAGCTCATTGACTTGGGCGCGGTCTCCGGCATCGGAGCCTTCGGGTTTATCTACGGCACCCAAGGCTTTCAGGCCCCGGAGGTTGCCTCCAAGGGGCCGTCCATCGCCAGCGATATCTATACCATCGGCCGCACCCTGGCGGCGCTGTGCCTCAAGCTGCCCAGCGAGGACGGCGTCTTCCTTCCCGGCATCCCCAACCCCTCCAAGGAGCCGGAGCTGCGCCGCTTCCTCTCCCTCTACCGCCTGCTGCTGCGCGCGACCCACCGCGACCCGCAGCGCCGGTTTAGCTCCATCAAGGAGCTGCGCACCCAGCTCTACGGCGTGCTGCGCGAGGTGCTCGCCATCCGCGACGGCCGCCAGTACCCCTCCCAGCACTCGCTCTTCTCGCCGCAACGTACCACCTTTGGCACCAAACACCTGGTCTTTCGCACGGATCAGCTTATCGATGGCATCGACCGCACCATCCAAATCACCGCCCCCGAGGTGGTCTCCGCCTTGCCGACGCCCCTGGTAGACCGCGATGACGTCGGCGCCAGCCTGCTGCAAGGTACATCCTACGCCGAGCCGCAGGAAGCCCTCGAGACCCTGCGCCAGGCCATGCGCACCCCTGAATACGAACATTCCGCCGAGATTCCCCTCGGCGTGGTGCGTTCCATGATCGACTTGGGCTATACCGACGAGGCCCGCCAGTGGCTAGGCTCCATCGAGGACCGCCTCGGCCGCGACTGGCGTTACCAGTGGTATGCCGGCATTACGGAGCTCTTGCACGATGATTACGTCGATGCCCAGGAGTACTTCGCCACCGTCCTCGATTTATTGCCCGGCGAGGCCGCCCCGAAGCTCGCCATCGCGGCCATCAATGAGCTCATCCTGCAGCAGATTGATTACAGTGAAACATCGCTTATTGATGCCACCGTTGCCCGCGCCTGCTCCAACCTCTACACCACCTTGGCGGATCTCCCCTCTTCTGCCTTTGAGGGCCAGCCGGAAATCTGGTCCCACGTCACCCAAGACCCGGGCGCGCTACGCTTTAATTCCATGCGCCTATACGGCATCGTCTGGGCCACCAACCCCACGACGGTGTCCTCCGCCTTTGGGCTCGCACGCCAATTGCGCGCGGAGGGCCAAGTGGAGCTATCCGTAGCCACCTTGGATAAGGTCCCCAATGCCTCGCGCCACTTCCGCATGGCGCTGCTGACCACCGTGCTGCAGCTCATCGTGCACGATCTATCGGAATCGCGCATTCGTCGCGCTGCCCGACGCCTCGAAGAAGTCCCCACCAACGAGCCGCGCTTTCTCCAAATCAAGATCGCCGTCATCTCCGCGGGCCTGAACTTCCTGCGCAACGCCGATCTCGCGCGGGCGTCCTCGCCGAATGATCTCTTTGAGTACGCCTTTACCCAGCGCGGCCTGCGCACCGGCCTGGCCGAGACCCTGCGGGCCCTTGCCCGCCAGGCCCCGTTTAGCCGCCACCGCTACGCGCTGGTGGACTTGGCCAACCAGGTCCGGCCCATCACCACCTTCTAGGGCCTACTTACATGGCCTACTTAAATAGGCCTTCCTCGCGCGCCTTGGCGGCAACGTCTGCAGACTTCTGCGCAATAGCCAGCTCCTCATTGGTGGGAACCACTAGGACCTTGACCGGGGAATCGTCGGTGGAGATGACCCGCGGCTCATCGGAGCGGACGAGGTTGCGCTCCTTATCAAAGTCGATGCCGTACATATCCAGGTTGTACAGCGCGTCCTGGCGCACCTCGGTGTCGTTTTCACCCACGCCGGCGGTGAAGGTAATGGCGTCCACGCGGCCCAGAGCAATCATGTAGGAGCCGATGAAGCGGCGCAGCTGGTGGATGTAGATGTTATACGCCAGCCATGCGTCTTCATCGCCGTTATCGATGTGCTCGCGCAGCGTACGGAAGTCATTGACGCCCGCAATGCCCTTGACACCGGATTGCTTATTGAGCAGCTTATCGATCTCGTCGATGCTCATGCCCGCCTGGCGCACCAGGTGGAAGATGATGCCTGGATCGATATCGCCGGTACGCGTACCCATGGCGAGGCCGGCCAGCGGGGTCAGGCCCATCGAGGTATCGATGGCACGTCCATTGCGGATGGCGGCCGCGGAGGCACCATTGCCCAGGTGCAGCGTGATCTGGTGGGTGTGCTCCGGATCGCGGTCCAAAATCTTCGGCACCTGCTGGGAGACGAACTCGTGGGAGGTGCCGTGGAAGCCGTAGCGGCGGATATCGTATTTGGAGGCGACCTCACTATTGATGGCATAGAGCGCTGCTGCCGGCGGCAAGGTATTAAAGAACGCGGTATCGAAGACCGCCACGTGCGGAATATCCGGCAAGATCTTGCGCGCCACGCGGATGCCGTCCAGGTTGGCCGGGTTGTGCAGCGGGGCCAACGGGATGAGGTCCTCGATCATCGATTCAATTTGATCCTCGATGAGCTGCGGCTGCGAAAAGAGACGGCCGCCGTGCACCACGCGGTGTCCCACGGCGATGATATCGACATCCTTTGTGCCCACCTGATGATCATCCATCAATTCAAAGGCGCGCTGCAGGCCAAAGGAGTGATCGGGAACTTCTAATTTTTCGGTGAACTTTTCCCCACCGACCTTGAGGGTAATGGCGCCGCTTGGCTCACCAACCTGTTCCACCAGGCCAGATACGAGTGGATCATCCGTGGCACTAGCGGTTGGGTCCACTAGCTGAAACTTGATGGATGAGGAACCCGAGTTGAGGACCAGTACGTATGACATTTATTTCTCTCCAGCCTGGATAGCGGTAATGGCAACGGTATTGATGATGTCCGGAACGGTAGCGCCGCGGGATAGATCGTTGACCGGCTTGTTCAGTCCCTGCAGGATGGGGCCCACGGCCAAGGCGCCGCCGGTGCGCTGCGCGGTCTTATAGCCGATATTGCCGGCATCCAGATCGGGGAAGACGAAGACATTGGCCTTACCCGCGACATCGGAATCCGGCATCTTCTTTGCGGCAACGCCGGGATCGCAGGCGGCGTCGAACTGCAGCGGGCCATCCACTTTCACCGAAGAGTCCAGCTTCTTGGCGGCCTCGACGGCCGCGATCGCGCGCTCGACATCCGGGCCGGTGCCGGAAGCGCCGGTGGAGTAGGACAGCATGGCTACGCGCGGGTCGATACCAAACTGGGACGCGGTCTGCGCGGACACCACGGCGATTTCGCCCAGCTGTTCCGCGGTGGGGTTCGGGTTTACGGCACAGTCGCCGAAGGCCCACAGGCGCCCGCGCATGATCATCAGGAAGATGGAAGAGACCACCGAGGCATTCGGCTTGGTCTTGATGATCTGGAAGGACGGCTTAATAGTGTGCGCGGTGGTGTGGGCGGCGCCGGACACCATGCCATCAGCAAGCCCCTTGTGCACCATCATGGTGCCAAAGTAGGAGATGTCCTGCATGGCCTCGCGGGCCTGTTCCAGAGTCAGGCCCTTCTTCTTGCGCAGTTCCGCGAAATCGGCGGCGAATTCCTCCGCAAGCGGCGATTCCAGGTGGTCGATGATATCGGCTCCCGAAATATCCAGCCCCAGATCCTTGGCGCGGGCCTTAATATCGGATTCCTTGCCCAGGATGGTCAGCCGGGCGACCTCATCGCGGAGCAGGGCATCGGCGGCTTCAAGGATGCGGTCATCATCGCCCTCCGGCAAGACGATGTGAGATCCAGTCGTCTTGGCTTGGTCAATGAGCTGCTTCTGGAAGAGGTCTGCGGACATGACGGGCGCGGTCTCCTCTGCCGCGCTTAACGCACCTGGCACGGCCTCCAGGTCGGTGAAGACGCCTGCCACGGTGGCGCCGAGGGATTCTGCCTTGCGCTGTGCCAGCTCCGCCGCGCGCTCTGGGGCGCCGGAGATGATAACCAGCGGCAGGCCCAGCGCGGCGGCGACCTCCGCATCGAAGGAGATTTCGCCGGTGCCTTGGACCAGGAGGGCATCGGCAGTGGCGGTGGGCGCGTTGGCCAATACATCCGCCACGGTGGGGTCGAAATCTTCTAAGCGGAGCAGTTCAGCGCCAAGGCTATCCGCCAAGGCGGGAATATCGAGGCCGTCGAAGCCGCGGCCGATGGAGCTTAACACTGTGGACTGGGATGCAGACATGCGGATTACCTTTCCTTTGCCGTCACGGGAACACTTGGAACACGCGCCGTAACATTATGCCGTACATCACAGTTACTAGCACGTGGTGACGACTCCACTGTACGTGAATCACCCCCTCCCCCGCCCTTCCGCAACCTCCTAAACTGGGGGTAGATAACTCAGAGCAGTGTGGCATTTATCGCACTGCCACCGCGTAGAATGTGAGAAAAACCTAAAGAAAGGACACCCTAAACAGATGACTAGCCCCATGCGTGTCGCCGTGGTCGGCTCCGGACCGGCCGGCATTTACGCCTCTGACCTCCTCGTAAAGTCCGATGTGGACGTGCAGATCGATCTCTTTGAAAAGATGCCTGCGCCCTTTGGCTTGATTCGCTACGGCGTCGCCCCGGATCACCCACGCATTAAGGGCATCGTGCAGTCGCTGCACAACATCATGGAGAAGGAAGACATCCGCTTCCTGGGCAATATCGAAGTGGGCAAGGACATCACCGTCGAAGAGATGCGCGAGTACTACGACGCCATCATCTTCGCCACCGGCGCCACCGCCGATAAGGAAATGGGCATCCCCGGCGAGGACCTCGAGGGCAACTACGGCGCCGGCGAATTCGTGGGCTTTTATGACGGCAACCCCAACTTCGAGCGCGATTGGGACCTATCCGCGGAGTCCGTCGCCGTCGTGGGCGTGGGCAACGTTTCGCTCGACGTATCCCGCATCTTGGCCAAGACCGCAGACGAGCTGCTGGTGACGGAGATCCCGGATAATGTCTACGCTTCCCTGAAGGAAAACCGCGCCAAGGAGGTCCACGTCTTTGGTCGCCGCGGCCCGGCGCAGGCTAAGTACACGCCGAAGGAGCTCAAGGAGCTCGATGAGTCCCCCACCATCGAGGTCATCGTGGACCCAGAAGACATCATCTACGACGAGGCTTCCGAGGAGGCCCGCCGCGCCGCCAAGTCCACCGACTTGGTCTGCCAGACCCTAGAGTCCTACGCCATGCGCGAGCCTGGCGATGCCCCGCACAAGCTCTACATCCACTTCTTTGAATCCCCAGTAGAAGTGCTTGGCGATGCCGGCCACGTCACCGCCATCAAAACCGAGCGCACCGAGCTCAATGGCGATGGTTCCGTAAGCGGCACCGGCAAGTTCACCGAGTGGCCCGTGCAATCGGTCTACCGCGCTGTGGGCTACCACCCGCAGTCCGTCGAGGGCATTCCTTTCAATGACGACACGGCCACCATGCCCAACGACGGCGGCCACGTCCTGACCGATGTGGACGGCGAAAAGCTTCCCGGCCTCTACACCACCGGCTGGATCAAGCGCGGCCCGGTGGGCTTGATTGGCAATACTAAATCCGACGCCAAGGACACCACCGGCATGCTGCTAGAGGATTACAAGGCAGGCGAGCTCGAGTCCGCCACCAAGCGCGATCCGCAGGATATCCTCGATCTGCTCAGCAGCCGCGATATCGCCGTCACCACCTGGGACGGCTGGCACCGCCTCAACTCCGCCGAGCAGGCCGCCGGCGAGCCGCACGGCCGCGAGCGCATCAAGATCGTCGAGTGGGACGAGATGGTCAAGCACGCCGGCCCACAGCGCTAACCAGCGCTGCACTGCGGGCCTGACTAGGCACCGACTGGCACGGTCGGCAGTGCCCCGCAGCGCTAACCAGCGCTGCGCTAGTCGGTATCGTCCACCCCTGAGGTCAGCTTGGGGTCGAGCTCGACCCCACCCTCGTATTCAACAACCTCGATATCGGGCACATTGTCCGCTTGCGGGTCGATGCCGCGCGCACCGCCCTGCGCGAGCAGGCCAGGAGTCGAGGTCACGCTCACCTTATGCGCCGCCAGTGCGGCGCGATCGCGGGCCTCTTCTACCGTTTCCGCCGTCGTGGTCACAAGCCCCATGCGCCGGCCCTTATAGGCATCGGGCTTGCCAAAGAGCTTCACGTCCGTCTCGGCGTAGTGGAGGGCGGAGGCAATGCCGGTAAAGGCGACATCGGCAAGCGGCTCCTGCGCGTGCAAGAACATGCTGGCGCCCGGGGTTATCAACGTGGCGTCGATGGGATAGCCCAAAATGGCGCGGGCGTGCAGATCAAACTGGGAAAAGCGCTGCGTATAGGCGGTAAGCATCGCCGTATCCGAAGGCCGCGGGGAGACCGAAGAAAAGTAAACATCATCGCCGGCGACGAAAAGCTCCACGCCGTACACGCCGCGCCCGCCTAGCTCATTGGAGATGCGCGCCGCAACCGATCGCGCGTTCTCCAGCGCAATCTCGCTCATGCCGGTAGGCTGCCACTCCTCAATCAGATCGCCCTTCTCGTGGCGGTGACCAATGGGCTCGCTAAACCACGTGGCCAGCTTGCCCGTGGCCGGATCGATGGACCGGATGGCCAGCAGCGTGACCTCAAGGTCAAAGTCCACGAAGCGCTCCGCCACCACGCGCTGCGAATCCGAAGAAACGCGGCGCACCGTCTCCCACGCCTCGCGCACGTCTTCTACGTCCCGTGCCAGCATGTGGCCCTTGCCCGAGGTGGACACGTCCGGCTTCACAATGCACGGAAACCCCAGCTCCGTCGCCGCTTCCTCCAGCTCCTCCACCGAAGAGGCAAAGCGGTAGGCCGAGGTCGGCAGCCCAATATCTTCTGCCACCGCGCGCACCCGTTCGCGGTCTTGGGTAAGGGCGCAGGCACGCGCCGTGGGCACGACGACGGCATCGGTGGACTGCTCAACCTGCTCCAGGGCCTCCACCGCAACGATTTCCACCTCCGGCACCACGTAGTGCGGCTGAATCTGCTGCACCAATTCTGATACCTGCGCGGAGTCAGTAATATCCGCGATATAGCTATAGTGCGCCACTTGATGCGCCGGCGCCCCCTGGTACTTATCCACCGCGTGGACCTCAAGGCCCAGGGACTGGAAGGAAATAGCCAGCTGCTTTCCCAACTCGCCCGCGCCGAGCAGCAATACCTTCGTGGCATTGCCCGTCAGCGGCGTGCCGATATGACCGGCGATTTTGCCTGGAATATCCATGACTTTGCTCCTTTGATTCCGCTCCGAGCAGCAGATACTTCCCCAAATTATTTCATAGATGCCCGGCGCACCCCGGGCGCACATGCGTGAAGTGCATAAACGCAAGCGCCCGGCCAAGGATTTTCATCCTCGAACCGGGCGCTCGTTGGACTCTAGAGCGTGCTACTAGGCCTGGGGTGCCTCTGGTGGAACCGGGGCATCGACTGGCTCTGCCACGGTAATAATGTTGTCCTCATACCCCAGCGCACCGCCGACGAACTTGCCGCCGCAGGTGATAAGGACCAGGCGGTTGGTACCGTCCGTGTCATTAACCACGTCCGGGAAATCCCCGCCCTTGGGCAGGCGGTACGGCTTTTCCGTCACACGGAAGGTGCGCTCCTCACCATCGATGACCACGGTGAATTCCTGGTTTTCCTGCAGCCGGGTGAATTTCTCCGCATAGCCGGTGCCCTGGCCCTGGTAATTCACGTGGCCGGTGATCACGCTGGAGCCAACATTGCCGGCATCGCCAGGCACGGCCGAGGCGGAATACCAGCCCAAGCGGGAGACATCGTGTGGCGGCAGCAACACGCCCTGGTCAGTTACCTGCACTGGGTCCACGGCGGCGTACTCGCCGTCGATGCCCACGGACATGCCTTCGAAGCCTTCGAATTGGCCCGGGGCCGGCTCGAATTCGTGCTCCTGCGCACCGGAATCATCGACGTAGGCATCGCCCTTATCGTCCGGGGGGTCAACGGCCGAGACGCTTTCCGATGCCCCCTCACTAGCCTCATCATCTTCCCCACCGGTGGTGAGGTAGAGAGCCAGCTGGATCAACATCAGAATTACGGCCACTACCAGCACGATAAAGCCGATCTTCTTACCCCGGCTTACGGGTTCCTCGCGGCCTGTCTCCTCAGACATTGCCCAATCTCCTCATTGTGGTCTTCTCGATGGTTTATCAGATGGGTTGCCCCCCTCCAGCGTGTGCGGTGACACCCTGAAGGGGGACATGTTGTGCCCAGGCGCTATCGCCTGTTACCTGACCAGTACGCTCACACTACTTAATGTAGTCCTGCATACCTGGGTCAAGCTCGGTCGCACCGGACGGTACGGACTTGATCTTCGTACGTCCTGCGTCGGACGGTAGCGGTTTACCAGTCTTTCCAGGCTCCTGGCCCATAACCTCGACCGGACGATCGTCCTTGTCGGTACCCTGGTCAACCTTATCCGGCGTATCCTGACCCTTCACCTCGGTGGGGCGAGGCTCTTCGCTGGAGTTCTGGTCAACCTTATCCGGCGTATCCTGGCCCTTCACCTCGGTGCTTGGGTGCTCACCGTGGCCCTCGGTGTCCTTCTCAGGACGATCCTTCGGCTTGTCGTGATCATGGTGGCCGTGGTCGTGATCGTGGTGGCCGAAGATAATCTTGCCCAAGCCGATTCCCAAGCCAATGCCCGGAATCAGGATGGCCCACTTAGGAATCTTGACCTTGGACGGCTTGCCTGGGACATCGGAGTCATCAGAGGTTACCGTCTGATCCTCATCATTGATGTCCTTGTGCTCAGCAACCTTATTCGGCTTCTCAGCATCCGGAGTGTCCTCACCCTCAGCGTCAACCTCAGTAGAAGTCAACTCCTCAAAGGCAACCGCAGCCTCAACCGGCTCCGTCACATCACTATCAACAGTGATCTTCACATCAACCTTGCCAGCAGACTTCTCCGGAGTAAAGGTCGTCTCACCCTTACCCAAAACAGTCTCTTTATCGGCCTTGCTAATCAACTCAGCCTGCAGCGTGTATTCCTTACCAGGAACCAAGCCCTCATAGCTGACCTCATCAACAATCTCAGCACCAGCAACAACCTCATGCGAACCCTGAGCAAAATCAGCATTCGTCGAAATCTCCGGCTTCAGAACCTTCTTAGAATCCTCAGAGATTACCGTCTGATCCTCATCATTGATGTCCTTGTGCTCAGCAACCTTATTCGGCTTCTCAGCATCCGGAGTGTCCTCACCCTCAGCGTCAACCTCAGTAGAAGTCAACTCCTCAAAGGCAACCGCAGCCTCAACCGGCTCCGTCACCGCAG
>NZ_JAKRMY010000040.1 GCF_022346005.1 Corynebacterium sp. ACRPS
AAGCGCTTGCACTCGTGGTGCGGCTATCGCTCGCCGAACGCCTTCGAAGCCGCCGGATCAGCTACACTTACTATCGCATCTTGATTAAATCCCCGTGTCCACTTTCCGGGGTTCGGGCCCACCGAAAGAGATTGGATAATCTCCCAGCGTGATAGATAAGGGCACTAGAAGTAGGGCCAATATGGCGAGGATGAAAGTGGCAGATAGCTGCCACGGGCGCCAAACAGCTGAGAGCTCAAATAGTTTTGTGCCAATGCGGAAGGCGGGGCGGCCTGGGACAGTATTGCGGTGACCATTCATAGCGCTACCCCCTTCCGCCGGAAGACAAGCACGAAGAATAATGGAGCGCCAATAAAAGCGACGACGATTCCTACTGGTAACTCGCCTGGACGTGCGATGATTCGGCCAATGACATCAGCTAGCACCAGTAGCGTGGCACCTAATAGGGCGGAATACGGCAAAATCCACCGATAGTCAGGACCCGTGATGGCACGTACCAAGTGCGGCACTATCAAGCCAATGAACCCAACTGGTCCTGCCATAGCGGTCGCAGCACCCGCAAGCAGAGAGATAAGGACCATGCCGAAGAGGCGAGCCCGATCGGTTCGACCACCGAGACTTTGAGCTACATCGTCACCGAGGCTGAGTAAATTTAGAGACGGCGCAGAAGCAAAGGCTAAAACGATACCCAAGACCAAAAATGGTAATACTCCCCAAAAGACGTCTAGACCACGTCCCGCTACCGAACCTACGGTCCAAAAACGCATACGGTCCAGGTTGGCCTCTTCTGCCAGAATGAGGCCTGTAGTGATCGAATTCAACACGGCAGATAAGGCTGCGCCACTAAGCGTAAGAGTGAGCGAACTAGCATTGCCTCCATTGATGCGTCCCAGGCCGAAGACAATGATGGTTGCACTTACAGCGCCCAAGAAGGCAGCCGCAGTTGTTGCAAACATACTGATCGATCCAAAGACTGCGAAACTGGAAACTACAGCTAAAGCGGCACCAGCGTTGACCCCAAGAATGCCTGGATCAGCGAGCGGGTTTCGGGTGTGGCCTTGAATTAAAGCGCCAGCTACTCCGAGGGAAGCGCCCACTACGATTGCGATCAAGGTCCTCGGTATACGGAGCTCGAAGAGTACGCGCTGTTCGAAGTTTAGAGCAGTTTCACGGTGCGAAGGAACTTCTCTGAGAGCAGATATGACATCGGTTAGTGGAATACTTCTAGCTCCGACAGCGATACTCAAGCAAACTCCGAGGACGAGCAGCACCAAGCACAGTATGAGTCCAGCAACGCGTCGCGAATAGGTGCGGCTTCGAGGCACTTGGGCGCTGTTAATGCTGAAACTGGAATGAATACTCATGATGGTCAGTCGAAAAGTTCCTGTTCTGTGCGGTAAGACCTGTGTTCTCTAAGACTGGCTCGTCCGGGGGTCAAGCCCATAAGAATGAGAAAACAGTCGTATCAGGCGTTTGGCTTGCGGTGGAAGTCCTTCCATCTCCTCAAAGAAAACTCCTGTTCCCACTTGGGGCTCACGCTGAGCTAGCGACTGAATTTGCGCGGTTAAGCGTCATTGACAACCTGGGAAGTGTTAGGTGTGGCACAAATATATGCACTGTAGGTTAGGTTAGTCAACCCTAATACTGTTGGATAGATTGATGTCGAGCGCTTTAGGGGTGGAGAAGTGGTTGTAGAAGCGCTTTTTATCTTCGGATTGCAGGTGGGCGTGCTTTCTCTGACGCGGGCTTGTTTTAGGGACCGGTAAGGCGGTACCAGGTACCGGGGTGGCGGTAGCCGCCCGGTAGCCGGTTTTACCCCCGCTTATCGTTTGGACCGTTGACGTTGCTTGAGCTGT
>NZ_JAKRMY010000041.1 GCF_022346005.1 Corynebacterium sp. ACRPS
TAGGGTTGCCCGCAAATCGTGGACACGTAGTTAAGCTGCTTAGGGGTTAAGCAGCGGCCTTCTTATTACCATTTTGATCAGCGAGCTGGGCTTCGAAATCGACGGGGCTTACCATCCCGATGGACGAGTGGCGACGGCGCCGGTTGTAGACAATCTCAATCCAGCGAGCCACCGCCTTCCGGGCTTCGTTGCGGGTTCGCCATTCCTTCCGATCGTAAAATTCGGTCTTCAATGTCGACCAGAACGACTCGGCCATCGCATTGTCAAAGCAGACACCAGTACGGCCGACCGATTGTGCAATCCCTAGTTCTTGACAGACCTGCCACAGCTGTTCGCTGGTGAACTGGGTACCACGATCGGCGTGGAAGACCACGCCGTCGGGTACTTCACCACGCAGGGTGTAAGCCATGCGCAGTGCACGTTCAACTAGGTAAGAATCCTGCACACTATCCATGGACCAGCCTAGGACTCGGCGGGAGTGTCCATCGCGGATAACGCATAGGTACAGCCAGCCCTCATTCGTGCGTAGATAGGTAATATCCGACATCCACACTCGATTAAGCTGCCCTTGATCAAATAGGCGTTTCACTAGGTCTGGAAGCGTTGACTTCCGCTTGGATTGAATCGTCGTTACGGGAACAAACGCCCTGGGTGAGATGCCTTCAATACCCATCATCCGCATGCGTTTGGCCACGGTTTTGCGATTCACATAGACCCCACCCTCGGCGAGTTCTGCAGTAATCCGTGGGGCACCGTAGACTTCGTCAGAATCTTCCCAGATGTCATGAATTTTCCTGTCTAACTGGTCGAGGAATCTCTGACGCTGATTTTCACCACGAAGCCGTACTGCTTGAGCCTTTTGCCATTTATAGTAGCCAGAACGAGAAACCTCTAATAACCTGCTCATTCGTTTGATGCTGTAGTTCGCCTTCTCCTGCTGCATTAGCTCAAATTTTTCCGATCGCGTTGCTTCGCAGCGAAGAAGGCGGTGGCTTTTGACAAGAACTCATTATCCATCTTGGCCTCAGCTAACTCACGACGCAGGCGAGCGTTTTCGGCTCGTATATCGGCATCACTGCGGCCATCTACCGAGCCTTGGCGTTCCCGCTCAAGTTTGACCCACCTGCCTAAAATTGTGGCTGATACGCTAATTTCCTTAGCCACATGAGCGATTGGGCGCCCAGACTCAATGACCAGTCTGGCGGCCTCCTGCCGGTACTCCGGGGTGTACTTCTTCCTTGACGAACTCACAATGAACATCCTCTCCTACGGACACAAGATCCGTACTAATAGGGTGTCCACTAAACGAGGGTAACCTCA
>NZ_JAKRMY010000042.1 GCF_022346005.1 Corynebacterium sp. ACRPS
CTGAGAGTGTCTAATGGTTTGTGTGTGGGAACCTAACCCGCATAAGGAGATGAACCAGAATGACTACTATGGCGAGACGAGATCCGGCTGATAAGGCCAAGATTGATGCGATTGAAAAGAAGCTGCTTGCTAACCCAGAAATCGCGAAACTGATTGATGAGCTAGGCACGTCGACAACGGATGCCAATGACCTAGTTCGGGGCATGTTGCAAGCCTCAATTACCCGGGGTTTGAATGCTGAAATGGATGCCCACCTAGGCTATGAGCCCGGCGATAGAGCAGCTAAAGCTACTGCTGGAACAGACAATCACCGCAACGGCACCTACCCGAAAACCGTGGATTCTAACTACGGGCCAGTAAACATTGATGTTCCACGAGACAGAAACGGCACGTTTGTTCCTACTATGATGCCCAAAGGCTCCAGGCGGCTGACAGATGTTGACGATATGATTGTCAGCTTATATGCCGGCGGAATGACCATTCGGGATATCCAGCACCATATGGCAACTGCGATGCGGGTTGATATCTCCCATGAGACGATCTCCGCAGTCACCGACGCCGTCCTCGACGAGGTCATGATCTGGCAAAACCGCCAGTTAGACGAGTTCTACCCCGTGATATTCCTGGATGCGTTGCGCATTAAAGTCCGCGACGGCGGCCGGGTAGTTAACAAGTCTGCGTACATGGCAATCGGGGTGGACCTCGACGGGATCAAGCATATTTTGGGATTGTGGATTGCCAAAGAAGAAGGTGCTTCCTTCTGGGCGCAGGTATGCGCCAACCTGGCCAATCGTGGGGTCAAAGACGTCTTTATCGTCTGCTGTGACGGGCTGAAAGGCCTACCAGAGGCAGTGGAGGCAACTTGGCCGAACTCTATGGTGCAAACCTGTATCGTGCACTTAATTCGTGCTGCGAATCGATGGGTGGCCTATGGGGATCGCCGCGCTGTATCAGCCGCGTTGAAAAAGGTCTACA
>NZ_JAKRMY010000043.1 GCF_022346005.1 Corynebacterium sp. ACRPS
ACCAACGCCAACGGTGAAAAAGTCGCCAGCCCCATTGCCGCAGCCAACAGCGCACGCACGCCTGCTGAAGGACTCTCCGACGCCGAACGCATCCGCGTGCTGGAACGCGAAAACGCCAAGCTCCGGGAGGAACGAGAGATTCTCCGCAAGGCGGCCAAATATTTCGCGGAAGAGACGAACTGGTGAACCGCTTCCGGTTCGTTGATGACAACCGAGGCCTCTACGAGGTCAAGCGGTTATGTGAGGTTTTGAAGATCAACCGGTCCTCGTATTACAAATGGAAATCAGCTGCTCCTGCCCGCCGGCGACGCGTCCTTGACGACGCGGTGCTGGGAGCGAGGATCAAGGCCGTGTTCACGGCCGAGAACGGTTGTTACGGGGCGAAACGCGTGACGGCGGCCATCAATTCCGATCCAGCCAACGACGACCTTTTCAATCACAAGCGCACCGCCAGGTTGATGCGCCAGATGGGCCTGTTCGGCTACACCAAAAAACGCCGGGTGAAGACCACCGTGTCTGCGAAACGGGCTCCGAAGTTGCCCGACCTGCTGAAACGCCGGTTCACCGCGGAGAAACCGAACACCATCTACGTCGGCGATATCACGTACCTGCCGATCGCGGACGGGTCGAATATGTACCTGGCCACCGTCATCGACTGCTATTCGCGGCAGTTGACCGGTTTCGCGATCGCCGACCACATGCGCACGGAGTTGGTCGAAGAAGCTCTCACGATGGCCCACGGGGTCCGAGGCAACCTTGACGGGGCGATTTTTCACTCCGATCATGGCAGCGTCTATACCTCTGGGCAATACCGGAAGCTGTGTGAACGATTCGGTGTCACCCAGTCGATGGGAGCAATCGGGACGAGCGCGGACAACTCGTTGGCGGAGTCGTTCAACGCCACGCTGAAACGGGAAGTCCTCCAGGACGAGTCCGTTTTCCCAAGTCAGCTCGTATGTCGTCGGGACGTGTTC
>NZ_JAKRMY010000044.1 GCF_022346005.1 Corynebacterium sp. ACRPS
GCTCAGGTAGCTGCACGTGATTCGAAAGTAATCGAAAAACTCGTCAAAGCCGCCAAGCTACCCAACGCGCTTGCGGCTTTGGAACGCTTTGAAGCACACAGCAACCGAGGGATCACTCCAGACCGTATTGAGCGGTTAGCTACCTGCGACTGGATTACCTACGGCAGAGATCTAACCATCGTGGGAGCTACCGGCACCGGCAAAAGCTTCCTCGCCCAAGGCCTAGCCGTGGCTGCGTGCCGGCATAAACTAACCGCACGCTACTTTAGACTCGCCGACTTAGCCGACGAGTTCGACGCCACAGCCGACGCTGCCTATGAGCGCAAAGCCCTCCTTGAGGAACTGACAAAGCCGGCTGTGTTGGTCATCGACGACTTCCTGGCCACGGACGTATCTGCCTTCGCCTTAGCCCAGGTATTCAACCTCCTGGTCAAGCGGGAGCATTCCTCAACCGTCATCGTCAGCCAGCACGAGCCGGAATACTGGTACAGCGTCTTTAGTGAAAACGCGATCGCCGACGCTGTCCTATCCCGACTTGCAAACAACGGCAGCAAACTCACCCTCATCGGTGAAGACATGCGCACCCGTGACGACTTCCAAGAAGAAAGGGGAACACTTAGCAAACAGCTCAAGCAACGTCAACGGTCCAAACGATAAGCGGGGGTAAAACCGGCTACCGGGCGGCTACCGCCACCCCGGTACCTGGTACCGCCTTACCGGTCCCTAAAACAAGCCCGCGTCA
>NZ_JAKRMY010000045.1 GCF_022346005.1 Corynebacterium sp. ACRPS
ACGCCGTCGCCACCAAGGACTTCTCAGGGGCAAGATGCACATCACCCCAGCCCAAGCCTGGGAGATTATCTCGCATGCCCAGCCACCGACGCAGCCGATTGACCCAGATTTTTTATGGACAAAAATCGCGAAACAATATCACCGGATTCACCCCGACAACCAGGCAGATGCCTTAGCAGCCGACACAGTGGTCGCAACAGATAATGCCCTGCCTGAAGTTGCAGCTTCAGACAGGGCACCAAGTAACGACACTCAGGCGATCCAGCAAGATACACCCCATGCCGATTCCTCAACCGTAATGCCAAGCTCTACCGGTGTAAATGCACTCTGGCCTATCCCGGACAAGCTGTGGATCAACAAAAGCGGGGTGGTACGCGTCATGGGACACGGCCTCTACGTCGGGCTGCGCTTCAAAAATCGAGCCATCTACAGCAGCGTAGCCGATGACTATGTGGAATTTTTTACTGATCACGACGGTGAGAAACTGTTTTCATTTCCGCTACCAATCCAACTGAATCAGCGTCCACCCGGCGGTCAAATCAACATAAACCACGTTGTCGGCATGTGGCACCGACAAC
The DNA here is from genome assembly GCF_022346005.1 of Corynebacterium sp. ACRPS. GTDB lineage: Bacteria > Actinomycetota > Actinomycetes > Mycobacteriales > Mycobacteriaceae > Corynebacterium. Next base: position 579 of record NZ_JAKRMY010000045.1, read on the forward strand.
CCCCAGAGCTAAAACCCAACCTCTCTGGGCCACGGCCAAGCCGCCGGAAGAAGCCAAACTAGCACCAGTACAAAAACTCCGTGGACTCCCCGCCCAAAAAGCGGGGAGACTCCGCGTCCACAAAGTCCCTAGACTCCGAGTCCA
>NZ_JAKRMY010000046.1 GCF_022346005.1 Corynebacterium sp. ACRPS
GATCTTCGTGCGGAGAATGCTCGTCTGCGTCGTGAGCTGGCAGAAGCCAAGATGGATAATGAGTTTTTGTCAAAAGCGACAGCCTTCTTCGCCGCAAAGCAACGCGAAGAGAAAAGTTCGAGTTAATGCAGCAGGAGAAGGCGAATTTCAGTATCAAGCGCATGGCGCGCTTGTTGAAGGTATCTCGGTCTGGATACTACAAATGGGCCCATATGCAGCAGCAACGCTTATCCGGTAAAGATGATCGGACATCTTTTTACGATGATGTTGATCGTAAGATTCATCAGATTTGGAAAGACTCCGATGAGGTCTATGGTGCTCCGCGGATTACCGCAGAACTCGCCGATCGCTACCAGATCAGTGTAAATCGTAAGACTGTGGCTAAGCGGATGCGTCTGATGGGCATTGAAGGGATTTCACCGCGTGCTTTTGTGCCGGTGACAACGATCCAAGCCAAGCGTAAGTCAAGTCTTCCTGACCTAGTCCGGCGCATGTTTGATGCTGGTGAGCTTAACCGGGTGTGGATGTCAGATATTACTTATCTGCGCACCGGTGAAGGCTGGTTGTATTTATGCGTGGTCCGCGATGGTCATTCCCGCAGGGTGCTGGGCTGGGCTATGGATAGCGTGCAAGACACAAGTTTGGTCGAACGGGC
>NZ_JAKRMY010000047.1 GCF_022346005.1 Corynebacterium sp. ACRPS
AACAGCTCAAGCAACGTCAACGGTCCAAACGATAAGCGGGGGTAAAACCGGCTACCGGGCGGCTACCGCCACCCCGGTACCTGGTACCGCCTTACCGGTCCCTAAAACAAGCCCGCGTCAGTTGTGGTGGTGCTGGCTAAAATTCACTGAATTGCTAATCCATGAAATGCTCTAACTCTTATGGGCCATCCTGTGTAATGACGATCTTTCAGCCACCGTAGGAATCACGCGGGCAAGAAGCAGAGTTACCTCAAGCCGTTCCTATATAGAGCGATATTGCAGTAGAAAAGCTTACTCTGACCATGGAGGAACTGCAGCCCCATTCACTAATGCCAAGCCTGTACGCCAAAGGCCGAGTTTTTCCCAGTTGTCGGGGAACCCCATAGTTTGCAAGCTAAGCCCATCAATTTTGGGAAAGCGCTCCAGCAGCATGACTAGTCGATTGCGCCAATTGGGCCCGAACCCCGGAAAGTGGACACGGGGATTTAATCAAGATGCGATAGTAAGTGTAGCTGATCCGGCGGCTTCGAAGGCGTTCGGCGAGCGATAGCCGCACCACGAGTGCAAGCGCTT
>NZ_JAKRMY010000004.1 GCF_022346005.1 Corynebacterium sp. ACRPS
TTACTTATCTGCGCACCGGTGAAGGCTGGTTGTATTTATGCGTGGTCCGCGATGGTCATTCCCGCAGGGTGCTGGGCTGGGCTATGGATAGCGTGCAAGACACAAGTTTGGTCGAACGGGCGCTGCGGATGGCACATACACTGCGTAGTGATGTTCCTGAGGGGCTGGTGTTTCACGCTGACCGGGGAACACAATTTACCAGCGAGCAGCTCTGGGAGGTGTGCCGCAACCTAGGGGTTGCTCAGTCTGTGGGGCGTACTGGGGTGTGTTTCGATAATGCGATGGCTGAGTCGTTCTGGTCGACGCTTAAGACCGAGTTCTACGACCGGAAGCGCTGGCCAACCCGCGATGCTGCGCGTCAGGCCGTTGCCTACTGGATTGAAGTGGTCTACAACCGTCGGCGCCGGCATTCCGCTCTCGGGATGGTCAGCCCCGTCGATTTCGAAAACCACACCAGCCTAACCACCAGCAGAAAAGAAATCGCTGCCTAACCACTAGGTAGCTCCACTACGTGTCCACGATTTGCGGGCAACCCCACCACTGGAAAAACACGACGACCTGCAACATCATCAACACTGGACAAGATAAAGCCCTCAACACCCACATCACCGTCACCGTAAATGGGGAAAGCATGTCTCACCCCAGGACTGACATCAAACCAGGCCACGGAATCAACATCACGCTTCCGAAACTTCTCAACCAAGTCCGCAACCACGCTGAAGAATTCCGAACCGAACAAAGGAACTTCGAAACCAGAAGACAAGCCCACAACACCAAAAGCACCACCCTCAACACCCCCTTCCTTGAGGTCAACCCCATCTACATCCCCCTCACCTTCGATGTCACAGTCACCATCCAATGGCACACCCCACTCGGTACACAACACGAGAGAGTCTTCCAAGACCCCAGCCACACGTTCAGTCTCATCGACTGACAAATCCCACAACTCCCGAGACATCAACAACACCTTTTCCTAAACCGAATAAACCCGGAATAAACCTGAATAATCTGATACACTCAACACCGTCGAATAGGTCCGACAAGCCCCGCCCACACGCGGGGCTTTCCTCACACCTAGGCGTAGTACTCATCCCACACTTGCTGCATGAGCGGGCGGTCTGCTTCGGTGTAGCCATTAACCTGGCGTACCTGGCCGTTAGGCAAGGTCAAGTCATACTTTTCTGGTTCGCGTCCCGTTTCCAGCGTGTACAAAGCCTTCATGCGCTTACCGAACATCGGCGCAACGGACTTCATCTTCTTGCTAGAGAGGTTCTTCGACTTCAAAAAATCCGCCGTATACAGTGGCCGCGTCTCCGGATCCAACTCCGGAACCTCACCCAAACCACGCGCCAACACAATCCGCGCCTTCGCCTCCAAATGGTCAGGATGAATCAAACCCTTAGCCGCCTGACACAACTCCATCCGCATCTGAGACTCACGCATCAAAGCATTCAACTGATGCTCCTCGGCGCGGGGGTTAATGGCGCCACCCTTATGGAAGTAGGCATCAAGGGCGTTAGCTGCTTCAAGCTGGTAGGCCTCAAGCGTTGGACGGGCAGCTTCACTGACACGGTTAGTGTCGATAGTGGCAAGCCACATCGTCAGAGTGCGACGGTCAACCATGCTCATTTCTCGCTGTTTGCCGTCAGCGCCAACCGTGTCGATGAGCGCCACGGTTGCCCATGCTTTCCCTTTTAGCTTGTTTCGCTGGGCACTCCACTCGATTCCGAGCGCATTGCAGATGTGACGCGCTGCTACCCACTCGGTGCCGTCGTTCTGCACCGCCATGATGGGGGTGGAAGTTCCGGGAACCGGGATAGTCACGAGTTGATTGTTCATTGTGATAAACTCCTTATCGGTTGATTGTCTTTGGCCCGGTGTTCCTGCACCGGGCTTTTCTTATGCGGCAATGGGGTCATCTACGCGGTCGAAATAGCCTGCGATGTAGTTCTTGTCACCTTGTAGCGTGGATACGCGTAGGGCGAGTTCTGCGGTCACTTTTGCCCCGGCGCGCAGCTTGGGAATATCAGCGGGATATACCCCGATAAGCAATGCCAGCTGTTCTTCTGTTTGAAGGTTCCTTGAACGCATGATTGCGTCTAAAGCTCCAGGGCGGAAGGTGTACCGAGGCGGTGTACTGACAGCCATGTAGTTACCTCCATGTAGTTTTTAAGGTTCTAGTCAAGGCCCTTGTGAACCCGACAAGATTCATTATGAACCTAACACGGTTCATTGTCAACCTGTTTAGATTTATTTTGATAATTCCCCAGCGTTTGACACCTTTTTACGCATGGTTCATAATGAACCTATGGAATTTCAAGAATGGCTAACCACGCTCCCCGGCTCCCCCACAGCCAGCCAGGCCGCCGACCACTCCGGTATCTCTAAAGCGACCCTGCTGCGTCACGCAAAGGCAGGTAAGACGACCGCTGAGTTCACCATCAGCATCGCCCGCGCCTACGAAGTCAATGAGGTCGAATCCCTCCTAGACCTCGGATTCATCACGTCTTCGGCTATCGACGAGTACAGCGTCGAGGCAGCACTAGAAAGAGCCACCAACGAACAACTACTAGACGAAATCCTGCGCCGCTCCGACCCGCAGGCGCGTTACCTGTTCGGCAACGACAGTGACGACGACGCTATCGGCCTAGCCCCACATCTCACCCCCGTGTCCGACGTGTCTGCTTCACTGCATGATGACGATGATGGCGTGGTCCGCGAATTTGACTACTCCCCCGACGAATACGCCGCAGACTCATCAATAAACGAACAAGAAGAACGCGAAAAACGAGGTGAAGATTTGATTGACTAACACATAGTTAGCGAAAAACGCCGGAGTCAGCTACAATCAGTAAACACAGTGGCGGCATTGAAATACATGTACCGCGCTCATTCCGGCGGCTAGAGCATTTAATGTTCTAGCCGCTGAGTCATTTCAAGGACGTTATGCTTATTGCTTACTTGGATGAATTCGGCCACCAAGGCCCCTACATCAGACACGACCACCCTAAATTCAACACACACCCCGTATTCGGTTACGCCGGATACATACTCCCCGCCGAAAATGTACGCCAGATGGGTGGCTACTTCGAATATGTAAAAGAGCACCTACTTGCCTGGGAAATCGAACGCTTGAAGGTTCACCCGAAACGATGGGAGAAGAAAGGCTCAAAACTTCTCACCACAACAAACATCGAGAATTATGGCGAGGAAATAAACCCCGCGATGAACCGTATATTCCGAAAGCTAGGAGAATTAGACGGAAGGATATTCTTCTTCGGTCAACAAAAACCCATCGGAACAGTCAAAGAAACCAATGAGACTTCCCAAGCCCGCGAAGAGCATTGTCTCATTCAATCAATAAACCGACTCGGAACCTTCGCTTCTAAAGCAAACCAAAAACTAATGGTCATCATGGATGCCACCGACACAGACAACCGTGAACGGGCCGTCGCCACTTTAGGGAAAACGATATATTATCGCCAGAACAAGGAAAATAGAAGCATCATTGAGATACCTGTTCAGGCCGATAGCAGACTATACGGAACAATCCAATTGGCAGATTGGATATGCGCGATACTTGGCCGACTAACGGACTATCATTTTGCAGAAACTTCCGCCTTTGGTTGGGCCGTAGACATGGGGCAAAACCTCGCACCACTATGCCAAACGACTAACAATTCAATTATCTGGTCTAACTCCCCCAGCAAAGACTCTCGATGCTTTCCAAACCAGTTAGTGAAAACCACCAAATTTTGGCAGTCTGAAGCTAGAGCCGAAGCTAAGAAAAACCGGCAAAATCAAAGAAATAACCAAATGATGCAGAATATGCTTGACGCTAGTTCGCCGGAGCTTCAGAAGAAACTGGAACAAATCAGAGGCAATCGTTGATGATTGAATCTCTTATACAATCCGCTGAGGCCCGGGGTTATAGAATCCGCTGGCACCGCGGCGGCCCAAAAGCAGCATGGCTCCCCCACCGGTCCACCATCACCCTCCGCGTAGGCATGGATGACACAACTACCCTGTGCTCCCTAGCCCACGAACTAGGCCACGCGCATTATGGTGACCCGCCCGGCCACCACGGCGCCCACGAAATACGCGCCGACAGGTTCGCCGCCCGCCTCCTGGTCTCCCCCACCGAATACGCCACCACAGAAGCAATCTACGGACCACACCCGGCCACCCTCGCCAACGAACTCGGGGTGACGGTCAAAGTCCTCAAAACTTGGCAAAACATCTACGAAAAGACAGCAGTATGAAAAAGCTCTCAATTCTTCTCATCGCAGTCCTCGCACTAGCGAGCTGCACCTCCAACGAGGAACCCACGGCAACCGATAAGCCGTCCTCAAGCACATTCAGCACCTCGAGTACCAAACGCAGCAGCTCGACCAAAACCGCGGACCCCTCCAACACACCCCTAACCACAACACAGGAACCTGCTGCTGCCAATAGCGCCTTACCCGAGGCGAATCCGCAAATGGCACAACCGACCGTAGTCGAGTGCCTCCAAGGCACCCCTGGGCCCGCTCGATGGTCAGACGGCACTGTCTCCTTCTCCCAATGGTGTTTTGACAACCGCGGAGGACAGCAGTACCTCGAGAATGAAAGCCAAGCCGGTCTAGTAGAAAACGGAGAATGCGTAGGGCCGGCGGCAGAATGCGGATACGGCACCGCAGCCAACGGCGCCCGAAATCCGACTTCGGGTGAAATCCAGACCTATCACGGCTGCCAAGACGGATACATCAACGACCCTGCTTTGTGCTCTCAAGCAGAGGGCGCTGTCCGGGCTGCTGACCCAAACGGCTCTATCTATTAGGAGCCATGCGCTTTCAACGCAATCCCCGCCCCCGGTGCTCACTGAAATGAACACCAAGGGGGTTGAGGGCCCAACAATCGGCAATGCGAACTAAAAAACGCATCGAGATCAAACTCAGAAACCCAACTGGGACTTTCCAACAAAACATCATTTCACAAGCATGACCAAAGCAGTACAAAATCCAGCATGATAATATGCGATTATGGAAACGCACAGCGGGAAACTACCCCGCCCAAACTACCGAAAAATAGCCGGACAAAAAGCAGCCGACACCCGATGGGGACGAAAAATCGAACGAGCAACCCACCAAGGAACCCTAAACATAGCCGGAACAGACCTATCCTGCTACGTACTCGAAGACGGACGCCGGGTAATCAGCCAATCCTCAATCATGAACGCCATGGGACGTACCCCTCGCGGACGACGCGCAAGCCACGACAATCGACCACCCTTCTTAGAAGCAAACAACCTAGCCGCATTCATCTCACCCGAGCTCCAAAAAGCAGTCGCTGGAATCGACTATCGCGTCGGGGATAACCCGAACGTCATCAACGGACACAACGCCGAAATCCTCCCCAGAATTTGCAACGTCTACCTCGACGCAGAAGAAGCCGGCGTGCTTACAACCACACAAAAACCAATCGCCAAAACCGCCCGCAGAATCATCAAAGCCCTAGCACTGGTAGGAATCACCGCTCTAGTCGATGAGGCAACTGGCTACCAGGAAACTCGCGCCAAAGACGAACTGCAACGACTCCTTGATGCCTACATTGCAGAAGAATTCCGCCCCTGGGTTCGCACTTTTCCCGAGGCGTTTTTCAAGGAAATATACCGCTTGCAGGGCTGGAAATTCGTCCCCGGCAACCATCACCACCCGCAGTACGTCGGAAAGTTCATCAACAAGTACATCTATACGCCAATGCCGACTGGCATCCTAGACCGTCTTAAAGATCTAAACCCTAAAAATGAGCAGGGTAACCGGCCGCGGAAGCATCATCAGCATTTAACTGATGACATTGGGGTCAACCACTTAGAGCGCCAGATTAACCAGGTAGTCACGCTGATGCAAGCATCCGATGACAAAGTTCAGTTTGAGAATCTTTTTGAGCGCGTTCACTCAAGAAATCTTCCAGTTCAGCAAATGCTCGACATTTAAGAACCCCGCCCTGGCGCTACAGATGTGAAATTCGCGTGCCGGGACGGGTATCACCCCATCCGATTAAAGAACAGAACAGGTCTGTCTTATGGCATCAATCAAGCAATACAAGACCGCCAAGGGTAAAGCTTGGCGCGTGCAGTACCGCTCCCCCGATGGGCGGAATCGCACCAAGCGTGGATTCCGCACTAAAAATGAAGCACAAGCCTGGGCTGACAAAAACGCCGTCCACATGAACGAGCAAAACTGGATAGACCCCAACGCCGGCAAAGTGACTATTGGTGAGGTTGCTGTGCCGTGGGAGGCGAACCTGACTCACCTGAAGCCTAAGACGCGGCATGACATGCTTGCGGTGTGGCGTAACCACGTGGAACCAAAGTGGGGCGGGCGTCAGGTGGCCGGCATTAAACCCTCGGAGGTACAAGCATGGGTGTCCAGCCTGGATAGGTCGGCGTCGTTGGTTAGGCAGGCCCATGCGGTGCTGGCGCAGATTCTTGACCTGGCGGTGATGGATAAGGCGGTGCGGGAGAACCCAGCGCGGGGCGTGAAACTACCGCGTAAGGGTGCGGCGCGGAAAGTGTATCTCACAGCGGAACAGCTAAGCCTATTGGTGAGTGAATGCACACGCTATCAGGAGTTGGTCTGGCTGCTTGGCACCGTGGGCCTGCGTTGGGGTGAAGCCGCAGCACTCAGGGTACGAGATGTGAACGTGCTACGGAATCGCATCAACGTGGAGCGTAATGCGGTCACCGTGGGCAGTGAGGTGATTATTGGTACGCCTAAAACCCATGAAGTGCGGGAAGTGTCTGTGCCCGTGTCCGTGATGCGGATGCTGGTCCCTGTGATGGAGAGTAAGGGGCCGGATGAGTTGCTGTGGCCGCGTCGTGACGGCACTCCGATGAAGCCGCCTACGCATGGCAAGTGGTACTACAACGCACTGGATAGGTGCATGGATAAGTACCCGGATTTTCCGCGAGTCACCCCGCACGGGCTTAGGCATGTGGCGGCGGGATTGATGATTTCCGCCGGGGCGAATGTGAAGGTTGTGCAAAGGCAACTCGGGCATTCTTCGGCTGCGATGACCCTTGATATTTACGCTGAATTGTTTGATGAGGATTTGGAGGCGGTGGGCAGTGCTGTGGATGAAAAGATTTCAGATGTCGTCAAATTGTCGTCACGTAGGGCTTAAAAAGGGTGTTTATGCAGTTTAAATGGGGTTTAGGTGGCTGGTTCGACCCCAGTTGGAGGAGCAGACTACATCCCGCCCAGCATTGCGCTGAGCGGGATTTTTCGTATACGCCACACAGCTCGAGTTCAGAGGGTTGCGGAAGATACAGGTTAAGCACAACGGGGACAGGAAAAGGGGCCTAGCCAATCAAGGCTAGGCCCCTTCCCTACTGCACTCTATGCGCTCGCCGCAGGCTCAGGGAGCGCTGAGCGAGCGTCAACGAGTAATTAGTCGTTGATGTAGAGGTACTGCTTGTTCACGAACTCGTCCAGTGCGAAGACGGAGAGCTCGCGGCCGAAGCCGGAGTTCTTAACGCCACCGAATGGCAGTACTGGGGAGAAGTACTGGCCCAGGTTGACGTGAATCATGCCGGTTTCGATCTGGTCAGCAACCTTGGTGGCGCGCTCGGTATCATCGGAGAAGACGGCACCGCCCAGGCCGTAGTTGGAGTTGTTGGCCAGCTCTACGGCTTCCTTCTCGGAGGAAACCTTGTAGATCTCTGCTACTGGGCCGAAGAACTCTTCGTAGTAGGAGTCGGAACCGACGGGGACATCGGTAAGCACGGTCGGCTCGTAGTACGCAGCGGTCTCGTGCAGGTTACCGCCGGTGCGAACCTTAGCGCCGTTGTCCACAGCGGTCTTGACCTGCTTGTCCAAGTTCTCTGCTGCTTCGCGGGAGGACATTGGGTAGTACTGGTTCTCGCCCGGCTGGGTTGGGTCAGCCTGCTTCATGCCCTCAGCAATGCGGACCATTTCATCGACGAACTCGTCGTAGATGTCTTCCATGACGATGATGCGCTTGTTGGAGGTGCAAGCCTGGCCAACGTTTTCGATGCGCTTGACCCAAGCGTCCTCGGCAGCCTTGGTGATATCGGCTGCATCCAGGATGATGTAGGGGTCGGTGCTGCCAAGCTCCAGCACAACCTTCTTCAGGTTGCGGCCAGCGATCTCGGCCACGGCGGCACCGGCGCGCTCGGAACCGGTCAGGGATACGCCCTGGACGCGCTTGTCCCCGATGATCTCTTCAATCTGCTTGTGGTCGGCGTACACGTTGATGTACACGCCCTCTGGCAGGCCAGCCTCGCGGAAGATCTCCTCGATGGCTGCAGCGGACTTCGGGGTAATTTCGGCGTGCTTCAAGATGATGCAGTTGCCGTTCATCAGGTTCGGGCCGGCGAAGCGGGCGACCTGGTAGAAGGGGTAGTTCCACGGCATGATGCCCAGCAGGGTACCAATGGGCAGGCGGCGGAGGGTGGCCTTGCCGCCTGGCACGTCAACCGGCTGGTCCTTGTTGTGCTCTGGGGCGTTGTCTGCATAGAACTGCAGGATGTCGCCGGAGAAGTTAATTTCCCACTCGCCTTCTGGGGTGGACTTACCCATCTCCTGTGCGGCAATCTTGGATAGCTCGCCCTTGCGCTCCTTGAGCAGTTCCGCGGCGCGGGACACAATCTTGGCGCGCTCCTCAATTGGGGTCTCGCGCCAGGTCTGGAAAGCCTCGTTAGACTTAGCCAGAACCTCTTGGATCTGCTCATCGCTAAAGGTGTCGAATTTCTCTACTACTTCATTGGTAGCGGGGTTAGTTACCGCAAAATCCTTGGACATTATTGGATCCCTTTCTAATTGGATTCTTGGAACTAATGTGGCGACGAACACAGTCTGTGTGCGCCTGCCACAAGAGTACTTAAAGTTCTAGTGACGTGTCACCCATGAAAGTGGGTAATTTGTTTTAGGAGGCCGCGACGACCGAGCCATCCTTCATCTTGATGCCCTCATCCTGCTTCATATAGGTGGCATCGCGGGTGAGCATCTGGCGCACCGCCTCCTCGTTCTTCTGGATTTCCGCTTCGAGCGCTTCCGAGTCTTGGCGGAGGAGGTCAAAGCGCTCCTGCACCAGCGGTGCCTCCATTTGCAGGATGGGGCGCATGACGGAGTCGGCCACGCCACAGGCATCGGCGACCTCATCGCCGTGAATGATGCGCACGTGCGCGGCGGTCCAGTCCGCCAAGGTGTCATCGGGCATGCCCGTGAGCTCCTTGGCGTTGACGACGAAGCCGTCCATGAGGGCATCAACAAGCTTGCGGGCCGATTCGTTGATCTCGCCGTCGACGGTGTGGATGGCATCCATGGTCTCCTGGGAGGCCTCTACCCCATCTTCGCCTTCGAAAAGGTCCGCGGAAATGCCCAGCATGCGCCCGGCAATCTTCCACAGGTAGAACGCGTCTTTTTCTTCTTCTGCGGTAAGCTTCCAGCCCATGTTGCGCAGGCCAGCGTATGGAATGTAGGTGAAATCAAACCAGGTGCGCAGCATGTCGAACTCGCTGATCGGAGCACCGTAGTGGGAGTAATCCAGCTCCTTGCGGGTGTGCACACGCCGCACGTGGGCGTGGATGGCGCGCACCATGCCGGTGTGAATGAAGCCTTCGCCGCCGGGTTGCAGCGCATTCGGCAGGTAGAGCGAATAGGTCCGGTTGGTGGTGTAGGCAAGGCGCTTGACGGCGCCATCGGTAAGCTCACCGGTGTTGACCAGCAAGTCCGCGATCGCTGGGGTGGAATAGGTGTGGACCAGCGAGCCCGGGCCCAGCGCCAGGCCGTGGCTAAGCGGCGGGATGGACAGGTAGACGCGGCGGCCGCGCTCCAGCTTTTCGGCGTCGATGCCGTCAAGTGCCTTGGTCATGTCCTCAATAAGGGCGGCAACCTCGGGGAAGGTGTCCTCGTTGGCGGTGCCGCGCGCGAGGGCATCGCGCAGGTTAGGCATGATTTCCTTGACGGTGTGGCCGCTGGTAAACAGCGCATCAGCCACCGGGTCCATCTTCCAGAAAGCCTCGTGGTAGCGGTCTGCGCGCTCTTGGCCAAAGGTGGCGATGAATTCATCCTTATCGCCGCGGCCAGCAGGCCACTCGCCGACGGTACCTAGGGACATAGTGTTAGTCATGGTGTTCTCCTCTGAGAATGTTATGGGGGATGGGTTAGCTGCGAGCTTCTTTAGAGTCATCGTGCAGCGTGTAATCGGATTTGGTCTCGGGCTCGTTTTTCGCGATGTGTGCCTTGATCACCGCGGTGACATCGGACCATGGCGGCTTATTCTTATTGGCGCGCTTAATCTTTGCCTTTTGCGCACCCGGCAGCTTGTCCCGCAGGCGCGCAACCTTGGCTTCTGCGCGCGCGGCACCCCGATACAGGATGGCCCACGGCTTGTAGTTCACCTTTTCCCAGCGCGTGCCCTTAACCATGAACTTGGTATCTTCCACGCCGCAAATGGTGGTCAGCGCACCAAGCGCCATCTTGGGAACCAGCGGGTGGATGGTTTCTAGAATGCTCATTAAGGCGGTGGCCACGCGCTCGTGATAGGTGGAGGAATACCCGCCATTGGCGTAGATATAATCCGTCATCTTGCGCATTTCATCGCCAGTCTTGGGGATGAGGCGCTCTTCGGCGCCCATCATATAAAGGATGTATCCCCAGTACTGGGCCACATCGTCCCAATCCTGGCCGGAGTGCGGGCGGCCAAAGCGCTCGTCGATGGCCAACGGCATCATCCCGAACCAGCCCTCACCGGAGACCAGGAAGCTGGAGCCAATCGGCCGTCCGAATTCGTTGTAGTGCTCCTTGCCCCACATCTTTTCTAGGCCACGATTGGCCTGGGAATGCAGCAAGCGCACGCGCACGGCGGCCTTGCGACCTTCGCCGAAGCGGTCAAAGACGTCCTTTTTGCCCAAGTCAGTGAAGAATTGCGCCGTTTCAATGGAGCGCTGCATGGCCTTGAACTCGAACATGCCGGTCTCGCCCGTGGCCGCCGATGTGCGGTCCTCCATCGTGGTGGCCCAGTATGCGAAGGCGATGGCCAGAACCTCTGAGGTGCGCGTGACGTTGTAATAGGCCACACGGCCGCGCTCTGCGGCCTCAAGATCCAGCCACTCCGGAATGCGGTCTACCTCTTTGAAGAAGTCCACCAGCTCCGACGCGGGGTCTTCTACCGTCTCGATGCCGTGGTTAAGCGCCTGCTCAAACTTGGCGCGCGATTCCTTGGCGCCATCACGGCGGAAGGCCTGCGCCAGCTTTTCACCGGTCTCATCGGTCTGCCACATGTGGTCATCAAGAAGCTTGGTTTGCAGGCTATCGTAGCCAGACCATTCATCTTCTACGGTGTGCCAGGAATCGAAGATATTGTGTCGCAGCTCGGACCAGCCTGGGGCCGCGGTGCGACGCTTCGGCGCCGGGCGCAGGTCCATGCCATCGCGGTAGAAGTAGCGGAAATCCTCATAGGGATTATCGGACATAGGCAGAACCTTTGGTTCCACCTGCGACGTGTTGGCAGCCTCAGACGTATCTGTGGGAGCAGTCATTGTATTTCATTCCCTTCCTTATTATTAGGCCTTGATAACTAGCTGTGGGGCGCAGCGGCTAGTTCCGGCGGGCTTCCTTGGAGTCATCGTGCAGGGTCCACTCGGCCTTGACGTCTGGCTCATGGTTGTTGATGTGCTCTTGCACTTCCTCCAAGGCATTGATCCACAGCGGGCGCCCTTGCGCGGCGTTGTGCTTCTTGTATTCCTCCGCGCCCGGCTTTTCATCGGCTTCGCGGGCTTCCTTTGCCTCTGCGCGCGCCTTGGCCTCAAAGTCTTTGGCTGCCTGAGAAAAGTCCATATCGGCCCAGCGGGTTCCTTCCACCATGAACTTGGTGTCTTCTTCTCCCACTAGCGTTGCCAGCGAACCCAACATTTCCAGCGGAAGGTCCGGGTTCATCTGCTCCACGATGGACATCAGTGCCGTGGCCACCCGCTGGTGGTACGTGGAAGAGCGCCCGCCGTTTGCGTAAATGAAATCGGTCATCTTGCGCATTTCATCGCCGGTCTTGGGGATGATGCGTTCTTCGCCGCCCATCATGTACAGCACATATGCCCAGTATTGGGCGACATCGTCCCAGTCCTGGCCGGAGTGCGGGCGCCCGAAAAGCTCGTCGATGGCCAGCGGCATGAGCGCGAACCAGCCTTCACCGGAGACCAAAAAGCTAGAGCCAATCGGCCGGCCGAATTCGTTGTAGTGCTCCTTGCCCCAAAGCTTTTCCAGCCCGCGGTTAGCCTGGGCGTGCAGCAGGCGGACGTGGACTGCGGCCTTGCGGCCTTCGCCAAAGCGGTCGAATACGTCCTGTTTGCCCAAGTCCACGAAGAACTTGGAGGTCTCCAGCGCGCGCTGCATGGCCTTGAACTCAAACATGCCCGTCTCACCGGTGGCCGCAGAGGTGCGGTCTTCCATGGTGGTGGCCCAATAGCCAAAGTTGAAGGTGAGAAGGTCCGCGCTCGGGGTGGCGTTGTAGTAGGCAACGCGCCCGCGCTCGGCGGCTTCAAGGTCGATCCAGTCTGGGATGTTATCGACCTGCTCGAAGAAAGCCACCAATTCCGGCGATGGGTCCTCGACGGTCTCGATTCCTCCATTCAGCGCCTGCTCGAACTTTGTGCGCGATTCCTTGGCACCATCGCGGCGGAAAGATTCTGCTAACGCGGCACCCAGTTCATCAGTTTGCCACATGTGATCATCGAGCAAACGAGTCTGCTGGGTGTCGTAGCCTTCCCACTCGTCATGAACGGTGTGCCAGTGGTCAAAAATATTGTGGCGCAGGGTGGACCAGCCGGGTTTGTCCACGCGGCGCTTCGGCGCCGGGCGCAGGTCCATGCCATCGCGGTAGAAGTAGCGGAAATCCTCATAGGGATTATCGGACATGGGCAGAACCTTAGGTTCAGTCCGAGTATCAGTAGGAGCAGTCATGGGGAGTAAACAACCTTTCCAATCTTGGTGCCACACCACACACGTGTCCTGTTTATGTGGCGTAGTTCACCATTTAGCTGTGCCCGTAAGCCTATAGAGACTTTGCTCGCGACCGCAATGAATTTTGAATCCAATTTTCTGGGAAATTTCTGGCCGCCAACGCCGCTACTACGCCCGCCTTCACAGCACCTATCCCCTCCTGCGCAAATAGCAAAAATGGCCATCTTGGCAGATTTTGCAAACCTTCTGCCTGCTCACCCCATATAGGTGTACCAGCCGTACATCTGTCCGCTATGCGAACGCATTTGTAACCTGTATCTCGCTCCAGGCTGTACCATGATGTGCATTACATGCAGTTAATAGCCAAAGAACTACAGTCACGAAAGTGAGGTCTATTCACCCCTATGCCTACTTCTCCTTCTCAACCCGCGCCCCAGCTTGCCGATGTCCCCTCCACCACCGCCACGGTGCACAACGTCACCGCCGTAGCCGATGACCTTTCGGTCATCGCGTTTTCACTGGACGGTGATGCTCCGCTCGCGGATTACTCCCCCGGCTGCCACGTCGATATCACCCTCCCGGGAGCCAACGGTGAGATGCTTACCCGCCAGTACTCGGTTTTTGAGCTGACCGGCATCTCCTCCCCTCCTGCCGGCCAACAGGAACGGCCAACGTATGGCGTCGCGGTAAAGCGCGAGGAAAACTCCACGGGTGGCTCGATTGCGATGCTCAAACTGCGCCACGGGGATAGTTTTAAGATCTCGCAGGCATTTAATAACTTCGAGCTCGTGGCAGACGCCGGCTACTACGTCTTGGTCGGCGCCGGAGTGGGCATTACCCCTATGCTCTCTATGGCCCAATCCCTCGAGCGCGAGAACAAACCGTATATAGTGCTCTTTTTCGCGCGCGATAGCCACCACGCGGTGCTGCTCGAGCAATTGCGCGAAACCTGCGGCGATAAACTCATCGAGGTCTTTGGCCGCCCGCGCGAGAAGCAAGCAGATATCTACCGGCACCTGCTGGGCCAGGCGCCAAAGGAGACGGCCTTTTATGTCTGCGGTCCGCAAGGATTTATGGATTCCGCCAAAGAAATCGCACTCGACTACCTGCCCGAGCACGCCTTTCACTGGGAGAACTTCCACCCCGATCTACAAGCGCTATCCGGTGAGAAAAACGCCGGGGCCGGCGACGGTCCGTTCGAAGTAGAATTTTGCGGAGAGACGGTAGAAATCCCAGAGAATAAGACGGTCCTAGAGGTCCTCGAGGATCTCGATCTGCCCGTAAAATCGCGCTGCCTGGAAGGAACGTGCAGCACCTGCCTGATGCGCGTGGTTGACGGCGAGCCAGACCACCGGGATTCCGTCTATGACGCGCAAATGTATGCCGAGGGCGCCTTCGCGCCATGCGTCTCCCGAGCACTAAGCCCCAAGCTCACCTTAGAGCGCTGGCGGCAATAACCCTTCGCTCCGGTCCCAGCCGGGAGTGGGAGCGAAGGGGAATAAAGGGGGTATCGGCAAGCGCGGCACAGCCCTAAAGGGCGCGCACCATAATCACGCCGATGATGACCAAGACCAGGCCGATGATGCGGTGGACCGGCGGCAGGCCGCGCTTGGCATTGCCCCAGCCCAGCGATTCAATGACCTGGCCGCAAATGATTGAGCCCACCAGCGAGCCGATGACCGTCGTGCCAGTGCCGATCATGGGCGAAAGCGTCGCTCCACCAACCACAAAAAGCGCGCCGAGCACACCGCCGAGCCACATCCACCAGGGCCCAGGGGCGATACCGCTCAAAAGGGCACGGCGGGGTGCCTTCCAGCCCAGGGTGAGCAGGGCCAACAGGATCACGCCGACGCCCAGGGAAATGACGCTGGCGGGCATGGGGCTGTGCAACGCGCCTCCCAGGTAGCCGTTGACGGCGGTTTGGGTGGCAGAGCCCATGCCGATGAGCACGCCGAAGACCCGCCACAGCCACAGCGAAAGCCCGGTGGCTTGCGCGCGCGTGGTGGCAGCGCCCCGGCCGATTTCTAGCACCAAGGCGATGCCGCCCACCACGATGAGGGCGCCGAGGATGCGCAGCGGGCCGACGGGAACCAAGGGGGATTCGAAAAGGCCGGTCAGATCATAAATAAGGCCCATCGTCACCTGTCCCAGGATGGGAAGGATGACGGTTTCTACGCTGCCGATGCGCGGGAAGAGCAGGATATTTCCCACGATGAAGGCCACGCCCATAAAGCCGCCGAGCCACACCCACCACGGTTGCGCGGCCGCCAGCGCCAGGTCCGGTATCGCGTCACCGGTGACTATCAGCGCAAGGATGGCGGAGACGGCAAAGCCGATAATGAAGGAGAAGAACCCGGCGGCGATGGGCGAGCCCACGGACTCGCGCAGTCGTGTATTAATGGCCGTTTGCGCCGGCACGATGGCGCCGACCAGCATGGCGGCAATAACCAACATTGTTTTTCCTTCCCCCACAGGTTTAGGTCTAAGCAAAGCCTGGAACCAGGCGTTAAATAGAGATGTAATTTTAGAGGCTTAAAATGCAAAAAAGTGCAGGCCGGCAAAAGCGGAACCTGCACTCTCTCGCTAGAAGGAGCCGAGTTTAGTCATCCGTAGGGATCGAGTCGGTGCCTTCCAGCAACTTGGCAACGTAACCAGTGTTGAACTCGCCACTGCGGAACTTTTCACTGTCCAACAGCATGGCCTGGAATGGCGCCGTGGTAACAACGCCTTCTACCTGCAGCTCGTCGATGGCGCGCAGCATGCGGGTAATGGCCTCATCACGGTCTTCTGCCCATACGATGAGCTTGCCCACCATGGAGTCATAGAACGGCGGGATGGTGTAGCCCGTTTCGATGTGGGTATCCATGCGCACACCGAAGCCACCTGGCACGCGGTAGTGCTCGATCTTGCCCGGCCGCGGCGCGAAGTTCTGGTTCGGATCCTCGGCGTTGATGCGGCACTCGATGGCGTGGCCACGAATCTCCACATCATCCTGGGTGATGGATAGCTTCTGCCCGGAGGCAATGCGCAGCTGCTCCTTGATGAGGTCCACACCGGTGATCATCTCCGTAACCGGGTGCTCCACCTGGATGCGGGTGTTCATCTCGATGAAGTAGAACTTATCTTCGGTGTTATCGAAGACGAACTCGATGGTTCCGGCGTTCTTGTACTTCACCTCTTTACACAGGTTAATCGCGGCTTCCTGCATCTCCTGGCGCAGCTCATCGGTCAACACCGGCGAAGGGCCTTCCTCAATGAGCTTCTGGTTGCGGCGCTGCGAGGTGCAGTCGCGCTCGCCCAGGGCGACGGCGTTTTCGCCATCGGCCAGCACCTGGATCTCAATGTGGCGGATATCCGTCAAGAAACGCTCGATGTAGACCGACGGGTCATTGAACGCGGACTCAGCCTCATTCATGATCTCGTTGAGGTCCTTTTCCAGCGTGTCCTCGGATTCCACGACGCGCATACCGCGTCCACCACCACCGGCGGCCGCCTTAATCAGCAGCGGGAAGCCGGTGTTATGGGCAACCTCAAGCGCTTCGTCGAACTCGGTGACCACGCCGTCGGAGCCCGGAACGGTGGGAACACCGGCGGACTTGGCGATGCGCTTAGCCGCGATCTTGTCACCCATCAAGCCAATGTGCTCAGCCGAAGGGCCAACAAAGCCGATCTCTTCTTCTTCCACCATGCGGACAAAGTCCGGCTTTTCGGACAAGAAGCCGTAGCCCGGGTGAATGGCATCTGCCTTGTACGCCATGGCTGCGGAGATGACCAGCTCGGGACTGTTGTAGCTCTTGGAAACATTCGCCGGGCCGATGCACACTGCTTGATCAGCGAGTTTTACCGGCAAGGAGTCCTTATCGCCTTCGGAATAAGTAAGGATGGACTTGATGCCCAATTCCTTGCAGGCGCGAATGATGCGAAGCGCAATCTCACCGCGGTTAGCGATGAGCACGCTACCTAGTAGATCTGACATATTTTCCTCCAGGTCGATTACTTCGGCTGGATGACCATGATGGGCTGGCCGTGCTCCACGGCGTCCTCGTTATCTACAAGGATTTCCTTCACGGTGCCAGCAACCTTGGACTCGATGCTGTTCATCAGCTTCATAACCTCGACGATGCACAGCACCTGGCCAACCTCAACCTCGTCGCCCACCTTGACGAACGGATCTGCGCCAGGCTTCGGAGCGGCGTAGAAGGTACCGACCATGGGAGCCTTCACGGTCTCGCCTTCTGCGGACGGCTCACCGGAACCGGAGGCCTTTGCCTCTTCCTTCGGAGCTTCCTCCTGCGCCGGAGCAGGCTTGGACTCTGGCTCAGCGGCTGGGGCTGGGGCGGCCTCTGGGGCTGCGTCCTGTGCTGGTGCGGCAGCTGGAGCTGCGGCCGGAGCGGCTTCCGGAGCCGGTGCCGGGCGGTTCAGGCCGCCTGGGGTGCGGGACATCGCGAGCTCGACGTCGCCGTACTTGATCTGCAGCTCTTGGATGTCATCAGACAGGTTGGCCCACTTCAGCAGGGACTTCAGGTCGTGCAAGTTGGTGGAATCAGTCATGGTTACTTTTCTCCTTTGGTGAGGTTGATTTCCAAATCGGAAGTCTTGAGGTGGAAGTCGGTGGTATCGGAAGAGTCGTAGATTTGCTGTACCAGGGAGGTAAGGACGCCGCCCTTGACGCCTTCGCCCTCGCCGCCGCGGCCTTCGGCCACGAAGCGCTTCATTTCATCGACCTGGCTGCCGGCGAACATCACGCGCAGCAACAGGGTGTCGATGTCCTCGTCCGGGTGGGCCTTCTTCAGGTCCGGCAGAACCGGCTTGAGCTCTGGGATTTCCTCCGTAATTTCGGAGGAACCGTTGGCCATAATCTTCTCCAGCACGTCTGGGTCCAGCGGGGCGAGCGGCTCGCCATAGTAGCCCAAGGCGTACTTTTTAATCTCGTTCGGGACCACGGAGTATCGGTCACCCGTCGTCACATTCATGACGGCCTGGGTTCCTACGAACTGGGCGAACGGCGTAATCATAATGGGGTATGCGAGCTCTTCGCGCACGCGTGCGACCTCGTACAGCAGCTCTTCGAAGCGGTCACCCAACCCAGCGGTTTCCAGCTGGGATTCGAAGTTGGTGAGCATGCCGCCGGGCAGCTGGTGCATGTAGTGCAGGCCATCGAATGCGCGCGGAACGCCAACTGGCTTATCTTCCGTATCGGCGATTTCCTGAATGCGCTCGCTGGCGGAATCGATGCGCTCATCGTCAACGTCCACCGTGTAGCCCAGTGCGCGAAGATCGCGCACTACGGCCTGGGTGGCCGGCTGTCCCGGGCCATTGGCCAGCGGGGCGATGGAGGTGTGGATGGAGTCCACGCCCAATTCTGCAGCGTAGAGGTAGGTCAGCGGGGACAGTCCGGTCAGCGAGTGGGTGTGTACCTCGAGCGGGACGTCACCGATGGAGCTGCGGATCGCCGGGATGAGGGTCTTCAAACGATCCGGAGTAAGCAGGCCGCCGGCGTCTTTTAGCATGATGCGGTCCACATCGGTGCGCTCGAGCAGCTCCGTGGCCTTTCGCTTGTACAGGTCATCGGTGTGTACGGGGCTCAAGCAGTAGGACAATGCGCCGAAGGTTTCGGCACCGAGTTCCTTAGCCAGCTTGAGGCCCTGGTCGATGTTGTCGATGTCATTCAAGCCATCGAAGGAACCGATCACACGGAAGCCATTGGCGTAGAGACGCTCGGTCCAGTTCAAGATGGCGTCATCCGGCAGGAAGTCAAAGGAGGCCAGGTTCTTGGAACGAATCAGGGCGCGGAACTTGGTGCCCGGCGCGGCGTTCTCGTGTACGAGGCGAACGCGCTCCCACGGGTCTTCCTTGAGGTAGCGCACGGACACGTCGAACTGGATGGGCGCTACCAAGTCCACGTGCTCGAAACCGGCGTTGGTGATGTCATCCAACAGCGACAGGATGTGACTCGTGGTCATGCGGGTGGCCCAGATGCTCTGGTGCGCATCACGCAGGGTGGTATCGATGATGTTGATCTTGCGCTCGCTATCGGCCGGGCGTCCGCCCGCGGCCATGATTTCGGCGAGGCCTTCTGTGCTTAGTTCCTCGGGACTAAGAGCAGTCATAAATCCCTCCTTAGGGTGTGGCTCCGGAAAGACTCGGTTGGTTCACAGTGATGGTTCACTTTGGTGGTTCAAGACTCTTCGAGAACCTTCCGTGTCGTGGCTCACACGCTACACCACACCTAAATTTTCAGCGCCGGAATTCCGGCCAAAAATGACCTTTTCCTACGAATTCCAAGCTCGTCACGGCAAAGAATTTATACAAATACCCCTATACGGGGTCACAGTGCGCACTACCGTTCACTTAGTGAACAGCGAGTTTTTATGGGCATTCCCCCTGAAAAGTGGTGGACGACATGCACTTTCTAGTCGGTAACCAAATCAGCCCCTGTAGCGCTGCCGCTTTCGTGGCCTACATCGCGGTCTAAGCGAAGTGTGATGTGCGTAATATCCTTCTCAACATTTCGGACCCATACCTAGGAGGAACAATGACTTCTACCGCCCCGCCGAGCCCCACGCCCACTAAGTCATCGGGCGCGACAAAAACAGACCGCAAATCCCTCGCAGCCAGCCTGACCGGCCAGGTCCTGGAATGGTACGAGTGGAGCTCCTATGCGGTCTTCGCCCCGTTCATCGCCGCGGCGATGTTCGACAAGGGCGATAACGCCTCCGCACTGCTTGCCACCTTCGGTGTCTTCGCCGTCGGCTTCTTGGTCCGCCCGCTGGGCGGCATCGTCTTTGGCCACATCGCCGACCAGCGCGGCCGCAAGACCGTCTTGATGACCACCATCATCATGATGGCTAGCGCCTCGGTCCTCATCGGCTTGCTGCCCACCTACGAATCCATTGGTATCTGGGCCTCCGTCGGCCTGCTCTTCATCCGCGTGCTACAGGGGTTTGCACACGGTGGTGAATCCGCAGCTGCCAATAGCTACATCCCTGAGATCGCCCCGAACGCCCACCGCGGCCGCTGGGGTTCCATGGTCTATGTCTCCATCTTCGGCGGCTCGGTCATCGCCTACGTCTTGGGTGGCGGCATTTCACTGGTCCTGACGGACGAGCAGATTGGCGCTTGGGGCTGGCGCATTCCGTTCCTCCTGGGTGCCGCCGCAGCGTTGGTTGCGTTGTACCTGTGCCGCCACATGAAGGAATCGGATCACTTCCAGGAAATCGATAGCGCCGAGCCCACCGTTGAGGCTCCGAAGCGCACCAAGAAGTCCGTGAACTCGGGAAAGCCTGCCTCTGTTGTCCGCCCGGCGTGGCAGAATATCTTGCTCGTCGTGGGTATGGTCTCCGGCGTTACGGCCTCGCACTACACGTGGACCTCCTATGTTTCCACCTACGCCATTAGCCACGAGGGGATGTCCATTCAGGGTGCTTATTGGGTCACCGTGGCCGCACAGACCGCCGGTCTCATTGCCCTACCGCTGTGGGGCAGCCTGTCCGATAAAATCGGCCGCAAGCCAGTGATCTACATCTGCGCCATCGGCCTAGCCATCCTGCAGATCCCACTGATGAACTTCATCGATGATCGCCCATGGACCCTGCTGGTGGCCTCCACCGTCGGTGTGGTCATCGTTGCCGCCGGCGGCGCGCTGTTGTCCTCCATCATGTCCGAGGTCTTCCCCACCGCCCAGCGCACCCGCAGCATCGGCCTGGCCTATTCGCTGTCCGTTGCCGTCTTCGGCGGTACCGCACCGTATATCTACCAGTGGTTCGTAGCCCACGGCCTTACCTGGGCTTCTGGCTTCTACGTCGTCGCACTGTGCATCCTGACGCTTATCAGCATGTACATTCTGCCTGAAACCAAGGGCGTGGACCTGCGCGATGTCTAATCCACCCGCGAAACACTAAATCGCCGCTTCCCAGTCTCTCCCGGGAAGCGGCGATTTTCACGTCCACAACTAATTAATCGAGCGCTACCTTAAAGGGTGCGTCCGTGACCTCACGGATGGACTCCTCGGTTTCACCCTCGGCGACCTCGATAAGCGTCAGGCCCTCCAGCTCGTCCACGGTGAATACAGCGCGGTCGGTGATAATCAGATCCACACAGCGAGCGCCGGTCAGCGGCAGCTGGCACTCTGCCAGAATCTTGGAATCGCCGTGCTTGGATACGTGCTGCATCATCACCACGATGCGCTTGGCGCCGTGCACCAAATCCATCGCACCGCCCATGCCCTTGACCATCTTGCCGGGAATCATCCAGTTGGCCAGGTCGCCGAACTGGGATACCTCCATGGCACCGAGCACCGCGACGTCAATGGCGCGGGAGCGGATCATGGCAAAGGACTCGGACGAGGAGAAGAAGGATGCACCTGGGGCTTCGGTAATGGTTTCTTTACCGGCATTGATGAGCTCCGGATCAACCTTGCCCTCTTCAGGGTAGGCACCAACGCCCAGGATTCCGTTCTCAGAATGCAGGACCACCTCGCGGCCCTCTGGCAGGTAGCCCGGGATGAGCGTCGGCATGCCGATGCCCAGGTTGACGTAGTCACCATTGTCCAGTTCTTGTGCGGCGCGTGCCGCCATTTCTTCGCGTGACCAGGTCATTACTTGCTCACCGTCCTGAATTCGATTCCGGTTTCTTGTTTGCCCACTTCCACTACGCGGTCCACGTAGATTCCGGGCACATCCACCTCTGCGGGCGGAACCGCTTCAACCAGCTGCTCCGCTTGCACGATGGTGACATCGGCGGACTTGGCCGCATCGGGGTTGAAGTTCTGCGCGGTCTTATTAAAGGCAAGGTTGCCAAAGCGGTCCGCGCGGGCGGCATGGACGAAGGCGAAGTCCGGGGTAAGGGCTTCTTCCATGACGTAGAGCTCGCCGTTGAACTCGCGGGTTTCCTTCGGTGCGGAGGTCTCCGCGATGGTGCCGTCGGGGTTGTAGCGGGTGGGGATATCGCCATCGGCAAGCGGCGTGCCCACGCCAGCCTTGGTGTAGAAGGCCGGAATGCCCGCGCCACCGGCGCGCATGCGCTCTGCCAGGGTGCCCTGCGGGGTAAATTCGACGGTAAGCTCGCCCTCGAGGTACTGGCGCGCGTATTCCTTATTGGTTCCCAGGTAGGAACCAATGGAGCGGGCGATGCGGTGATCCTTGAGTAGTAGGCCAAGGCCGAAATCATCCGTACCGAGGTTATTGGAAATGATGGTGAGCTCGCTCGCGCCTTGGGAACGCAGCGCGGCAATGAGTTGCGCTGGAATACCCACAAGGCCGAATCCGCCCACCGCGATGGAGGAACCGTCCGGGATATCCGCGACGGCCTCCTCTACTGAGGCTATGACTTTATTCAACATGGGCCTTAGACTACGTGCGGTTCACAGAAAGCACAAGGGTTCAGAATGCGAACACGATCGGGTACACTGAAGAGACCTGGGACACTTAACCCTAAAAATAGCTTGGAGGACACACCGTGGCAGATACCCCCGTAGTGCAATCATTAGCCCGCGGACTCAATGTCATTCACTCGTTTAATGGCGAACGCCCGCGGCAAACACTGGCCCAGGTTGCCGAGGTCACAGGCCTAGCGCGCGCCACCGCACGTCGCTTTTTACACACGCTTGTCGCGGAAGGATACGCCCGCACCGATGGCTCGGATTTTTGGCTCACCCCGCGCGTTTTGGAACTGGGCTACTCCTATCTATCGAGCTTGGGACTGCCGGATATTTCCCAGCCCCATTTGAGGGAGTTATCCACCAAACTCGATGAGTCCTGCTCCGTGAGCGTGCTCGACCGCGACACCGTGGTCTATATCGCCCGCGCCGCCGCTCACCGCATTATGTCCACCAATATCACCATCGGTACGCGCTTCCCGGCGCACGCCACGTCCATGGGCCAGGTGCTGCTCGCCGATTTAACGCCGGCGGAGCTGGATGAGTACTTCGCCACCACCGCTCCGCTCGAGCAGGTCACCCCGCATACCCTGGTATCCCAGGATGCACTGCGGGCCCGCCTCGGCGAGGTCCGACGGCGCGGCTGGGTCATCGTGGACCAAGAGCTAGAAATAGGCCTGCGCTCCATCGCCGTTCCCATCCGGGATCGCACCGGGCGCGCTGTGGCGGCCATCAATATTTCCACCCAGACCTCCGTGTATTCCACCCAAGATCTCACCGCGCAGCTCCTCCCCGAGCTCCTCACTACCTGCGCGGCCATTTCCCACGATCTCACTACCACCGAAATTTCCTAAGGAGAATCCATGCATACTCAAGACGTTGTCCTGTGCTACCCCAAGCGCACCCCAGTCGGCCGCTACGGCGGCGCGCTCAAATCCGTCCCCGTCCAGGATCTGGCCAGCCTGGTGGTATCCACCATCGTGGAAGAATCCGGCATCGACCCGAACATCATCGATGACATCATCCTCGGCCAAGCCTCCCCGAACGGCGCTGCGCCTGCCTTGGGCCGAGTCGCCGCCCTCGATGCCGGCCTCCCCGTCTCCGTGACCGGCATGCAGCTCGACCGCCGCTGCGGCTCCGGCCTGCAAGCCATCGTCACCGCCGCCGCCCACGTCGCCACCGGCGCGGCCGAGGTGGTCATCGCCGGCGGTGCCGAATCCATGTCGCGCACCGAGTACACCGTGGACGGCGATATTCGCTGGGGTGCGAAGGGCGGAAACATGGTCTTTCGCGATCGCCTCCAGGAGGCCCGCGAAACCGCCGGTGGTAAAAACCACCCCATCCCCAGCGGCATGATCGAAACCGCCGAAAACCTCCGCCGCGAGCGTTCCCTGTCGCGCAAGGATCAGGATGAGCTTGCGGTGCGTTCCCACCACAACGCTGCCCGCGCGCAGGAGCAGGCGCTTTTCGATACCGAAATCGTCCCCGTCTCCGTCCCCCAGCGCAAGGGTGATCCCATCATCGTGGACAAGGATGAACACGTGCGCGCTGATTCCAGCGTGGAAAAGCTATCCAAGCTCCGCCCGGTGATGGGCAAGCAGGACGACGAGGCCACGGTGACCGCGGGTAACGCCTCCGGTCAAAACGACGGCGCCGCCGCCGTCCTCGTTACCACCCGTGACAAGGCCGACGAGCTTGGTCTCGAGCCGATGGTGGTCTTGAAGGGTTGGGCGCTTGCCGGCGTGGAGCCAGAGCGCATGGGCATCGCACCGGTTGAGGCAACCCGCAAGGTCATGGACCGCCTCGATCTCACCTTCGATGACCTCGATCTCATCGAGCTCAATGAGGCCTTTGCCGCCCAAGCCCTCGCGGTACTAGATCAGTGGGGTATTTCCCCCGAAGATCCTCGCTTGAACCCCAATGGCTCCGGCATCTCGCTGGGCCACCCAGTGGGAGCGACCGGTGCCCGCATCGTGGTTACCGCCGCGCACCACCTGCGCCGCACCGGCGGCAAGCGCGCGCTGGTTACGATGTGCATCGGCGGCGGCCAGGGCCTTGCCGCCATAATCGAAACCGCCTAGTCCTCGCAGTGAGGGCCTAGGCGGTTTCGGGGCGGGCGACCAAGCTAGCCTTGGACGCTCACGCTGCCATCTGCATTGACGTTGACTTGCGCCGCCATGGCACGGGCAACGTTAAGCCGCTGCCAGGAGCCGTCCTTGCCTTGCCAATCCAATGGATTGCCGGCAGGGCGTGCGGTCTGGCGTAGCACCTCGGCGCGCTGTTCCGGAGTCAGGTCCGGGTGGGAAGCGGCGAGGAGTACCGGGGCGGCCTGCGGCACAACCATCGACGCATCCGTCGGATTGCTTGGAGTGAAATCATAATCCAAGAAATCCGTGTATTCGTCTACAGCATCTGTAGTGGATCGGTATTCCTTACCATCGGCCCTATCTTGTGCGACGAGTTCTTCTACAGATTTGCCCGTACGCCACTGAATCTCTTCACGAATTTCCTGCGTAGCCTGCTGCAATGCATCGCGCATGCGGTCATCGTTCAAGCGATCCGCCGCCGCAGCTTGACCGGTCATGCGTCCACCAATGACGTCCAATGGGTAGTGCACACCCAGTACGACGCGGTGGTTTCCTGCTTCGGCGCCGCGCAGCATTAGTTGCGGGCCTACCTCCGGAAGCATAGAAGCCATCAAAGTGGTGATCCACGTTGCCTGGTTAGTGTGCCCAGAAGGGAAAGCCGGCGAAGTGGAATAGAGATCCTTCGACTCGTCTTCGTAGCGGTTAATAGCATCGGGTGCCTGCACGAATGGGCGGTCATAGCGGAAGTAGTACTTTTCTGCGAAGGTGGAGCTAGCCAGTCCACCAGCACGGGCGGCGTAGCCATTGCCCAGCAGGTACTGAGTCTTTGGCAGTCGATGCTCTGCCAAGGCCTCGCGGAATGCGCCGCCTAGGCTCTCCCCCATGGAGTCAGAAATGGCCTCGAGCATCCCACCGGAGCTTGCCTTGGCATCGGATTGCGCACGGGCGATCAGCTCAGGGTCATCGGCAGCCGCATTGTTAATGGCCACTACCTTATCCATGTTTTCTTCAAGGACCTCAGGCTGGTGCTTAATCTGGTCAAACTCGCGGACAACCTGCCAATAGTTGCCAAATTGGTAGGACGAAATATCGGATTCAAAGCCTGCCAGATAGTCCACACCAAAGGGCTGAGGAACCGGCGCGCCTGGGTGCTGCACTGGAGAGGGGCCGATACTGGATCCACTGCTAGATCCCTGTACCTGCGGCACCTTGGACGAAAGCTCACCCGCCTGCGCAGCGGGTGCAAAGGAAGCAACGGTGAAGCTGGCGGCCGCTCCGAGAGCAAGTACTCGACGCGAAACACCACGATTGAAAATACGGGTCATATAACGCAACTTTCAGCTAGAAGTGATTTCCTCTGCACACTAACCAGCTAACGTTAAGGAAATATGAACTGCGCGCTAACCTTTCTCAGCGCTTTTTTAAACAAATAGTTATATGACCGCTCAAGCTAATCGATGCCTCCCTGCCTACTCCACCCAGAACCATGTTTCCTCGGACGGTTCGGCACCAGACGCGGACAAGCCCGCCGTGGCGAGTGCAGCAAATGCCACCGCGGCGGCCATGGCCGAATCTCGCTGCTGATGAAGAATCATTAACTCAATCTAGCGCGAATGGGCGCCGATGAAAACAGGAAGGCACTTCCAGCGGGCGGTTTCGGCGCGAAACCGTACTTACGCGGTAAGCTAGAGAGGAACTTTTGCTCGCATAGGATAAAGGGGAATTAGTCAATAATGATCCAATTCGTCTTCGGCGCCGCCGCAGGGTACGTATTTGGCACCAAAGCGGGCCGCAAGCGCTACCACCAAATGAAAAGCGCCTACCAAAAGACCGTCAACTCCCCCGCCACCAAATCCGCGGTGCGTTCCGCGCGCAAGATGGTAGCCAACCGCCTGGATCCCGAGCCACGCATGCGCGAAATCCACGACCTTTCCGAAAAGCGCCGGGGCAAAGGCAAGGCTCGCGGGAACCAGGCTCCACAGGCAGACCGGATTTATGAACCCGATGAGGATTAAAACCTTTCCCCGTTAGCCCTTCCCCGCGCAGCACCTGAACTAGCGCTCGAGTGCCTGCCCGGGGATTTTATATACCTGGCGTACCGCGAAAGGCGCGGTCATTTAACTCGCGGCGGGCCTGCTCCAAGGCAATGAGGTCCGCGAACAGGGAGTTATAGCCGGCCTCATCATCGGTAGGCCGCATCCGGCCCAACTGGGCTTTCAGCTGTGCAATCTGATCGCCCACGACGGTTTCCTGCAGCCGCGAGAGTACGGAATCCGCATATTTTTCTGCGCCTACGTCCGTGGGCAGGATGGCCTCGACTGCCAGCTCGGAGACGA
This sequence comes from Corynebacterium sp. ACRPS, assembly GCF_022346005.1. GTDB lineage: Bacteria > Actinomycetota > Actinomycetes > Mycobacteriales > Mycobacteriaceae > Corynebacterium. Next base: position 26,762 of record NZ_JAKRMY010000004.1, read on the forward strand.
AATTCCTTCCCGTCAGATCCTGCATTTCCCCAGCAACGGCGGCAATCCAATCCACCCCGGACATAGTGGCGCCCTTGTCTGCCCCGCCCACTGCGGAAATCGCCTGCCGGACAATGCGGTAGGCGTCGTTGGTGTAGGCATCGGCAGTAATGCCATCAAAGTACGAGCCAACTACCTCCGGCATCTGCAAGGCCAACTTTAGCGCCTCCCGCTGCGGCCACAGATGGGTCTCCTTCGGGCTGGGCGGATGGATCATGGGCACATCCTGCTGCGCCGGCTGCGGCTGTGCATTATCAAAGCGGCGTATCGTCGGCTTATCCGCCTTCTTCGGTTTCTTCGCCTCCGCGCGCACTTGGCGGAGCACCTCTTCCGGATCGTTCCAGCCCACCCAGCCGGCAAGCCGGCGGGCGTACTCGCGCTGCAGGGGCTGGTCCCGGATTTGCGCGACGATGGGCACCGCCCGCCGCAAAGCCTGCAAGCGGCCTTCGGCAGTATCAATCCGGAAATCAGCAATAACCGACTGAATGACGAATTCAAACATGGGGATGCGGTCTGCCACCAGATCGCGCACCGCGGCATCGCCCTTTTCAAGGCGCAGATCGCACGGGTCCATGCCGTCTGGCGCCACAGAGACGAAGGATTGTCCGGTAAATTTCTGCTCCCCGTCAAAGGCACGCATCGCGGCCTTCTGTCCCGCCTCATCACCATCGAAGGTGTAGATGAGCTCGCCGTGGAAATAGGAATCATCCAGCATGAGCCGGCGCAGCACCTGCAGGTGCTCCCCACCAAAGGCCGTACCGCATGAGGCCACGGCAGTCTTAATGCCTGCCGCGTACATGGCCATCACATCCGTATAGCCTTCCACCACCACAGCTTGGTGTCCTTCTGCGATATTGCGCTTGGCCAAATCCAGCCCAAAGAGCACCTTGGACTTGTGATAAAGCATGGTCTCGGACGTATTCATGTACTTGCCCAGCTTGTCATCATCAAAGAGCTTGCGCGCGCCAAAGCCAATGACGTTGCCGGAAAGATCCTTAATGGGCCACAGCAACCGGCGGTGAAAACGGTCAATGGGACCGCGCTTGCCCATCTTGGAAATGCCGGCCGCCTCTAGCTCTTCAAAGGAAAACCCCATGCGCAACAGGTGCTTTGTGGCGGTGTCCCAACCTTCTGGGGCGTATCCGCACTCGAAATCATAAATAACCTCGCGGCTAAACCCGCGGTCCAGCAAAAAATTGCGCGCCGTTGCCGCCTCCGGGGTTTCCAGCTGCTTCCGGTAGAACTCGTGCACCGCCTTATTCGCAGCGATTAGCCGCTGCCGAGTACCCGGCTTCTCATTGCGGGCACCGGTCGAGCCGCCCTGGTAATTAATGTGGTAGCCGATCTTCTGCGCTACGGCTTCCACGGCCTCCGGAAAAGAGACCTGTTCCATTTCCATTAGGAAGCTGAATACATCGCCGCCTTTTCCGGTGGAAAAACAGTGATAATAACCGCGCTGCGGGCGGACGTGGAAGGACGGTGTCTTTTCATCCTTGAAAGGGCTCAAGCCCTTCAAAGAATCATGCCCTGCTGGTTTGAGCTGCACATATTCGCCTACAATTTCTTCTAAAGGCGCGCGTTCACGGATAGCTTGGATATCACTGTCCGGAATTCTGCCCTTTGCCATGGCTACAGACTACCCCGCCCATTTATCGGATGCTTAACTGCCAAAGCCAGGATGGTCGCATTGGGCGGTGCCACTCAACAAGTACACAGAATCACCGTGTTTTACCCACATGTGTGGCGGCCTCTCCCCGGGTATTCCCACCCCCGTGACGGGGCAATTTTGAATATTGGCCTTGACACGGTGGACGTTTATGTTTTCGAGATATTTCCTGCAACAATAGGGAGCATGTCCAAGTCCAAAGCGTCTAAGAAATCGCTTCCAGTGGCCCTTGGTGGACTCGCCATCGTCGCAGGTGCTAGCTACTTCGGCTTCGACCTCGGCGGTGATGAGGATGCAACGTCGACGGATGAGACCTGCGCTATTTCTTCCCTTCCCAGCGAGGCCGAAGAAACCGCAGGCGATATTCTCGCCGGTGGCCCCTATGACTACCCCGACAATGACAATTCCCATTTTGGCAATTATGAAGGCGTCCTCCCCAAGCAGGCGCAGGACTACTACCGCGAGTACACGGTAGAAACCCCTGGCAGTAACCATCGCGGTTCGAGGCGCATCGTCACCGGCGGCGGCACCGAAACCGACCCCGATGTGTGGTACTACACCGACGACCATTACCAAACATTCTGTTCTATCCCGGACGCAGAGGACTAATAGTGCACCGCATTTTAATTACGGAACCCATCCGTACCCGTACGGATTTCTTCAATGCCTTAGGACGCACCCATGGTTGCGTGGATTGTGGCCCGCGCAGCCTAGAGGATCTAGCTAAATTCCTACGCGAGAATGAGGTCTCCACCATCGTCGCAGCCAACATGGAAATGGAATTGGATGACTTCGCGGCCATCGCGGCCATCGCCCAGGATGAAGGCGTTAGGCTCGCACGCTAATAGCTACTCTGCAGATGCTGACATTCCGCGATGCTATAGGTCCACTGCAATAACTGAGCATTGCGCGCCCTCAGATATCACTTTTCCGCCTCAAAAATAGCAGCAGAGGTTGCACTTTTCGCGAACACCAGCGCCGAAGTTCCTCCGAAGGAGCCCCACGGCCTGCATAGCTACTAGTCCAAGAACCCCGAAAGGTCAGCGCTTCGGCGGGCAAGCCGCTCGAGGCGGGATTCGGTCATGGAAGCGATCTGATCAATGATGGCGCGGTCGCGAGCGGCGTCGGTATCGGCCTGCTCCCACCACAGGCGGAAAGTGGCATCGAGCGAACCGGGCGCACCGGCAACGAGGTAGTCGTAGACGCGGTAGATGCGTTCGCGCTGGCGGTCTTGGCGCGCTAGGTGCGCTGGTTCATCCATTACATAAAGCACAGCAATCGTCTTGAGGAGCTTGACCTCTGCCTGCGCCAAGGGCGGAACGTGCAGGTCACCGTGCATGCGGCCGAGCGTATTGGCACTGATAAGTTCGGCATTCGCCTCCGAGGTGGCACCGATGGTGGCGCCCACATAGCGTCCCACCAGCTCAGAGGTCATCTTTTTCAGCTTGGCATAATCGCGCAGGGTGTAGTCGAAATTCCCAAGAGCGTTGATGACATCGAGGTTGCGCAGGCTATCGGCGGCTTCCAAGAGCTCATCGGCAGTTCCGCCAAAGGCCTCGGCGCCCTTTTCTGCAAGGTGGGCTAGCTCCACCAAATCCCACAGCACGTTCAAGGAAATGCGCTGGGAGATGATGCCGTCTTCCACATCGTGCACGGAATAGGCAATATCATCGGACCAGTCCATGACCTGGGCTTCGATGCACTTTCGCTTATCGCTATGGCCTTCGCGCAGCCACGCTAAAAGGTCAGCGTCCTCATCATAAGCGCCGTATTTGCGGTTGATGGTGCCATCCGGATTGGTCTTGGTCCAGGGATATTTGCACGCACCATCGAGCGCGGCCCGGGTGAGGTTGAGGCCAAAGCTGTAGGCGGTGCCATCGGCGTCCTCGACTAAGACCTTGGGTTCGAGCCGCGTGAGGATGCGCAGGGTTTGCGCATTTCCCTCGAAACCGCCCTGCGCGACCTCATTAAGGGCATTTTCGCCGTTGTGGCCATAGGGCGGGTGGCCGATATCGTGGGTGAGCCCGGCCATGTCACAGAGATCCGGATCGAGTCCGAGGCCTGCGCCGATGCCGCGGGCGATCTGGCCGACCTCGAGCGAGTGGGTAAGCCGGGTGCGCGGGGTATCGCCATCGCGTGGGCCTACGACCTGAGTTTTATCCGCCAATCGCCGCAGAGCAGCCGAGTGCAAAACGCGGGCGCGGTCGCGGGAGAATACCCCGCGGTGTTCTTCAATATCGCTAATCGTGGATCCCTTGGGCCGTTCTTCGGCCAGCCGGGCAAAATCAGCTGCAGCATAAGAGTAAGACACGGCGTTTTAGTCTATTCCCCCTGCGTGCGGTCTGCGTCTTTATTTTGCATCGTTTCGTGCCGCAGCTTCTGATTCGGCCGCAGCATCAGCTCGATGCGGTACAGGCGCCTTTTCCAGGCACGCGCGCACTGGGGAGAAACACTGCTGGCGAGCCCAATATAAAACAGCCCGCCGCATTCGTGTGCGAGGTAGCGCCACCAAGGCTTGGACAAGCGCCGAGCGGGATAATAGGGTGTGCCAGAAACTTGAGCGTTGAGCCCTTCCTGCTTGGCGATGACCCACGTGCGCAACCTGTGCAAGGGATCGGTGACGATGATGGCATCGGCAATGCCGTGGGCATCGATAACTGCTGCTAAGGACTCGCGCGTATCGAGTCCTTCCTCCACGGCGGATACCTGCAGCCCAGGGAAGTTCTCGCGCAGGTAATCGCGCGCGACCCCGGCCTCGGTAAATCGATCCCCGGGCAGCTGGCCGCCGACGGTTATAACGGGCAGGCCGCGGGAGGTGGCCAGCTCCCCGGCATGGCGCAGACGCCCGGTTAGGATGCGGGAGGGGCGGCCATCGTATTGCGCGGTGCCTAAAACAACGACATATTTCACAATACTTCCCACCCTACTTCCTGCGAAGGAGGTTCTCCGGATTGGGCGTTCGGGCAGGTAGAGTTGTGGGCATGAATCTTAGTGCACGAATCGGCCGCGCTACCATCGCGGCATTTTTGCTCGGCTGCACCTCCATTGGCGCAGGCCAGGCCTTAGCCGCGGAGACCACTACCATCGCCCAAGCACCGGATACGGCGGCGGTGACGGATAGGGTAAATGATGAGGCAGGGGTCTTAAACACCGAGGAAATTAGGGAGATCAATGAGAAGATTACCCAGCTACAAAAAGACCAGTCGCTCATCATCTTCGTTGTCTTCGCAAACGATCTAGGCACTGATCCGGAGAGCTATGCGCGCAACATCGTCAACGAGAAGGGCCCGAATTCCGCGGCCTATGTCGTTGGTGTGAACGAGCGCCAGGTGGGCGTGCAGACCGGCGATCAATGGCCCGAAGGCCGCCTGGATCAGATGTACGATGCCGCCTATAGCAAGCTCTCCGCCGAGGAATACGGCGCTTCTGCGATCGCACTCGCCGATGCCGCCCTTGGTAACTCCAGCTCCTCCGATTCTTCTGGCATGGCCTGGCTGGGCGGTGGCGCCGCCGCCATCGTCGCTGCAGGCGGTGGCATTTGGTACTACTCGCGCCGCAGCACGAAGAAGAATCAGGCTAAGACATTAGAGTCCGCCCGCGAAATTGCGCCAGAAGATACCGATCAATTAAACCGGCTACCGCTAGATACCTTGGATAAATTGGCCCAGGAAGAGTTGGTCTCCACGGATGAATCCATCCGCCGCGGCAAGGAAGAGCTCAATATCGCCCTGTCTGAATTCGGGCCCGAGCGCACCCGCCCGTTTACCAAGGCGATGAATCATTCCACCTCTACCCTGCAAAAGGCCTTCAAGATTCGCCAGCGCCTCGATGATGCAGTTCCGGAGTCCCAGGCCGAGCGCCGGCAAATGTTGGTAGAAATCGTCTCTACCTGCGGCCAAGCCGATGACGCCCTAGATAGCCAGGCAGAAGAGTTTGCCCGGATGCGAGACCTGCTGCTGCAAAGCGACTCTAAGTTAGACGAGCTCACCCAGCGCACCGTCGGGCTGCGCACCCGCCTGCCGGGCGCCGAAGGTACCCTGAAAAAGCTCCAAGAGGACTACTCCGCAGAGGTCCTATCCTCCATTGCGGATAACCCAGAATTGGCGAGCGCCTCCCTCGATGAGGCGGAAAAGCTCCTGGACCAAGCCCGCGAGGTGCAAGGTCAGCCTGCCGGCCAACAGGGTTCGCTCGTGGGGCTTATCCGCGATATCGAGCATGCCACGGAGGTCACCGATAGGCTCCTGACCGGTGTAGAGCACGCCGAGGAGAATATTTCCTCCGCGCGCCGCAATCTGGGCGCGCTCATTACCGAGGTCGAGGGCGAAGCCGAGGAAGCCCGCGAACTGGAGCGCCAAGGCAAATCCCAGGGAACCCAGGCGGATTGGGAGGCCCTCGAGGAGCTGCTTAAGCGCGCCTCTGCCGCGGTCACTGACGCCAAGCAACAGGGCGATACGGATCCCTTGGGCCAGCACACCGCCCTTATGAGCATCGATACCGAGCTTGATGAGGGCCTCGACCGCGTGCGGGAAAAGACCTCCACTCACGCGCGCCAGCTCGAGCTTTTCCACCAGCAAATGTCGGTGGCGGAATCCAATATTCAGGCCGCCGAGGATCTCATTTCCTCGCGCGGGCGCATCGTTGGTTCCGGCGCCCGCACCGCGCTTGCCGATGCCAAGCGTCTCCACGCCCAAGCCCTGCACACCCAGCGCAGCGATATCCGCGGCGCTCTGCAATCCTCCCGCGAAGCCGTTGCCGCAGCGCAAGCCGCCTTGCAACGGGCCAAGGATGATTCCGATGAGTACCGCCGCCAGCAACAACGCCAGCAGACGAGTTCTGCGGCCGGCAATATCATCACCGGTATGGTCTTAGGCCAAATCTTGGGCGGCGGTGGCCGCGGCTTCGGCGGTGGTTTCAGCGGAGGCGGCGGCAGCTTCGGTGGCGGCGGAGGAGGATTCTCCGGCGGCGGTGGCGGAGGCGGTTTCCGCGGCGGCTCCTTCTAAGCGGGGCTCCCCTTAACCGCGGCGCAGAAGGCCTGCTTTGTTGGCGCTTAGCCGCGCACGATGCGCGGTGTGGCATCGACAAGCAGGCAGCTATAGCTCAGCACCACCGCATCCACGTCCGGAAGGCCATTGTTATCAGAGGCCGCGACTTCCAGGCCATTGCCCCGCGGGGTAAGGCGCGCAACTTCGGTGCCCTCCGCGCTACCATCTTCGGCAAGGGCCACGATGCGGCGCTGCTTGCCAAAGATGGCGGAGCGCTCCAAAAGGTAGTGGGCATCTCCGCAGGTCGCGCGCAGGCGCGTGACGGTCAATCCCGCCTGCGAGACTTCACTATGCTTCACGGCACCGGAATCCGCGCCGCGGCTGGCACGCGGCCGGGCCCGCAGGAAAAAACGCGGGGAGGCGGTTGCACCGTCCAAAGACGTCTCCACGTCAAAAAGCATATCGGGGCGTGCGGGATCCCCGGAAAGCGCGCCGGCAATGGTCAGTACTCCATCTCGCACCCAGGCGATGTCGGTTCCGCGTACGTCGCGCAGGGTATTTCCGTTCCACTGCCACGGCATCGTTCCCGCCATTAGAAGATGAGCACCGCCAGCAGGGCAACGATGGAGGCCAACACCAGCGTGATGATCCATACCAACGCGGAATTTTTGGTGTTCTTTTCCAAAATTGCGCGGGTGAACCAGCTCAGGCCGGCGATCTCGGCGGTGCTTAGACCCTCCGCATCGTCTTCGAATTCCAAGATGGCCTTGCGCACACCAGAATTCTTGGCGGAAAACTGTGCCACCTTGTTGTCATCGACGTCATCAATGATCCAATCGCCGCTATTTTCATTGACGTAATGAAAGGTGCGGCCATTGAGCGAGGCCTCCAGCCGCTTATCGCGGCCGAGGCGGCCGGCGAGGCGGTAGACGGAGCCATCATCAAGCGTGACCGAAGCGCCCAGATCGCTGACCTCAACGCGCCAAAAATTGCCGTCCACCTCGGCGGAATGCTCCGCAAAGACGCCTAGGCGCTCCGGCCCTTCCTCAGCGAGGAGGACGGGCTTTTCGCGGTCGGAGCGATCCCAGCTGGTGTAGTGCATCTGCTTAGCATCCAATCAGGCGCGCGGAGAGGTAGGACTCAAGATCCTCAATCTTTACGCGCTCTTGCTCCATGGTGTCGCGCTCGCGCACGGTCACGGCGTTATCCTCGAGCGAATCGAAGTCGAAGGTGACGCAGAATGGCGTACCGACCTCGTCTTGGCGGCGGTAGCGGCGGCCGATGGCGCCGGAGACGTCAAAGTCCACGTTCCAGTAGGCGCGCAGCTTATCCGCGAGCTCGCGGGCCGGGGTGGACAGCTCCTCCTTCTTGGACAACGGCAGGACGGCGACCTTGATGGGCGCCAAGCGGCGGTCCAAGCGCAGAACCACGCGCTTGTCGGTGCCGCCCTTAGCGTTCGGCGCCTCTTCCTCGTCGTAGGCATCTACCAGGAACGCCATCATGGAACGGCCCAGGCCGGCGGCCGGCTCGATGACGTACGGAATCCAGCGCTCGTCATTGGCCTGGTCATAGTAGGACAGGTCCTCGCCAGAGCCCTTATCGTGGACGGACAGGTCATAGTCGGTGCGGTTGGCCACACCTTCCAGCTCGCCCCACTTGGAGCCCTTGAAGCCGAAGGCGTACTCCACATCCACGGTGCGCTTGGAGTAGTGCGAGAGCTTTTCCTTGGGGTGCTCGTACAGGCGCAGGTTTTCTTCCTTGATGCCCAGGTCGGTGTACCACTTGTAGCGGTCATCGATCCAGTACTGGTGCCATTCTTCGTCCTCGCCCGGCTTGACGAAGAACTCCATCTCCATCTGCTCGAACTCGCGGGTGCGGAAGATGAAGTTACCAGGGGTGATCTCGTTGCGGAAGGACTTACCAATATTGGCAATGCCGAATGGCGGCTTCATGCGCGAGGAGGTCATCACGTTCTTGAAGTTGATGAAAATGCCCTGTGCGGTCTCCGGGCGCAAGTAGTGCAGGCCCTGCTCGTCATCGACTGGCCCCAGGAAGGTCTTCAGCAGGCCAGAAAAGGCCTTCGGCTCGGTCCAGTCACCCGGCTGGCCGGTTTCCGGATCGTTGATATCCGCTAGGCCGTTTTCTGGCTCGTGGCCGTGCTTTTCCTCGTAGGCCTCGATCAAGTGGTCGGCGCGGTAGCGCTTACCAGTGTGGCGGGATTCCACCAGGGGATCAGTAAAGACCTCCACGTGGCCGGAGGAGACCCACACCTGGCGCGGCTGGATGACGGAGGTATCCACACCCACGACGTCGGGGCGAGATTGGACCATGTGGCGCCACCACTGGCGCTTGATGTTTTCCTTCAACTCCACACCGAGAGGACCATAGTCCCATGCGGAGCGGGAACCGCCGTAAATCTCACCCGCCTGGTAGACCAAGCCGCGGCGTTTACACAGATTAACAACGGTATCGATAAGGGATGCCATGGTTGTAAAGGACTCCTCTGGTAGGGGACAGTCGTGACAATCTCATTCAGTTTAACCCTTTTCGCCCATCCGTAGTGCGATCAGGGGGGTGCAAATTTAAATCGGTTAATGTACAGGTAATGACCAACTTGAGGTAATATAGTAGTGGTCGACAGATAATAGATACCGTATTGAAGGTGCCCACTCCCTATGACGACCGTTCAATTAGCATTTAATAACTCTGCGGCCGCAAGCGTTATCGCGGCCCTCGATTCCCCGCTGCGCATTTCCATTATTACCCGCCTAGCGGAGCGCGACCATTACGTACACGAGCTGGTAAAAGCCACTGGCAAGTCTCAGCCACTGATTAGCCAGCACCTGCGAGTACTTAAGCAGGCAGGGATTGTCAGCTCTGAACGCAATGGGCGCGAGGTGACCTACTCTCTGGTCGCACCGGAGGTTTTAACCCTTTTGGAAGACGCGGCGAAAATCGCCTCTTAATAACAGGTCTGCATATAAAGACGATTTATTATAGCGCTTGTTGAAAAAGAGTTGATAATATGAATGTCATGTCCATTCATGAGAGTATCCCCAAGCTCGGCTCGCGCAATACTAAACAGCGCACCGCGGTTGTTGAGGTCCTGCGGGACATCGACAAGTTCGCCTCCGCCAAGGAAATTTATCACCAGCTCCAAGAGCGGCAAGAAAAGGTCGGCCTCACCACCGTCTACCGCACCCTACAGTCTCTGTCCGATATTGATGCCGTAGATGCGCTACACATGCCCAATGGCGAGACCCTGTACCGCCATTGCGAAACCGACGCGCACCACCACCACTTGGTATGCACCAAATGCGGCCGCACCGAAGAAATCGATGGTGGCCCCATTGAAAAGTGGGCTTCGGCCGTAGCTACCGAGTACAACTTCGAGCTTACCGGCCACGACGCGGAGATCTTCGGCGTGTGCTCGCAGTGCGCCGCCGCACAATAATCACGCGCGCTGTTTTTAATCCCCTATTTCCCTACTTCACGGCACCGAAGCGGCGATCGCGGCGGGCATATTCCTCAATAGCGGCAAAGAGATCCTCTGGGGTGAAATCAGGAAATAGCTTGTCCTGATAAATCATCTCAGCGTAGGCAGACTGCCACAATAGGAAGTTCGAAGTGCGCTTCTCACCGGAAGGCCGCAAGAATAGGTCCACGTCCGGCATACCGGGATCATAAAGATGCTCTGCGACGGTGCTTTCTTTAATATCGCGCGGGCGAATCTCACCAGCGGCGACCTTTTCCGCAATCTGGCGCACGCCATCGACCATTTCCGCCCGGCCGCCGTAATTCACGCACATGGCCAGCGTCATTTTCGTATTATTTTTGGTCAATTCTTCGGCGGTCTCGAGCTCTTTAATTACCGAACGCCACAGGCGCGGGCGTCGGCCCACCCACACCACGCGTACGCCACGCTCATTGAGCCACTCTCGCTGCCGACGCAGCACATCGCGGTTAAAGCCCATCAAAAAGCGCACCTCTTCCGGGCTGCGCCGCCAATTTTCAGTAGAAAACGCATAGGCCGAAAGGTACGGGACACCGGCGGCGAGGCAGGCATCGACGACATCGAGAAGCACCGCCTCTCCCCTGCGGTGGCCTTCCGTGCGTTTCATGCCCTTTTCCTGGGCCCAGCGGCCATTGCCGTCCATCACCAACGCAATATGGCGCGGCAGCAGCTCTTCCGGGATAGTCGGCGGGGTCAGGCGGCGAGAAGGATCTGGGGTAATCACGGACTACAGTTTACTGTTCCATCACCTGTAATGCGGACACATTTCGCTCCATGTGCCACTGCAGGTGCGCCCGCGCTAGCCGATGCCCCTCCTGCCGCTGCGCATTCGTCGGGTCCGTCGGGTAGCCGTGTGCCAAAAGCCACAAGTGGTGCAGGGTTTCCGGATCCACCTCCGCAGCACCTGGCGGCCGGCATTCGTGGCAAGCGGCGCCGCCGACGGCCGGGTGAAAGGCGTGGTGCGGGCCGGGGCGCTGGCACTGGGCGCAATCAAAGAGGCTCGGCGCCCATCCGGCATGCGCCATGGCCTGCAATAAGAACGCATCAAGCGTTTGTGTCGGCTCATCGGTTTGCAATTGCTCGAGCGCAGCTACGCCTGCGTTGTAGAGGTACGGGTCGCCGTCGCCATCCGCGTAGATGAGCCGCTCCGCCGATTCCAAGACCGCGCAGGCGGCCGTATAGCGCTCGTAGTCTTCAATGAGGCGCGCGCCAAAATAATTTACCGTATCTGCCTGGGAAATCGTGGCCAGGTTCTTTCCCACATACAGCTGAACATCCAAATTGACGAAGAGCTGCAGCCGCGATCCAAAGCGGGATTTTGCCCGGCGCACGCCCTTGGCCACCGCACGCACCAACCCATGGTTTTGGGTGAGCAGTACGATGACGCAGTCGGCTTCCCCAAAATCATAGGAGCGAATGACCACGGCGCGGTCGCGATAATTTTCGCGCATGGCCTTTTAGAACCCGAGCCTGCCCAGCGACTTGGCATCAGATTGCCAGTTCTTCAGCACCTTGATGCGCAGATCCAGGTACACGTTCTGGCCCAGTAGCTCCATGATTTCCTTGCGGGCATTGCCCACGATGCGGCGGAAACGCAGGCCATCTTTACCCTCGATGATCCGCTTTTGCCCTTGACGCTCCAAGTACATGATGGCGTGAATATCCAGCACTCCCTCACGCGTGCGCGAAGGCAGCATTTCATCAATCTGCACCGCAACCGAGTGTGGTAGCTCTGCCTTCAGGCCAGAGAGCGCAGCCTCACGGATGAGTTCTTCGATGCGCTTTTCTTGCCCCTCATCCGTGATGTGATCATCCGGGTAGAACTTCGGGCCCTCCGGCAAGTGCTCCACGATGACCTGCACCAAGTCATCCAGTTGCACGCCCTTTTTACTAGAAACCGGAATCACCACGGCCTCCGGATCTTCTTGCGCCAAGAGCTCGTGCAAGGCCAAAAGCTGCGCGCCCACCTGGTCCTTAGAGGCTTTATCCAGCTTGGTCACGATGCCGATGATGGGGGTCTTCGGCGCAATCGAGCGCACATTATCCAGGATCCACCGGTCACCCGGACCGATCTTCTCATCAGCAGGAATGGTCAAGCCGATGACATCCACATCCGCATACGTTTCTTTAACCACTTCATTAAGCCGCTCGCCCAACAAGGTGCGGGGGCGGTGCAGACCCGGTGTATCCACCACGACGACCTGTGCGTCCTCGCGGTGAACCAGACCGCGGATGGTGTGGCGGGTCGTTTCCGGCTGGTCCGCGGTAATGGCGATCTTTTGGCCCACCAGCGCGTTGGTCAGCGTGGATTTACCCGTATTCGGGCGGCCCACAAAGGATACGAATCCAGAGCGGAATCCTTCTGGGGTATCCGTGTACTGCGAATAATCTAACGGAGCTGCCTTCTCCCCGGCGGCTTCCGGAGCAGCATCATCGGGGTCATCTGGCAGGCCCTCGAATGCCGCATCAAACTGTGTATCAATGTCAGAACTCATTACCTGCAATGATAACCCACCGCACCAAAATCTCCGATTGTTTCACGCGCTAACAAATCTGCAGGCTAAGCTAAGACCGTTCTCTCCTCCTCGGTGTATTTCTCACCGCTTCCTGAAAGGCACTCCGCCATGCCAACCGAGTTTCCCCTACTGCTCCTGGGCGCTCTTCTCACCATTTCCATTAGTGCCTGTTCATCCCCTGATGCTGGCCCTTCGCCTTCCGAAGAGGAATCCACAAGTACTTCTACTAGTTCATCATCCAGCTCATCTAGTGCGTACTCTTCGAGCAACGTTGCACAATCCACTACTCAAGAGCCCACCTCCGAAACCCCAGCAGAGCCAGAAGCCCAAGTAGCAACTGAGGAGTCAGGCGCACAACCACAAGCGGCAGCCGCTGAGCCAGAGCTGTTGTACTGCGAAATGGGCCTTGGCGCAGTCGGGAGATTTTCTGATGGCTCTTCGCACCAAACTGAACTGTGCAATACCCCTGCACTCCAGCGTTCCGTGCGCGCAGAAGGAGTATGCGGTGGCCTTAATGGATACTTGCTTTATCCAGACGAGTGGCCAGAACTTTGCAACGGCGGCGCTCCATATTCGGGACCGCCGCAGGGTGGAGCCTCGTCAGAATTCTATGACGAAGATTCTCTCGCGGGAACGCCCTTGGAAACACAAGGGGAAGGCCTCTAGAGCGGTGCCTCGAACCTGTATCCCGTCTACCTTTTCGCAGATGCTACAGGTCCACTGCAACAACTGAGCATATTCGCGCCTGAAATGTAGCAAATCGCGCTCAGATATACCCGAGGACCCTGACCTTTTGATTTTCCCTCTAGGCCAACACCAGCCCGAAGGCCCCGCACCCTCAAAATAAACGAGGGTGCGGGGCCTTCAATAGCTAAGAGATTTAGCCGGGTGTCTATTTCTTGAATTCATCCGGAAGCGGGCCAAGCTGCGGTCCGTCCGGGTAGTACTTCCAGCCGTCCTTGATGCGGACATCATCGGACCACGGTAGTTTGTACTCGCCCTTGGCAAGGTCTTCTACCCAGGTGAGGTAGTTTTCGGTCTTTCCGCCTGGGTAGCCAACGTAGCCGCGATTGCCCAGGTTGAAGATGTTGTTTTCGAGGCCCCAGTTGATGCGCGCCTTATCAGCCAGCGCTGGGAATACCTCTGCAGTAACGATTTCGCCCGGGTTGCGGTGGCCCTCAGAAATCATGTGGCCGTCATAGTTGCAGACATTGCCTTCACCGAAGTAGTAGAAGACTTGGTCATAGCCCGCCAAGTTCACCGATGCCGTGTACATGAGGTTCTGGAAGGCGTTGGTCTTGTTGGTCATGATCCACTGGTCTTGGGTTTGGGTGGAATAGCCCGAGATGCGGATGTAGACATTGGCGCCCTTATAGGCGGCTTCGCGGGCGAGCTCAGGGAACATGCCGTCGTGGCAAATATTGACCGCGAGCTTGGACCCCTTCGGGCCATCGCATACCGGCATCCCCAAGTCGCCCGGGTACCACGGCTCGATGGGGGTCCATGGCTGCAGCTTGCGGTAGTGCAGCGCAATCTCGCCATCGGAGTTGATGATAATCGCCGTGTTGAACGGGGGCTTCCCCTCTTCGTGGTTGGGTTCCATGATGGAGAAGACGCCCCAGACGTCGTTATCCTTACAAGCCTGCTTGTACTGGTCCACCTTGGGGTCATCGAGGCCGATGAGGAATTCATCGTAGGACCAAATCTTGGTGTTCAGGCCCGAAGAGGAGTATTCCGGAAAGACGATGAGATCTAGGTCTGGGTAGCCAGCCTTGGTCGAGGCCACCATGCGGCAGATTTCATCGACGTTTGCTTGAACGTCTTCCGGGGAATTGACTACGGGAACTGGGTATTGAATAAGGGCCATCAACAGGCCGTCGGGGGATGCGCTGATACTTCCGGTGCTGGACAAGACGGGACTCCAATCACGTCGTTGATTACGTTACACCTATCACTTTATAGGTATTCAGCAAGTTATGCACCAAAACAGCGGATTACTTGTCTCGGATTGCAGACCACACCACTCCACCAGTGCAGCTTTAGAGCTCCTCCGCCTGGAATTGCATACTCGGGTGGGCGAAGGCGTCCTGAGCTTGAATAAGCTGCAGCTCAGTGGATTCCGCTTCATACGTCGTACGCAGAAGCTCGTAGACGGAAGATGCGGTGCGGCGCAGCGCTTCTTTCACGTCATGGGTTTCAACGTAGTGGCCGGTAAACAGCGCGGCGGTCACGTCGCCGGAACCGTTGCGCTTAAACGGCAACAGCGGGGTCGAGAGCAAGAATGCGCGCTCACCGTCCACGGCGAGCATCTCGATCTGATCCGCAGGGGTTTCCGGGCGCTTGACGGAGGTAACCAGTACCGTCTTCGGCCCCATTTCCTGCGCCTTCTTCACCGCCGCCAAGGTCTGGTCCAAGGTGCTGACCTCGGTATCGGTGAGGTAGCCCAGCTCGAATTGGTTGGGAGTGATGATATCGGCAACGGGTACTACGCGGTCACGTAGCAGCGGCGGGATGTCATCGGAAACGAAGCAGCCCGACTTCGCATTACCCATCACGGGGTCGCAGGCGTAGAGCGCCTTGGGGTTGACGGCCTTGATGCGGCGGACGGTATCCACGATGGCATAGGCAATGTCGGAGCCGCCCTGGTAGCCGGAAAGGATGGCGTCGATGTTTTCAAAAGCACCGCGCTTTTCGATGCCATCGATGATCGACGTGACATCACTGGCTGGAATCATCGGCCCGCCCCAGTCACCGTATCCGGTGTGGTTGGAAAAATTCACCGTATGCACGGGCCACACCTCGTGGCCGGCGCGCTGGAGGGGAAAGACGGCCGCGGAATTTCCCACATGGCCGTAGGTGACATGAGACTGGATGGAAAGGATAGTCATAGCTATCCATTGTGCTACTGACTGTGCACAGAGACAAAGGAAGGGGCGAAATTATTCTCGGGGTTCCTCGTCGCGTGGTTCCCCAATCGCGGGAATGCCGCCGCCCGGTACCTGCTCATCAAGGCGTGCTCGCTCGGCAGCGTCTGGGAAGGCCTTCGGGCCCGAGGGCTTTGGCTGGTAGCTCTTCCCGCGTGCGGCGAGGTCATCGTACCAATCCGCCAGCAGTTCATTCTGCCGGGCAAACATTTCCTTTTCTTCCGCCGCGGTGGCGTGATCGTAGCCCAGCAAGTGCAAGCAGCCGTGCACCGTCAACAGCGCGAGCTCGTGGCCGAGCGAATGCCCGGCGGCATCGGCCTGGCGGAGGGCGAACTCGGGGCATAAGACGATATCGCCAAGCATTGCAGGCCCCGGATCGGCGGCATCGGGGCGCCCGCCACCAGAAGTGGCACCGGGGGTAAGTTCATCCATGGGAAAGCTCATTACATCGGTAGGGCCTTCCAAGTCCATCCAGCGGATGTGCAGATCCTCGATGGACTTCAGGTCCACGCAGGTAATGGTGCATTCCGCATCGGGGTTGATGTCCATTGCGCCGAAGGAATAGGAGGCGACATCGATCAGCATCTCCTCGTTGACGCCATCAAAACCCGACTCATTGAGAAACTCGATACTCACTTATTTCCCCTCGTTTTCCGCAGCCTGCTTATTGTCAAAGGAATCATAGGCATCCACGATGCGGCCCACCAGCTGATGGCGCACCACGTCCTGGGCGCTGAGATCCGCAAAGTGGATATCGTCCACGTTATTGAGAATTCGCCGCACAATACGCAGGCCAGATACCTGCCCGCGTGGCAGATCTACCTGGGAGATATCGCCGGTGACCACAATGGTGGAGCCAAAGCCCAGGCGGGTCAAAAACATCTTCATCTGCGCCGGGGTGGTGTTTTGCGCCTCATCGAGGATGACAAAAGCATCATTGAGCGTGCGCCCGCGCATATACGCCAGCGGGGCAACCTCGATGATGCCGGCATCCATCAGCTTGGGAATCATCTCCGGATCGAGCATGTCCCGCAGCGCATCATAGAGCGGGCGCAGGTACGGGTCGATCTTGTCATTGAGCGTGCCTGGCAAAAAGCCGAGGTTTTCGCCCGCCTCAACCGCCGGACGGGTAAGAATGATGCGCGAGACCTGCTTATTTTGCAGCGCCTGGACGGCCTTCGCCACCGCCAGGTAGGTCTTGCCGGAACCGGCCGGGCCAATGCCAAAGACCACCGTATTATTGTCGATGGCCTGCACGTATTCGGATTGCCCCACGGTCTTAGGGCGGATGGACTTGCCGCGGCGCTTGACGATGTCCGCCGCCATCGCCGCTGCCACCGACTGCGGCGCCTCTACGGCCACCATGTCCATGGTGTGCTTGACCGTATCGGTAGATACGGCATGGCCGCGCCTGGCGATGGCCTCGAGCTCATCGAGGATCTTCGCGGCGCGGGCTACCTCGTAATCGGGACCGGTGACGGTGACAATATTGCCGCGGGCAAAAAGGTCCGCATCGAGGCGGTCATTGAGCACGCGGAGGTTATCGTCCGCGCTGCCCAAAACGCTGCTGACATACGCGGAATCGATCTCACATTTCTTGGTGATGATAGGCACGTCTAATAGGCTACCAGCGCTCAGTCCGCATGCCGATAGCCGCCAAGGCCACCATCGCCGCGCTGGCGGTGCGCAGAACCTCCGGGCCTAATTTGATGGGCACGGCTCCTACCTCGCTCAGCGTTGTCAGCTCTTCTTCCCCGATGCCGCCCTCAGGTCCGACTAAGAGGAAGACCTCGCCGCGCAAGTCCACCTCGCGGATAGAGTCGGTGGCTTCCTCGTGCAGGACTAACACGCTCGCGGATTCTGCGTGCTCTGCCAGCTCCGCAACCAATTGGCGGGTAGTCAGCGGGCCGCGAACCTGCGGGATACGGTCTCGCCGGGATTGCTTTGCGGCCGCTTCGGCCGCGGCCTTCCATTTGACGACGGCCTTCGGCGCCTTCTTCCCGTCCCACTTGGCCACGCAGCGATCCGCCTGCCAGGCGATGATCTCATCCGCCCCGGCCTGTGTAGCCAGGTCAACGGCTAGCTCGGCGCGCTCGGATTTGGGGATCGCCTGCACCACGGTTACCCGCGGATTCGGCTCCGGAAGCTGGGTAACGGACTCGATGGTGCCGGTCAAGTGATCCTTGCCCGAGGTCTCGGTGACGGTGAGGGTGAGGCGGATACCGGTGCCATCGATAAGCGCCAGCTTCTCCCCCTGCTGCATTCGCTTGACCGTCACGGCGTGGCGCGCCTCGGGCCCAGACAGCGTGATGCTGTCTCCGGCCTGGGCGGCGGAGAGATCTGGGTGGATGAAGACTGGCAACGACATTAGCGGCGGAACTTATCGCGCAGGCGGGTAAAGAAGGAGTCTTCCTGCCCGTCGCTGGCGGTGCGCACGCGGGCACCCTCATCGCGGGTATTGCGGATCTTTTCCAGCGCCTCGCGGCTCTTGCGGTCCAGATCCTTGGGCACGACCACGTCCACGTGGGCAAAGAGGCTACCGTAACCGTCGGTGCGCAGGCGTGGCATGCCTGCGCCTTCCACCTTGATGGACTCGCCTGGCTGGGTGCCCGGCTCGATATCGATGGTGAGCTCCTCGCCGTTGAGCTGATCGATGGTGAAGTTGGTGCCCAGCGCAGCATCGATCATCGGCACGTGCACGGTGACGTTCAGGTCATCCGCATTGCGCTGGAAGACCTCATGTTCTTGCGTGTGCACCTCCACGTAGAGGTCACCGGCAGGGCCACCGCCGTGGCCGACCTCGCCCTGGGAGGCCATACGGATGCGCATGCCATCGTTGATACCAGCCGGGATGGAGACCGTAAGGTCGCGGCGCTTTTTCACGCGGCCATCGCCGGCGCACTGGTTGCAGGGATCCTCAATGATTTCGCCAAAGCCCTGGCACTTCGGGCACGGGCGGGTGGTCATCACATTGCCCAAGAAGCTGCGCTGCATCTCCTGAATTTCACCCATGCCGTTGCAGTTATCACAGGTAACGGGCTTGGACTTGGAGTTCGAGCCGGTGCCGCCGCAGGAGTCACACAGCACCGCGGTATCGACGGTGACCTTCTTCTTCAGGCCCGTATAGGCTTCTTCCAGGGTAATCCGGGTGCGCAGGAGGGCATCGTTGCCGGGCTGCACACGCGACTTAGGCCCGCGGGATCCGCCGCCGGCGCCACCGCCGAAGAACTCGGCGAAGATATCGCCCAAGCCACCGCCGCCAAAGCCGCTAAATCCGCCGGCACCGGCGCCTTGCTCCATGGGGTCGCCGCCCATGTCGACGATCTGGCGCTTTTGTGGATCCAGCAAAACTTCTTGGGCAACCGAAGCCTCGCGGAATTTCTCCGCCGCTGCCTCATCATCCGGGTTCACATCCGGGTGATACTTGCGGGCCAGCTTGCGGTACGCCTTCTTAATTTCCTGGTCCGTTGCGTCCTTATCAACACCGAGGATGCCGTAATAGTCACGAGCCACTGTTAGAGATATTCCTTCTCGATCGTTTTGTTGGTATTACCTTGCAAAAATTTATGTAGCGACCGGCTAGTCTACTCGCACTACTCGCCGGCCAAAATTTCACTCACGTATTGTGCAACAGCAGAGACTTTAGAGATTGTTCCCGAATAGTCCATAAACGTCGGCCCCACCACTCCAAGGCCACCTAGCGTCGCCGCCTGTCCCCCGGTTCCAAAACCATACCCGGCGGCAACGACGGAGGCATCGCGCAGTTGATCCTCTTCGTTTTCGTCCCCGATCACCACGGAAACATTGCCTAAGTCCGGCACGCGTGCCAGCAATTTCAACACGACGACCTGTTCTTCCAGGGCTTCGATAATTTTGGGCAGTCCTTCCGGAAATTCGCGCGCGACGCGGGTGAGGTTCGAGGTACCCGCCAAAATCAAGCGATCGGAAGGCTGTTCCACCAAGGTTTCAATGAGCGTGGTCGCCACCTTGAGCACGTGGTGGCGAATATCCAGCGGGGCGTCATCGACGAGGTGGGCGAGCTCCACGGAGGCATCAGTAAGCGTCTTGCCCACCAGCGCATTATTGACGATGTCCCGCAGGCGATACGTCTGATCCTGGTCGATGACCTCATCTAGTTCCACGTTGCGCTGATCCACGCGGCCGTTATCCGTAATCAGCACCAGCAGCACCCGCACCGGGGACAACGTGACGACCTCGCAGTGCTTGACGCGCGAGACCTTCAAATTGGGCAGCTGCACCACGGCCGCCTGCTCAGTGACCTGGGCCAAAAGCTGCACGGAGCGGCGCAGGACATCTTCGAGGTCTACCCCGCCTTCCAAGAAGCTCAGCATCGCTTTGCGCTCTGGGGTAGAAAGCGGCTTGACCTCGTGCAGGGAATCAACGAACTGCCGGTACCCCTGCTGCGTGGGAACGCGCCCAGAACTGGCATGCTGCTGCGAAATCAGCCCCTGCGATTCCAGCACGGCCATGTCATTGCGGATGGTCGCGGAAGAAACGCCCAGCCGGTAGCGCTCTACCAGCGTTTTAGAGCCCACGGGTTCCTGGGAGGCAATGTAATCCGCAACGATGGCCCGCAGGACCTCCTTGCGGCGGGCATCAGTTGAGGTAGACACTTCTCAGCGCTCCTATTCTCTACGGCGTTTAATAAATTCTTGAAAATTGGGGACGGTATATCGCACCTTGCCATGTTCGGGTGAATAAATCAGCCCCTTATTAATAAGGTTTGCTCGAACTGGACCCAATTTACTGGTTTCCTTATCCAAAAATTCAGCAATATCCTTGGTCTCAGCGGATTCACCCCCGATTTCCGCCATAGCGATCAGGTATTCCCTTTCAGCAGGGGTAGCCCGGTCCCACTGAGCTTGAAAGAACCCAGAATCTAGTTGGTTGATGCCCAACCGTGCTGCCTGCTGCGCATGATTGAGCGAAAATGGAGAACTCTGTCCCACTCTCCAAATCTGCGAACCGAATTCTTGCAGAAAGTAAGGATACTGGCCGCTAACTTCTACGAGATGATCCAATGCATCATCCTGAAATTCCACGTCTTGGCGTTCCGCAGGTTCAGATAAAGCGAGCCGTGCCGGCATCATTCCTAGACGGTCAATATTGTGAATTTCAAACATTCGCTCTGCGTAAGAGCGTGAACGCGCCACCTTTCCTGGAAGGCTCGGCAGTCCAGCCCCGATGATATAAAACGGGAGCCTATTTTGACCTGCCTCGTGCTGCGCAGAAATCAAGGCCTCGAGCATCTCTTCATCGAGATCCTGCATTTCATCAATGAACAGCGCCACCGCTCTTTTCTCTTTCCGCAATGCTTCCGCAGTTGCAGAGACCACATCTTGTAGATCAAGTTCCAGATTTCCTGTTAAAGGTGGAAATTCTTTCGGCTCCACACCCAAATCAATCGTGCCAGCCCCTAATGAAACATTAAAAGCCGCAACTGCCCGCGTTAATGCCGCTGCGCTTTCTTTAACTTTGATTTTCGCACGAAAACGAAGAGATGCTTTTGCCAGCCCATCCGCAATCGCTCTACGGACGCTTTCGTGACCTCGTGTTCCCTGGGAAGCCTCGACTTTAACCGTCAGCCAGTCGTTTTGATCCGCACGAGTTTTAAGCTGATTCAATAAAACTGTTTTTCCCACGCCCCTTAAACCAATGAGCAGCATTGGGCGTCCCAAAAGATCGTTTTCCGCGCGCTTGATGAGGTTATCGAAGGCTTGTAAATCCTTGTCTCGCCCCGTAAGAACCGTCGGCGCAAGCCCAGAGCCTGGGGTATAGGGGTTGAGTGCGTCGTCCATGCCCAAAGTCTAACAAGAATAAGGCCGAATAAGGGGTTTTGGTGGTTCAGGGACAAATATAAGGGGTTTTGGTGGTTCAGGGGCAAATATAAGGAATTTCTGACGGCGGCTAGGACTCTTCGGCGATGAGGAGGTCGGAGACGATACCATCGGCAAGCAGGCGCCCAGGCTTGGTCACTCGCACGCGCTGGCCGGCGCGCTCGAGCAGGCCGCGGTCGATGAAGTCCTCCAATGCCGGGGCAGCGTGGGCATCGAGCCAGGATTCTGGGATGCCCTCGCGCAGGCGCAGGCCCAGCATCACCTTTTCCATGTGGCGATCGGCACCCGTTAGGGTTTCGCTGTCTTTGATGGGCAGCTCGCCGTTTCCTAGCGTTTGGATATAGCGGCTAGGGTGCTTGACGTTATAAAAGCGCTCGTCGCCTAGGTGGGAGTGCGCACCAGGACCTGCGCCCCACCAGTTGCCGTCCACCCAATAGATGCGGTTGTGCTCGCATTCGCCGCCGGGCAGCGACCAATTGGAGACCTCGTACCACTCGAAGCCGGCGTCTTCGAGGGTGGAAGAAATCAGTTCATAGCGCCGGGCCAGCACGTCTTCATCCGGGGCGGGCAGCAGCCCCTTATTCACCTTGCGGGCCATACGCGTGCCGTCTTCTACGATGAGCGAGTACGCGCTGACGTGGTCGACGCCGGTCTCCAGCACGCGGTCCAAGGTCTCGCGGACGTTATCGTCGGTTTCGGTGGGCGTGCCATAGATCATGTCGAGGTTGACGTGCTGGAAGCCTGCCTCCCGGGCCTCGCGCGCGGCGGCGAAGGCGCGTCCGGGGGTGTGGGCGCGCTCGAGCACTTGGAGCACGCTGTGCGAGGCGGACTGCATGCCGAGGCTGATGCGGTTAAAGCCGGCATCGGCAAGCGCGGCAAAGTACTCCGGCGAGGTGGACTCCGGGTTGGACTCGGTGGTGACCTCGGCGCCTGGGCTAAGCCCAAAGGTAGAGCGCACCGTATCCAGGATGCGGCTCAGGCCCTGCCCGCCCAGGAGTGAGGGCGTGCCGCCGCCGATGAAGACCGTATCCGCGGTGCGCCCCACGCGGGTGGCCGCCATCTCCAGCTCCTTGTTCAAGGCATCGAGGTAAGGGCCGGTGAGATCGCGCGGGCTGCCCAACTCGCCGGGGGTATAAGTATTAAAATCGCAATAACCGCAGCGGGTGGCGCAAAAGGGAACGTGGATATACAGCCCGAATGGTTCAGTCATGAATCAAACTCTAATAGGCAGGGAACAAAATGGCCGAAATGGGTGTTAAACATGTAGTATATTGCCAACTTCCCGCGTATAGAAAGGTACCTTCAGTGGAGCCTCCCAGTCGATGTCCCCGCCACCTTATAGGCGGTGGGGAGTAACTCATGTTATCGGCTATTATGATGATCCTGGCAGGCTTTATCGTCATCGGGCTCATCATCGTCGCGAACGCTTATTTCGTGGCACAAGAGTTTTCATTCATGTCCGTGGACCGCACCCAATTGCGGTCCATGGCCGCTGAAGGTGATAAATCCGCCCAGCGCGCGCTGGACATCACCAAGCGCACCTCCTTCATGCTTTCGGGTGCGCAGCTCGGCATTACCATTACCGGCCTGCTTATTGGTTATGTGGCAGAGCCCCTGGTGGGCCAGGGCCTTGGCGTGCTGCTTGGCGGAGTGGGAATTCCCACCGGCGTGTCCGTGGCTATCGGCACCATCGCGGCGCTATTTATTTCCACCATCGCCACGATGCTCTTTGCGGAGCTTTTTCCTAAGAACTACACCATCGCCGCGCCCATGAAAACGGCGCTGCGCCTGGCCGCGTCCACGCAGTGGTACCTGCGCATTTTCGGCTGGCTCATCCGCTTTTTCGAGTATTCCTCCAATGCGATTTTGAAGCTCTTTCGCATCGAGCCGGTAGAAGACGTCGACTCTTCCGCTACTGCCGATGACCTCGAATCCATCGTGGATTCCTCGCACGAAACCGGCGTCTTGGATGAGGACACGTACATGGTTTTGGACCGTTTGCTCGACTTTCCCGAGCACGACGTCGAGCACGCCATGATCCCCCGCTCCCGCGTGGACGTCATTGATCCTGGCACCACCCTGGGCGAGGTGCGCGAATTGATGTCTGAGAACCATACGCGCTACCCCGTCATCGATGATGAGCACAATCCCATCGGCGTGGTGCATCTTTTCGATGTCCTGGGCTCCGATCTCCCTGCCGCCACCAGCGCCACCGCCATCATGCGCGAGCCCCTGGTGGTTCCGGAGCTTATGCCGCTTCCCGATGTCGTCGATGAACTGCGCGGCGAAGAACAAAAGCTGGCCTGCGTCATCGACGAGTACGGCGGATTCGTCGGCATCGTCACCATGGAGGACCTGGCCGAGGAGATTCTTGGCGATGTCACCGATGAGCACGATATCGAGGAAACCGAAGAAATTACCGAGCAGGACGAATCCCACTGGCTGGTCGATGGCGATACCCCGCTGGATGAAATCGAGCGCGCCATTGGCCACGATCTTCCAGAGGGCGATTTCGAAACCATCGCCGGCCTGCTCATCGCGCACGCCGGTGCCCTGCCTGAGGTGGGCGAAATCCACACCATCGCCTTGGAGGCAGAGCCGGATGACTGGGTGGATCAGGATGAAGCACCCACCCGCTCCATCCGCATGCGCGTGGATGACGTGGACCGCCACGTGCCATCCTCCCTGGCCATCGAGCTCATTGAGGACTATGTCCACGACAGCGATGACGAAGAGGAGGAGGCATAATGACCGATACGTGGTGGTTCAACCTCATCGTCACGCTGCTCATCATCGCCGCATCCGGCTTCTTCGTGGTCATAGAGTTCTCCCTCATGGGTTCGCGCCGCAACCGGCTCGAAGAAAACGCGGAGTCTTCGCGCACCGCCCGCGCCGGTCTGCGCTCGCTCAATGAGCTGACCATCATGCTGGCTGGCGCGCAGTTGGGCATTACCGCCGCCACCTTCGTGCTCGGTGCCGTGACCAAACCGTGGGTCCATCACCTTCTGATGACCCCGCTAGAGGCCCTTGGCCTGCCGCTGGGCATTGCCGATGTCGCCAGCTTCATCCTCGCGCTGTTCATCGTCACCTTCCTGCACCTGGTGCTGGGTGAAATGGCGCCTAAGTCTTGGGCCATCGCCCACCCAGAATCCGCCCTGCAGGTCATTGCCATTCCCGCCCGCGGGTTCGTGTGGGTCTTCCGCCCGCTGCTGAAGTGGATTAACACGATGGCCAATAAATTGGTGGCCATGACCGGCGAGGAACCGGTCGACCGCGCCGGCGCCGCCGGCTACGATGCCGAGACGCTACGCACCTTGGTCGAGCACTCCCGCGAGACCGGCGCGCTAGACGATAATTCCGCCAACCAAATTTCCGATGTCATCGAGCTCGAGAACTCCACGGTGGGTGCCATGGCGCGCGCCCACGGCTCAGAGGTCGTGCCCCTGCCTTCCGATGCCACCGTGGAACAGCTCCAAGAGCTCGTCCTGCGCAAGAACATCATGCGCGTGCTCGTCTTCCCCAAGGATTCCCGCGTCCCCCGCGTGGTGCACGTGCGCGATACCCTCATGGCGGATCCCGATACCCCAGTCCTCGAATTCTCCCGCGCCCCGATTTCTGTCTCTTCTGCCACCACCGTGCAAAAGACGCTGGATCACATGCGCTCCCGCAATGAGCAGCTCGTCGTCGTGGGCAAGGCAGATAAGGACAAGGCCGTGTGGATCCTTACCTGGGATGACATCATGGGCCAGCTGTGGCCGCAGATTACCGAGCAGCTGGACAAGGTCACCCCTCCCCCAGCGGTATAGCGTCCTCATCGAAACCAACCGTCCCCGTTGGTTTCGATGCCTAATAGTTTTATAAACAAAATTCAAAAGATAAACAAGCGTACACAAGCGCAGTGTTTTACACTTGGACTATGACCACCCGGAAGAATCCGTTTACCGCCACGCTTGGGGCCACGCCTCCCTACCTGGCTGGCCGTAAAGACTCCATCGAGGAGTTTGCTTATGCCTTGGACGATGGCCCCGGATCCCATGAACGCATTTCCCTCGTCGTGGGTCCGCGCGGTATCGGCAAGACGGTATTGCTCAATGCCTTCGAAGACACCGCGTCAGATCGCGGGTGGCGCATCCTTAATGACACGGCATCTGCCGGTTTTGCGGAACGGCTCCGTGCTGAAATTATTAATACCCTTCACCTCAACCGGGCAGCGCTAAAAGGTTTCAACCTGCACCTTTTCCAATTGGGCATCGGCATGGAATGGGATTCAAGAACATTATCCGCGGAAACCTACCCCTTAAGAAGGGCCTTGAAAGACCTCCTCCATGCGCAGCGGGAACTAGACCGGATTTCCCACAGCGAGCCCACTGGGGTGCTCATTACTTTGGATGAAATGCACCACCAGCGCAGTGATGAGGTCATCGATTTTGGAGCTACCATCCAGCACCTCGTGCGAGAAGGGGAAAATATTGCTGTAGTCATGGCAGGAATCCCATCCTCAATTAAACCGCTTTTGGCTAGCCAAGATGACTCTAATCCTGTCACTTTTCTTCGCCGTGCGAACCGCATTGAATTGGACCGAGTGCCGGATACGGACGTCCGGAAGGCACTCAATGCTCCCGTAGAAGAAACAGAGGTTAATTGGGACAAGGACGCACTGAATTCTGCCGTAACCGCTTGCCAGGGATATCCCTTTATGATTCAGCTCGTCGGCCTATGGGCTTTCCGCCACCGAACAGACAATACGATTTCGGTGGAAGCTGCGCAGGAAGGCATTTCCAAAGCGCGACGAAAGCTAGGGCAGCTAGTCCATGAGCCCGCCCTAGCGGAGCTTTCCCCCATCGATCGGACATTCCTGCTCCACATGGCTCAAGACAATGGCCCCTCATCCATGAGTGATATCACGGCCCGCCTAGGAAAAAGTTCGCAATATGCATCCAATTACCGGCGCCGCTTGCTTGACTCGGAACTAATCGAAATACCAGCCAGTGGCCAAGTAGACTTTGCCCTGCCCTACCTTCGGGACTACTTGCGCGAGCATGCAGCTAGCTTGGTCATCGATTCGTACTAATCGAACTCAGTCACGCAACCCATTGTTATCGCAGGTGTGGATAACTTGAGCTCGTGGCGCCACTGGGGAATCATGATTAACACTTAGTGAAGATTCAACGAGAACTCCACAGCCTGCGCGCATTCGGGTAGCGGGCATCATGCTCCTCGTATGTGCTCGAGGGCATGAACCAAGCATTAACTAATATTCCGTCCATCCGGCACAACCATCCCACCTTCTGGCACGAACTCGATAACGGCACCTACCTCAAACTCGCACCCCGCATCGCGGTGCACCGCGAACATTACCACAGCCTGAACCTGTCCTCTCAGCTGCGCCTGCGCGCCATTGCCGCCGCCCGCAGCGCCTATACCGCGGTGCTCATTTCCAAATCCGCCGCCCGCGTCCACGGGCTATGGGTGCTTGCCTCCGCCGAAGAAAAGGTGGAAATGGCCCTTCCCCATAACTCTTTGCCTAATAAGGACCGGCGCAATCCAGAACGCATTTACCGCAAAACGAAATTACCCGAACCGATGCTGGTACACGGCGCCCGTACCGTTTCTCCGGCTCGGGCGGTAATCGATATTGCCCGGTTCCACGGTTTTCGCGAGGGCCTCATTGCCGCCGATTCTGCCCTGCGCGCAGGAATTACGAAGAAAGCTCTTAGTCAGGAATTCGCCCAGATGGGCAGGGTACGCAATAGTGCCGTCGTGCGAGAAGCTATCCACCACAGCTGCGCCGCCTCCCCTTCCCCCTATGCTTCCTTTGCCCGTGCCCTGCTCATCCAGGCGGATTTTCCCTGGCCGATGTTTTTCGAGGTCCACTACACCGCCCTGCCCGGCATCACCGCGGAGCTCTGCATCAATAAGACCTACGTCATCGACATCACCGAACCAGGCGATGACACTACCACCTCCATACAGCCGCTTGCCGATGCCCCATCCACCGCGGCACCAACGAAGCCGCGGGACCACGCTGAGCGGTCCCGCGACAAGCGCCTGCGCGATGCTGGCTTTATCGTCATACGGTGCTCCCCGCAGCAGTTAGTTCAGCACCCGGAGCGCTTTATCTCTGAGGTCACGGCCACTATCTCCGCGCGCCAGAACGCTATACGCTCCCAGCAGTCCCACAACTGAGCCATTCAACGCTAAAGATGAAGCCACGCAAGGTTCTAGTCCACGCAGGGTGTCCATCTAAAAATGCGACGGCCACCGAGAGAGGGAATCTCGGTGGCCGCTAAATTCCCCTTGCCTTAAGCAAGGAAGTCTAAAGGAACTATGCAGTTGTGGCCCGGCGGGCTGCCTCGCGCTTGGCGCGGACTTTTTCTACGACCACGGCAATGCGGGCGCGTTCTTCTAGGAATTGCGGCGGGTTATGCCCGCGCATGGAGCGCACGTACGCCGGGTGCGTATCGAGCACGGTGTGCTTCCACGCCTGCACGGCGATGAGCGCGGATTCCCCGGTACACTTATACAGGTGCGGTAGGGAGACCATGTCGAGGTTGCGGGCGACGGCATCCGTTTGCTCCAGCACGTATTCCACGACCTCACGCAGGTAATCTGCTACCGCCTGTGTGCGCTGGCGCAGCGCTTCTGCCAATTCATGCACAACGATGGGCTTGGCAATGGGATAGCGCTCATCCAACAGGCGCGGGGTGAGCTGCTCCGGCTCCTCCGCATCATTCGCGCCGGAGGGAGCGGCAGAAATGGTTCCCGAACGCACGCCGGACACGAGCGCTTGGCGAAGCCCAATTAGCTCACCCACGCAGCGCCCCGAGTCCACGCGGGCGTCGTCGACGATATCGCCGAGTTCCGCCAAACAATCCATGGACAGTTCCTCATCCCAATCCTCGATTGCTTCAATGAGGTGCTCGAGGTATTCCGCGACTTCGTCGCCGATATTGTAAATCTCCTGGGTGAGCTCGCGGTGACGCAGCTCGGCGGCGATCTTCTGCATAGGCTTCGAGCCACTCCTTCCGCGGTTTTCATTTTCTAACCTCTAGTAGAGGTTGAGGTTTTCGGCGACGACTCATGACTCTATGCCAGATCGTCTACCGCGAGAGTGCGACACTCCGAAGCGTTTCACAGGTTTATGGCAGGTTCGCGCTTCGCCCATGGTGACCTGCAAGAAGGAAAACACCCGAGGAATAAAATCCTCGGGTGTACCCGTTTCACGCCTTTCTAGCGCTTGTAAATGTGCTCGATGGCGCTGGCGTAGCGTTGCGCCACCACGTTGCGCTTGACCTTCATCGTTGGCGTAAGCTCATTTTCATCCTCGGTAAGGTCGCTTTCTAGGATGTAGAACTTCTTAATGCCTTCCGCATGGGACACCGTGGAGTTGACCTTGTTGACGGCGTCTTGCACTTCGGCGCGCAGGGTGGCATCGGTAGCGATATCGTCCATAGAGCGGTTTTCTGGGATATTGTGGTCCAGCTTCCACCGCTTGAGGATGTCCGGGTCCAGGGTGATAAGCGCTCCCACGAACGGCTTGCCATCGCCTACGACCATGGCCTGCGAAATCAGCGGGTGGCCGCGCAGGATGTCCTCCATCGGGCCAGGCGAGACGTTCTTGCCACCCGCGGTAACAATCAGGTCCTTCTTGCGCCCGGTGATGGTGAGCTTGCCATCATCGTCGATTTCCCCCAAGTCACCGGTGTTGTACCAGCCGTCCTCAAAGGCTTCCTCCGTGGCCTCGGGGTTATTCCAATACCCTTCGAATACCATGCCGCCCTTGATGCAGACTTCGCCGTCATCGTTGATGCGGAGGGTAACCCCGCCGAGAGGCGGGCCGACGGTACCAATGGATTGGTCCACGTAGTCCACGGCAGCGGCCGCGGCGGTCTCGGTCAGGCCGTAGCCCTCATAGATGGGCACGCCGATGCCGCGGAACCAGTGCAACAGATCGTGGCCCATCGCGGAGCCGCCGGTAATGCAGTACCGAACATTGCCGCCTACGCCCTGGCGAATGGTGGAATAGACCAGCTTGTCAAAGAGCTTGTGCTTAATTTTCAGCAGCCGGTCTGGGCCGTCCGGCGTATCGAGTGCCTTCGAGTATTCGATGGCGATCTTTTCGGACTGTTCAAAAAGAAAGCTCTTGATGCCAGAATCCGCCGCCTTCGAGGCCGCGGAGTTGCGAACCTTTTCAAATACGCGCGGCACGCCCAAAATGACGTTGGGGCGAGAGCGGGCGAACTCGATGGAGATGGTGGAAAAATCGGACCAGTGGTTCTGCGAGGCACCGCGAATGGCCACGGCAATCGATACGGCGCGGGAAAAGACATGTGCCAAAGGCAAAAATGTCAGCGTATGGCTGCCCGGCACGGCGAAGACACCGATGGGGTTGGTGGTCAGCGCCCTAGCCTCCGAGAGCCAGTTCCGGTGCGTCAGGATGCAGCCCTTCGGGCGGCCGGTGGTGCCGGAGGTATAAACCAAAGAGGCCAGATCATCGGTATTGGTGGCGGCGATGCGGGCAGACACCTCGTCGGTGCCAACGCTGCGGCCTTCGAATTTCAAGGTATCGATGGCAGAGGAATTAATCTCTAAAACGCGCCGCAGCTGCGATGGCGAGCCCTTCAAATTCGGTTCCCCATCGTCTTGTAGGACCAGGTTTTCAACTAATTCGGAGTGCTCGCGGGTTTCGGTAATCGCCAGCACCGCGCCGGAGTCCTCGATAATCCAGCGCACCTGGGAGGCGGACGAGGAAGGATAAACCGGAACCGATGCCGCACCGGCGGCCCAGATGGCGTAGTCCAGCAGGGACCATTCGTAGCGGGTAGCAGAAATCAGAGCGATGCGATCGCCCTGCTCGACGCCTAGCGCGATTAAGCCTTGGGCTACTTCAAAGACCTCATCGATAAACTCTTTACCGGTGACATTGACCCACTCGTAATTAGCTGGGCGGGTAAACATGACGCCGTGCGGGCGCTTCTTCGCGGTATCCATCAGGGCGGTGAGGCAGGTCTCCCCCGGCTCAATGGTAAAATCCGCCGGAGTGTGCACTTGTTGCAGGGTCACGCGATGTCCTTTCGCACAGCTAATAATAATCTGTGCCTACTGTACCAACCGGTTGGCGTATCAACGCGTTTCACCCACGATCGAAGCTGTAATTATTCACGGCTTATAACACCAGAGTGGTCCATTTATTGGAGCAGTCCACCAGTTTGTCCTAGGGCCACAGGCTGCCGATAAGCGCAACGATGAGAACTAACGCAATCATGGACCACAGCGTGAGCGAGACCCGGGATTTAGGCAGAGAGCGCTTGCGGCGAACGGGCTGAGAGGTGCCAGCAACCAGCGGGTTTGCAGCGCGCTCATCCTTTTTGCGCTCTGGATCCCACAGGCCTTCGCGGGGATCGACCGGCTGGATCCTATCCGAGCTGGCGCTGGGCACGTCGCCGCTCGCTGCGTTATCGCCCGCGCCCTCCGAATGTTGTTCAGCCATGGTCTTTTACTGTAGTGCCGCGATTGCGAAACTGGGAAATTAGGACGGCGCTGCGGTCCACGGCCCACATCAGGCACCAGGCCAGCCCAATCATGATGGGCACCACGATGATGACCACGATGATCATCTGTACCCACACGGGCGCCTGCACCAAGAACTGCGAAAATGCGCTGCTCACGTCAGTCAACCACTCCATGGGTCCTTATATTACTGCCCCACGGTAATCTGGCAGGTATGTCGAGCGCACAGATACCCGTTACCATTGCCACCCCATCTGGACGCATCACCGGCTTTAGCCGCGATGGCCTCTCCTACTTTCATTCGCTGCGCTTTTGCGAAATCCCTAGCCGCTTTTCCACGGCGCGGCCGCTGGATGAGCCCCTCGACCAAGATGCGCGCACACCGCAACCGGATGAGGTAGCGCTCAGTATTACTGCCCCGGAAAACGCGACGGATTGCCCCGTGGTGGTCTATATCCACGGGGGAAGTTTTGAAGGCGGCTCGCATGAGGACGAGCGGGTGCCAGGCACGGTAACGGCCCGCAAGGGCATCATCCAAGTCCGGGTGGGCTACCGCGTGGGCCTGGCTGGTTTCGCCCGCTTTGCCGACGATGAAGCGGACCGCTACCGGGGCATCGATGACTGCGTGCTGGCGTTGGAGTGGCTACAGGACAATATCGAATCCTTTGGCGGGGATAAAACGAATATCACCCTGGTAGGACAATCCGCCGGCGCGGCGATTAGCCTGTGGCTTGCCCGGCGCGATCACTATCGCGGCGCTTTCCGGCGCGTCCTCGCCCTCTCGCCCGCCTACCCCCGCGATACCTTTGAGCACCGCGTGGCGGGATTGCACAGGTACCTCTCGGTACCTATTGAGCGCAGCGCCCTGGAATCGCTCTCGCCCGAGGCATTGGAAAAGGGCTATAAAAAGTTCCGCAAGAAGCACCGCTATGACTTGGCCCTCGGCCCGGCGCCGATGCAGGCATCCGAACTGGCGGATATCCCCATCGTGGTGAGCTCCACCCGGGATGAGTTTTACGATCTCCCGGCCGGCAAGCGCATCGATAATATGGCCCTGGGCAAGTTTATTTGTAACTACCTGTCCCAGCGCTTCGGCTTCCCGCACGGCCGCTACACGCAATGGCGCCAGCTCGCGCAGTACGTGGACCCGGACCGCCTGATGGGCCGGATGATCGGCGATTCCCTCGTTCGCCGCTGGACGGCGCAGGTGGCCTCCGGCGCACCGGGGCCAACCTGGATGATGGAGTTTACGAGGAAGCTTAAGCCAGCGCTGCACTGCGATGAGCTCTACCCGCTCTTCGGCACCGACTGCGAGCTGAACGAGTGGCTCTGCCACTTCGCCACCACCGGCGAGCCGGGCTTCCCCAACTATGGCAGCGACCACCGCGTGCTCGAATTTGATTTGGATACCGGGGATAGGCGCATCGCCTATGCCACCCTTGATTACGTGGCGGCGGCGTTTTATGAGGAAGACTAACTGCTACTGCGCCAAAGACTGAAGCGCCGCGCGCAATTCGGCTTCCGCCAGTTCCTCGCACATCCACGGGCTAAATACCGCCGGCACGGCATCGGCCGCGGCGATAAGCCGGGCGGGCTCGACCCATTCCCAGGAGTCGACCTCGTCCGGGTTCGGCTGCCACTGCGCTTGGGAGTCGAGCTCTACGCAGTAGACGGGGCAGATTTCGTTTTCCACCAAGCCGGAAGAATCCACCGCACGGTAGGAAAAGGTGGGCAGCACCACGCGCAAGTTGGATAACGCATCCGCGGGAATGCCTAGCTCGAATTCGGCGCGGCGAGTAACGGCATCGGCAGTCGCCTCCCCCGGACCAGGATGCCCGCAGAAGGAATTGGTCCACACGCCGGGCCAGGTTTGCTTGCCCAGCGCCCGGCGGGTGATGAGCACCTTTCCGTGGCAGGTAACCCACGCGGAAAAGGCAAAGTGCAAGGCGGTGTCGGTGGTATGCACCTCGGATTTGAGCGCAGTACCAATGGCTTTTCCATCAGCACCCGCCAGGACTACCCGTTCCGTCATAGGTTCAGATCCCCCACCCACGTGACGTTTCCAATGTGCAGGCGGGCATTCCAGAGGTTACCCGGCGCGACATCGTAACGGTATTGGAGGTTGACCGCGGCGCCCGCGCCCAGCGGGTGATCGAGGCCCGGGGGTTCCACGTCAGGCGCGGAGTTCTCGTCATACGGCAGGGCTTTTACCTTAGACCAGCCGCCATTCCCGTCGGCGCGCTCAAGGACGGGGTCATCGAAGGCATCGGTGGGCAGGGCCATTTCGTTTTCGTTCTTGAGCAAAATGGTTACCACGGAGCCGCCGGAATTATTGTCCGTATACACTCCTTGCAGCTCCCAGCTGACACCGAGGCCGGCATCTTTGACCGGGCTCGCTAGGTTGGAAGTGACTTCCTTATCGTCGGTGTCTTCCGCTTGATAAGGCGCTTCTTCTGAGCTGGAGACGGTGATATTGTCCCCCAGCCCGGTCTCTTCCGGCTGGAGAATGCTGCATCCGGCCAGGGTCACGGCGAGAAGGCTGACCACGCCTGCGCCTAAAGTGTGAGAAATTTTCACCGTGGATGGATCCTTTGCACGCGAAGATAACTTTATTTCTGCACAGATACCTTAGCCGAAAGCCCGCCCAAGGTATGCATCTGGGCTGCGCGCCGTGGCGTGTGGCATACTGGACTGTCTCTTTTAGGTACTCTACTTCCCTACGCGTCTTTGAATTGAGCATCCCTCCATGAAATCCCTCGTACGCATTACCCGCAGCGCTTCTGCCCTGTGGCCCTATTATCTCGGCGTGTTGCTCGCAGCGACGGTCACCGCCGTCCTTGCGTTGATTTCACCCTTTTTCACCAGGGAAGCCACCGACATCATCGTTGAGGCCCTCCAAACAAGCGAGCCGCTTGGCGATGCCCTTCGTTCCGTCCTTTTCCTAGCCCTCGCCCTCTTCCTGGCTGATGCCGCCAATGCCCTATTCCGCAATATCGGCAGCTACATCGGCGATGTCATGGTCTCGCGCCTGCGCCAGATTTTATCCAACCGCTACTTTGCCAAGCTCTTGGCGCTGCCGCAGGGCTATTACGATAATCAGGTCACCGGCACGATCATCGCCCGACTGGATCGCTCCATCGCGAATATCACGCAGTTTATCCAGTCCTTTGCCAATAATTTCTTCACGATGATCATTCAGACCATCGCGGTATTGGCCATTACCGCCTGGTACTACTGGCCGCTGACCATCTTATTGGCGCTGCTTTTCCCCATTTATATGTGGCTGACCGCGCTGACCTCGAAGCGCTGGCAAAAATTTGAAGCCATTAAAAACGAAAACATCGACCAAGCCAATGGCCGCTTCGCCGAGGTCATAGGCCAGGTCAAGGTCACCAAGTCCTTCGTCGCCGAATCCCGCGAGTTGGACCACTTTGCCCAGCGCTATGGCACCGTAGTCGATACCACGCGGCCGCAGTCCCGCTGGTGGCACATGATGGATACCTTCCGCGGCATCGCCATGGCCGTAATCTTTTTAGGCATCTATGCGGTCATCTTTTGGCGCACCCTTGAAGGCCACTTCTCCATCGGCGATATGGTCATGCTCTTGCAGATGGTCACCATGGCCAAGCAACCCGTCTTCATGATGAGCTGGATGATCGATACGGCCCAGCGCGCTATCGCCGGCTCACGCGACTACTTCAAGGTCATGGAAGAAGACCTGGAGCCCACCGCCTCGCGCGAGCTGGTCGCCGCCATCACAGACTCCGGCACCCCCGATCTGAACCTCACCCCTATTACCCCATTGGAGCCCACGCCCGGCGCGCCGGTCTTTGCCTTTGATGATGTTTCCTTCGCTTATGAAGAAGGAAAACCCGTCGTTACAAATATCTCCTTTAGCGCGCACGAGGGCCAGAAGGTCGCGCTCGTGGGTGAATCGGGCGGCGGTAAATCCACCCTGGTCAACCTGCTGCTGGGCCTGTATCACCCCTCGGCTGGCCACCTCGACGTGCTGGGCCACCGCGTCGATGACCTCACCGCTTCACGCCTGCGCGCGTCCGTCGGCGTGGTCTTCCAAGAGTCCTACCTCTTTTCGGGCACCATCCGCGACAATATTGCCTATGGCAAGCCGGGGGCTACTGAGGAAGAAATCGTGGATGTGGCCAAGCGCGCCAATGCCCATGACTTCATTGAGGCCTTCCCGGATGGTTATGACACGGTCATCGGCGAGCGCGGGTTGAAGCTTTCCGGTGGGCAGAAGCAGCGCGTGTCCGTCGCGCGCGCCATGTTAAAGGATGCGCCCATCCTGGTGCTCGATGAGGCCACCTCCGCGCTGGATACCAAGGCCGAGCGCGCGGTCCAGGCTGGCCTAGACGAGCTGATGAAGGACCGGACCACGCTTATTATCGCGCACCGCCTATCCACCATCGCGGATGTCGATACCATCATCACCCTAGAGGCAGGGCGAATTGATGAAATGGGCTCGCCTGCCGAGCTCGCGCAATCCGGTGGTATTTATGCCGAGCTGCTCAAGCTCACCCAATCCAGCTCCGCCGCGGACCGCCGCCGGCTGAAAAAGTACGGCTTTGTCACCGGGACCAATTCCCGCAGCGAGCACGGCGAAGAAAGTGAATAAATCCACTGGGACTGCTGCGCTTAAAGCGTTAAGCTTGTGTGCATGCAGTTTCCTAGCCTAGAAGAGTTGCAAGCCCGCGGAACCCGCAAGTGGACCGTCTTTGATGAGGACGTCCTCCCGCTGTGGATCGCGGAGTCCGATTTTCCCACCGCCCCCGCCGTCAAAAAGGCGCTGCAGGAGATGGTGGATAATGAAACCTTCGGCTATACCCCCTCCCCCAAGGCCTCGGGGCTGCGCGAGGCAGTCGCCGATTTCTATGCGGAACGCTACGACTGGCGCCCCAATGCCGATCACATCTTCTGGATAGGCGATGTCGTCCGCGGCCTCTTGCTCGGCGTGCAGTACTTCACCCGCAATGATTCCCCCGTCATCGTGCCCGTGCCCTCCTACCCACCGCTGCTAGAGCTCCCCCGCACGGCTGGGCGCGAAAAGATAGAAACTAGCCTCGAGCTAGAGGAAATCGAGCAGGCCTTCAAGGACGGCGCCGGTTCTATTCTCTTGGCCAATCCGTATAACCCGCACGGCCACGTCTTGTCGGAGGACTACCTCCGCGGGCTGGTGGAGTTGGCGGAGAAATACGATGCCCGCATCTTGGCCGATGAGATCCATGCCCCGCTGGTTTATGAAGGAAAGCATATCCCGGTGGCATCGCTAAGCGAGGAAGCAGCGCAGCGCACCATCACCGTCACCGCCACTTCCAAGGCCTTTAATACCGCGGGACTCAAGTGCGCGCAGATCATCTTTTCCAATGCCGCCGATGCCCAAAAGTGGAACGGTCTGACCGGCGTAGCCAAAGACGGGACCGGCACCTTGGGCGTGCTTGCCGCCGAGGCCGCTTACCGCCACGGCGGGGGCTTCTTAGACGAGGGAATCGAGTACCTGCGCGAGACACGCGACTGGTTGGTGAAAGAACTCCCGCAGCGCATCCCTGGGCTAAAGACCTCGCAGCCCCAAGCCACCTACCTGTTGTGGCTAGACTTTTCCGATACCGCCCTCGCTGGCAATCCCCAGCCCGCCAAGTGGCTGCGCGAAAACGCCCGCGTCGCCCTCAACGAGGGCGATACCTTCGGCACCGGCGGCCCCGGCCACGCGCGGTTGAACTTCGCCACTTCCCGCGAGATCTTGGGCGAGGCACTCGACCGCATGGAAAAGGCCTTCGCCGAGCTCGACTAGCTCCCCCGCCATCCTTTCTCCTCGCCCCATCGCACGCGCGATGGGGCTTTTATTGCATTTTCACCATGCTTTGATTTCTCAACAGGTGGGCAGTAATATCTCATTACACGAATAGCCCCTATAGGGCTACAGAATTCGCATTCTCGTTCGCGCCCCGCCACCACGGCTCTCGGCGCGGCCGATGGTTTTAGTACGCAATGTTAAGGAGCCAGGATGGCTACCACCACCGCCTCAGGCACCCCCAAGAGCAAGGCCACCGTTGTCATTGCTTCGCTCATGCTCTTTTCGATGTTCTTCGGCGCCGGCAACCTCATTTTCCCGCCCATGGTGGGCGTATCCGCCGGTACCAACTTCTGGCCCGCGGTGCTGGGCTTCCTCGCTGCCGGCGTACTCTTGCCCGTCCTGGCCATCATCGCGGTCGCCATTTCCGGCCGCTCCGTGCGCGACCTGGGCGCGAATGGCGGCGCTATCTTCGGCGTCGCCTTTTCCGCCATGGCCTACCTGTCCATCGGCGCTTTCTACGCGCTCCCGCGCACCGGCGCGGTCTCCATGGAAACGGCGATTACTCCCCTTTTGGGCTGGGAAGGCACCCTGGCTAGCGGTTTATTCAATACCATCTTCTTCCTCATCGCGCTCGGCCTGGCGTGGAAGCCCAATTCCATCATCGATACCC
The DNA here is from genome assembly GCF_022346005.1 of Corynebacterium sp. ACRPS. Classification (GTDB taxonomy): domain Bacteria; phylum Actinomycetota; class Actinomycetes; order Mycobacteriales; family Mycobacteriaceae; genus Corynebacterium. The sequence continues at coordinate 64,250 of NZ_JAKRMY010000004.1, forward strand.
TGGGCAAATTCCTCACCCCAGCCCTGGTTGCGCTGCTGGTCATCCTCATTACCTTGGCCGCGCTGAATCACCCGCGCGATCCCCAGATGCCCACTGAAGATTACGTTTCTTCCCCCATGGTCACCGGCCTTTTCGAGGGCTATAACACCATGGACGCCATCGCCGGCCTGGCCTTTTCCATCGTCATCGTGGGTTCCCTGCGCTCTAAGGGCTTTAAGACCCAAAAGTCCCTGGTGAAGGGCACCATCACCGCGGCGCTCGTCGCCGGCGCCCTGCTTGCCGCCATCTACCTGGGCCTTGCCTGGGTAGGCCAGACCTTGCCCGATGGCCAGTCCTATGATTCAGGTGCGCCGCTGCTTGCCGAGGCCGCCAATCTCACCATGGGCACCTTCGGCCAGGCCCTCTTCTCCGCCATCGTCGTCCTCGCTTGCCTGACCACCGCGGTGGGCCTTATTACCGCCACCTCCGCGTTCTTCGAGATGCTGGTGCCGAAGACGACCTACCACCTGTGGGCCTGCATCTTTACCGCGATGTCTATCCTCTTCGCCTTCCAAGGCCTCGACACCGTGCTATCCATTGCGGTGCCGTTTATTACCTTCCTGTACCCACCGGCCATTTCCCTTATCCTGCTCACGCTTATCCAGCCGGCGGTAAAGAAGTCCGTCGTGTTCTACTGGACCTACCGCCTGGCCCTGTGGGTATCGGTCATCTGGTCCGCCCTGACCGTCATTTCCGCGCAGGGTTGGGGCACCACCGCCCTGGATCCCGTCTTGTCGCTGTCGCCGGGCCAAGCGGTGGATCTTGGCTGGATCGTGCCGACCGTCATCGCGGCAGTTATTGGCCTGATTGTGGATATCTCCACCAAGGCCGGGGAGAAGCACTCCAACTCCGTGACCGCGGCGGCCGATGCTGATGACGAGGCCGTCGTTGACTCGCCGCTCGATGCCGCGGCATCGCCAAAGAGCTAAGCTCTCTCCTTCCACACCCCGCCGTGGGCCCGCATTCCTCGGGCTCCGCGGCGGGGTTTTGTCTGCGATTTCAACTCAGCTAGGGACGCCGGGATGCGCATGGTCGCGCGAAAAAGTACGGAATAGCCCCGCCCCACGTACCGTTGCACTATAGGTACTATCCCCGCGAGAAAAAGGATTATTTTCCCATGACTGATCAGGCGCCGCTTTCCGTATTGGACTTTTGCACCATCTATGACGGTGAAACCCCTGCCCAATCCATTAACCGGTCGGTGGAATTGGCCCAAGAAGCCGAAAAGCTGGGGTATTCCCGCATGTGGTACACCGAGCACCACAATATGAAGTCCATTATGTCCTCCGCGCCCGCCGTCCTCATCGCGCACATCGGCGCCAAGACGGAGCGCATCCGGTTAGGCTCCGGCGGCGTGATGCTGCCCAACCACTCGCCGTACGTCATCGCCGAGCAATTCGGCACCCTGGAAGAGATGTACCCGAACCGCATCGACTTGGGCGTCGGCCGCGCCCCCGGCACGGACATGAATACCTTGGGCCGTGCGCTGCGCCGCGATGGGCAGTCTGCCGAGCGTTTTCCAGAAGACGTCAAAGAGCTCAATGCGTACCTCGAGGGCAAGGCCTATATCCCTGGAGTTAGCGCGATTCCCGGAGCTAATACGAACGTTCCTATCTATATTCTGGGCTCGTCCATGTTCGGCGCTTCGCTCGCGGCAAAGCTCGGCCTCCCCTACGCCTTTGCCTCCCACTTCGCCCCGCAGCACCTCGAGGAAGCAACCACCTACTACCGGGAAAACTTCCAGCCTTCCGAGCGGTTTACCAAGCCCTACGTCATCGCCGGGGTAAACGTCACAGCCGCCGATACTATGCAAGAGGCAGAAGCCGAGTACGAGCGCGTGTGCTTCAACCGCGTGAAGTCTTTCGCCGGCCGCGGCAAGTACCTGACCGATCAGCAGGTAGAGCAGATCATCGAGTCCTACCAGGGCCAGCAAATCCTGGACATGCTGCGCTACTCCGCGGTGGGTACCACCAAGGAAGTCACCGAATACTTAGAGAAGTTCCAAGAGCACGCCAAGGCCGACGAGCTTATGATTTCCCTGCAGTCCAGCTCGCACGAGAACGTCATCAAGAATATGCACGTGCTTGCTGAGGGCTGGCAGCTCGATCCAGCCAACGTAGCGGGTACCCCGCGCTAAACCCCGCCTCACTGCGCTACAAAGCGCCGCGTTGGGCCGCCCTCGGCCTCAACGCTGGCCGCTCGGTGCCACCGAGGCTCGCCACACAACAGCCGCTGAGATTGCCCTAATTAATGGCAATATATGCCTCCCCCCGAATGGTTTTAGAGCGTTTATGTGTTGAGTAACACACACGTTATTCTTCATTTATGAAAATTTTGCGTGCGCGCTCAGCGCTAGGCTGTCTCGCGATGGTGACAGCGCTGAGCACGATAACAGCTTGTTCAGCGGGCCATACCGCGGTGGTAGATACCTCCGGCGACAACGCCGCCCTAACGGTGGCATCTAGTTCGGGGGCCACCTCGCTCGATTTCACCACTACCGGTGGGGCCGCCGCGCCCTCGGTGCTTATGGATAATGTCTATGAAACCTTGGTGCGCATCGATGAAGACGGCTCCATCACCCCAGGCTTAGCCAAGGACTGGGACATCAGTGAGGATGCGAAGACCTATACTTTCCACCTGCGCGATGGCGTGACCTTTTCCAATGGCGACCCCTTTACCGCGCAGACCGCAGCCTTTTCCATTAATTACGTAAAAAATGACTGGGCCAACGGCATTTCCGCTGCCATGGACCCCGTCGAAAGCGCCACCGCAGTAGATGACCACACCCTCAAGGTGCGCCTAGAAAAGCCCTCCAACCGCTGGCTGTGGTCCATGGGCACCACCATCGGCGCGATGATGTCGCCTAAGGGCATGGATGACCTTGCAGCGAAGCCTATCGGCACCGGCCCCTACGAGGTGGCGGGATTTTCCCCCGCAGAATTCGTCTCCTTGCACAAGCGCGATGATTACTGGGGCACACCGTCTGAGCACGATGTCACGGTGCGCTACTTCCCCGATGCCATTTCCTCGGTCACCGCGCTGCGTTCGGGCGGAGTGGACGTCGTCTGGGGCGTGGGTAATCCCGAAATCCTCGATTCCCTGGATGATTCCATCGATACCAACGTAGGCACCACCAATGGTGAGGTCCTGTTATCGATGAATAATGACCGCGCCCCCTTCGACGATCCGCGCGTGCGGCAGGCCGTGGCCTACGCCGTCGACCGCGAGGCGGCCAATGACATCGTGTGGTCCGGCATGGCCACCGATACCGGCGGCGCGCCCATGCCGCCCACCGATCCTTGGTTCGAGGGCAAGAACTATTACGACTTCAACCCGGATAAAGCCCGCTCGCTGCTTGCCGATGCCGGCGCCGAGGGCACCCCACTCACCATCACCGTGCCCACGCTCTACTACGCCCAGGCCATTTCCGAGCTGCTGTACTCGCAGCTTTCCGATGTCGGTTTTGATGTCACCCTCGAAACCGCCGAGTTCCCCGCCGTGTGGCTGGGCCAGGTTCACGGCGCCAAGGACTACCAGATGTCGATTATCTCCCACGTGGAGGCCCGCGATATTCCGGCGCTTTTTGGCAACCCGGATTACTACCTGAATTACGATTCCGCCCGCACGCGCGAGCTGCTCGATAAGGCCGATACCGCAGCGCCTGAAGACTATCCCCGCCGCATGACGCAGGTGGTGGACCAAATCATGGCCGATGCCGGCGCGCTGACCGTGATGAATATGCCGAATGTCGTTTTAACGCGCCACGGCATTAGCGGCTTGCACACAGATCAGGTCACCGACGCGATAGTCTTGCGCGATCTCACCGACGACAAGGAGGACCAATGAGTACCTCTCGAGCCCAGGCCTTAATCCGGCCGCTGCTGCGCTTTGTGCTCACGCTTTTTCTCGCCTCCCTCATCATTTTCGCGCTCATGCGCGCCGTGCCCGGCAACCCGGCGCGCGTCGCGTTGGGGGTTAATGCCACTGATGATGCCATCGCCGAGCTCAGCGCGGAACTCGGCCTGGACCGGCCGCTGCTCGCACAGTATGTCGAGTGGGTAAAGGGCCTGGCCACCGGCGATTTCGGCAAGTCGCTGTCCTCGCAGCAGGACATCACCCCGCTCGTCCTTGACCGCCTGCAGGTCACGCTCATCCTCATCGGCCTGGCCATGGCCTTGGCGCTGGCCTGCGCGATTCCCATCGGTATGTGGTTGGCGCACAACCGCAATTCGCGGGTTGCCGGCTTGGTCTCTGCGGGAACGCAGCTGGGCATCGCCGTACCAAGCTTCTTGGTCGGCATCATCTTAGTGGCCATCTTCGCGGTCCACCTGGGCTGGCTGCCGGCCAATGGTTGGGTGCCACCTAACCGCGGCGTAGGCGATTTCCTGCGCCACCTCATCCTGCCGGTCATCGCCTTGGCCCTGGTCCAGGGTGCGATGCTCACGCGCTATATGCGCTCCTCGGTGCTCGACGTTATGGACCAAGACTATATCCGTACCGCGCGCGCCCTGGGCGATTCCCCGCGGGAGGCCCTGCACCGCCACGGGCTGCGCAATGCCGCGCTGCCGGTACTGACTGTTTCTGGCCTGCAATTGACCTCGATGGTGGTAGGCGCCGTGGTCATTGAATCCGTCTTCGTCATCCCCGGCGTAGGTTCCATGCTGCTCGATGCAGTCTCCGTGCGCGATCTGACCACGGTGCAGACGCTTGTCATGCTGCTGGTCACCTTCGCGCTGGCAGTAAACATGCTTACCGATGTCGCCTACCGCCTCATCGATCCCCGAATCAAGGCAGGTGACGCACGATGAAAATGCGTTTTTCTGGTTGGCTAGGCGCCGTGCTCGTCGGCGCGGTCGTAGTAGTCGCCCTCGTATCGCTGGTGTGGACGCCGTACGATCCCACCCTCGCGCAACCGGGCAGCCGCCTGTCCGGCCCCACCGCAGATCATCTCTTGGGCACGGACCGCTTCGGGCGCGATACCGCCTCGCGCATCATGGCGGGCGCGAAAATCACGGTCTTCGTGGGGCTTATCGCCGTCGGCATCGCAGGGCTTATCGGCATCCCGCTGGGGATCCTCGCGGGCATGCGCCGCGGCACCTGGGTAGAAGCGCTGGTCATGCGCGGCGCCGACGTCGTAATCGCCTTCCCGGCGCTTTTGCTAGCCATTATCGCCGGCGCGGTCTGGGGCCCATCGACGCTTACGGCCATGATTGCCATCGGTATTTCCGGCATCCCGTCCTTTGCCCGCGTGGCGCGTTCAGGCACGCTGCAGGTGGTCACGCAGGACTATATCGCCTCCGCCCGCATCTCCGCCGTGCCGGGATGGAAGGTGGCGGTGCGCCATGTCCTCCCGAATATCGCGGGCCTTATCATCGTCCAGGCGTCGGTGTATTTTGCCCTCGCCATCCTCGCAGAGGCGGGCCTGTCCTACCTCGGTTTGGGGACGCCTCCCCCGGCCGCCTCGTGGGGCCGCATGCTGCAGGACTCCCAATCGCTGCTGAGCACCGATCCCCTCCAGGCCCTCTGGCCAGGCCTTGCCATCGCCGCCACGGTCTTGGGCTTTAACCTGCTTGGCGATGCCCTCCGTGATGCCCTCGACCCCCGCATGAAAGGAGCCACGCGATGAGCCTTTTAAGCGTGCGCGATCTCAGCCTCAGTGCCTCCGAATCCTCCCTCGTCGGGCCTCTTAACTTCGAGCTCGAGGCGGGCGAAAAGCTCGGCATCATCGGCGAATCCGGCTCTGGTAAATCACTGACCGCGCTGTCCATCATGGGCTTGCTGTCCACGGGCATTTCCGCCACCGGCGAGGTCACAGTGGCCGATCACCAGATCATCGGCGCGCGGGATTCCGCTATCCGCCCGCTGCGCGGCAAGACCATGGCCATGGTCTTTCAAGAGCCCATGAGCGCGCTGGATCCCTTAATGCGCATTAGTGCCCAGCTCACCCACGCCGGCGCACACGATACCGCCGCGGCCCTAGAGGAAGTCGACCTCGACGCCGACCTCGCCTCGCGCTTTCCCCACCAGCTATCCGGCGGGCAGCGCCAGCGCGTCCTCTTAGCCATGGCCATGGCGGGCAGCCCCGACGTGCTCATCTGCGACGAGCCCACCACCGCCCTCGATGCCACCACGCAGGACGGTGTCCTCCGCGTCATCGAGCGCGTTACCGAACAACGCGGCACCGCACTGCTTTTTATCACCCACGACCTCAATGTCATCCAGCGCATGTGCCCGCGGGTGTTGGTCATGCGCGATGGCTACATCGTGGAAGAAGGCCGCACCGAGCGCGTGCTTACTAAGCCCCGCCACGCTTATACCCAAGAGCTGGTCTCGGCCTCGCAGCCGCCCGACTTCGCCCTCACCCCGGCGGGCGAGGGGAAGGATGTGGTGGTATTGGAGGGCATCGGCAAGCAGCATGGCTCCCAGGCCGCGCTGGCGGGGATCGATCTCCGCGTGCGCCGCGGCGAGCGGCTCGGCATTGTCGGTGGCTCCGGTTCCGGCAAGACCAGCCTGCTGAAGATTGTGGCGGGCCTGGATGCCCCGACCTCTGGAACCAGCACCGTGGACGGGCGCGTGCAGATGGTTTTCCAAGACCCGCAAGGTTCACTGAACCCGCGGCTGAAGATCTGGAAATCCATCGCCGAGGCCATGCCCGGGCGCCTATCCAAGGCCGAGCAGCGCGAGCGCGCCGCCGCCGCACTGGAAGAAGTGGGAATTTCCGGCAAAGCGCTCGACCGCTATCCCCACGAGTTTTCCGGCGGGCAACGCCAACGCATCTCCATCGCCCGCGCGCTGTGCGGCGAACCGGATATTCTACTTGCCGATGAAGCCGTCTCCGCCCTCGATATGTCCGTGCAAGCCCAGGTGCTGGAATTGCTCGCCCGCCTCATTGAGGATCGCGGGCTGACCCTGCTATTTGTCACCCACGATCTCTCCGTGGTGCGCGGGCTCTGCGATAGGGTCGCCGTGCTCAACCGCGGCGAACTGGTCGAACACGGTCCCACCGAGCGCGTGTGGTCGAAGCCCGAGAGCGACTACACCCGCCGGCTCATCGCCGCCGCAGGGCAATAAATTCCCACGGCGTAAGGTGGTTGCGGTAGACGTTTTTAGCGAAAGGAGTCCCACAGGCTCGTGAGCATCGACCACCCTATCCCGCAACGCCCCAGCACCACCCAGTTGCTGACCGCCTTTAATACCGCCTCCGTGCGCTGGCCCGGTGCCCTGCGCGCGGCCCTGGCACTGCTGATTCCCGGCACCTTCGCCCTGCTCACCGGCCACGACTACGCCATCCTGCTGCTGGCCACCGGCGCCTTCGCCGTGATTTTCGGCGAAGGCCATCCCTTTCGCACCCGGCCCCGCGTCATCCTCACCGCTGGCTTAGCCCTGACCACCGTGGCGACCGTGGGCGTGCTGGTCGGCCACCTCATTTTCGTCCCCGGGCACGGGCACTGGTGGCTGCTGCTCGCCGGTCTTTATTCCCTCCTGCTCGCCGCGCTTTGTGGCTTCACCCAGAACGCGCTGCGCCTGCCGCCGCCGGGCGCCTTCTTCCTCGTCTTGGTCGGCGGCGGTTCGGTGATGTTGGCGCGGACGGATACCAGTGTTAGCCAGCTGTTCCTCTGGTCCCTGACCGGCGTGCTGGCCAGCCTGCTTTTGGGCATGGCGCCCGCGCTCATTGATGTGCACGGCCCCGAACGCCGCGCCGTCGCAGCCTTGGAAAAGGCCACCGCCGCGTTTGTCTCCGGTGAAGATGATTCCCTCGCCCGCCACCACCAGGCCCAGACGGCGTTGTCGACGGCCTGGCAAGCGCTTGCCAATGCCGGCATCATCCGCGGCGGCCGCATCATCAATACCGCCGCCGCGGGCTTGGTGGATCGCACCTTGCAGGCCCAAGGGCGCATCGTCGCGCATAACCGCGCGCTGGATCTGGGATCCTCTTCGGACCTGCTCACCGATCACGCTACCGATGTGGATCCGCACCGCACCGCCATCCCGCACACCCACCCCACCGGCCGCTACCGCATCTACCGCGCCGCGGTGCGGGATTCGCATGCCATGGTGACCACGCAAAAGATCGTGGTCTCCGCCGCCATCACAACGGTGGTCAGCCTGTCTTTAGGCTTTGACCGCCCGGACTGGGGCGTGGTCTCCGCCTTCCTCATGCTGCAGTGGGGACCGGACCACGTCGCCGGCACCGTCCGCGGCATCCACCGCATGCTCGGATCCATCGTCGGCGTCATGCTGTTTTCTATCTTCCACTACTTCGGCGTATCCGGGTGGAGCTTGCTCTTAGCCCTCGCCGCCTGCCAATTCTGCGCAGAGATTTTCGTGGCCAAGAACTACGCCATCTGCGTCATCTTCTCCACCCCGCTCGCACTGCTCATGGGCAATTCCGCGCAGCGCCCCCTCTGGCCCACCATCCAGGCGCGCATCAGCGAGGTCCTCATCTCCATCATCGTGGCCACCATCGTGCTGTGGTTCTGGCAGCGCTCCGCGCCCGTCCGCAACCAGCACCGCTTGCAAACCCGCGCCATGGAATCCATGTCCACCCTGCTCGGGTTGCTGTTTATCAATACCCCCGAAGAGGTCCTAGCCAGCCGCCGCGACCTGCAATACGAGTTGTTATCCGAGCGCCGCGCCATCCAATCCCTCGCCGCCGATAACCCCGCCACCGCCCGCGAATTGTGGCAACGGCACATCGCCATCCAGCACGCGGGCTATTTCCTGCTCGATTATTGCTCCACGCACCCGTTCAGGATGGCGAGCAGGGAGGAGCTAGATGGCATCGTCAAGCAGATTCACGCCGCGCATGCCCAACCGCGCTAGCTTGTGGAATGCGCTGCGGTGCTGAACAATTGAAGCCACGACTCCCGCCGAGCTAAGGACACCGTGACTTCTTCCTCCCGCGCCTATAAGCGCTCCCTCGAACCGCACGATAAGGGCAGCGCCGTCGGGCTCTACCCGCACAATATGCACCCCGGGCTGGTGCCCGGCATCAGCGTTGAGGACCAACGCAACCGCTTCGGCCTGGATAAATCGCTATTTTCCATCACCGCCGTCCTCATCGTAGCCTTCATCATTTGGGGCATTACCATGCCCGATAACCTGGCCGCCGCCTCCTCCACCGCCTTTAACTGGGCCATTACCAATACCGGATGGCTGCTGAACATCACCATGCTGCTGGCCACCGTGACCATGGCCTATATCGGGTTCTCCCGCCTCGGCCGCATCAAGCTCGGCACGGATACAGAAAAGCCCGAATTCAGCTACTTTAGCTGGGTAGCGATGATGTTTGGTGCCGGCATCGGCGTCGGGATCTTCTTCTATGGGCCCTCCGAGCCGCTATCGCACTACCTCAGCCCTCCCCCGCACACCGTGGATAACGGCAGCTCCGTCGAGGCATTGCACCAAGCCATGGCCCAATCGCACTTCCACTGGGGCATTTCCCCGTGGGCGGCCTATGCTTTGGTTGGCGCGGCGATTGCCTATTCCTCCTACCGGCGCGGGCGCGTTCCCCTCATCTCTTCCATCTTCCAGCCGCTCTTCGGCTCCCGCGCCACGGATGGTCCGCTGGGCAAGCTTATCGATGTCATGGCGCTTATCGCCACCCTCTTCGGCACCGCCGCTACCCTGGGGCTTTCTGCGATTCAAATCGGCGAAGGTGTCAGCATCATTCGCGGCGCAGGCCCCATGACCAATTCCGCGCTCATCATCGTCATCGCCGTTTTGGGCTGCGCGTTTATCGTCTCCGCAGTCTCTGGCGTCGCGCGCGGCGTGCGCTACCTGTCCAACTTCAATATCACCTTGACCTTGGGGCTAATTGCCTTCGTCTTCTTGGTCGGGCCCACCCTATTGCTGCTAAACCTCATTCCTTCGGGCATCGTGGTCTATATCGATCAATTCCTGCCCATGATGGCCAAGGGGCTGTCGTGGGGCGATGAAACCATTGAATTCCAGTCCTACTGGACGGCGTTCTACTGGGCCTGGTGGATTGCATGGACGCCGTTTGTGGGCATGTTCGTCGCCCGCATCTCCCGCGGCCGCACCATCCGCGAATTCGCCGCCGTCACCATCTTCGCGCCCACCGCCATTTTGGCGCTGGCTTTTACCATCTTTGGTGGCACCGCCATTTCCTTCAATCAGGATGGCGTAGCGGGTTTCGACGGTGAATCCTCCAATGAGCAGGTGCTCTTTTCGATGTTCCAAGATCTCCCCCTCGGCACCATCACCCCGTTTATCCTTTTGGTTATCCTCGCGGTCTTCTTTGTCACCTCGGCTGACTCTGCCTCTGTGGTCATGGGCACCATGTCCTCCAAGGGCGACCCAACCCCCAATAAGCTCATCGTCATCTTTTGGGGCCTGTGCATGATGGGCATCGCCATCGTCATGCTGCTGACCGGTGGCGAAGACGTGCTCACCGGCCTGCAAAACCTCACCATCCTGGCCGCCCTGCCCTTCTGCCTCGTGCTGCTAACTATGATGGTGGCGTTCATCAAGGATCTGCGCTCTGATCCAATGTTTATCCGCCGCACCTATGCCCGTTCGGCGATGGACAATGCGGTCATGCGCGGCATCGCGGAGCATGGCGATGAGTTCGAGTTCTCCGTCCAGCACGCCGAAGACGACCGCGGGGCCGGCCATGACTTCGATTCCGCCGCGGACCGCTACACCGAGTGGTACCAGCGCACGGACGAAGAAGGTCGAAACGTCGACTACGACTTCGAAACCGGCGAATGGTCCGACGGCTACGACCCAGAGGAGGAGAAGTAATGGGTCTTCCCAGCGAGGTTGTCCTCGATGGCTACACCCTCATCGAGCAACACGAGATTGACCACGAATTCTTATTGCGCGGCTCGCCGCTTAGCACCAACACTCCCCTGCTCTTCGCGCTCACCATCGCCGGCATCGCGCTCGTCGCCGCCAGCTTATTCCTGCGCGGGCGCGGGCGGGTCATCGCTGGTGTACCGGGCGCGGTGCTCACGGTGAGCAAGCTGTGGTGGATGCCTTTCGCTTTGGCACGGCACTTCGATGACGGTCAGGTCTTTGGCTATACACTCAAGTACTTCCCGCAATACTGGCCGGTGGCCTCGGTCATTGTCGGCGCCATCGCGCTCATCGGCCTTGCCTCTGCCTTTATCCGACGGCCTTAGCCGCCGAGCACGGCACCTCCAGCGACCTGCCCACTACTCTGGCGCACGCGCAGTTCACAGGGATGAATTACTTCTGCACGCCGGCGGCCTCGCGCATGGCCTTGGTCTGCGCGGAAGGGTGCTCGTTTTCGGTGGCTAGGCGCTCGAAAGCCACGGCGGCGAGCGCTGCCGCCTGCATACCGAGCACGGAGTCGTCGAAACGCATCATCGGCGAGTGGTTCCACTCGCGCTGGTTTTCGGGTGTCGAAGGGTTGGCCGTACCCATCCACATAAACGTGCCCGGCACCTGCGAAAGGACATAGCCGAAGTCCTCGGAGGCCATCATCGGGGCCTCGAAAGGCTGCATGTTTTCCGCGCCAAACATCTGCCCCCACAGCGTAGCGGCGAATTGATTCTCCCGCGGGTTTGTCTTCGTCGTGGGATACAACACCTCGAAATCCACCTGCGCGGTGCACCGGTGCGAGGCGGCCACCGAGCTGGAGACCTCGGTAATCATTTGGCGGACGGCGTCGATCTTTTCGTCGCGAAGCACGCGCACCGTCGCCCCCAGCGCCGCGCGATCCGGAATGGCGTTATACGCACCATTGCCCGCCCATAGGTTGGTCACGGTGATCACGATGGGCTCCAGCGCGTCGAAGCGGCGCGTGAGCGCGGTCTGCAGCGCCATCTGGATTTCCGCCAGCGCCGCGACGGGATCGATGGCATCGTGCGGGCGGGACCCGTGCCCGCCCTTGCCCAGCACCGTAATGGTTAGGTTGGACGAGCTTGCCATCATCGGCCCGGGAACATAGTGGAACGTGCCCCGATCCTGCGGGCCGACGTGCAGGCCGTAGGCGGCGATTGGGCGTCGGCCAGCGGCATCGAGCACGCCCTCCTCGATCATCAGCTGCGCGCCGCCGGGGCCTTCCTCGCCGGGCTGGAACATAAAGGTGACATCGCCATGCAACTCCTCGCGGTGCTCGCACAGCATGCGCGCCGCCCCAATCAGCCCCGCGGTATGCAGGTCGTGGCCACAGGCGTGCATGTATTCATTGATCGACGCAAAGGGGCTGCCGGTCTGCTCATGCACCTCCAGGGCGTCCATGTCCGCGCGCAGCAGCACCGAAACCGGCCGCTCGCCGCGCTTGCCGCCGCGCAGCACCGCCACTACGGAGCTGAGGTCCTGCCCCACATGAATCTCCAGCGGCAGGCCCTCGAGTGCTTCAAGGACCTTTTTCTGGGTGCGCGGCAGGTGCAGCCCGATTTCCGGGTGGCGGTGCAAATCGCGCCGAATGTCCTGCAGGTCCTCCACCATGGATTCGCCCATGTCCTGAAAAATCTCCGTCGCCGGCTGCTTGCCAATGCGCGCCCTTGTCACCGGCAGCGGCGGCAACTCCTGCGCCTGGCGCGGGACGGACTTACGGCCGGGGTGGTTGGGGCGAACAATTTTCGTGGGATCAGTCATGTGGGCTCCTTTACTCGCTGTCGTATTCGACAATACCGCAGGTTATCCACAGGGTGAATGGCGGCGAGGCATCAGGTGTGACGCGTGGGGCGAGTTATCCACAGGCGGGGCGGCGCGGGCTTTCCCGCGGGTGGCCGGTGGATTAACCTCGCAGGCATGACCCGCTTGCAGGACTACGCCCGCCAATTAACCTCGCCGATGGAGCTTCTCGGCGAGGTCTTCGTCCTTGCCGAGGCGGACCTGCGCCGGACTGGCATTTCCCGGCAGGAATCGCGCGAATTGCTGCTGCTTGCCGATACCTACTTCGGCCCCACCTCCTTCACCCGCCGCCAGCGCACGTGCCGGGCGACGAAGCACTGCTTAACCACGCTCAAGTTGATTGAAAAATACGTCTCCCGCACCAACACGAAGAGGGATGCTTGGGCGCTGCGGGCAGAGTTGTGTGGGACTTCGGGGGACATTGACAAGCTGGCGCGCACCCGCCTCAAGGAGATGTATCCTCCCCGCCAGCCCCAGCGCGGGGTGCGCATGACCCGGCGAAAGGGCGGGCCCTCCACGCTGTCGATTACCGGCGATTCCGATTTCATCGCCGACCTGCATTCCACCATTGGGGAGGATTCCCCGCTCGAGGCCGTCGATCGCATCTTCTTCCGCGGTGGCGCCACGCGCCCGGTGGCTAGCACCAATATCGTCATCCACCTCGATGAGATGGACAAGATCTTAAGCGGTGGCGGCGAAGAGGTCACGCTGCAGATGACCAATGGCGCCGAGATTTCCGGGGCCAAGTTGGTGGAGAAAAAGCTTGCCGAGGTCGGCCTTGTCACCCTCATTCACCCCTTCGAGGGCCCAGTCAACCTCTATAGAACCTCGCGGTTCGCCTCCGAAAAGCAGCGGCTGATGGCCGCCGCTGAAAACCCCTCCTGCCCGTGGACGGAGTGCAATTATCCGGCCGATAAATGCCAAGTCCACCATCTCCAGGCGTGGAAGCACGGCGGCGAGACGAATATGGACAACTTGACCATTTCTTGCCCCTATCACAACGGCGTCAATGACGATGACCCGCACGCCCCACCGGTGCGCGGCCGCCTGCATCGCCATCGCGGCCGCATCGAATGGCTTCCGCCCTGGGCCTCGCCGCCCAGCTAAGTGCCGCCTTTACTTGATTCGATTGAGCCGGGCCCGAGAAGTTCTGCGGTTCCTAAGTAAGTGGCTCCTTTTCCTACCGTTGCTCTTCTCATTGCCGCCGATAGCAACCGCTGGTTTAGCGGTTGCCGGTTTGGCATGCCATAAGCCTTCTACCCTGCGGAGCGTATGCTGTGAGACCCGTGCACCGTGGGAACCGTGTGCCATGAGACCCGTGCGCCGTAAGGCTCGCGCGCCATGGGAACCGTATGCCAAGAGACAGGACGCCCTGGGGTCCGGCCGCCGTAGCATCTTTGTGCCGCCGGTGCGCTGTGGTGTGTCCTCAACGCTGGGTGGTGGCTAAGTCACGGCCTTGGCGCGGTGGTAGATGTTCGCGAGCGACCAGTGGTTAGCTGGGTAGGAGGCTTTATGCTTCGAGGAGGCTGCGGCCGAAATAATCGGATTCATCGGCAATGCCGGGAAGCGCGTAGAAGTAGCCGCCGCCGTAGGGGCGGATATAGTCAGCCAGCGGTTCGCCTTCGAGGCGTTTTTGCACCGTAATGAACTGTCGTTCCAGGTCCTGCTGGAAGGAGATGAAGACCAGCCCCACGTCGAGGGTGCCGTTATCGCGCACGCCGTTGTCGTAATTATAAGCGCGGCGCAACATAAGTTGGTCAGCGGTTTCTGGGGTGCGGGGGTTGGCCAGGCGGATGTGGGCATCGGTGGGAATGACATCGCCGGTGGCGTCGTCGAGGTAATCCGGCTCGGCGTGCTCGTCGCCGCCCGATAACGGGCCGCCCGTTGCGCGGTCGCGGCCGAAGATTTGCTCCTGCTCAGCAATGGAAATGCGATCCCAAAACTCGGTGTACATGGCAATAAGCCGCACCGCCATATAGCTGCCGCCCGTGGCCCAGGCAGGCTCATCCGAACCGGCCCACACGAGCGAATCGTAGTCATCGGGGCCAGGATTGACGATGCCATCCTTAAACCCCAGGTGATTGCGCTGCGTACCCGATGGCCGCGGCGAGTTCATATAACCATTTTGCCGCCAGCGCACCGCCACATCGCCGCGCGTATGTCGCAATATATCGCGCAGGGCGTGGAGAACGGTATCGCGTTCATCGGCGCAAATCTGCAAGGCTAAGTCACCGTGGCACATTTCTTCTTGCAGGGTGTCATCGGCAAACGATTCCATCGCGCTCAAGTGCGCGGGCTTGTGGGCGGCAAGGCTGAAGCGGTCATCGAAAAGCGAATCGCCCACCGCGAGGGTGATGGATAAGTGATCGGCCGGCAGCTCTGGGCCCAACTCGCCCGAATCCATCGCCGGATAGGCAATTCCGTCGGGGGCGAGCGTGCCACCTGCGGTTAAGATGCGCGCCCTTTCACTTAGCGTGCGCAGGAGCTTGTCCAAACGGGCTTTTGTCTTCACCTGCACGTCCAGCGCCACTATTTCCGAGTATTTCTGCGGGGGATTGATGATGCCTTGCTGGTGTTCGCCGTGAAAATCCAGCGCGCCCGGCTGATCCAAGGAGTCGGTGGATTCCAACGGAAGCGAGGGGGACTCAGCTTCTGCTCCCGGGGCTGCGCCGACGGCCGCGGAGGCGGCGAGGCCAGATAAAAAGGAGCGGCGGGAAAAGTTAAACGGGCACGGCACTAGTTCATCCTCCGGATAACGGTCATGGTGGCAACCGGGGCGAGCAGCTCATTCGCCTTGGCGACGCCCGCCTGCAAACGCAAGCGGTCCTCCTGCGGCCAGTCCGCAAAAGCGACGCTAGGCGCACCACCGTATTTATCGTCGAATTCCTCAGCAAGAGCGTCCAAGTCCGCGAGCTGGTCGTAGATGGGCTCGGTGTCTAAGCCGCGATCCTCGACCAAAGAGCGCACGGGATCCAACGTCACCCGCGTCGATGTAATAACCCCGCGCAGGGCGGAAGGAAGGGCATGGGCGCCGAAATCGCACTCGCCGCGCAGGTCAAAGCGCTCGAACTCCTCCATCACCTCATGCGCGCGCAGCCCATAATCCGGGGCGGGGATGGCGAAATGGGAGGTATCGAGGGCGTGGGCGGTTTTGTCGGTGGCATCGGCAAGCGCGGTGGCGGGCAGGGTGGCATCGCTGGGCGGGCGGTTGGACCACAGG
Source organism: Corynebacterium sp. ACRPS (assembly GCF_022346005.1). Classification (GTDB taxonomy): domain Bacteria; phylum Actinomycetota; class Actinomycetes; order Mycobacteriales; family Mycobacteriaceae; genus Corynebacterium. Next base: position 80,139 of record NZ_JAKRMY010000004.1, read on the forward strand.
ATGCGCTCGATGTCTTCGTAGCCCTCCAAATCCGGGCCCGGCCACTCCGCGCTGGAATCGTCGAAGGAACGGTAATACTCCAAGTAGTCGAGGTAGGCGGCTCGGGCGGCGGAGCGGGAGGAGGAGGTGGCATCGGCAAGCGCATGCGCACGCTTTTGCAGCTCCGGCACGCGCTTTTTCTGGTTTTCTGCCTGCTTGATGGACACCGCGGCGACCTCGTGATCCGTAATGGGAACCATCTTGGGAGCATCAGCCACGGTAGAGCCCGCCACCGTGAAATCATCCGACTCCACCGCGGAATCGTTGTGAAATACACAGGTCAGGTGGTAGGTTCCATCCTCCAGCTGGGGGTTCCACTCGCGGATGGCGGGGGTACCGATACGCTCGAGGACCTGGTAGGCATTACCCTTGTCATCTGAAACATAGACCGTGAGGGCAAGCCCGGTGGTGTTATTGATCTTCCATTTCGCCTCGCCCTGCACGTCCTCAGGCACCGGGCAGGAATACACATCGCGCACGGCGAGCTCGCGCATGGGTTGCTCGTCGCTGTGCCCGCCGAGCCTCGCCTGGGCAGCCGTTTGCGGGATGGAAAGCCCAACGGCGAGCGCGAATGCAATGGCGAAACGGGAAATCTTCATAACTTAGAACGGCAGGTTCTTCAAATCTAGGCCGGGGTGACCGCTCATGAACCAGCCGATGATGCCGGCGGCGATGCCCAGTGCGGCGAGGATGCCGATGATGCCTGCCTTGGAGGACCCGGAAGCGGCGTGGTTGGTGTCCGGCTGCTGGGCCTTATCCAGCGTGGTCACGGCGGGAACGCCCTGCTCGGTGACCTTGGTGTCATTCATGCCATCGACAACCGGCTTCAGATTGGTGCCAGCGCGTGAGGTGTCATCCACGCGCTCTACGGAGTCATAATCTTCTGCGACAGTGCCATCGGTTTCATTGAGGAAGAGCTTCGGAGCCTTATCTGCAGCCGCAAAGTCGAACATGCCGGTGAGCGCACCTGCGCGGTCATCGAAGGAATCGCCGCCCAAGCGGCCGAGGCCCCAGTTGTCCTGGATGAACTGGGTTACCGAGGTCTGCTCGGTATAGGTGGAATCGATGTGGTTGGTCTTGGCGTAGGGGGATACAACCAGCAGCGGCTGGCGGGTGCCGGGTCCGCACTGGCCGTTCTTATCGCCCTTGATGCCTACCTTTGCGGCAGCGGCGGTGCAGATTTCCTTATCCTGGTGCGGGTCGGCGGAGCCATTGAGGATTTCCGGCGCCTTGTGGTCGTACCAGCCATCGGAATCGTCGTAAGCGATGACGACGGCGGTGGAATCCCACTCCGGGGAGTTTTGCAGCTCGTTGATGTAGTGGGTGATAAACGCCTGCTCATCCAGTGGGTTGGAGTAGCCGGCGTGGCCATCCTGGTAGTTGGCGGCCTTGAGGAAGGACACGGAGGGCAGGTTGCCCTGCTCGATGGCGGTATCGAAGTCCGCGAGGTCGTACTGGTGGTTTGCCTGGTCGGTCTTGCCAATCATGTCATCGCTGGACGGGGCCAGGTGGTGCGGGTTGGCGGTAGAGGCGTAGTACTGGAACGGCTCGTGGTGCGGGTTGTAATCCGTCTGGTTCTGACCGGTCAGCGTGGTGTGCGAAGAACCGCAGCGGGCGCGAGAGTCCTTCGTCGCCTCATCGGTGGGGCGGAATCCGCCTTGGAACCAGCCCCAGGTGACGTCCTTATCGTTGAGCTGGTCACCGATGTTCTTGGAGTGCATCGCGGTGACCTGGTTGGTACCGGCGGAGGACTTATTGGAGCAGTCATCGAAAAGCGGGTCCGGGTCGCCCACCACGGTGGCAGTGCTGCCGTCCTCGGATACGCCGGCCAGGGCGTGGTTCTTGCCATCTTCGATTTTCTGCTGGTCACCCGTGGCTGGGTCGTGCATGGTGGCATCCGCGACGGTGCCGGAAATCAGGTTCAGCGCTCCCGGGGTGGAGGGGCCGAAGATGGTGGAAAAGCTGTTGTCATTCAGCGCGAAGTTCTGCGCGTAGTTCCACATGCCGGTCACGGTATTGCCGTCGTAGTATCCCATGGTCATGCCGGGGGTGGCGTACGAGCCTTCGCCATACTTATCGATGTCCGTGGACACCGTCTCCGGGAACTTGTCCATCTTGCCGCCGTTGTAGGCTTCCTGCTCATCGGCGTAATGGTGGTTCTGGTCCGTGGTCACGGCGTGTTCGGGAGCGATGCGGAAGGGCTTGATGGAGTTGGGGTTCTTCTCCCCCAGCAGGTCAGTATTTTCGAGGTTTTCTGCCCGAGGGGTGTCGTCCTTGGCGGTGAATTTGGGGGCGGGCTTCTCGCTGCCCTGGAGTTTCTCGTCGTCGTTATTTGCGGCGTGGGGGTAGGTGCCGAAGTAGTGGTCGAAGGAAATGTTTTCGGAGTAAATGACCACGACGTGATCGATGGGGGTCTTGGTTTCGGCCTGTGCGATACCGGGGGCCAAGAAAGTTGTGGCAGCGGCTGCGGCGCACACTGCCACAGCGCGAGAGCGAAGCTTCATCTTATTTTCCGCCTTAAGTTAAACGAGTGAAACAAAGAGGGAGAAAGTGGCTGTGGCTCGCCGAAGAGTCATCGGTCGCTTTCGAATCGAAATTAAACGCCGCGAAACCATAAACCGCAAACACTCAAAATGGGCATTCCCAGTCTCAGGAATGCCCTATAGGTGCAGCTCAGCCTCGCTTTTAGGCGGCGGCCACCGCGGAGATTGTTAACTGAAAGTTAAGGTACTATTACGCTGCGCTTTCCAGTGCCTAGTCGTCCCCGTCGGTCGACAGTGCCGCCACAAAGGCCTCCTGCGGCACCGACACGGAGCCCAAGGTCTTCATGCGCTTTTTACCCGCCTTCTGCTTTTCCAGCAGCTTGCGCTTACGCGAAATATCGCCGCCGTAGCACTTGGCCAGCACGTCCTTGCGCATGGCGCGGATGTTTTCGCGGGCGATGACCTTGGTGCCAATAGCCGCCTGGACGGGGACCTCGAATTGCTGGCGCGGGATGAGCTCTTTGAGCTTCTTGGTCATCTTATTGCCGTACCACTGGGCGGAATCGCGGTGGATGATGGCGGAGAAGGCATCCACCGGGTCGCCGTTGAGGAGGATATCCACCTTAACGAGGTCCGATTGCTGCTCACCGGCCTCCTCATAGTTGAGCGAGGCGTAGCCCTTGGTGCGGGATTTCAACATGTCGAAGAAATCAAAGATGATTTCGCCCAAGGGCATGGTGTAGCGCAGCTCCACGCGGTCTTCGGACAGGTAATCCATCCCGCCCATCTGGCCACGCTTGGATTGGCATAGCTCCATCGTCGGGCCGACGAACTGCTCGGGCACGATGACGGTCATGGAAACAATGGGCTCGTAGACCTCATTGAGCTTGCCTTCCGGCCAATCTGAAGGGTTGTGAACCCAGCTTTCCTCGCCGTCTTCTGCCACCACGCGGTAGGTCACGGACGGGGCGGTAGAAATCAGGTCGAGTCCGAACTCGCGCTCCAGGCGGTCGCGGGTGATTTCCATGTGCAGCAGGCCCAAGAAACCGCAGCGGAAGCCAAAGCCTAGGGCGACGGAGGTCTCGGGTTCGAATGTCAAGGAGGCATCGTTAAGCTGCAGCTTTTCCAGCGCATCGCGCAGGTCGGGGAAATCGGCCTGGGAGATGGGGAAAAGCCCGGAATAGACCATCGGGTCAGGGTCCTTGTAGCCCTTCAGCGGGGTCTCGGCGCCGCCGTGGGACCAGGTAACGGTATCGCCCACCTTGGTCTCGCGCACGTCCTTCACGCCGGTAATCAGGTAGCCCACCTCGCCAGGGCCCAATCCCTCACACTTTTGCATCGTGGGCGAGACGATGCCGATTTCCAGCAGCTCGTGGTTGGCGTTGGTGGACATCATCGTCACCTTCTGGCGCGGGGTGAGCTTGCCGTCCACCATGCGGATATAGGTCACCACGCCGCGGTAGGTGTCATAGACGGAGTCAAAAATCATCGCGCGCGCGGGGGCATCGGGAGTGTGCTCCGAGGAGGGCGGCGGCACCAACTCGCAGACCTTATCGAGCAGCTCGACCACGCCCTCGCCGGTCTTGCCCGATACCTTCAGCACTTCCTCGGGCTCGCAGCCGATGATATTGGCGATTTCCAGCGCGTACTTTTCCGGATCCGCCGCAGGCAGGTCGATCTTATTGAGCACTGGGATGATTTCCAGGTCATTTTCCATCGCCAGGTACAGGTTGGCGAGGGTTTGGGCTTCGATGCCCTGGGCGGCATCGACAAGCAGAATGGCGCCTTCACACGCCTCGAGCGCACGGGAGACTTCGTACGTAAAGTCCACGTGGCCGGGCGTGTCGATCATCTGCATGACGATCTGCTCGCCTGCCGATGCCCCAGATTGCGGCACCCACGGCAGGCGCACGTTCTGCGCCTTAATAGTAATGCCGCGTTCGCGCTCGATATCCATGTTATCGAGGAACTGGTCACGCATATCGCGCTCCGCAACCACCTTAGATAGCTGCAGGATGCGGTCTGCCAGCGTCGACTTTCCGTGGTCGATGTGAGCAATAATGCAGAAATTACGGATCCGGGAGGGATCCGTAAACGTCGTGGCCGCAAAGTTTTCAGACATACGTCTACAATAGTCGACATGAATTCCGGCATGCTCACCCGTCTGCGCGAGGCGCTCGGAATCAGCGAGCGCGAGCCCGTGGACTCCGGCCTCAACCGCATCAACTCCCAGTTAGGGCTGGATAGGTCCACCCACAACCACGAGCCGCGCAAGGCCGCCTCCATCCAGGTCGAGGCCACCGCGGCGCACCCCCGCTCCATCTTCTTCTCCCCCGATATGGATGGCCAGGCCGATTCCGGCGAGGTGGTATGGGTGTGGACGCCATCGGAAGGCAAGCAGTCGCCTCCCCGCGAGCGCGCCATCTTGGTGATCGGGCGCACCCGCACCACCGTGACGGGCCTGCTCATTTCCGCCAACCCGGAGCATGCGCTTGACGATGCCTGGCTCGAAATCGGCAGCGGCGAATGGGACGCCTCCGGGCGCAATTGTTGGGTGCGCTTGGACCGTTTATTGGAGGTTTCCGAGGAGCAGGTGCGCCGCCAGGGCATCCTTTTTCCAGAACGCAGGTTCGAACGGATTGCGAACCGCTTGCGCTCGCGCTATCACTGGGCGTAGCTCAGCGGCGTGGCGGCGGCAGACTTGGCTGATGCGCGGTTGCGCTGCTACTATGTGCAAGTTACTTACTTTCCGGGCGCGTTGGTCGGGGCGGGCAGGACCTTGGGTTCGCTCTTCGAATACCAACGCCGAGCGCTTCTCCACGCTTAGTGGGGATCACGGGACACGTCCGGCGGGTTTGTTTCTGAATCAATCATCTTCGATTATCAAGAGGTATTTTCATGGCTAATATCAAGTCCAAGCAGAAGCGCGTTCTGACCAACGAGAAGTCTCGTCAGCGCAACAAGAGCGTACGTTCCGCGGTTCGCACCGAGATCCGCAAGTTCCACGCAGCCGTAGAGACTGGTGACAAGGCTGCAGCTGAAAAGCAGCTGCGCGTCGCTTCCCGTGCGCTGGATAAGTCCGTTTCCAAGGGCGTCTTCCACCGCAACGCTGCTGCCAACAAGAAGTCCGGTTTGGCCACCGCCTTCAACAAGATGGACTAGTAACTAGCCTTCTTGTCTCCCCCGAGCAAAGCGCTGCCTGTGTGCAGCGGCTTGTTCGGGGGATTTTTATTGCGCCGAGGTGGACCTAGGCTAGGTCATCATCGAAGTAGGCCTCGAAGATCTTGCCTGCATCCGCATAGGCCACCGACAAAGATGTACGGCCATGGGTTTCGACGAAAGTCTGGATGGCGGTTTGAAACTGCGTGTGGATGATATTGACCGTCGGAATGAGCCTCAGATCCGAGGCCTTCCACCCTTCGCGCGCTTGCAATGCCCGGCGGATGTGCATCATGACGCGTTCGTTTCGGCGCCAATACATGGACAATAACTTCCCGTCTTGGGAAAGCGCCTGGGCGGTTAATTGGGAAATCTCCGGGAAATGATCGTTACCCACGGCGTGATCAAATTCCGCATTCGCCATGATGGCAGAATCCTCCCGCAGGCTACCCGTGGGCAGGCCTGCGGCGAAGTTCTGCAATTGCTGGTCGAACTTTTCCGAAACCTCTGGGCCCAGAACCGCCGATTCCTTATCCTTGACGTAGTTAAAAAGGGTGCGCCGCGATATCCCTACGTCTTGTGCAAGCTCTTCCATGGTGAACCCGTCATATCCGTGGTCAATGACGAGCCGCAGTGCTGCGACGCGGATTTCTGAAATGCGCGGCATACTCTCTCCCCTCTTCCTCACGATATTCAACCCGTGGAAACCCAACTATTCAACCCCATAAATATGGTATTTTTCTTCACCTTATAGTCTTTCTGCCCACCACGAAAAACCGACCCTTGGTAGGCTTGCCTAACCGTCTTAAATCACCGAAGTTACAGCATGTCAATACGACGTTCCCAGCCCACGACGGCAAAGCAGGCGCCTACTCAAACGCTAAGACAGCTACTGAAGCAGGCGCTTGATCGCCGGGACATTTTACGCTGTAGCAACCAGTTTATGGGCTTATACGTTCGAAAGGGTGATGGTGTTCGTGTCTGCGGGGGCGGCTAAGATAAGTCACCAATGAACAACGTCAAGCCTCTGGTGAAATGGGCCGGCGGAAAACGCCAGCTCTTGCCGCATATTCACGCCGCCCTGCCCGCTGGGACGCCGCGGCGTTATTATGAACCCTTCATCGGCGGCGGAGCGGTTTTATTTTCGCTCACCCCGGCCTCAGCGCGGGTCAATGACCTCAACTCGGAGCTGATTAATTTATATGAGGTAGTGCGCGAAGGTGTCGACGAGCTCATCGGCTTGGTATCGACGTATCCGAACGACGCGGACTTTTTCTACCAGCTGCGCGCGGTGGACCGGGATGCGGAACGATTCGCGGCGCTTTCTGCCACCGAGCGCGCCGCGCGGACGCTGTATCTGAATAAGACCTGCTATAACGGCCTGTACCGGGTAAATTCCGCGGGGCAATTCAATGCGCCTTTTGGACGCTATAAAAACCCCACTATCTGTGATGCGGATACGCTGCGCGGGGTCCACCGGTATTTTCGGGACAATGACGTTACCTTCACGCAGGGCGATTTCGCTGCGGCGGTGGCAGGTGCTGGTGAGGGAGACTTTGTCTATTTCGATCCGCCCTATGACCCGGTCAACGTCACCAGTTCCTTTACCGGTTATCAAAAGGGCGGTTTTGACCGCGCGGAACAAGAGCGATTGAAGGCGGTGTGCGATGACCTCGATGCCCGCGGGGTGAAGTTCCTCCTCTCTAATTCCGCCACGGAGTTCATCCGCGACCTCTACGCGGATTTTTCCATCGACACCGTTGCGGCCACCCGCGCCATCAACTCCGTGGGATCGCGCCGCGGCAAGGTAGATGAAGTGCTCGTGCGTAACTACGAGGTGGGCCATGAGTAAAGTACCGAGCGCCCAAGAACAGCGGGAGCTTCGCACGCTGTTCGGTGTCCCAGAGGGCGAAAAGCTTGGCCTCGATGATTGGGGCTGGCTGCGCATCGTGGCCTCGGGGTGTGGCGAGCAGCTAGAAGAAAAAGGATACTTCTACCTCACGGCCAAAGAGCTAAAGGAGCTCTCCGGCCGGGAGCCGCGGCTGATGGCCAAACACGACTTTTCCACCTCTCGGCCGTGGATTTTCAAGGAATTGGGGCTTGGGATTCTCCCGGTTAGCCGCAGCGAATACTTTGTCGGGCCATTGGACCTGTATGAACAGTTCCCGGAGCCCACCCACGCCGGGGCGGGTTCCGTGCGCACGCTGGACATGCCCGCGGGCCTTGACACCCTCGATATCGAAAGCGTGAACTCGGAATCGATGGCGTTGAATGTGGCATCGGCAAGCGGCATGCTTGAGCACTTCTTGGGATGCGAACCATTGCAGGCCACCGTCGCTGGGCGCATGTCGTCGCTGGAGATGACCATTCCGGTGCCGGATCTTGGGCTGAAAGTCAAGGTCGACCGCGCGCAGATGGAAATCGACGGCGGCTTCGAATCCCTCGAGCATTTGGTGCTGGTGGAGGCGAAAAATCACATCTCCGAAGACTTCAATATCCGGCAATTGTATTTTCCGTACCGGCGTTTCCAGCAATGGCTATCCAAGGCCGTGGTGCCGGTCTTTTTGGTCTACTCGAATGGGATTTTCCACCTGTATCGGTACGACTTCAGCGATCCCGCGGATTTTCGCAGCATCGCGCTGGTAGACCACGCTCGCTACGCCCTGAGCGCTTCGCACCTCAACGTGGAGGATGCGCTGGGCATCATTGGCTCCGTCGAGGCCGAGCCGGAGCCGGCGGGGATTCCCTTCCCACAGGCCAATAGCTTCGAGCGCGTGGTCAACCTGGTGGAGCTCATCGCGCAGCAGCCGATGAGCAAGGAGGACATCGCCGAGCAGTACGATTTCCATCTGCGCCAGGCGGACTATTACGCCAATGCGGCCTGCTACCTCGGGCTGCTGGCGCTTGCCGATGGTCACTATCAGCTCACCCCTCGCGGCGAAAAGGCCATCGCACAGCCGCGGCGCGATGGGCGCAACGCTGCCCTGCTGCGCGCGTTGGCGGCGCGGCAGGTATTCCGGCAGGCGCTAGAGGTGAGCCTGCGGCGTGGGAAGGTGGCCGAGGCGCACGAGATAGCGGCGGCGATAGAAGGACTCGGCTTGGGCGCTGGCACGGCGAGGCGGCGGGCCTCGACGGTGGCGCGGTGGATCCAGTGGGCGCTGGATGTGGTGGCAGAGGGCGAACCTGAAACCCTGCCCGGGCTTTAAGCCACGAGCTGCTGTACACCAGCGACCACGAGCGCGAGGCCGGCGATGATGAAGAACAGGCCCGATCCGATATCGATCCACGGGCCCGCGGCGATGAGCTTGCGGCGCACCGCATTCGTGGAAATCACCGTGGCCACCACGAGGAAGAAGGCGAAGGCCGATAGCGCCAGCGCCAGGGTTAAGGCGATGGCCAGCCACAACGGCGGGGATGCCGGCAGCTGCGGGGCGATCATGGCGGCGAGGAACAATACGATCTTCGGGTTGGACAGGTTCGTTGCCAGCCCCATCTTGAAGGAATGGCGCAGCCGGCCCAGCTTGGCCTCGGCGTCCTCCAGATCAACGGGCGGGTTGGTGCGCTGTTCGAGGCCGCTGCGCAGCGCCCGCCATCCCATGAAAACGAGGAAACTGCCGCCGATTGCCTGGACCGCGCCTAAGATTCCGGGGAAAGCGGTCAGGAGGGCGGCCGCACCAAAGACCGTGGCGCCGCACCAGAACAACACGCCGATTTGAATGCCCGCGGCCGCGGCGATGGCATGGCGGCGCGACTTGGTGGCGTAGCGGGTGACCAGGATGATATCCGGGCCTGGCGAGGCCACACCCACCAGGTTCATCAGGAGGATGGTGAAAAATGAAGTCCAGCTCACTGCGCGGACTCGCCTTCCAGGCGGCCGAGCAGATCCTCGCGGCCAAACATGCGGGCCGAATCGATGGCGGTTGGTTGGCCGGCGGTAGCGGAGGCGCCGGCGTTTAGGAGGGCATCGACAACCGCGTCTTCTTTTTTGAAGATCGCACCTGCCAGGGGTGACTGGCCGCGATCATTGAGCAAGTTCACGTCGGCGCCGGCCTTCGCTAGCGCGGTGACGAGTTCCGCGTGGCCGTGGTAGGCGGCAAGCATGAGAAAAGACTGGCCTTCTTGGTTGACCAGATTGATATTGACGCCCTGGTCAATATAGTTCAGGAGATCCGGGTTTCCTTCCCGCGCCATGTCAAAGAGCCGGCCGGCGAATTCTTGCACTTGTTCCTCAGACATGGACTCTAGCTTAACGTGCCAATTCCGCGATTCGTTTTACGGCCGCCTCAACGGCGAATTCGGGCTCGCCACCTTGGCCTTTAACGGCGGCATCCAGTTCAGAGACGAGGATGACGGCGGCGGTGATGTCATCGGCAGTCCAGCGCCTGGCTACCGGTTGGGTCATTTTTACAACGTACGGGGCAAGCCCGGTTTGGCTGGCAAGTGTGTACTGGTCCCCGCGGGCGGAATACAGGCGCGCGATGGCACCCACCTTATTGGCCAAGGCCGCGGCGATGGCCACGGGGCTGGCGCCGAGTTGGAGGGCGCGCCGGCAGGTAGAGACGGCGGCCTCAACGCGGCCGGCGACGGCGGCATCGGCAATGTCCCAATTGGCTACCTCGGCCACGCCGACGTAATAATTACGCACCGCTTCCTGCGTCACGTTTCCACCAGTATCGGCCACGAGCTGGGAGATGGCGGAGGCAAGCTCGCGGAGGTCGGAGCCGACGCCGTCGAGTACCGCGTGCACGACATCCGGGGTGGGGCGAACGCCGTGGGAGGCGAACTCGCGGGTGGCCCACTGGCCCAGCTCATTGGGGTAGAGCGAAAAGACTTCGTGCACCTCCGCAATCTTGCGCAGCTTCGCCACCAGCTCGGGCGCCTTCTTCTTTTTCTTCAGTGTCTTCGCGGCCACGGAATAAACCACCACCATGGTCATGCCCGGCGCGGGATTAACGCAGGCGCGCAGGATGATATCGACTACCTCTTTCCCGGCGCGTTCGCAGTCCGTGATGACGATGACGCGGTTATCGCCAAACAGCGACGGGCTGGTGGCCTCCAGGATTTCGCCCTCGGAAACCTCGGAGGCCTTGAGCGTCATCAATTCGGGGCGAGTGGCCTCGCCTTCGGCCGCTGCCTTGTGGATGGTGTGGCGGGCGCGTTCGGTGAGGAATTCATCGTCGCCGAGAATGAGGTGTACGGGAGGCATGCCCATCATTTTAGCGCTAGGCGGCAAACGCACCCAGACAAACGATGCCCGCGATAACCCCTGCCAAGGTCAGCCATGGCCGGTGATACAGCAGCCCGGCGCTGACCCATCCGTACGCAAGGAGCGTAAACAGCGGGTGGGCGGTGATGGTGACCACGGGCAGGCTAGCCACGCCGTGGGCGATGGTATTGATCCACCACGCTGCGGGTTCGATGAGTTTCAATAATCCCGCGGCGACGATGCTTAAGGGGCCTAGCTGCGCGGCGATGGCCGCGAGCAACCCCACCACAGTAATGGGGGCGGTGGCGGGTGCTACCAAGACATTGGCGAGGACCGAGACGACGGATACCTCGCCGGACATGAGGGCGATAAGCGGCAGGGTGAGGATATCGGCGGCAATCGCCACGGCGACAGCGCGCAGGAAGATGGCGGGCCAGCCGGTGACCGCGAGCTGCGAATAGATAAGCGGGCTCAGCATGACGATGCCGAAGGTCGCCGCACACGATAATGCAAAACCAAAGTGCACCGCGAGGTCCGAATCCACGAAAAGCAGGGTGAGGATGCCGAGGCTGAGCGCGTGGATGGGTTCCATAGTGGACGAGTGCAGCACCGCGAGCAGGCCTACTACCCCGGCGACGGCCGCGCGCTGCACCGACGGTTCAAGGCCCACCAAGACGACATAGATGGCTAGCGCGGCCAAGGACACCGCCACTCTGGTGCGTGGACCGGCGGCGCACGCGGCGCAGACGATGGCGGCAAAGGAACAGACGATGGCCACATTGGCACCGGATACAGCGCTGAGGTGCGATAGCCCGGTATCGATGTAGAGTTCGCGGTCCGCGGGGCTTTGCAGGGAGGTATCGCCAAGCACCATGCCTGGGATAAGCCCCTGGCTGCTCGGGCCTACTGTCTCTAGTACGACCGCGCGGAAGTTATCGGCCACCCGTGCGGCCCAGCCGGCCAGGCCCGAAGGTGGCGCAGAGATGCTCAGGTGGGAGGCGTTTGCTATCACGGTCCCGACTCCGGGTTGGTCGGACTCGGAAAGCTGTACCGCTACCGTGACCTGCGTTCCGGCGGGTGCGCTCAGTGGTTCGGGGCTAAAGACCGGAAGCTGCGCGGGATAGCCCGGGACATCGAGCCGGATGAGCCAGCCGCCGGTGCTCGTTTGGGTCGGCGCGGTGACCACCCGGCCGGTGATCTCGCGGCCGAACTCGAAGGCGGCCGCTCGCGCCTGCCGCACGGCGGCTACGAAGGCGGCGGCGCTGGCGAGTACGCCGCAAAAAATGGCTTGGCCCCAGTGCCGGGCGAGCAGGCATATCCCTACGACACTGCCGATGCACGCCACGGCCCACCCCTGCCCGAAAACCAGCACCGCGATGACCGCCACCCACGCGGTCAGGGCGCCGGGAAGCAGACGGAGTTCTTTCATCTCGGCGTGGCCTCTTACGTCTACAGCTGCACGTTATCTTTGAGCTTGGCAAACTTGGCAGGGCCAATCCCACTGACCTCGAGGAGTTCCTCGACGTCCTTAAAACCCCCGCGCTCTTCGCGGAAGGAGACGATGGCTTCCGCGGTGACCTCCCCTACCCCGTTGAGATCCATGAGTTCGGCGGCGGTCGCGGAATTGAGGCTGACTTTATCGCCGCCGGCGGGTGCGGCGGTGGGGGCATCGGCAAGCGCGGGGTCGGGCGGAGCACCTTGGGGCAGGATGCGGAGCTGCTGGCCATCGGCAAGCCGCTGCGCTTGGTTGAGCGTCATGGTCTCCGCCTCCGGCAAGGGCGTGGCGGCCGCGAGGGCATCGGCGACGCGGGCACCAGGCTCGAGGGTCTTCAGGCCGGGCGCTGCAACTTCGCCGACGACGGATACGACGATTTCGCTCGCCTCCGCGCTAGGCTCGGCGGTGGTACTGCCCATCGCCGCGGGTTCGGGCATGCCGGACTCATCCGAATTGCGGGTACTAAGGCCCAGCCAGATAATGACGCCCACCACCACAATGATGGCTACCGCGCAGGCCTGCCAGCGGCTGATGCGCACGCGCGGGCGCGGGTAATCGACGTGGAGGAGTTCTTCCTCGCCGGTGGGTTGGGTAAATTCGCGGAGTCGTTCGCTGATTTTGGGTGCCGCCATAGCCCACAGGCTAGGAAGCCGCCGCGTGCGGTGCGAGAACGTGGGCGGAGGCGCTGTGGATAAGTCGTTGTAGGAAGCAACCAAACGGGTCCTGGCGGGGTGGTTATCCACAATCGGGGGCGCACAGGCCGTCGGGCTTCGCCCGTGCGTGCGAGGGCCTAGGAGCTAAATACCGCAGATACCCCAATGGCGGAGGGTCCAGCGTGCACGGCGAGCACCTCGGTTAGGGGCGTGGTGATAAAGGACGTGCCTTCTGGTAGGGCATCGCGCAAGAGGCCCTGCAGCTTGTCCGCCGCTTCGCCGGCCTGGTTATGCTGAATGGCGATGAAGGCGGGCTCCCCGGCGGCGCGGGCGGCGATGATCTCTACCACCTTGGTAAAGGCCTTGGTCTGCGTGCGGGTTTTTCCCACCAACTCCAGCTTGCCATCTACGATGGACATAATCGGCTTGGTGGCTAAAAGCGCGGTGGACAACATGGCGGTGGCCGCGGACATGCGGCCCGAGCGGCGCATATCCTCCGTGGAATGCAGGTACACCCAGGTAGCCGCGCGTTCGATGCTGTCTAGCGCCGCCGCGTGGCATTCTTCCAGCGCCGCGCCCTGTGCCGCCTTGGTAGCAGCCGCCATCGCCGCCGCGCCCATGACCATGCCGGCCGAGCCGGAATCGATAACGCGCACCGTATCGGGAAAAACCCCAGCTGCGGCCACCGCCGCCGACCACGTGGACGAAAGCTCCTTGGACAGGTGGATGGCGATCACGCCATCATCCTGCGCCTTTTCCATTTCCCGGCCGTAGGCGGCGGCCAATTCGAGGGAAGACAGGCCCGAGGTGGTGCGCAGCTTTCCGCCCTTATCCTCGCTATCCATCACGTGTAGGTCAATGACGGTGATATCGAGTTCTTCAGCGATCTCTGGGGGCAGGCTGGCCGCGGAGTCAGTAATGACGCGAACGGTCACTAGGTATCTGCCCCTCCATCACCGGTGACCTCGCCACCCATATTCCAGCCGTCGAAGTACCATTGTGCGCTCGCCACCGTCTCCGGCGTAAATTCCAGGGAGGTCACGGGGGTTTCTGGATTGAAATCCGGGCGGGCGGTCAGCTGCGACCAGTGGGTATTTTTCAGACCGGATAAAATTCCGTACTGGCCGTGATCCAAGCCCAACAGGTGGCACGTGAGCGCGGAGATTGCGCCACCGTGGGCGACGATGAGTACGGCGCCGTCATCCCAACCGGAAAATTCCTGCATGAGCTCGTCAATGACCGGGCGGGCGCGCCGTGCCACGTCCACGCGGGACTCGCCCTCTGGCGGGGCCCAGGTGGGATCGTGGCGCCAGATGGCGCGGGCGCCGGGGAATTCCGCATCCACTTCGGCAGAGCTCTTTCCCTGCCACTGCCCTAGATTGGTCTCGCGCAGGCGAGGGTCCGTAGAAAAGTCCAAGCCGAGTGATTCTGCCACTACCCGCGCGGTTTCCCGAGCGCGCTGCAAATCGGAGGCGACGATTTTTACCACGCCCTGATCCCGGAGCAGGCGCGCAGCGGCGCGGGCCTGTTCGTAGCCGACATCGGAAAGCTCAGTATCCAAGTGGCCCTGCATGCGGCCGGAGGCATTGTAGGTGGTTTGTCCGTGGCGGATCAGAATCAGGCGGCGGCTCATGGTGGGGTTAAAGCTCCTCGTCCTCGCCAGGGGCCTTTTGCGCCAATGGCAGCTCATCAATGGAATCCACGGTGCGCGGATTGATGCCGTTGGTCCAATCGCCGGGGCGCTCGGGTGGCTCAATGCCCTCAATGTCCACCAAAGGGCAATCGTGGTAGAGGCGGTCGAGCCCATAGTGCTCCCGCTGGTCCGTGCGCTGCACGTGGATGACGATATTGCCATAATCCAACAGCACCCAGCGGTTTTCGCGGTTGCCCTCGCGGCGCTGCGGCTCGAAGCCCTGAGCCGTCATCTGGTCCTCCACCTCATCCACGATGGAGCCGACCTGGCGCTCATTATCGGCAGAAGCCAGCACAAAAACCTCGGTGATGGCGAGGACATCGGAGACATCGATTGCAGCGATATTGCTTGCCAGCTTGTCCTGTGCGGCATGCGCCGCGGTTGCCGCCATGCGGCGGGCGAGATCAGAAATAGACAATGTATAAAAATTCCCTTTTCGCGTCTGGTGAGGAAGTGTCTTTTAGCTGTCTATTCTTGCACGTTCGGCGCGATTGTGCCCAAACTTGAACTATAAAGGTTTATCCGGCTGCGCCGAGTAGAGGTTATTTTTGGTGATGTATTGCACCACCCCATCCGGAACCAGGTACCACACCGGGCGGTTTTGGGCGGCCCGCTCGCGGCAATCCGTGGAAGAAATGGCCATGGCCGGGATATCGATAAGGTTGATATCCTCCCGCGAACCGGCGGGCAGCATGTCCGTACTCAGCTCGTAGCCCGGGCGCGTGACGCCCACGAAGTGCGCCATTTCCAGCATCTCTTCCCAGTTATGCCAGCTCATAATGGATTGCAGGGAATCCGCACCGGTGATGAAGTAAAACTCGGCGTCCGGAAAAAGCTCGCGCAGATCCCGCAGGGTATCGATGGTATAGGTAGGGCCCTTGCGGTCGATGTCCACGCGGGAGACGGTAAAGCGCGGGTTGGAGGCAGTTGCCACCATCGTCATCAAATACCGGTGCTCCGCGGCGGTGACCTCGCGGGAGGCCTTCTGCCACGGTTTGCCGGTGGGCACAAAGACTACGGTATCGAGGGCAAAGCGGTGCGCCGCCTCGCTGGCGGCGACCAAGTGGCCATTGTGGATTGGATCAAAGGTGCCGCCCATGATCCCAATGCGCTGGGAATTAGTCATGGCTGGAGAGTATAGCCGCTACCCTGCTGGGGAGTTAAGCCAGCCAGCCACGGTATCGGCCACGCGGGCATTGTCCTGTTCCACTGCCGCATCGCCTTCGCTATCGCGGAAATATGAGGCGTGGTGGGCGGCCTTGGTGGCCAGGGTGTCTTTGGCATTGCGCAGGTTGAGGTCGCAGACGAAGTCGCCGGCAAGGCAGTAATCGATCCGGCGATCGGCCTGCAGTGCGGCGCTGTGAGGAATGAGATATCGCGGAATCGGCCCGGCCATGCCGCCGGGACGCCGCAAGGGATTGCCCAGGTAGATCGCCCCGGCGAGCTTGTCCTGGGACGCGAGGTAGCGCTCCGCGCTGGTGGCGATAATGGCTCCTTGCGAATACCCAGCGGTGATATAGCGCGGGCTGCAGCCGGTTTCCTCTTCGTACTTCTCCACCACACGCGGCGCGTTGTTCATACCGCTGCGCAGGCTCTGCACAAAGCCAACGGTGACCTGATAGACCAGCTCATGCAAGGGATGTTCCAGCAGCACCCCGCCCAAGCGGCGCATCAGCTGCAGCGGGCCCAGGTTTTCGCCCTCTTGGGCCAACGGTGGAAGGTTCATAGAGGCCGGATATGCATCCGCATCCAACGCCAGCACGTAGGCATTATCCATGGTTCCGGGGTGGCGTTGTTCTACCAGGTGGAAGAGCGCTGCGAGGTTGGGACCTTCATAGCCATTGGATTCCGCGCCCTGGTCCGAATAGCGCTGCGGGCCGAAGTACTCCCCGTGTTCCTCATTTTGGTCCGAGCCGCGCGCGGCAAGGAATACATAGTCGGGGCAGGTCTCGGCCGGCGGATGAGTCTCCCCCGCTGCCGCGACAGGTGTGAGCACAGACATGCCAAGCGCCGCCGTGGCGGAGATAGCTACAAAGCCAGCGGCGGCGCGAGAGAGAGGAAAAAGGCGCACGTTCTTATGGGCGTACGTGACCGGTGCCTTGGAGGACCCACTTGGAGGAGGTCAGCTCCGGCAGGGCCATTGGGCCACGAGCGTGCAGCTTCTGGGTGGAAATACCGATTTCTGCACCCATGCCGTAGACCTCGCCATCGGTGAAGGCAGTGGAGGCATTCAGCATGACGGCTGCGGCATCAACCTCGTTGCCGAACTTGACCAAGACGTCCGCATCCTGGGCGGCGATGCCCTCGGTATGGCCGGTGGTAAATTCCGCGATGTGGGCGATGGCAGCGTCAACGCCGTCGACCACCTTCGCACAGATATCCATGGACAGCGACTCTTCGCGCCAGTCCTCCTCGGTAGCCTGAACAACGTCCGTGGCGCCGAAGCCCTCGAGCTCGTCTACATCACCGTGGACGGTGACGTCTGCGTCCTGGAGGGCGCGGACGATACGCAGCTTGGTGGCATCATCAAGCGCGGCATCAATAAGCACGCACTCGGTGGAGTTGCAGACAGAGGTGCGGCGGGTCTTGCCGTTGATGACCATGTCGATGGCCTTGTCCATATCGGCCGAAGCATCGATGTAGAAGTGGCAGTTGCCGGTACCGGTCTCGATGGCCGGAACGGTAGCGCCGGTAACTACAGCCTCGATGAGCTTGGCACCGCCACGGGGAATGACTAGGTCCACCAAGCCGCGGGCGGTAATCAAGTCCTGGACGGAATCGTGGGTCTCACAGGGCAGGAGCTGGACTACCTCGCGCGGCAGATCAAACTCTGCAAGGGTGTCCTGCAGGAGCTCCACCAGCTTGGTATTGGAGTTGCGCGCGGACTTGGAACCGCGCAGCAGCGGCACGTTGCCGGATTTCAAAGCGAGGCCGAAGGCATCCACGGTGACATTCGGGCGGGCCTCGTAGACCATGCCCATCACACCGAGCGGGACGCGCACCTGCTTCATCTGGATGCCGTTATCCATGGTGCGGCCCTGCAGGATCTCGCCTACCGGGTCTTGCAGGCCAGCGACTTGGCGCAGGCCATCGGCAATGCCCTCGACGCGGGCAGCGTCCAAGGTCAGGCGGTCAATCAGGGAATCGGACATGCCGCGTTCGCGGCCTGCCTCAATGTCCTGCTGGTTGGCAGCAAGGATGTCATCGGTGTGGGCAATGAGATTTTCGGCTGCGCGCTGCAAGATTTCATTCTTGCGCGGCGTGGACAGCTGCGCCACGACGGGCGCAACGTCCTTTGCAGCACGGGCTTTGGACAGAACTTCTTCGCGTTCAGTGTTGCTCATGTCATACCAGAGTAACGTACCCGCCCGAGTTTTTCAGCCGCCCGCCGTGAACCTCACGCTTTGCCTGAATTGGACAGGCCACGCAGAGAAAACCACTTCCCTACCCTAGCCCGAAAGTGCAGTGAACCTCACAATACCAAATCTTATTGTTCAATACCTTGAAACTTTTAATTGGGTATGTTTATTCTTTGTTTGATAAGTTTCAGCCTGAAAAAGGAGCACTCATGAAAAAGAACGTGGCCAAGCTGGGCCTGATGTTGACCCTGAGCGGGCTCGCCCTCGCCGCCTGCAGCACGAATGACGGAGGCAACGGTGCCAACGCGGGCTCCGGTTCGGGCGACGATCAGACCATCAAGGCTGTTGCCACCACCACGCAGATCTGCGATTACCTCACCCAGATTGCCCAGGGTGGCATGACGCTCCACAAGGTGGATTCCAGCGGCAAGGAAACCACCGAGGGCGATGGCGATACCACCCTCGATCTCACCTGCCTGTTGGCGCCGAATGCCAGCGCGCACGAGCACGAGATGACCCCGCAGCAGATGAGTGCCATGGCAGATGCGGACTTCCTCTTTAAAAACGGCGTCGATCTCGAGCACTTCCTCGATAACGCCGTGGAGTCTTCCGGCTTTGACGGCGAGACCATCGTCACCGCCGGCGATGACAACTCCAAGCACAAGGTAGACCTGCGCGAGTGGCCTTTCCCCGGTGAGGACGGCGAGGAACCAGAATTCACCCACGACCCGCACGTATGGACCTCCCCCAAGAACGCCAAGATCCAGGTAGAAAACATCGTGGATGCCTTGGCCGATAAGGAGCCATCCGTGAAGGAAGTCGGCGAAAAGTACACCAAGCAGCTCGACGAGCTGGATAAGTGGGTCACCGAGTCCCTGGAGACCGTCCCCGAGCAGGACCGCATGCTGTTTACTTCGCACGATGCCTTTGGCTACTTCTCTAACGATTATGACGTGAAGTTCATCGGCTCCGCGCTCACGGACTTCAATAACCAGCAGGACGCCACCTCCTCGCACATCGAGGATGCCGCTAAGGAGGTTCGCGATTCCGGCGCCAAGGCCATCTTCGCGGAAAACTCCAATAACTCTAAGTCCATCGAGGCCATCGCCCGCGCCGCAGGCGTCAAGGCCATTATGGATGACGACGCCCTGTACGGCGACTCCTTGGGCGTGCCGAATAGCGACGGCGCCACCTACATCGGCTCCATCATCCACAACGTCACCACCTTGGTAGATGCCTGGGACGGTGAAGCGGCCGATCTGCCAGAAAGCCTGGATAACGCACGATGAATGCACCGCTTTTAGAACTTTCCCATGCCTCCTGCGGCTATGGCACCACCACCATCGTGGACGATGTCTCCTTGACCATCCACGAAGGTGAGGCCATCGCGCTGCTGGGGGCTAATGGTGCTGGTAAATCCACTCTCTTAAAGGCCATCGCCGGCCTTGCTACGCTGCGCGGCGAGCATCAGCGCACGGCGACGCTGGGCTATGTTCCCCAGCACCACACCTGCGATCCCACCTTTCCCGTCACCGCCGGCCGGGTCGTGGAAATGGGCCTGCTCAATAAGGCCTCGTGGTGGGAGCGCATGGGCAGCATGCGCCGCCTGCGCCCGCAGATCGACCAAGCGCTAGAGCTCGTCGGCATGGCGGATAAGGCGAAGACCCGCTGGGATAAGCTATCGGGTGGGCAGCGCCAGCGCATCTTTATCGCCCGCGCGCTCGCCGCGCACCCGGACTTGGTGCTCATGGACGAGCCCTTCAATGGCCTGGACCAAGACAGCAGGCAGGTGCTTTTAGGGATCATCGCCAAGCTTAAGGAAAGCGGGGTTGCCCTGCTCATTTCTACCCACGATCCCATTTTGGCGCAGCGCGCTTGCGATGCTGGAATGCTCATCGTGGACGGCCACAGCGAGGTCCTCGATACCGAGGATGCAGTCGAGCGCTACCTGGAGGCCACGTCGGTATTACAGGGGGACATGTGACGCTTCTGCTTACTGCTCCCTACATGCAGCGCGCCGCCCTGTTCTTGCTGTGCGTGGCCTTAACCGGCGCGGTGGTCAGCGTGGTGGTCAACCTGCGCCGCATGGAATTTAGCGTTGAGGCGCTGGTCCACTCGGTATTCCCGGGCATCGTCATCGGCCTGGCCGTGGCGGGCTTTCCCGGCATCTTGCCCGGTGCCGCCGTCGCCGCGGGTGTCGCCGTGCTCATTTTGGCGCGCCTGAATTCCGGCAGCGATGGCCACGACCATGAATCCGGCACCGCGGTGGTACTGACCTTGATGTATGGCATCGGCGTGGTCATCAGCCTCGCCGTGGGGGATCGCTCCGGCCAGCTGGAGGCCCTTATGTTTGGCCGCTTGCTCGATATCACCACTGACCGCATGATCCCCTCGATCATCTTGTGCGTGGTTGCCGCCCTGCTCATTCTGGCCACCTGGCGCTCGCAAGTAGCCGTCGCCTTTGACCGCGAATCCGCGCGCGCCACCGGCATCCGCGTGGGGCTAATCGATGTCACTGCCAACGTAGCGGTGGGCCTTATCGTCGTCGCCGCGAGCTCCGCCATCGGCGTATTGCTCGTTTTGGGTTTCGTGGTGGTCCCGGGCCTGGTCGGGCGCGTCCTGGCTAGCACCCCACTGCAGATGCTCCTGTGGGCGCTGGTGGGCGCGGTAGTCGCCGTATGCGTGGGCCTGTGGCTCATGCTTTCGGTGACCTCCCACCAGATTTCCCCGCAAGCCATCGTCGCGCTGTCGCTGTCCCTGACCGTTCCGCTCGCACTTTTAGGCAGGCGCATATGGGTGTCTTAACTTTGCCATTCTTCGAAGCCATCGCGGTAGGCTGCCTCTCCGGGCTGGTAGGTACGCTCATGGTGTTGGGCAATCGCGTCTTTTTTGCTGAGAGCCTCTCCCACGGCACCTTTCCCGGCGCGGTCCTCGGCGTCGTCGTGGCCAATGCGCTGGGTGCCAACTTGAGCGATGGGCTCATGCTCGGCTCCGTGGCGGTCTGCATTCCGCTGGCGATTTTCATGCATTACCTGGGCAAGGTGCACGGCGTCTCCTCCACCGCTGCGGCGGGCACCACGCTCACTCTGGGGTTTGCGATGGGTATCTTGTTGCTGCGCTGGTTCCAGCCGCTGCCGCTGCACGTCGATAGCTTCCTGGTGGGCTCGCTTACCACGGTCAACCACCGCGATGTCGCCGTCGCAGCCGGCCTGGTCATTATCTGCCTACTGGCGGTACTAGCCTGCCGGCGCCGCCTCTTCCAGGCGTATTTCGACCCCACCACGTCCCCGCATAGCGGGCTTTACGATGCCCTGACGCTCGGCCTTATCTGCTTGACGATGGCCGCCGTCATCCCCGCCGTCGGCACCATCTTGTCCATCGCCTTGCTCGTGGCTCCAGCCGCGGGCCTGCGCCCGTGGGTATCGCGCCCGGAGGCGCTGCTTATCGGGGCGGGCATCATCGGCATCACCATCGCGGTGGCCGGGCTTTTTATCGCTGCGCACTTGAGCCTTTCGGCCGGCGGCACCATCGCCATTGTGGCCGGCGTGTTCTACCTCGCCAGCATGACGGCCTATAAGGCGGTCTCCTAACGTGCGGCGCAGCATGGCGTCGCACGGCGCGGCGCAGCACTGCGTTGCTGCGCCGCGCGTTAATTAGACGAGGACAGGCGGACTGTGATCTCGCGGGCGGCCACCTCCGCCAGCGACATCTCGCCGCCTTTGGTCTGCACCGTCAATAAGCCGGCCACGCTATCGCTTACGCGCAGCTCATTGCCCAGCTCCACCCCAAAGCGGTCGAGGTAGCGCAATAGGCCAGGATCCTCATCGCAGACGCGCTCCACGGTCACGGGAGCATCGAGCGGGGCGCTGGCGAGCGTGAGCGTGCCAAGATCCTCGATCCCGCCGCCAATATCGGGAATGGGATCGCCGTGCGGATCGCGGTCGGGGGATCCCAGCAGCGCATCGATGCGGCCAATAAAGCGATCGGAGCAGGCGTGCTCGAGGCGATCAGCGTCCTCGTGCACCTCGTCCCAGGAATAGTCCAGGGTCTCTACCAAGAAGGTTTCTAAAAGCCGGTGGCGGCGCACCATCTGCATCGCCAGCTCGCGGCCCGCAGGGCTCAATGAGACGCCCTGATAGCGCTCATGCTCCACCAGCCCTTGAGCGGCGAGCTTTTTAATCGCCTCTGAGGCAGTAGGCACCTTTTGATCCAGGCGCCCCGCCACATCCTTCAGCCCCACTGGGGCGCCGCCGGAATGCTCCGATAAGTCCCACAGAACTTTGAGGTAGTCCTGGCTGCGGGTAGGGAGTTCTTCTAGGTGCATGTCCACCATCTTAATAATCGTGCTTGTGTTGCCCTTGGATAAGTGTTAAATTAGCAGTAGTTCAACACATTGAACTTTTAATTTCACTTGCCACGGACAGTGGGCGGTACGTCCTTTCTTCGGTACACACACGACGCACCCAGGCTTCGCTGTCCGTGGCTCTTAAGCTTTCTAGTATCCCGCCTCCGGATCTACCTGGGTGGGCATGGGCTCACCCTTATCCCACGCGACGGCATTGGCATTAAAAATATCGCCCATGTGGTACTGCGCCACGTGCTTTGTTGCCCCGATGTGCGGGGTCATGGTGCAATTGGGCAGGGAGAGCAACGGGTGGCCATCGGGAAGCGGCTCTGGGTCCACAACTTCCAAGCCGGCCCCGGCGATTTCACCCTCGCGCAGGGCATCCACGAGGTCATCGGTAACCACGGTGCTGCCGCGCCCGACGTTGATAAACAGCGAGGACGGTTTCATGGCGCGGAACTTTGCGGCATCGATTAGCCCCTCCGTTTCCTGCGTGGCGGGCAGGATGCAGAAAATAACATCGGCCTCGCCCCACACGTGTGCGGCATCAGCCATGGCAACCACCTCATCGGCGCCCTCCACGGGGCGCCCAGAGCGATTCACGGCGGTGATGTACACCCCAAAGGGCTTGAGCAGGGCAATGAGCTGCTTGCCGATGCCACCAGCACCCAAAATCGCTACCTTCTTCGGCCCCTGCTGGTCATAGATCCACTCCTGCGCTTCATCCAGCTCCTTGGCCACCGACCAGGTGCCGGCCTGCACAAAGGCCTTGTGCTGATGAGCTTGGGAGAGCAGTAGGCCCAAGGCGCATTCGGCCACCGGCTTGGCAAAGGCGCCGGCGGAATTGCACCACGGCAAGCCCTCAGGGGTAATCAATCCAGCATCAATGAGTTGGTTTACACCGGTAAAACAATGCTGCACCCAGCCGATATTGTCCGGCATCTCTGGGATGCGGCGTGGGCTGGGTGTGTTATTGACATAAACCTCTGCGTCTTCGAGGTTTTCTACGCGTTCGTGGCCGGCAGCGCTTAAGTCATCGACCATCGGCTGCCACGTTTCTGGTCCCATAAAATACTTCATGGGACCAGCGTACGGCACTTAGCTAGATGCGAGAGGCGAAGTTGGACAGGTAATCCGCGTGCACGACGGAGCGGCGCTTATCTTCTGGCAGCTCACTCATCTGCATGCCCTTGATGGCGTTCAATTCCTCGGAATCGAAGCGGACCTCACCGCGGCCGATAACCTCGCCCTTCGGGCCCAAGATATCGATGATCTCGCCCTTGTTGAATTCACCGCGGACATCGGTAATACCCACGGCGAGCAAGGAGGTACCGCCCTTGGTCACGGCCTCCTTGGCGCCCTCGTCCAGGCGGACGGCTCCGCCGGTATCGGCGCAGTAGAGCGCCCAGAACTTCCAAGCCGAAAGCTGGCGTTCCTCGCGGGTGTGGAAGACGGTGCCCACGGAGGCATCGGAAAGCGCGGGGCCAATATTATCGGTAGAGGTCAACAGCACAGGAATGCCGCCGCGGGTGGCCAGGCGGGCGGCGGAGACCTTCGTGGCCATGCCGCCGGTGCCGACCTTGCCGCCATCGCCGGCAACAACGCCCTTGAGATCCTTACCGGTGCGCACCTCATCGATGAACTTCGCATCCGGCTCGGCCGGGTTCTTGTCATAGAGGCCATCGACATCAGAGAACAGGAAGAGCGCGTCTGCGCCCACCAAGTTGGCGACCAAGGCCGACAGGCGGTCGTTATCGCCGAAGTGCATCTCAGAGGTAGCAACGGCGTCGTTTTCGTTCACGATGGGAATGGTGCGCAGCTGGCGCAGACGATCAATGGTGCGCTGCGCGTTGCGGGCGCGGTCGCGGTGTCCGGCATCGGAGGCCGTAAGCAGCACCTGACCGATGGTGCGCTGATAACGCGCAAAGGAACGGCCCCACTCATAGGCGAGGTGTACCTGGCCCACAGACGCCGAAGCCTGCTTCGTAGCCAGGTCGGTGGGGCGCTGGTGCAGGCCGAGCGGGCCCATACCGGCAGCAACCGCACCGGAGGAAACGATGATGACATCGGAGCGTCCCATGCGTGCGTGGACAGCATCAACGATGTGATCGATCTTTTCCTGCGCCACGCGGAAATTCTCATCCGTCAGCGACGAGGAACCAATCTTTACAACGACGCGCTTGGCCTCAGCGATAGAGTTGCGCAATTCGGATTCAAACCCGGAGGCTATCGGGTTTTCATCAAGGGCTTCGGGGAACGGAGTATCAGCGGTAGGGCCATCAAACGGCTCTACGGGGAGCGGAAGAATGGGCTCTTTCTGTTGATCAGAAGACATAACTCAATAGTGTACAAAGCTTATGCCTCCCGCCCCCTTCATTGGGGCACATTTCCCCCATGTGCGCAGCATAATGTGTCTGAACTGGGGGCAATCGTCCGGTGGAATTGCCCCCACTTCCCTTCGCCAGAAGTTAACAACTAACCCTGCCACCGGTCACGGTTAGCGCCTTCGCGGGTGATCTCTTCCTCATCTCCGTAGTCGAGCTCATCGACCAAGCCACGCCGGGCTTGGGAGGCACGCTTGCGCTCCGCTGCCGACACGCGGTTGGTGCCCTTCAGGCGGGCATCCTCGCCGCGGCTGGCCATAGTTGGATCGCCGCCGGTCATCGGCTCCCATTCGAATGTAATGCCGCCGATGGTCACGGGACAGCCTTCCACCGCGCCCTGCTTGTGCAGCTCGTCTTCCACGCCGGCCTTGGCCAGGCGGTCCGCCAAGTAACCCACGGCCTCATCGTTTTCAAAGTCGGTCTGGGTAATCCAGCGCTCGATCTTTTCGCCTTCCACAATGAATCCGCCCTGCACTTCTGGGTCCGGTCGCACGCTAAAGTCTGCGAAGCTGCCGGTGTTTTTCTTATGCGCTTGGGCCTTGGGGTGAATAACGGTATGGGAAGGATCCCGCTTCGGCTTAGGCTGTGCCTTGTGATGCTCGGTGACCATTTCCATGAGCTTGAATTTCAGCGGGTCCAAGCCCTTGCGTGCTGCCGCAGAAATGATGAACACCGGCCAGCCAAACTTTTCCTTCAGGTCATCCTTGACGAACTCCGCAAGCTCTTCCGCCTCCGGCACATCGGCCTTATTCAAAATAATGACGCGCGGGCGCTCGCGCAGGTCACCCAAACCGGTATCGCTTTCTAGCGCCTCCTGGTACTTAGCCAGCTCATTTTCCAGCGCCTCAATATCGGATTCCGGATCGCGGCCAGGCTCGATGGATGCGGTATCAACGACGTGGGCCAGCACGGCCGTGCGCTCGATGTGGCGCAGGAAGTCTAGGCCTAGGCCCTTGCCATCGGCGGCGCCAGGGATAAGGCCAGGGACATCGGCAATGGTAAAGGAGCTATCGCCCATATCCACCACACCCAAGTTGGGCTGCAGGGTGGTAAACGGGTAGTCACCAATCTTCGGCTTGGCTGCAGAGAGCACAGAGATCAACGAGGACTTACCCGCCGAAGGAAAGCCCACAAGCCCCACATCCGCCATGGATTTCAGCTCGAGCACCAAATCATGAGCTTGGCCCGGCTCGCCCTGCAGCGCAAAGCCCGGTGCCTTCCGGTTCTTAGACGCCAACGCCGCGTTGCCCAAGCCACCGAAACCGCCCTCAGCCGCGACGAAACGCGTGCCCGGCACAGTAAGATCCGCCAGGGTCTCACCCTTTTCCGTGCGCACAACCGTACCCGCGGGAACCTCCAGAATCAGGTCCTCACCGCGCGCGCCATTGCGCATATCGCCGGCACCGTTGCCGCCTCGTTCGGCCTTAATATGCGGGCGGTAGTGGAAGTCCATCAAAGTATGGATCTGCTCTGAAACTTCCAAAACGATGTCGCCACCGTGGCCGCCATTGCCGCCATCCGGTCCGCCCAATGGCTTGAATTTCTCGCGGTGGACAGACACACAGCCATGCCCACCGTCGCCAGCCTGCAAGTGCAAGACGACGCGGTCAATAAATCGTGCCATGATGTGCCACACCCTTCTTATTTAAATCTATTGTCTTAGCCAGTGTAATGCGTAGCCAAGCTCGGACTCCAACCCATGCCCTGCCAGCACAGTGGGAGGTAAAACGAGAAAATCCTCGAGCTGCCCTCACCCGTAGTGAAAGCTGCCCGAGGATTGACCGCTGCGGTCGTGCTTAAGCAGTAGCTTCTGCAGCAACCTCTTCAGCCGGGATGATGTTTACCATCCGGCGGCCGCGCTTGATGCCGAACTTCACGGAGCCAGCAGCAAGTGCGAACAAGGTGTCATCGCCGCCGCGACCAACGTTCTCACCTGGGTGGAACTTGGTGCCGCGCTGACGCACGATGATCTCGCCGGCGTTAACCTGCTGACCACCGAAGCGCTTGACGCCGAGGCGCTTGGACTCGGAATCGCGACCGTTGCTGGAGCTGGAAGCACCCTTCTTGTGTGCCATGTCGTTTCCCTCCTTCGGGGATGATTTGCAGCCCGGTTAAGGCTTACTTGATACCGGTGATCTTCAAGGTGGTCTGAGGCTGGCGGTGACCCAAACGCCTCTTGTAACCAGTCTTGTTCTTGTACTTCAAGATATCAATCTTTGGACCTTTACCCTGTTCAACGATTTCCGCAGCAACGGAAACCTTCTCCAAGTCGGAAGCCTTGGACTTCACAGCGGCGCCATCGACGAGCAGAACCGGGGTGAGAGCCACGGCAGAGCCTGGCTCACCCTCGATCTTCTCGACCTTGACGAGGTCACCTTCAGCAACCTTGTACTGCTTGCCGCCGGTCTTGACGATCGCGTACATAGAGGGTTACCCCTTATCTAAACTCGCTCGGACACGGCATCCAGGCCGTTATCCGAATGGACACTTACATATTGCGTTCAGACCCCGCGCGAACATGTCCGCAATCACCGGGCGGCAATTGTGGGCTGATCCAGCGCCGAGAGTTCTAAACAGCGACTGTCAAAGACTACCCCGCCGCGGGTACAAAATACAAACCACGCACTTCGCACCCGCGTGGCGATGCCCTAGGAAGTAGCTCGCCGTGCTACGCGGCGCCGCCGCCGGCCCGCGTCCTTAGCACCAGTCTGCGGGGTCTCCGGCGCGTTAGTGGACGCCTTTTCCCCAGTACGTTCCTGCCGCGCGGCCGCTGCCGGCGCCCCGGTCTTTTTCACCGCGCGCTTCTTCCCGCGGCGAATGACCTTGGTTTCAGTCTGCGGAGCACTAGCCTTCTGGGAATCCTTCTCCCCTTGAACAGGTGTAGCCGTTGGGCCACCCGCATTGTGCGAGGTGGCCTTATCCCTCGGGTTCGTACGCACCACCCGGCGCTTGCCGCGACGGCCTCCCTGTACCGAGGATTTATTCTTCCCGCCACTGATATTCTCGTGACGCTGCTCCGCAGTTCGCGAGGTGTCCCCGCGCTTGTCGTCCTGCTTTACATCCTGCGCGTTTGCCCGGTGCGAGGCCCGCACATTTGCCCGGCGGGAATTTGGCTGGGTGCGAACGCTGCGACGCCGACCACGCCCGCGTGACTTGCTGCGAGGCTTTTGCTGCTCGGCGTCCTGCTGTGCCGCACCGTCACCGCGTGACTTCTCGGCGGAACCCGTGGATTCCTCTTTTTGTGGCTGGGCAAAAGCCTCTGGGCGCGGGCGATTATCGGAACGCGAATTTCCGCGCGTGCGCCGCTTCCGGCGCGGAGAAGCCTCAAACTCGGCTACTGCCTCCTCGTAGGTCTTCTCCGGGGCATCGGTAGCTACCGCCTTCTTCTCTTCAGCCGCCTGCTGGCGCTGTTTCTGCTGCTCCTGCACGCGGCGGGAAGCTGGCGAGGTCCGCGTTGCCCGGCGCGGCTTCTTGCCCCGCTGGGTGCGCTTCTTCTCCTTCGCCGGTGATTCTTGGCCATCGGGCACATAGGAATTAAATTCCTGTACCTCATCGCTTTCGGCGGCGTTTTCTGCCGCAGCATAGGCGATGGCCTCGATTTCAGAGACCTCGGACTTCTTCTGCACTCGGCGGCGCTTCTTCTGCTTGTCTTCGCTGCGGCCACGGCTGCGCTCGTCACGGTGTCCGCGGGCGTTGTCGGCTCGCTTCTGTGGGGCCTTCTGTGTGGAGTCGGCGGTCTCATCGTCTACGACGACATTGGCCACGAGCTCCTCCAGCGACGGTGACTGCTCGTCCTCGCTGCTGTAGAGGGGAGCGTTGGTCTTTTGGTACTTCTGCGGCTGGTTAGCGGCCTTATGCCCCTTGTGGTGCTTCTGGCCCTTCTTCTCCGCGCGCTCGTCTTCATCGTCATGCTCGTGCATGGCCACGGCAGCCGGGTGCTGCTGGGGATCGTGGTCTGGCTTCTTGTGCGACTTGGAGGAACCGTGCGAATGCTGGCCGGAGTGGTTGTCTTCAGCTTCATCGACCGGGTACTCGTGGATGATGATGCCGCGGCCATGGCAGTGCTCACACTCGGTAGAAAAGGTCTCTACCAAGCCAGTGCCCAAGCGCTTGCGCGTCATTTGCACCAAGCCCAGGGAGGTAACCTCGGATACCTGGTGGCGCGTGCGGTCGCGACCCAGGGCCTCCTTCAGGCGGCGCAAAACCAGGTCCTGGTTTTCCGGCAAGACCATGTCAATAAAGTCCACCACGATCATGCCGCCCAGATCGCGCAGGCGCATCTGGCGCACGATTTCTTCGGCCGCCTCCAGGTTATTGCGGGTCACGGTCTCTTCCAGGTTGCCGCCGGAGCCGGTGAACTTGCCGGTGTTGACATCGATGACGGTCATGGCCTCGGTACGATCGATGACCAAGGTGCCGCCAGATGGCAGCCATACCTTGCGCGAGAGCGCCTTATGCAGCTGCTCATCAATGCGGTAGGCGGCAAAGGCATCCTGGCCGCCGTGGTCCTTGGGCTTATAGCGCACCACGCGGTCTGCAAGGTCCGGGGCCATGGATTCCACGTAGGCATTGACCGTATTAAAGGAACGCTTCCCGTCCACGATCAGGCGATGGAAGTCTTCGTTGAAGAGATCCCGGACGACCTTGATGAGCATATTCGGCTCTTCATAGAGCGTGACCGGCTTAGCACCCTTGGAGGATTTTTCCTTCTTAGCTTGGGTGGAAATATCTTCCCACCGGTTATGCAGGCGCTGCACATCTGCTGCAATGGCCTCCTCGGGAACGTTTTCGGCAGCGGTACGGATGATGGCGCCGCCATCGCCTGGCACCACGCGGCCCAAGATGTCCTTTAAGCGCTTGCGCTCCGGTGCCGGCAGCTTGCGCGAAATTCCAGCACTGCGGCCGCCTGGTACGTAGACGAGGTAGCGCCCGGCCAAGGAAATCCGGGTGGTCAGGCGCGCACCCTTGTGGCCAATCGGGTCCTTTGCCACCTGCACCAAGATTTGGTCGCCGGATTTCAGGGTATTTTCAACCTTGCGGGAACGCCCGTGCAATTTGGTCTTGCGCCAGTCAATCTCGCCGGCATAAAGCACACCGTTGCGGCCCTGGCCGATGTCCACGAATGCCGCCTCCATGGACGGCAAGACGTTTTGCACGCGGCCTAAGTAAATATTGCCAATGAGGGAGGCTTGGGCCTCGGTGGTAACGAAGTGCTCGACCAAGAGGTCATCTTCAAGCACGCCCACCTGCGTGACGATGCCCGCGCCGTCCTCGCGCTGCTTATCGCGCACCACCATGGTGCGTTCCACGGCCTCGCGCCGCGCCAAAAATTCCGCCTGGGACACGATGTGCTGGCGCTCGCGGCCCTTCTCGCGCAATTCTGCGCGGCGGCGCTTCTGTGCCTCGATGCGGGTGGAGCCACGGATGGCCTTGGGCTCATCGATAAGCTCCGGCTCCTTATCCGCCACATCCTTCTTGGCGTTCTCGTGCACGCCGCGCCCACGGGAGGTACCACGGCGGCCGCGGCGACGCTTGTCAGAACCCCCGCGCGACGCCTTATTGTCTACCTCGGCCTCGTCCGGCTCTGCGTCGTCGCCAGGTTCCGCCGCATCAGCGGCTTCAGCGATCGCCGCCATGTCCGCGGCCTCATCCTCACCAAGCTCGGCGGCGTCCTGCTGCTGCGGCGGCATAAACAGCGGCGCGAAGTCATACGCAGCGGAATCGTCGTCCGTCTCCGCGCGCGGGACTATGCGCGGGGCATAGTAATCATCGTCGAAGTCCTCGCCGGCCTCTGCCAGCACCTCATGCAGCTTGGCCGGATCCACGGTCCCAGTCGCTTCGCCAGCTCCGGCAGCGGCAGCGTCGGTGGCATTAGCATCGGCATCATCTTCAGCGCGCGCGGGCGCGTTCGACGGCTCAGGATCCGGCAGTGCGCTCTTTACCAGCGAAGCATCGACCTTTTCCTCAATCTGGGAGATTTCATTGTCCACGTTCTTGCGCACGCGGTAGCGCAGGTTCTTTTCTTCTTCCGCATCGGCGGCGGTGTTTTCAGTGGGAGCGCCATCTTCTTCCCCATCATCAGCTTGTACTGGCCCTTTCTTTGCCGCAGGCGCAGACTTCTTCGTGGCTTTGCGGGTGCGCCGAGCGCGCTTGGTGGTCTTGGCCTTGCCCTCGGGCTTTGCTTCCGCTGGGCTCTCGTCCACGGTTGCAGGCTGCTCCGCATCCGCGCCCCCTGCATGGCGGGCTAGAGCAGCGAAGAGGTCGCCTGCTTCTGCGCGGGTAATGGAGCTCTGCGCGGTCTTGTTCAGGCCCATGTCCTTGAGCTGGGCCACCAGCTGGCGCGAGGATAGGCCGAGCTTTTGGGCCAAGGCATACACGCGGGTTTTATCTTTGAGCTCGCTCGGGTCTATCCGCTGGGCCAAAGCCGCGGCTGCCTGGAGGTTTTCAGTTGTTTCTTGAGAGTTCTGTGCCGCCATTAGTTGGGCTTACTCCTGTACTTCGATTGTATGGTGCGCCGGCTATTCGGGCGCAGGCACAGCCCAAAAAGGACCGCGCCGCTGCCGCACGAATAGCAACGAAAACGCACTGCGTTAAAGCTTATGGGTTATGAAATTATGCGCGCGCTGCGCGTGAGTTCCATTGTGTCACAGAATCTTGGCGGGGCGAGCAGGCTGTGGGCGATGATACGTTTGAACTTATGGCAGAACTGGCACCACGTCCCGCCCGAACATTATCGCAGTACCGGCAGCGTAATGAGATTACGCCGAAAGAGGCGTGCTTATTCGGCGTTCCGGCCGGTTTTGCCCTCGGGTTTGCCCAAACGGAGGCCAGCTACATGCTGATGGGCGCCGGCGTTTTTGCGGTCTTCGCGGTCATTGGATTGGTGCACCTCATCCGCCATTATCCCCGCTCTATTGGGGCTAGCCAGGATGTCTACCTCGAGGGCGATTACCCCGCCATTGCTTATTGGGCGCCAGTGATACCACTTGCTCTACCGCTGGCCATGGCCCCGCTGTCCGCGGCTGGCTGGTTGCCAAACATCTCGCTGGCCCCGCCCGTGGAAGGCATCTTAACCGGAGCGGTGTCGGCGTTCGCACTCCCGCTGGGCTTGTGGGCCATGCTTTCCCAGTCCTTTCGCATTGGCCGCCGCCGCATGCAGCGCATCGTGGCTGAAGATCCCTTAGAAGGGGTCACAGATCATGCCATGCAGCTTGCCGATGCCCACCTAAATATCCTCACCGCCCTCGTCACCGCCGGGGCCGTCCAGGGCAATACGACCACCACCAAGGCCTTGTCCCGCCTGATGCAGGTGGAACTAGATACCCTGCCGGATGCTCTTCAGGAACTAAAAAAGCATGGGCTCGTGAAGGTAGAAGATATTGGACTGCGCTCCAAAGTAGAAAGCTGGCGCATCACCCTCACCCCTACTGGAGTGAGGTGCCTGTATCAACTTGGCAGACGCTAATTCGGCAGACTCGGGTCTCCTGGAAATAACTTAGGACCAATCCAGAGCATTACGTATACCAAACCAACCAAAACCGGAATTTCAACAAGAGGCCCAATGGTACCGGCTAACGCTTGAGCAGAGGTGGCACCAAAGGTACCGATGGACACCGCGATGGCTAACTCAAAATTATTTCCCGCTGCGGTAAAGGCCACTGAGGCAGACTGTGCATAATTCATTCCGGCAACTTTAGCTACGCCCAAAGCCAGAAAGAACATCCCGACAAAGTACAACATCAGAGGCACCGCTACCCTAACCACTGCTACCGGCTGCTCCACTAGCTGTTCTCCTTGCAGGGAGAACAGTAAGACGATTGTATACAGCAAACCGATCATTGCCAAAGGAGACACCGCAGGAAGGTAACGGTTTTCGAACCACTCACGCCCTTTAGTTTTCTCTGCCCATACTCGGGAGATAACCCCGAGCAAAAGCGGGATGCCTAAGAATACGAGCACTGAAGTAACAATGGACCAGAAAGAGAATTCGACAGAGGTGGTATCAAGACCCAGCCATCCCGGCAGTATCTGCAGGTAGAACCAACCCAGGACACCGAACATCGCAACTTGGAAGACGGAGTTGATTGCTACTAATACTGCCGTGGCTTCTCGGTCACCGCAGGATAGGTCTGACCACACCAAGACCATGGCGATGCAGCGGGCAAGGCCGACAATGATAAGACCCGTGCGCAGCTCGGGTTGATCCGCCAAGAATAGCCAGGCCAGTGCGAACATGAATGCTGGCCCCACAAGCCAATTCAAAACGATTGACACGGTCATCAGCCGTCTGTCA
Source organism: Corynebacterium sp. ACRPS (assembly GCF_022346005.1). GTDB lineage: Bacteria > Actinomycetota > Actinomycetes > Mycobacteriales > Mycobacteriaceae > Corynebacterium. Next base: position 113,248 of record NZ_JAKRMY010000004.1, read on the forward strand.
GTGGCAATCTCCCGGGTCTTTTCATAGCGCACTTTAGCAAGCGGTGGATACATCATCACCAACAGCCCTAAAGCAATTGGAAGGGAAATACCCCCAACTTCTAAAGCTGAGAGCGCTTTTCCAATTCCTGGAAGAAAATGACCTATAAGCAGGCCAAGGACCATAGCGATGATGATCCACACGGGAAGAAAGCGATCGAGAAAAGCCAATCGCGGCTGCTGTGAGGTAGCCATACCTGTCTCCTTCATTGACCCAAGTCGCACCGTACCGTGCTGCACTGTACCCATTCATATCGATACCTGTCAATATGAATGGGTGGGAAAACGCCCATATACTGAATGCATGGTTTCTTCGCACGGCATGACCAAAAATCCCTACATCAACGAATGCTGTTCGCTTAGCAACGGCCCCCTAGATCAAGACAATGCCGTGCACTTTGCCCAGCAGTTCAAGGTACTTGCAGATCCCGCGCGCCTTCGCCTTTTGTCCATTTTGTGCGATGAAGGCTGCGGCCCGATGAGCGTCTCAGAACTGACCGCATTATCCGGTCTGAGTCAGCCGACGGTGTCTCACCATCTTGCAAAAATGCGGGATGCTGACCTCTTAGCCAAACGACAGACTGGCCGCACCGTCACCCATGAAGTGCAAAAACAAGCTTTCACTGCACTGCGCGAACTACTCTCTTTCGACTAAACAGCCACTAACAATGAAATCTTGGCCTTATATGTTTGCAACACTGTGAGCCAATCAAAGTATTTCGCCCCGCAATAAACCCCCTCTTAAAGGAAAAGGCCCGAGCTTAACGCTCGGGTCTCCTTGAAATCTAGGTAGATTCAGTGCTTAGAGGTTGGGGAACCAAATTCCAATCTCGCGCTCAGCGGACTCTGGGGAGTCGGAGCCGTGCACGATGTTCTCGCCCACGCTGAGTGCGAAGTCACCGCGGATGGAACCGGGTGCGGCCTTGGAGACTGGGTCGGTGCCGCCGGCCAGCTGGCGCCATGCCTCGATGGCGCGCTCGCCTTCAACAACGCCGGCAATCAGCGGTGCGGAGGTGATGAAGTCCACGAGCTCGCCAAAGAATGGCTTGTCCTTGTGCTCTTCGTAGTGCTTTTCTGCGGTCTCGCGGTCAGCCACGCGCAGGTCCAACTCAGCCAGCTTGAGGCCCTTGCGCTCGATGCGGGCGATGATCTCGCCCACGTGGCCGTTCTTTACGCCGTCCGGCTTAATGAGGATCAATGTACGTTCAGTCATGCCCCATACTGTACCGAATACCCACAACTCGTCCACGACCGAGGGCCATAAGCGGGGGCAGCGTAGTGGGCGGCATTTAATAAGCATTAAGTAAGCTGCTGGACTATCTCCGTCGCGCGCTCGTGGGAGGTACCCCGAAACCACAGGCGCACTTGGTTAACCGCCGTGCCAAACTGGCCGTTGCCCAGCAAACGCTTAATCTCTGCTCGCTGCTCTTTATCCAAATCATCAAGGGTGGCTTCTTCTGCCCGCTGAAAATTAGCGCGCAGGGCAAGGGCCAAAAATACGGCGGCAATGATGAGTGCTACCAGCGGCAGCCACGGCGCGCCCGTGGCCGCGCGGGCAGCGACCGCGGCAATGCAGGCTAGGGCCGCGAGGACGAGATAGACGGTGCGCATGGCCACTACTTCTGGTTGAGGTGCTGGGTAGTTAAGTAACCGCGCTTCATGCGGGCGATTAAGTTACTGCGCAAATACGCCGCAAGGAGCCACTCCATGCCAAAGATGATGAAGATCGCGGCGATGGACCAGTGCGCCATAAAACCCAGGATAAGGCCCAATAGCTGCGCCCACACGATGACGGTCAGCGCCCACTTCTTATTCATAAACGCGATCATGCCCAAGTGGAATATCAGGGCACCTATGACTACGCCGTAGTTAAACGGCGTCCACAGCGTACCGTCATACAGCTTGTACAACAGCGGCAGCGCCAAAACGAGCGTGATCGACTCCATGATGAGCGAGCTGGCGATGACCATGCCATTAAAGCTCTTGAGCGGATCCTTAACGGGATCCTGCCCTAGGCCCAATGGGCCGATTTCATTGTCCGCTATGTCGTCGCCGCGGCGCGGCTGACGAGGCAGGCGGGACCTAGGATTGGGGCTGGTCATGCGGGCTCCTTTCCAAACATAGCGCGGGCTTCGCCGGCGGTAACCACCGAACCGGTAATGACAATACCGGAGCCGGATTGCACCTCAGATTCCTCCGCCAGCTCCACGGCTTGCGCGTAGGCACCGGGCAGATCATCGGCCACATAGACGCGCTCTTCGCCATAAATATCGCGGGCCGTTTCCGCCAATTCATAGGCATCGATCGCGCGCGGCGAGGAGTTCTGGGAGATTACCACCTCGCTCAAGTACGGCTCCAGCGCGGCGAGGATGCCTTGGGCATCCTTATCGCCAAAGATGGAGAGCACGCCGATGAGCCGCGCAAAATCGAAATCGCGGTCGAGCGCCGCGCCAAGCGCCTTGGCGCCGTGGGGATTGTGGGCGGCATCGATAAACGTCGTGGGCGAGGTGCGCACTCGCTCGAGGCGGCCGGGCGAAATCGTCTTGGCAAAACCGTTGCGCACGGAGGAAATATCCAGAGGATGCCCGGAAGAGGCACCGAAGAAGGCTTCGACCGCTGCAAGGGCAACGGCCGCATTCTTGGCCTGGTGCTCGCCGTGCAACGGCAAGAAAATATCCTCGTACATGCCGCCGAGGCCCTGGATATTAACCTGCTGGCCACCGACCGCAATGCGGGATTCTAAGGCCGCGAATTCCGCTCCGGAGCGGGCCACGCCGGCATCCATATCCACCGCGCGCTGCAGGATGACCTGCATGGCCTCAGGGTCTTGCTCGGCAATAATGGCGATGTTTTCATTCGGGGTCAGCGGGTCTTCGGCATCGGCGCGGCGCTTGATGATACCCGCCTTCTCCCCCGCAATCTCCCGAATATCGCTGCCCAGGTAATCCGTGTGGTCTAGGCCCACCGGGGTAATCACGGAAACGTCCGCATTGACCACGTTCGTGGCATCCCACGTCCCACCGAGGCCGACCTCGACGACGGCGACGTCAACGGGGGCATCGGCAAACGCTGCATAGGATAGGCCCACCAAGACCTCGAACTTGGACATGGGGACCTCAGAGCGCGCATCCACCATCTCCACGTACGGCTTGATTTCGTGCCACAGGCGCACGTAGTCGCGCGGGTGGATGGGCCGGCCATCGATGCCGATGCGCTCGGTGACCCGCTGCAGGTGCGGGCTGGTGACCAGGCCCACGCGGCGGTGGAAGGAACGCAGCAGCGAATCGACCATGCGCGCGGTAGAAGACTTACCATTGGTGCCCGCAATGTGGATGACATCAAAGGACTGTTCGGGGTGACCGAGCAAATCCATGAGCATCTCGATGCGCTCCAGGGTGGGCTCGATCTTAGTCTCCGGCCAGCGCTGGTTGAGCTCGTCTTCCACCTCACCGAGCGCCTGCAGCTCCTCCGGGGATACCTCTTGGGGCGCGGCGTCGTTATATTCTTCGTCTTCGCCCATGCCGAGGTTCAGGGTCAGGCCCGATTCCGTGATCTCCACCGGGGTGCCATCGGTGCCTTCCTTGAGGGCATCGACGATTTCAAAATCGTCCTCTCCCCCGGCGACCTCGCCGTTCCCGTTGGCGTCGTGATTGAAGCGCTGATCTGTCACTACTTAAGGCCCTCCAAACGGCTGGTAATGCGCTCGACTTCCTCGCGTGCGATGTCTTGGCGCGCCCGAATCTTATTGACCACCTCTTCCGGCGCCTTGGCCAGGAAGTTCTCATTGCCCAGCTTCTTGCCGGTCTGTTCCAGTTCCTTATTGGCCTTGGCCAGATCCTTTTCCAGGCGCTTGCGCTCGGCTTCAACGTCGACCGCGCCGTGGGTATCCAGCGTTACCTCCACGGTGGCCTGGGACAGGCGCACCTCAATGGAGGCCGAGGGGTTAAAGTCCTCGCCCGGCGCGGTGGTATTGGCCAGGTTGCGGACCAATTCCTCTTGGCCCTGCAGGTCTGCCGCGGCGAAGTCGAGGCGGCCCGGCACCTTTTGCGAAGGCTTAACGCCCTGATCGGAGCGGAAGCGGCGCAGCTCGGTAATGAGCTTATCGGCATCATCGATGCGGCGGGCGGCCACCGCGTCCTTGGTGGCGCCGCCGTTGGTATCGGCCACTGTGGGCCACGGGGCGATGACGATGGATTCCCCGCCGGTCAATGCCTTCCACAGCACCTCGGTCACATACGGCATGGTGGGGTGCAATAGGCGCAGCACCACGTCGATGACGCGGCCCAAGACGATCTGGGTATTGCGGCCTTCTACCGTTTCGCCATCGCTCGGGATCTGCGTCTTGGCAATCTCCAGGTACCAGTCACAGAGCTCATCCCAGGTGAAGTGGTAGAGCAGCTCGTTGGCCTTGGCAAATTGATAATCGTCCAAGTAGGCATCGACCTGGGTGCGCACCTCTTCGGCGCGGTCAAGGATCCAGCGGTCGGCATCCGAAAGCTCCGTGCGGCTAGGCAAAGGTGCCACGCCGGCGCCGTTCATCAGCGCAAACTTGGTGGCATTAAAGAGCTTGGTAGCGAAATTGCGCGATGCCGCGGCGGCATCAGAGCCCAGCGGCAAATCCACGCCCGGGTTGGCGCCGCGGGCAAGGGTAAAGCGCAGCGCATCGGCGCCGTAATCGCGCACCCAGTCCATCGGGTCAATGCCATTGCCCAGGGACTTGGACATCTTGCGGCCCTGCTCATCGCGCACAAGGCCGTGCAGGTAAAGGTCTTTGAAAGGAATCTGCGGGCGGCCATCGGTGCCCTTACCCAAAAGCTCTGGGGTCTTGGTGCCGGCGAAGGTGCCGAACATTATCATGCGCGCGACCCAGAAGAACAAGATGTCATAGGCTGTGACCAGCACGTTGGTGGGATAGAACTTCTCCAGATCCGGGGTCTTATCGGGCCAGCCCAGGGTGGAAAATGGCCACAGCGCCGAAGAGAACCAGGTATCGAGGACGTCCGGATCCTGCTCGTATCCTGCCGGCGGCTCCTCATCGGGGCCGACGCACACGATGTCACGCTCGATCTCACCGGACTCGTTCGTGCGCTCCGGGCCGTACCAAATGGGGATGCGGTGGCCCCACCACAGCTGGCGGGAGATGCACCAATCGTGCATGTCATCGACCCACTCAAAATAGCGCGGCTCCAGCGACTGCGGGTGCAAGACGGTATCGCCCTCGCGCACGGCATCGCCAGAGGCCTTCGCCATCTGCGCGACATCGACGAACCACTGCAGTGACAGGCGCGGCTCGATGGGCTCGCCGGAGCGCTCCGAGTGGCCCACGGAGTGGACATTGGGGCGGATTTCTTTGACGATGCGCCCCTGCTCCCGCAGCGCCTCCCGAATTTCCACGCGCGCTTCTTCGCGCGTCATGCCATCAAAACGGGTGCCGGTATGCGCGATGTGGCCGGTGGTATCCATCACCGTCGGCATATCCAAGTTATGGCGGGTGCCCATGGCGTAGTCATTGGGATCGTGGGCCGGGGTGATCTTTACCGCACCGGTACCAAACTCCATGTCCACGTAATCATCAGCGATGATCTTCAGCTTCAAGTCATCGCGGAAGGGGTGTTCCAATTCCTGGCCCACGAGGTGGGCGTAGCGCTCATCGTCGGGGTGGACGGCAATGGCGACATCGCCAAGCATGGTTTCCACACGCGTGGTGGCAACAATGAGGTGCGGCTCATCGTCATTGAGCGAGCCATAGCGGATGGAGACCAGCTCGCCCTCGACGTCCTTGTAGACGACCTCGATATCGGAAACGGCGGTCTCCAGCACCGGCGACCAATTGACCAGGCGGTTGGCCCGGTAAATCATGCCCTCATCGTAGAGGTTCTTAAAGATGGTCTGTACCGCACGCGACAGGCCCTCATCCAGGGTAAAGCGCTCGCGGGTCCAGTCCACGGAGTCACCGATGGCGCGCATCTGGTTCTGGATGGTGCCACCGAATTCTTCCTTCCATTCCCAGACCTTGTCGATGAACTCCTCGCGCTCATAATCCCAGCGCTTTTTGCCCTCGGTCTCCTTGAGCTTGGCCTCAACCTTGGTCTGGGTGGCAATGCCCGCGTGATCCGCACCGGGCAGCCACAAAGTGGAATAGCCCTGCATGCGCTTGCGGCGAATGATGGAGTCAATCAGCGTGTGATCTAAAGCGTGGCCCATGTGCAGCTGGCCGGTCACATTCGGCGGTGGCAGCACGATGGAAAAGCCCTCCGCCTCCGAATTCGCATCCGGGGTGAAGTAGCCGCGGTCGACCCAACCTTCATAGAGGTCTTTTTCTACCGCCTGCGGCTCCCAGGACTTGGGAAGCTGGTCCGCGCGATTGGTGCCAACGAGTTGCTCTTTATTCTGATCAGTCACCTGGCCAACTCTACCCTGTGCGTCAACTGGCACCAGCGCCCTGTCTAAAGTAAGGGCATGTCTCACAACCCTGGCCACCGTGCCCGTCTCCGCACCCGTTACTTCGCCCAAGCCAAAGATAACTCTCAGGCCTTCGCGTGCCTGACGAGTTATGACTGCATGACCGCCGAGATCTTCGATGAAGCCGGGGTGGATCTCCTGCTCGTGGGCGATTCCCTGGCCAATGTAGTCCTGGGCCGCGAAACCACGCTCTCGCTCACACTGGATGAAATGATCCCCCTTGCCCGCGCGGTGGTTGCATCGACCTCCCGCGCCTTCGTGGTGGTGGATCTGCCCTTTGGTTCCTACGAAGCCGGCCCCGCCCAGGCGCTCGAGACCGCTGTGCGCGTCATGAAGGAAACCGGTGCGCAGGCCGTGAAGCTAGAGGGTGGTGCGGAGCGCGCACCGATTGTTGCCGCGCTTGCCGCCGCCGGCATCCCAGTCTGCGCCCACATTGGCTTTACACCCCAGCAGGTCCACGCCTTAGGCGGCTTCGTAGTCCAAGGCCGCGGTGCCGGCGCGGAGAAGCTTCACGACGACGCCCGCGCCCTCGCCGAGGCCGGCGCCTTCGCCGTGGTGCTGGAGATGGTCCCAGCAGCCCTTGCTGAGCAGGTGACCAAGGAGCTGCCCATCCCCACCATCGGCATCGGCGCCGGCGCGCAGACCGACGGCCAGATTCTGGTGTGGACCGATGCCTTCGGCCTAGGCGGGCCCAAGGCGCCGCGTTTTGTGCGCCGCTACGCGGATCTGCGCGGCGCGCTGCTGGAGGGCGCGAAGGATTACGTGTCCGATGTGAACGAACGCTCCTTCCCCAACGCCGAGGAGTCCTTCGAGGACTAAGGTTTTGGCCATGCAGATCCTGAAAACTAAATCTGAACTCCGTGCCTTCCGCGCGGCAGCGTCCGGCTCCGTGGGCTTGGTGCCCACGATGGGCGCGCTTCACGACGGCCACGCTTCCCTCATTCGCCGCGCCCGCGAAGACAACGACACCGTGGTGTGCTCGGTCTTTGTCAATCCCCTCCAGTTCACAGACCTGGGCGATTGCGAAGACTACCGCGCCTACCCGCGCACTCTCGACGCGGATGCCGCGGTGCTGGACTCGGTGGGAGTCGATGCGGTCTTCGCCCCCAGCGTGGAGGAGATGTACCCGGGTGGTACCCCGCGGGTGTGGGTGCGCACGGGTGAGATGGGCTCGGTCTTGGAAGGCGCTTCGCGCCCCGGTCACTTCGACGGCGTAGCCACCGTAGTGAGCAAGCTGTTTCACCTTGTTGCACCAGACCGCGCTTATTTTGGGCAAAAGGATGCCCAGCAGGTAGCCATCATCCGCCGCCTGGTGGCGGACCTCGATGTGCCGCTGGACATCATCAGCGTGCCCATCGTGCGTGCAACGGACGGCGTGGCCGAGTCCAGCCGCAATGCGCGCCTCAGTGCCGCCGAGCGTGAGCAGGCGGTCGCCTTATCCCAGGCACTCTTCGCGCTGCAGGATGGCGCCTCACGTGAAGAAGCTGAGGCCCAGCTCGCTTCCTCCCCCGGCGTGACGGTGGATTACCTCACCGTGGTGGACCCGGCCACGCTCGAGCCCGTAGATGCACAACACCGGCCCGCCTTGGCGCTGGTTGCAGCGCAGGTGGGGCCGGTGCGGCTCATCGATAACTTGGTGCTGGAGGCTTAGCCCTTCAGCAGGTGGGCTACGGCCTCGCGCTCCTCACGCAGCTCCTGCACGGAGGCCTCGATGCGCTCCTTCTGGAAATCGCTGAGCTCGAGGCCCTGGACGATTTCCCACTTGCCGTCGCGGGAGACCGTGGGGAAACCTGCGACGAGGCCCTCGTCCACACCATAGAAGCCATCCGAAACGATAGCGGCGGTGCGCCAATCCTCAGTGCCGTGGATCCAATCGTGCATGTGATCCACCGCGGCGGAGGCTGCGGAGGCTGCCGAGGAGCGGCCGCGCACGGCGATGATCTCGGCGCCGCGCTTGGCCACCTTAGGAATCATCTCCTCCTTGTACCAAGTCTCATCTACCTCAGCGTTGGAGTAGGTCAGGTCCGGGAACTGGGTGGCGGAGTGGTTGCCCCAGACCGCAATCTTGGAAAAGTCCTTGGTGGCCTTGCCCGTCTTGGCCGCCAACTGGCCCAAGGTGCGGTTGTGATCCAGACGCATGAGCGCGTTGAACTGGGAGCTATCCAGATCCGGCGCGCTATGCGCGGCAATCAGCGCGTTGGTATTGGCTGGGTTGCCCACCACCAGCACGCGAACATCACGCGCCGCGTAGTCATTGATGGCCTTGCCCTGCTCGGTAAAGATGGCGCCATTGGCCTCGAGCAGGTCAGCGCGCTCCATGCCCTTGCTGCGCGGGCGGGAGCCCACAAGGAATGCGGCGGAGGCATCCTCGAAAGCGACCTTGAGGTCATCGGTCACCGTAATCGAGTTCACCAGCGGCAGGGCGGAGTCGCGCAGTTCCATGGCCACGCCCTCGGCCTTTTCTACTACCGCGGGGATTTCCAACAGGGCAAGGTCAACCGGGGTGTCCTTGCCAAATACGTCGCCCGCGGCAATCCGCCACAGCAGGGAGTAGGCGATATTTCCGGCGGCACCGGTAACGGTTACTTTTACTGGCTGGGTCATGCTCATTCCTCCTCAAATGTCGTGGAGATGTAAGCGTCCCTCATGCACGCCACCCTCCACGGGATGTATCCACCCCCGAGCTTAGCGCTATACGGAGGTAGCGTGTTGTGAAATAAATCCCCCTCTTTCGGAGGGAAAACGCCGCCAAATTTCCGGATATTACCCCCATTTACCTCCAAATTAACGCCCCCAATGGGCACATTCCTCCCGCGGGGTGGGGTTAATCGGGCATGATGGAAGCGGCACAGACCCCACTTGGGAGCGCGCTTGCAGGGATGCATTCACCGCCTGTGGGCGGCTGCACGGTGGCCAACCACTGCCGCATCGAACCAGCATGAGGCCGATCGTGCAGTTCCCGAGACACTACCCACCATCGCCACATCGGCGCCGCGAAGCAGAGATAGGACACATGCTATGAGCACTGAGCACACCGAACCGCTGCACGCTGCGGAGCAGGCGGAGGACTCCGACGCTCACGCTGCGGATTCCATCAGCACCGATGCCGTGGTGGATATCGCCATTTCCCAGTTTTCCGCGTGGGGTTTTTCTGAAACCAAGCTGGACACCATTGCCGCGGAATCCGGCATGTCCAAGCGCATGATTCACTACCACTTTGGCGATAAGCAGGGCCTGTATTTGAGCGCTCTAAGCACCGCCGCCGAGCGCCTCCGCCCCAATGAAGAGGACTTGGAGCTCGATTCCGCGGTCCCGGTCGAGGGCGTGCGCAAGCTGGTGGACTGGATCTTCTGGCAATACGTCAACCACCCCGAGGCCATTCGCATGATGACCTGGGAAACCGCCCAGTCCATCGTGGGCTCTTCCACCAATCCCGTGGCGGATTTCAGCGGCGTCGCCCTCCACCTCGACCGCCTGCTCATGCTGGGCCAGGACGCCGGTGCCTTCCGCCCGGGCATTTCCACCAACGATATTTTCACCATCATCGCCTCGCTCACCTCGTACCGCGTGACCAACCGGGCGATGATGGACAACCTATTGGGCGTGGATATGTCCAGCCAGGCAAATACCGACGGCATGCACCGGCTTACCGTCGATACCGTGCTGGCATTCCTCACCGCCAATATCCCCGATTCCGGCCACGAGTCTTATTTGGTGCCTTCTGATGCCGACGAGGGCGATGAGGCCTCCCCGCAAGATATCTACGGCGAGGCATAAAAGTAGGGGCACCGGCTGCTTGCCGATGCCCCCTTCTAACTAAGCCGATTCCTTCGCCTCATCCTTGTAGGTGAATTCGGGCTCTGCGCCCTGGGTGACGCAGCCCGCGGTGATGTGCACGGCGGAAATATCTTCCCGGTCCGGCAGCTCAAACATCACTGGAACGAGCAGTTCTTCAAGGATCGCGCGCAGGCCGCGCGCGCCGGTTTTGCGCTCGAGGGCGAGCTCTGCGATGGCATCCAGCGCCCCGTCATCCATGTGCAGCTCGCAATCATCCATCTCAAATAGGCGGCTGTACTGCTTGAGCAGCGAGTTCTTGGGCTCAGTGAGCACCTTAACCAGGGCCTCGCGGTCCAAGTTATCCACCGTCGCCACCACGGGCAGGCGGCCGATAAATTCTGGGATCAAGCCGAACTTCACGAGGTCTTCCGGGCGCACCTGGGAGAATAGGTCCACCTTTTCCCGCTCGTCTTCGGTGCCGAGCTTCGCGCCAAAGCCAACGCCCTTCTTGCCCACGCGATCCGCGATCACCTGGTCAAGGCCCGCAAACGCGCCGGCGACGATGAAGAGGATATTGGAGGTATCTAGCTGGATAAATTCCTGGTTCGGGTGCTTGCGCCCGCCCTGCGGTGGGATGGCGGCCACGGTTCCCTCTAGGATCTTCAGCAGCGCCTGTTGCACGCCCTCGCCGGAGACATCGCGGGTAATGGAGGGGTTTTCAGACTTGCGGGAAATCTTATCCACCTCGTCGACGTAGATGATGCCGCGCTGGGCGCGCTCCACGTCAAAGTCCGCCGCCTGCAGCAACTTCAAGAGGATGTTTTCTACGTCCTCACCGACATAACCGGCCTCCGTCAGGCTGGTGGCATCCGCGATGGCGAAAGGCACATCCAGCAGGCGCGCCAAGGTCTGGGCCAGGTAGGTCTTACCTGAACCGGTGGGCCCCAGCATCAAAATATTGGACTTGGAGATCTCTACCTCTTCGCCTTCGGCCTTCTTACGGCGCGCATCTAGCGCGGCGGATTCTTCGGCCTTAATGCGCTTGTAGTGGTTATACACCGCTACCGACAGCACGCGCTTGGCCTTGTCTTGGCCAATGACGTACTTATCCAAAAAGGAAGAAATCTGCGAAGGCTTAGGCAGGCGCACCTCCGCTTCGGAAGATTCCTCGGCCTGCTCGTGGCCGAGCTCTTCTTCAATAATCTCATTGCAGAGCTCGATGCACTCATCGCAGATGTAGACCCCGCCGCCGGCGATGAGCTTTTTCACCTGCTTTTGGCTCTTTCCGCAGAAGGAACACTTCAGGAGATCAGCGCTTTCTTGCATACGTGCCATTCAGTACTTTCACACTCGCTCTTGTTTACCGCTTTTTAAAGGTGGGGCGGAAGGCTCGCTTACTTCCATCCCCGCGGTTGGTTGTTCAAAAATCTACCTTAGTAAATCAACCCGACACGGCTCTTATTCATTCCCTCCGCGTGGCGAAATTCGCAGATCTTTATCCGCCCACACCACTAAACTTGGGATTGGATCCTCCACTTCCTCCACCACCGCCGAAGGAGCCATTTCATGTTTGACCTCACCAACCGTACCGCGATTGTCACGGGCGGAGCTGCGGGCATCGGCAAGGGCATCGTTGCCTGCCTGCGCGAAGCCGGCGCCAGCATCGTCATTGCCGATATCGATGCCGACAAGGCCGAAGCAACCGCCGCAGAGCTCGGCGCGACCGCCTACCCCGTCGATGTCACCGATAGGGCCTCCATCAAAGAAATGTTTGCCAAGGTCCACGCCGCGCACGGGGCGATCGACATCGTCTGCTCCAATGCCGGGGTCTTTCCCAACTGCCCGCTGGAAGAGATGACCGATAAGCAGTGGGAGACCATGTTTGACATCAATACCCACGGCACGTTCAAGGTCGTGCAAGAAGCCCTGCCGTATATGAAGGAGCGCGGCTACGGGCGCATCGTCATCACCACCTCCATTACCGGCTCACACACCGGCTTTCCTGGCTGGGCGCATTACGGCGCCTCCAAGGCGGCCCAACAGGGCTTTATCCGCTCCGCTGCGCTAGAAATCGCCCGCGATGGCATCACCATCAATGGCGTATTGCCCGGAAATATCCTCACCGAGGGCCTCGAGGCACAGGGCCAAGAGTACCTCGATGAGATGACGCGCTCCATCCCGCTGCACCGGCTTGGCAGCCCCCGCGATATTGGCAACGCCGCGGCCTTCCTCGCCTCCACCGAGGCCGGATATATCACCGGCCAAACGCTGATTATTGATGGCGGCCAGCTCCTGCCCGAAACCCCGGAGGCCATCCTGCCGCCGCGCTAGCGCTTGCCGATGCCCAGCCCTATAACGCAGATAACCCGCCAGGCACCTAGGATGGTGCCTGGCGGGTTATCTAGTGCGGCTTTTATTGCAGCCAGCCGAATTCGAGCAAGAATGCCTCAACATCGAGCATTTCCAGCTCATCTGGTGCATGGCCGACAACGAATGCGAAGGACTCAGCGACGTCCTTGGTCGTCGCGGGGGTAAGCCCCGCGTCAACGAGATTTTCCGCTACGCGGGCAGAAACCGGTGCCTGAGACACGGTATCCAAACCCGTACCCGTGGTGGAGTCCTTGAACATATCGCTAATGCCACCAATGAAGGTCCGCATCGTGTTCATCTCTCTCACCTCTCAATGTTGCTCTGTTGATAGGTACAAATATACTTGGTACTTACCCACTAAGCAACCCCTAAGCCATTTAAAGTTAATCTTTTGTTAACATTAAATGGCTATGAGGCATATTACATGGTCACGGGCTTGCTATATAGTCCGCGGGTTACTCTTAAAGGTCGCCAAATGGTGCGAAACCAAAGTAGTGGTCTAGGGAATCGCGCGCGATCCACGCGATTGCCACCACGATAACGACACCCAGTACGGCATAAACGGTCCAACCCAGCAGCTTCATTTGGCGGCTAGCGGGAGTATCTCCTACCACCACACCATTGTCATCCCGAATGGGATCACCTGTCATGGAACGCATGCCCAAGGCGAAGAGCAAGGGGATACCAGCACCGAAGACAAGGGCCAGGCCAGCGACGCGGAGTATAGATTCGAAGATTTCTGCAACAGTCATGTTCTAGCGCTCCTCTTGTGGAGTAGATGAGGTGGAGTCGTTGTCCCCGTTGACCGCCGCTACCGGGGTCATGCCCCCTGAAGCTGCGACAGACTCTTTCGCACCAACGCGTGGCTCCAAGGACGAATCCACGGACTCAGCGTTCTCATCCCAGTCATTATTAACGTTGGATGCATCAACTGGGTTCATACGGGAGCGGATGACGATGAGCGCCGTCATGGCCAAGAGTAGAACGAAGTCCACGATAGCGCCGGTTGCCACATTGGTAGCGGAAGAGACGCCGTGCGCCAACCACCACGATGCGAAGCCAACAAAGGCGGCACAGGGCAGCGTAATGAGCCAGGCAGCCACCATGCGCATTGCAACACCCCAGCGCACTTCCGCGCCACGGCGGCCCAAACCAGTACCAAGGATAGAGCCGGTGGACACGTGGGTCGTAGACAGAGCCATACCACCGGCTGAGGAAGTCAGGATGATGGCCGCGGAGGTAGCCTCGGCTGCCATACCTTGCGGGGATTCGATCTCCACCAAGCCCTTACCCAGGGTGCGGATAACGCGCCAACCGCCGGACAAGGTACCGGCCGCAATGGCAATCGCACAGCCGAAGATGACCCAGGTTGGAATGCGGGCATCGGCAGCCGCGTGGCCCGAAGCCACGAGGGCGAGGAAGATAACGCCCATGGTTTTCTGAGCGTCACCGGCGCCGTGTGCCAGCGATACCAAGCAGGCGGTCACAATCTGGCCATGGCGGAAGTGCTCGTTCTTTTCCTTTTTCGGAATGGTGTTGGTCACCCAATAAACGAGGAAGGTGGCGCACGCAGATACCAAGGCGGCGATAATCGGGGACGCCACCGCCGGAATGATGATCTTGGCCATAATGGAGGTCCACTCCACTCCCCCAGTGCCCATGGCGGCGAAACCAGCGCCGATAAGGCCACCGAAAAGGGCGTGGGAAGAGCTGGACGGTAGCCCGAGCAACCAGGTGAAAAGGTTCCACAGAATACCGCCGATAAGACCGGTAAAGACCACCATCAACAGGGCTTGGCCATCCGAGTCGGCGGCTGCACCCGAAAGGTCATAGGAATCGAGGTTGACGATGCCTTTGGCCACCGTTGCCGCGACATTCACGGACAAGAATGCGCCAACGAGGTTAAGTACGGCAGAAATCGCCACCGCAGTAAATGGCTTCAGCGCGCCAGTAGCAATGGAGGTTGCCATCGCATTGGCTGTGTCGTGAAAACCATTGGTGAAGTCGAAGGCTAAGGCGGTAAACACCACAATGCCCAAGATAATCAGAGTCGCTGTCACAGCATTGGCCCCTTGTAAGCAATTAACAAATGAGAAGAAAGTGTTATTGCGGCGCCATCACGCGTCGCGTACGAAGTGCAGCGTACTCCGCAACAATAAGTTGAGCCAATAGCTTTTCTAAGAAGTAAACTGCACTTTGCCTAGTGTTAACCTTCCACATATGCCTGAGCGCTAGGCACCTGCCAAAGATCTGCGGTTTACCAGCAATTTTTAAGACACCTAATCTATTTTCACCCTTTAATAGCGTGGCAGAAAACACTTAGAGAGGTGCGCCGGCTTAACACCAACACACCTCTCGAAATAAAGGTTTTAGCTTCCCTTTTTAGCGGAAGGTAGCAAACTTCTTGACCACCCAGCGGCTCAGCACGAGTAGGACGATGCCCAGTGCGATGGAGACGACACCTAAGGAAATAAAGAAGGTGTTTTCCGCACCCGCATCCTCTGGGTTGTAGAAGCTAGCCAGCGAACCGGCAAGTGCGGTACCCATGGCCACGGCCATCATCCACACGGCCATCATGCGCGATGGGAACGCCTCAGGTGCCACCTTGGTGGCCAGAGAGTTGCCCACTGGGGACAACATCAGCTCACCCATGGTGAATAGGAAGAGGATCCAGATAATGACATACATTGGCGTGGAGTTTGCGCCCGAGCCGGAGAATGGCAGGAAGAAGAACAGCGAGATACCGATGATGATATTGGCCACGCCGAACTTCACCGGCGTGGACCACTGACGGTCACCGAGCTTCGTCCACATAGCCGCGAAGATTGCAGAGAAGATAACGATGAAAATCGGGTTAATGGACTGCACCAATGACGGCGGAATCTCGATACCAAAGATGTGGCGGTCCAGGCGCACATCGGCGTAAATGGTCATCACGGTAAATTGCTGCTGGAAGATACCGAAGAACAGCACACCGGAGATGAACATTGGAATAAAGCCCAAGAGGCGGTTCTTTTCTTTCCGGGTCACCAAATCAGAGGTGTACATCTGAATCCAGAAGTACACGGCGGCGATCAGGGCAACGGCGGTGACGATATTAGACAGCCACTCTACCTTGATGATCCCAGTACCCAGGCCGATAACCATGACGAGGACAGCGACGACAATCGCGCCCAAGCCCAGCATGCGCTGTTTAAAATCTGCAGGATTAGGAATTTCGTGACCAGCGTCCTTAATCGTGGTCTTACGCATGGCAGTATACTGGATAAGGCCTAGGGCCATACCGACGGCAGCGATGCCGAAGCCCCAGTGGAAGCCCTTCCAGCCCCACATTGCGGTGGTAAGAAGCGGTCCGAAGAGGGCACCAATATTAACGCCCATGTAGAAGACGGAGAAGCCGCCGTCACGGCGAGGATCGTCGCGGCTATACAGCGAGCCCAGCACCACCGAAGCGGTAGTCTTTACACCGCCGGAACCAACGGCGATGAGGATCAGGCCGATAGCCAGGCCGGTTACGGCAGGAATGAAGGCCAAGACGAGGTGACCAGCCATCACCATGAGTGCGGAGTAGAACAGGGTGCGCTCCGCACCGAGGATGCGGTCAGCTACCAACGATGCCAACAGGCATGCCATGTACACCAAGCCGCCGTAGGCACCGACGATCGACGTCGCGTCGCCACGGTCGAGGCCTAGGCCGCCATCGGTGGTGGCGTAGTACATATACAGCAGCACGATGGACTGCATGCCGTAGAAGCTGAAGCGCTCCCACATCTCCACGCCGAACAGGTTAGCCAGCCCCCACGGGTGGCCGAAAAATGTGCGCTCCCCGCTCGAAGCAGCGGGTGCGGAGGTTCGATCCTCCGCTTCTGGTTCCTTATTTGTCATAACATAATACGACCACTCAGAGGCCTAATTCACAAATCGGCCATTATACGTGAAACATCGCACTAAATAATCTGCCTAACGACCTGCAGATATTTCTCTGAAAGATTCACCCCGTTTGGGGTAGATGTGCGTGCACCGTTACTCGCCCAGCGCACCTTCTCATAGGCATATACCGCAGTCGCTTATACGCAAATAATAAAAGCCCTGCGAGGGCTTCTCTCGAAGCGGTCTCACAGGGCCTCCGCTGATGGATTCAGTCCATCAGGACCGAATTAAGAATTGAGCTTGCGGTACTCAAAGACGGTATCGATGATTCCGTATTCCACAGCGTCTTCCGCAGTCAGGATCTTATCGCGGTCGGTGTCGATGCGGATTTGCTCGGACGTACGGCCGGTGTGCTCCGCCAAGGTGTTTTCCATCAAGGTGCGCATACGCTCGATCTCTGCGGCCTGGATCTCCAAGTCCGAGACCTGACCCTGGGTGCCCTGGGTTGCAGGCTGGTGGATCAATACGCGCGAGTTCGGCAGCGCCGCACGCTTGCCCGGAGCACCAGCGGCCAACAGCACTGCAGCAGCAGAAGCCGCCTGGCCCAGGCACACGGTCTGCACATCAGGGCGCACGTAGCGCATGGTGTCATAAATTGCCATCAGGGCAGTAAAGGAGCCACCGGGCGAGTTGATATACATGGTGATGTCACGGTCCGGATCCTGGCTTTCAAGAACCAGCAGCTGGGCCATGATGTCATTGGCAGAGGTGTCATCGACCTGGGTACCCAAGAAGATGATGCGCTCTTCAAAGAGCTTAGAGTACGGGTTGGTTTCCTTCGTCCCCTGAGCGGACTGCTCAATAAAAGAAGGCAGTACGTAACGGGAACTTGGCATCTGCGACTTATTCATAGTGATTTTCTCCTTATTCCCTAGTTGCTCAGCGGGCCGTTTACAGACTCGATTACGTGGTCAACAATGCCGTAATCCTTGGCTTGCTGCGCAGTCATCCAGCGGTCACGGTCAGAGTCCTTGGTGATCTGCTCGAAGGTTTGGCCGGTGTGCTCTGCAATGAGCTCGGCCATCTCGCGCTTGGTCTGTGCGAATTGCTCCGCCTGGATGGCGATATCGGCAGCGGTACCGCCCACGCCAGCGGAAGGCTGGTGCATCATGATGCGAGCGTGCGGCAGTGCATAGCGCTTGCCCTTCGTACCACCAGAGAGCAGGAACTGGCCCATAGAAGCGGCCAAGCCCATGCCGTAGGTGGAGATATCGCAGGGCGAGTACTTCATCGTGTCATAAATGGCCATGCCCGCGGTCACGGAGCCACCCGGGGAGTTGATGTAGAGCGAAATATCGCGCGTGGGATCCTCTGCGGAAAGCAGCAGGATCTGTGCGCACAGCTTATTGGCAATTTCATCGTCTACCTGGGTGCCCAAAAAGATAATGCGCTCGTGCAACAGGCGCTCATAGACGCTGTCACCCAAGTTCAGGCCGGAGCCTGCTGGGGTGGTCATCTGAAGCTGGTCAGATTTCTTAGACATTCGAAAAGTCTCCTTGAGGACGGTTAATCTCTAATGCCACCACACTACTTAATGTGGCGATAATTGTGGGGTCTGTTCGCTATCAGCGTTTGCACCGATCTTTGTCTGCTTTTTCGACCCGGCGATGAGAAAAGCCCAGCCAGACTTCCTCGCTGGTGCGAGGGGCCAAGCTGGGCTTTTAAGGAGAAGATTTACTCCGCGTCGGTAGCTTCGTTCTCATCTTCTTCTACTTCACCGAAGTACTGCTCAACGTCAACGTCGTTGCCTTCTTCGTCCTTTACGGTGGTACGGCAAATGGCGGCAGCCAGTGCCTTGCCGCGGCGTACGTCAGAGAACAGGTTGGCAATCTGGCCGTTGGACTGCAGCTGCTGGATGAACTGGTTCGGGTCCATGCCGTAGGACTGCGCGGTGAACAGGATGTGGTCCGAGAGCTCCTGCTGGGAAACTTCCGGCTCTTCCTTTTCTGCCACGGCATCCAAGAAGATCTGCGTGCGCACGGACTCTTCGGCCTGCTCGCGGGTCTGCTTATCAAACTCTTCGCGGGAGGTGCCCTGTGCCTCGAGCAGCTGTGCCAGTGCCTTCTCATCGTGTGCGAGCTGGCCCAGGATCTGGTGCAGCTGGGCGTGAGCCTGCTCGTCGACTACGGACTGGGGCAGCTCAAAGTCGACATCGGCAAGCGCAGCCTTCAGAACCTCATCGCGGATCTGGCCGGCCTGCTCAGCCTTCTTGGACTCCTCAACCTCGGTCTTGGTGGCTTCGCGCAGCTCCTCGATGGTGTCGTACTCGGAGGCCATCTGGGCAAACTCATCGTCCATATCCGGCAGCTTGCGCTCCTTGGTCTGCTGCACGTGGACCTTGAAGGTAGCCTCTTCGTCCTTGTGCTCGCCGGACTGGATGGTGGAGGTGAACTCGTTATCCTCGCCGGTCTTCATGCCGCGCAGTGCGGTGTCCAGCCCCTTGATGAGGTTGTCATCACCAATGGAGTAAGACAGGCCCTCGGTGGAAGCCTCCTCGATCTTCTCGCCGTCCACCTCTGCGGTGATGTCGATGATGGCGTAGTCACCGGTCTTCATCTTGCGCTTGGTGTCCTTCAGTTCACCGAAGCGCTCTGCAAGATCCTCGAGGGCCTTGTCCACGTCTTCCTCGCCGGCCTTGATGGCCGGGACGATGACGGAGATTTCGGAGAAGTCCGGAACCTCGAACTCAGGGCGAATGTCAACCTCGGCGGTAAACTCGACGAAGTCCTTGTCCTCGATCTTGGAAATGTCTACGTCCGGCTGGCCGATGACCTTCAGGTCCTCGGACTGAACGGCCTGCTCATAGCGGGAAGGCAGCATGTCATTGACAACCTGCTCCAGAATCGGGCCGCGGCCGAAGCGAGCGTCGATCAGCTGGCGCGGGGCCTTGCCCTTACGGAAACCTGGAATAGAAACCTGCTGCGCGATTGCCGCGTAAGCTTGATCGATTTCCTGGTCTAGCTCCGCAAACGGAACGTTGACGGTGAGCTTAACGCGGGTATCGCTCAGCTTGTCTACGGTGGTCTTCACGAGTGAATCTCCCTGGCTTCATTGTTTTTCTACGTACATAAAAATTAAAGGGGGTCTGAAAAACCTTATTAGGGCATTTTCAGACCCCCATACGTCGGGGCGACAGGATTTGAACCTGCGACCCCCTGCTCCCAAAGCAGGTGCGCTACCAAACTGCGCCACGCCCCGTATGTAGGCCACCAAGTTGCCTTGGCTGCGTTGCATACCTGAGACAGTTTAGCGTGTTGGTTTTAAATCTCCTAAATCAACCCCCTGTTAAGGGCGTAGACGCAGGTTAACGGCATAATTTCTGGCCGCTTGACTTAGAAATCGAAATCAAACATACCGTCAAAGAAGCCGCCGCCATCGCCGTCAGATAATCCATCGAAGAATCCGCCACCGTCACCGGCGTCTCCCCCTCCGGCATCGCCGCCCATATCACCGGGGTCACCGGCGTCTCCGGCATCTCCTACGTCTGCGCCGCCGTCGGCTCCGTCTATGCCGCCGCCTTCGGCGCCGCCCCAGTCGCCGTTTTCTGCGGCGGCTGCGGAATAGCCCACGCCGGACATGCCGGCAAACATGGCGTTAAACATCATGGAATAACCCATCATCCACACGCCCGTTTGCAGGGCATCTTCCCACCAAGGGCGGGAGTACCAACCGGCCGGAACGGGACGGCCGGCCACGGTTCCGCCTGGGTAATAGTTCGGGGTTTCCTCAGAGGCGTAGGGGGAGGCAGTCAATTCCTGCCCATTGGCATCCACCGTGCGCTTCTCGGTGACCTTACCGGCGGCGCGCTGCCCCTCCAGCGGCGGCAATTCCGGCCCTGGGTT
The DNA here is from genome assembly GCF_022346005.1 of Corynebacterium sp. ACRPS. GTDB lineage: Bacteria > Actinomycetota > Actinomycetes > Mycobacteriales > Mycobacteriaceae > Corynebacterium. Next base: position 133,667 of record NZ_JAKRMY010000004.1, read on the forward strand.
CATGTCCATAATCTCGCGGGCGGCATTGACGTAATGCATGCCCTCAAGCGCCGATTCGCGGGCCAAATTGGCCTGCTTGACCGTGGTGGCCCTTGAAATAGCGGAGTTAGCCGCAGTAAAGCGCTCTGATGCGTCCGCCATCGCCTGCTGCGAGGCGGTATCCGTACCGGAAATCTGCATGACCTGGCCACCCAGGCGCTCAATCCAGCGGCGCGCATCCGCCTGGGCATCCGCTAACTGCTGCGCCTCTCGCTCCTCCCGGCTCTTTTTTGAGCTGCGCGAGGATAGATACCACGCGCCGCCACCGAGTACGACTACAAGAAGTAGAAGTTCCACAACAATCATCGCTTTCTTTACTGGAATTGGTCCTACCTATTTTAACGGCCTACCCACTGCGCGTGTTCCCTATTTTCATTTTGGGGCGCTCATGCGCTAAAGTAGCCGACAGCGTTCAAGGTAACGCTGTGGGAATGTCGTATAGTGGCTAATACCTCAGCCTTCCAAGCTGAAGACGCGGGTTCGATTCCCGTCATTCCCTCCATGTTTGTACTGCAATAATTGACTATTGCAGCTGGTTGTTAGCGGTAAGTGGAACCATTGGTAGAACCATTTTGGTTGGCGTGTTTAAACCCTCACAGATTGTATATTCTGTGGGGGTTTGAATATTTTTAGCTTTGGTTAGAGTTTCTTCCAGAGTGCGGGCACGGCGGGCGCCCCCATCCGGCTCGTGTGGTGTGGGTTTGGGTTGTTTTTGGGAAATATTCTTAAAATGTTCGTTCTTCCAGTTTACCAATAACGCATTACTGTGTTATACTAGTGAATGTAAGGCTGCAAGGCACTTACAAAACTGAAGAGGTGATGGAGGTCGCGGCGCTAATTATTTCACTGTGTAGCCTAGCTATTCAGATAAAGCAGCACCGCAACGACCACCCACCAAAATCGGGTAGGCATCGCAAATAGCCTCTAGGGGCACACCTCCCAATATACCGAAAGGACACATTACAGTGACATTGAAACAGGCCTCCGCCGTCTCAGGCATCGTAGTCGCCGCCGCCTACTCGATAATTGCCGATTCGCCCATCTGGCTTATTGTCATAGCCTTAGCGGCACTATCCGGCTACAACCTAGCTACAGCCACTAACCAAGGGAGGAAAAACCGTGCAGCCTAAAATCATCGATGTCGATACCGGCGATGAATTGTGGACTGGCTCGGATTGCGCCGCCCATATCGGCGTGAGCTACGCAACCTGGCGCAATTACTCAGCTAATCACCGCACCCCTGAGCATGTGGCCACGATTTTGGGCCGCACGCGACTGTGGCTTGCTGAGGATATTAAGCGCTGGCACGCGTCCCGGCCGGGGTCACCCAGCCAGCTCCGCCGTTAGGCCTCCTTGCTGGTTCCTTAGCTTTATCGAGGTCCCTGCTTGCCGATGCCTCCCTCCATCCCGCCGCCCATCTCCCGCCAAGCGCGGCTATAAATACATCACATTGGGGCGGTAGCCAGAAAAGCGTAATCTGGTGTCCATGACCGTACCTAATATTACTTTGAACGATGGAAATACAATCCCCCAGCTGGGCTTTGGCGTCTTCCAAATGGACCCGGAAAAGACCGAGGAATACGTAGCTGAGGCGCTGCGCGTGGGCTACCGCCACATCGATACCGCAGCCATCTACGGCAATGAAGAAGGCGTGGGCAAGGCCATTGCCAACTCCGGCATCCCGCGCGAGGAACTCTTCATTACCACCAAACTGTGGAACGACCGCCACACCGATGCCGCTGCAGCGCTGGATGAATCCCTGCAGAAGCTGGGCCTTGACTACGTAGACCTGTACCTCATCCACTGGCCTACCCCAGCCAAGGGCACGTACGTGGAGGCTTGGAAGCAGCTCATTGAACTGCGTAAAGAAGGCAAGGCGAAGTCCATCGGCGTGTCCAACTTTGAGCCGGAGCACTTAGATCAGTTGGAGTCACACACGGACGTCGTCCCCGCGATTAACCAAGTGGAGCTGCACCCTTACCTGCAGCGCTGGCGCGAACTGGACGCTGGCCGCGCCCACGGCATCGCCATCGAGGCATGGGGCCCGCTGGGTCAGGGCAAGAGCGATATCTTGGAGGCACCAGAGGTTACTGAAGCCGCCGAGGCGCACGGTGTTTCCCCAGCCCAGGCCATTATTCGCTGGCACCTGCAAAATGGGGTCATCCTCTTCCCCAAGTCCTCGACGCCATCGCGCATTGCAGAAAACTTCGATGTCTTCGGCTTCGAGCTCACTGATGCAGAGATGGCCGCCATTACCTCTTTGGAGGAAGGCGAAGACGGCCGCGGTGGGCACCACCCCAATGACATGAACGACGCCTAATGCGCTTGGTGTAACCACCACATAGAAACGCCGCGTGGCACAAAGGGCCCGCGGCGTTCATTTATGTCTATTTAAGGAACCTGGCGGTTTTAGCGCGGGTCCTTGGGCAGCTCGGGTGGGATATTGGTGCGCTCGTATTCTGCGAGGATATCGATGCGGCGCTGGTGACGCTCGGCGCGGGACCATTCTTGATCCAAGAAAGCATCCACGATTTCTAGGGCCTCTTCCTGCGAGTGCATGCGCCCGCCGATGCCGATGAGCTGCGCATTATTGTGCTCGCGGGCTAGGCGTGCCGTTTCTGGCGACCATGCCAGCGCACAGCGCGCGCCCTTGACCTTATTGGCGGCAATCTGCTCGCCATTTCCGGATCCACCTAGCACGATTCCCAGGGAACCTGGATCGTTGACGGTGCATAGGGCCGCTTCAATGCAGAATGCGGGGTAGTCATCCTCGGCGTCATAGGTATGAGCGCCGCAATCGATGACGTCATGGCCTTGTTTGGTGAGGTGTTCAGAAATCAGGTTTTTGGTCTCAAAACCTGCGTGGTCAGCTCCAAGATATACGCGCATAGCCCCTACAGTACCGGCACCGCCGCCTTCTGGGCACCACTTTCTACAACCTATTTCGTTCATCGTCCGGTGCTGTTAAGCTAAAGCGCAGATTACGTGCTGCATAGAAAGGCTAAAGCATGGCCCCTCGCGTCCTCGCACTCTACGGCAGCATCCTTGCTATCGCGGTGCTGTTATTTGCGGCGAATATCTTCTTAACCAATAAGAACTACCTCGTGCCGCTTATTCATACCGTACTTTTCACTGTCGCCCACCTTGTTCTTGGGCTGTGGTGGCTGAATCAGAGGGTACTAAAGAAAAATCGCCTCGGCGGTTTAGCCGCGGTGATTGGGGTGTTATCCCTGCTTACCGCGGCCTCATGGGCTACGTGGGTGGCCGCCGCTTGGTCAGAATTTCAAGCCCAGACGGCCCTGCCCATTATCAATATCGCCGGGGTGCCGGCGTTTTTACTCACGCCGGTCATCGCGGTGTGCTGCCTGGCCGCCGCCGTGCGCCGCAAGCAAGGCCAGCAGCGCTCATAACTAGTCCTCTTCTACCTGTGGCATCTCTGTGCGAGAGCGCTTGAGTTCGAAGAAGTAAGGGAACTGGGCTAGGCGCACGGAGGCATCGAAAAGCTCACCGGCTTCCTCACCCGTGGGAACGCGGGTAATAACCGGGCCGAAGAAGGCGGTATCGCCCAACTTAATAACCGGGGTTCCTACCTCATCGCCCACGGAAGAAATGCCGTTGTGGTGGTATTCGCGCAGCTTCTCGTCGTACTCCTCGGTGCGTGCCACCTCCGCAAAGTCTGCGGGGAGGCCAACCTGCTCTAATGCCTGGGCGATGATCTCGTCATAGCCGCCATCCCCCTTCTTTCCGCCATTGCCCTTGGCGTGAATCAGGGTGCCCATGGCGGTATAGAGCTCGTCTACCTTTTCTGGCTGCTCGGTCTTTACCTTGGCAAATACGCGGGCAGGGCCCCAGTTGGCCTCCATCATCTCCATGTATTCGGGATCGAGATCGCGGCCATCATTCAGCACCGACAGGGACATCGGCTCGAATTCCACCGTAATATCGCGGACCTTTTCTACCTCTTTGATCCAGCGGGACGTTGCCCATGCGAAGGGGCAGGAAGCGTCGAACCAAAACTTAACTGGGGTGGTCATTATTCCTCCTTGAAATAAGTGCAGTTTGCCCCACCACTGTAAACGCGCTGCTAACCTTGATGCATCACTATTTTCGTTAGCAAAGGAGAATCTAGGCAATGACCTCTGTAAACCTCACGTGGGAGGAAGCAAAAAATCGCTCCCAGATGCTCAAGGTTGAGCATTACGATGTCGCTTTAGACCTTAAGCATTCCGATACCCACTTCCTGTCCACCACCACGGTGCGCTTTAGCACCCAGGAGGCCGGTTCTACCTTCATCGATCTGCGCGCGGACAAGCTGCACGAGGTGCGCCTGAACGGAAACCCGCTGCCCACGCAGTCCTATGACCCCACCTACGGCATTCCCCTCTCCGGGCTGCAGGTAGCGGATTACACGCTCAAGGTCACCGCGGAGATCCCCTTCTCCCGCACCGGCGAAGGCCTGCACCGCTTCGTGGACCCTGCCGATAACGAGGTCTACCTCTACACCCAGTTTGAAACCGCCGATGCCAAACGCGTCTTTGCCTGCTTCGACCAGCCGGATCTGAAGGCCACCTACTCCCTGCACTTTAAGGCCCCAGAGGAGTGGACCATTATCACCAATGGCCCGGTCACCCGCGAGGGCGATACCTCCCATTCTGAGATCGACTACCCGCTATCGACCTACCTGGTTGCCCTGTGCGCAGGCCCCTACCACGAGGTCACCGATACTTGGCGCGGCGAGCTGACCGAGCACCCCGAAGGCAAGCCGGCGCAAAAGCTCGAGGTCCCGCTCGGTATTTACTGCCGCGCCTCGCTGGCAGATTCCCTCGATGCCGAGCGCCTTTTTACTGAGACCAAGCAGGGTTTCGACTTTTACCACCGCAACTTCGGCTTCCCCTACCCCTTTGGCAAGTACGACCAGATTTTCGTCCCAGAGTTCAACGCCGGCGCGATGGAAAACGCCGGTTGCGTAACCCTCCGCGATGAATACGTCTTTACCTCGCAGGCCACGCACTACAAGTACGAGCGCCGCGCCGATACCGTCCTGCACGAGCTCGCCCACATGTGGTTCGGTGACCTCGTGACCATGCAGTGGTGGAATGACCTATGGCTCAACGAGTCCTTCGCCACCTGGTCCGCGGCCATCTCGCAGGCGGAAGAAACCGAATACGATACCGCCTGGGTCACCTTTGCCAACGTGGAAAAGTCCTGGGCCTACCAGCAGGATCAGCTGCCTACCACCCACCCCATTTCCACCGATGCCAGCGATATCGAAACCGTGGAGCAAAACTTCGACGGTATTACCTACGCCAAGGGCGCCTCGGTGCTCAAGCAGCTGCAGGCCTACGTTGGCCGCGAGAACTTCCTCGCCGGCGTGCGCCGTCACTTCGCCGCTCACGCGTGGGGCAATGCCACCTTCGACGATCTGCTCCGCCACCTCGAGGAGGCCTCCGGGCGCGATCTCTCCTTCTGGGCACAGCAGTGGCTGAAGACCACCGGTATTAATACCCTGGCGGTTGCCACGGGGGCCGATGATGACGGCACCATCACCCAGGCGCAGCTCACCCAGCGCGGCGATACCCTGCGCACCCACCGCGTTGCAGTGGGCCTGTACAGCACGCAGGACGGCAAGGTTGTGCGCACCGAGCGCCTCGAGATGGACGTGGATGGCGAATCCACCGAGATCCCAGAGCTGGTCGGCCGCAACCTGAAGGACATCGACTTCATCCTGCCCAACGATGACGATCTGACCTACTGCCTCATCGATTTGGATGCAGGATCCCTGCAATTTCTGCTGGATAATATCGAGAAATTTGATGACCCCATGGCGCGCACCCTGTGCTGGTCCACCGCCTGGGAGATGACCCGCGCCGGCACCATGCGCGCCCGCGACTTTATCCGCTTGGTGGCCCGCGGTATGAAGGCGGAGACCGAGCTCGCCGTCCTCGAGCGCATCGTCTCGCAGGCCTCTACCGCACTGAAGAACTACGCCGATCCGGCGTGGGCGAAAGACAGCACGGTTTTGGCGCAGGCGCTTGTCGATGGCGCCCGGAGCACCGATGCGCAGCGTTCCATCATCTGCACGCAGGCGCTGTCTAGGATTCGGCTGCACCAGCCGGCCCGCGACTACCTGCACGATCTCCTCGCGGATTCCGATGATGCCGGGCTGCGCTGGTCCGCCGTCGCAGCGCTCGCTGCCGCGGGTGCGCTTGCCGATGCCGAGGCCGCCATCGCCGCCCAGCTCAAGCGCGATAATTCCGCTACCGGCTACTACTCTTCCCTGCGCGCCCACGCCGCGATTGCCACCGCGGATAATAAGCGCGCGGTATGGGAAGAAATCGTAGCCGGGGATCTCACCAACCGCGAGCTCACCTCGAAGCTGGAGGGCTTAAACTACCCGCACTCCGATGATCTCTTACCCACCGCGGAATTCTTCGAGGTGGCCGAAAAGATCTGGGACTCCCAGTCCTCCGAGGTGGGCCTGACCACCGTTACCGGGCTATTCCCGTCCTGGGATATCAGCCAAGATGGCCTCGATCGCGCCGATGCCTTCCTGCAGAAGGATCTGGCAGGCGGCCTGCGCCGCACGATTACCGAGCAGCGCGACCGCGTGGCCCGCGCCCTGCGCAACCGCGAGGTCGACGCCGCTTAATGCTTAGTTCTTGCGGAGGTTCAGTTCGATGCGCGGGCGCACCTGAATCTCCGTGAGCTGGGTGGTGGGCCCAGCCTCCACGACGGTGCGGATGGCGCGCGCCACCTCCACGGGCGCAATAACCTCGTTCGGGTTGTAGTCCTGCAGGCCCTCCAGCATCGGGGTATCGGTGGGCCCCGGCGCCACGGTGGAGACGCGGATGCCGGGTTCGGAGATACGCAGGGCATCGGCAAGCGCATACAGCGCGTGCTTCGTCGCGGCATAAACCACGTTATCGCCGTAGCTCTTGCGCCCCGCCCCCGAGTTGATGAAGACGACGGTGCCCTCCGCCTTGCGCAGCTGCGGCAAGAGCGCGCGAGTAACCTCCGCTGGCGCGTGAACGTTTAAGTCCATGTGGGCGCGCCAATCGTGCGGGGTGGCCTCTTCCACCGAGAACTTCGTGGCGCGTGCCGCGCCGTGCACGAGCACATCGACCCGCTCTAGCTCGGGCAGCTGCATGCCCTCATCCAGCCCGGCTACCAAGTCGCTGGCAACCGGCGTGATATTTGCGGCTTTCGGCAGCTCATCGGCTCTGCGGCCCAGCGCATACACGTGGTGATCGCGGGCGAGATCCTTGATGATCTCGCGCCCCATGCCACCGGTGGCACCGGTAACGACGGCGATTTTCTCTGGCACATTCGTGGTATCAGTCATGCCACCCCATCATAGGGAAAATGGATGCTAGCGGTGCGCGGCGTTCGTCCCCGTTCCGCGATGTGGAACGATAGGGGCTATGGCTACTCCTGCAATCGCGATCGTCGGCATGGGCCCGCGCGGCATCTCTATCTTGGAACGCCTCGCCGCTCGCATGGATGATTCCAGCTCCCCCGTCACCGTCCACCTCATCGACGAGGCCCAGCACGGCGCCGGCCGGGTCTGGGACACCGCCCAAACCAAGACCCTGTGCATGAATACGCGCGCTGGCGCCGTCACGCTTTTTACCGAGCCCGGCGCGACGGTGAACGCCCCGGTGCTCGAGGGGCCAACGCAATACGAGTGGATCCAGCTGCTGCGCGGTGAGGGCGATAAGGTAGCTCCTGCCAAGCGCGAGCTTTATGCACAGCACCCTCCCGCCCCACACATTGCCACCGAGTACCGCGCGGAGCTGGCCGCCACCCGCCCAGAGTCCAATCCCACGCGCGCTTTATACGGCGAGTACCTGCGCTGGGTCTATGACGTGGTGCTGGCGCGCCTGCCGGAGAGCATTTCCACGGTGAGCCACCACCACCGCGTGGAGACCATCACCACGGATGGCTCAGCCGATATCCTGCACCTGGACGATGGCTCGCAGGTGCACGCCGATGCCTCGGTCCTAGCCTATGGCTGGATGGCGCCGCGCTTTAATGACGAGGAGCAGCACTTGGCGGAATCCGGGCTGCACTGGATCGCGCCGGGCAATCCCGTGGAACAAGACTATAAAGCCATTCCCGCCGGCGAAGACGTGCTGGTACGCGGGCTTGGCATGGGTTTTTATGACATCATGGCGCTAACCACCATTGAACGCGGTGGCAAATTCGTCGAGGATGCCACCACTCGCTCTGGCCTGCGCTACGAGGCGAGCGGGAAGGAACCACATTTCATCGTCGCCTCCGGCCGCGGTTATCCCTTCCATCCCAAGTCCGAGTACAACGAGCTGCCGCCCACGATGCCGCGGCGGCGGTTGCATGGGGTCATCGGAAAGCTCAAGGGCGCCGAGGACATCGACTTCGACGCCCAGGTTTGGCCCGCCATCGCGCGCGATAGCTACGAGGCGTATATCACCACGCTGGAACGAGTGAATCCGGCAGCTCTCCTTCGCCCGCGCGAAGAGATCCTCACGGTCATCGATGCCACCGCGCCTGACGATCTCGGCACCGCCCTTGCTCCCCTAGTCACCCAGCCGTGGGATATGACAGACCTTATGTACCAAGTTGCTGGATTTACCGGCGATATTTCGGCGCTCACCGCCCACATTGCGGATTCCCTGGCGGGCGATATCCAGGAGGCGGCCGCCGGGTATGATTCGCCCATGAAGGCCGCGCTGTGGTCACTGTCCCAGTCGCGCAAGCCCTCCTCCATCCTGGGTGCAGAAGGCCGCTATACCCGCGAGTCCCGCACAGGCCGCTACGCGCAATTCATGTCCTTTGGGCAGATGGTGGGCTCGGGCCCTCCGCTGTTCCGCGTGCGCCAGCTGCTCGCGCTTGTCGATGCCCACCTGGTCCATTTCCTTGGTGATCACCCCACCCTCGCGATCGAGTCAGACCATTACACCCTGACTTCTGGCCCGCGCTCGGCATCGTCGCCCACGCTTGTCGATGCCTTCATGCACAAGCCCGATATCCGCGTCGCCGGCGATCCGCTCACCCGCGGATTGGCCGAGGGTGGCCGGGTGCGCCCGTTTGCTGATCACGGGCAGGACACCGGCTCCCCCGAAACCGATGGTGCCACGCGGCGCACCGTCCACCCAGATGGCAGCCTGGATGAGCGCCTGCATATCGTGGGCATTCCCACCTATGCGCAGTGGCCGGATACAACGATTTCCCCCATGCCGGGCACGGATCCACTCATGCTGCAGGAAACCGATAAGACCGCCGGCTCCCTGCTCAAGGTTGCCGGCGGCCGGTAAACTCGCGGTTGCGCTGTGAGCGCGATTTAAAGGGCGTCGAGCGCCTGCTGCAGATCCGCTAGCAGGTCATCGATGTCCTCGATGCCGATGGAGATGCGCACCATGTCTTCCGGTGGCACCAGTTCCGATCCTTCGGCCGAAACGTGGGTCATGTTCTGCGGGTGCTCGATGAGCGATTCCACCCCGCCCAGCGATTCCGCCAGGCAAATAAGGCGCGTATTCAAACAAATCTGCTTGGCGTGCTCTGGGTCGTGGAAGCGCACGGACATCATGCCGCCGAACCCGCGTATCTGCTGCGCCGCCAGTTCGTGGCCCGGGTGCTCTGCCAATCCCGGGTAGCGCACCTGCTTAACCTCTGGGCGGGCCTGTAAGAATTCCGCCACCTTTTGCGCATTGGCGCAGTGGCGATCCATGCGCACGCCAAGGGTCTTAATGCCACGCGCAGTCAGGTAGGCATCGAAAGGCGAGGCGACCGCGCCCACGTTGCCCTGGAAATACAGCAGCTGCTCATCCACCTCGGGGTCATTGGTAACTACGGCGCCACCGAGGACATCGGAATGCCCACCCAAGTACTTCGTGGTGGAGTGCAGAACGTGGTCCGCGCCGAGTGCGAGGGGGTTCTGCAGGTACGGCGTGGCGAAGGTATTATCCACCAACACCTGCGCATTGCCCTTGACCTTAGCCACCGCCGCAATATCGGTGATATTCAGCGCCGGGTTGGTCGGGGTTTCCAGCCAGATGAGCTTAGTATTGTCCTTTACCGCAGCGGCGACGGCATCGACATCACAGGTGTTGATAATGGACATCTCCACGCCCCACTCCGTGAAATCATTAAGCAGGCGATAAGAACCGCCGTAGGAATCATTGCCCAAAATGACGTGATCGCCGGGGCGCACCAAGATGCGCACCATCGTATCGGCGGCTGCCATGCCGGTGGCAAAGACGCGGGCGTAATCCGCGCCCTCCAGTGCAGCCAAGGTCTTCTCGAGGGAGCGCACCGTCGGGTTGGCCACACGCCCGTATTCAAAGCCGCCGCGCAGTTGCGCGAGGCCATCCTGGGCGAACGTGGTCGAAGCGTAGATCGGCACGTTGATGGATCCCATGTGCGGATCCGGGTGATATCCAGCGTGAATGGATCGGGATGAAAATCCTTTTGCCAAGTTATGTGCGCTGTGTTCAGTCATGCCTCCCAATCGTAGACTAAGCGGTTCATCCACACCGGCCATTCGGCAATTTATATTCTGCCCTCTCCACGCGTTGCCGATTCGGCGCCATCAGTGAGATTTCAGGATTTTCTCTAGAATGGGTGCGGTTAGTTTGTGTCCACGATCAAGAAAGAATGATGAGTACGAACCTATTTACCATGGCTCAGGGCGCTGCAGAGAAAAAAGACGATGCAGTAGAGTCCGTATCGAGCTTCTGGAACGACGAGAACGTTCAACTTTGGCTTATCGAGCGACCCATCCGCATCGGCCTCATTATCATTTTGGCCTTCATTGCGCACTGGGCGCTGCGCCACCTCATCAACCGGCTGGCGAAAAACAGCATTAAGGCCTCCACCCTCAAAAAGCCCAGCCGCAGCCGCAGCAGGTCTGCGGAGGACGGCCAACCGGATGACACCCTGCGAGAAACCAGGGAGGCGCGCCGCGCCTCGCGCATTAAGACCCTCGCCGGCGTAGGGCGCTCGGCGGTCGCCATCGTGGTCTGGGTTTCTGCCGGCATTGCCATCCTGGACGAGTTGGAAGTCAACGTCGCCCCGCTGATCGCCTCAGCCGGTGTTATCGGTGTTGCCCTCGGCTTCGGTGCGCAGGAACTGGTCCGAGACTTCCTCTCCGGTATTTTCATGCTCATTGAGGATCAATACGGCATTGGCGATGTCATTGACCTGGGCAACGGCGTCTTCGGTGACGTCGAGTCCATTTCCCTGCGCATTACCACCGTCCGCGATATCGACGGTGCCCTGTGGTACGTCCGCAATGGCGAAATCCTGCAGGTGGCTAACCACTCCGATGAGTACTCCGTTGCCCGCATCCAAATCCCCGTCGGGCTATCCAATGACCCAGAGGTTGCCGGCGAGGTCATCGACAAGGCCGTCAAGGATGCCGTCAAGGACGAAAAGATCCGCAAGATGGTGCTCAGCACCCCGCGCATCGACGGCATGTCCAAGTTCGAGCCGGATTACGTATCCTTCCGCGTGTCCACCAAGACGCTGCCGGGCCGCCAGTGGGATGTCCAGCGCTTTGTCCAGTCCCGCGTCCTCAACGTCATGCACGCAGAGGGCATTACCACCCCGTACCCACACGGCATCGGCATTGCCAATCCGCATAAGGGAGACGATGCCTAAATGAATTCCGTCTATGAAGCCATCGGTGGCACCCCTACCTTTGAGCGCCTCGTGCATGGCTTTTATGACCAGGTCAAAGAAGATGACGTGATTGGTCCCATGTACCCGGATCAGGATTGGGAAGGCGCGGAACAGCGTCTTACCTGGTTCCTGATTCAGTACTGGGGCGGTCCCCAACACTTCTCCGAAAACCGTGGCCACCCGCGCCTGCGCATGCGGCATGCGACCTTCCCCATTGGTATGGAAGCCCACGATCGCTGGCTCGAGCTCATGGGAAAGTCCCTCGATAGCATCGAGGAAGACACCATCCCGCCGGCGTATCGCACCATGCTTTGGGATCACATGCAGCGCGTCGCCGCCATGCTCATCAACAGAGCGCCTTAATTTTTCAACTGCTTGTAGCGCTGCCTGTGCAAGCGTTGCAAGCTGTACAAAGAGGCCCGCGCACTTTCACATTAGGTAGTGCGCGGGCCTCTTTTACTGTGCGCTAGCGCCAAGTTAGCGCTGCCGGATGCTTAGTCTTTCCAGTCGAAAGCCTGGCGTACCGGCTCAGATACCAGCTTGCCCCCGCGGGTCATCACGCCTGAGCGCAGACCTGGGAAGCGCTCGATCGCGGCATCCAGGTCGTCGTTAGCCACCGCGCGGATATACGGCAGCGTCGCCGAGGCCAAGGCGCGGGCCGAGGTATTGGCCACCGCACCGGGCATATTGGCCACGCAGTAGAAGAGGGTGTCGTGCACCTTGAAGGTCGGCTCGTCGTGGGAGGTCTTGCGCGAGTTCTCGAAGCAGCCGCCCTGGTCGATGGCGACATCGACAAGCACCGCGCCCTCCTTCATCTTCTTCACAGTCTCCTCGCGCACCAGCTTCGGTGCCGCAGCGCCTGGAATCAAAACGGCGCCAATGACGAGATCGGCCTCCTCCAGCTCCTTATCCAGCGTGGACGGATCAGAGATCAGGGTGCGTACGCCGCCGGCGTACTGGTCATCAAAGCGCTGCAGGACGTGCGGATCCACGTCTAGGACCGTGACTTCTGCGCGTAGACCGTGCGCCATGGCCACGGCGGACGCTCCTACCTGGCCACCGCCGATGACCACCACGCGCGCAGGCTGGGTGCCCGGAATGCCGGAGACCAAGAGGCCGCGGCCGCCCTGGGTGGACAAAAGGTGGTGCGAGCCCTCAATAACGGCCAAGCGCCCGGCGACCTGGGACATGGGGGTCAGAAGCGGCAGGGTGCCGCGGCGGTCCGTAACGGTTTCATAGGCAATCGAGGTCGTCTTCGATTCCGTCAGCGCCTCCGTCAACGGGCGATCCGCCGCCAAGTGGAGGTAGGTAAAGACGGTGAGATCCGAGCGCAGGTACTGGTACTCCGACTCCAACGGCTCCTTTACCTTCAGCAGGAGCTCGGCCTTGGCCCACGTCTCGTCCGCAGAATCGACGATGGTGGCCCCAGCCTCTACGTACTCCTCATCGGGGAAGGACGCGCCGACGCCCGCGCCCGTTTCAATGAAAAGCTCGTGCCCATCAGTAACCAAGGTCCGCACCTCGGTTGGGGTGAGGGCGACGCGGCTTTCATTATTCATGATTTCTTTGGGTACAGAAATGCGCACGGAGGTTCTCCTTCATGTGTTGGTTACAGAGGCGAAAATTTACTTCTCGCTGTCAGGTTAACGCAGAATGAGAAAGAGAATATAAGTTTGTGCGTATTTCACGAACGGGGGTGGAAGCTAAAATCCCGTTTTCCCAGATACCGCAGTATATAGGGTTAAAAATGCGCGCACCGGGGATACCCACTACCCCCGACTATTGGGTTATAGGTATTAATCACTGTCCGTTTTGGGTAACGGAATACCAGATTCGGGGAGTTTTACAGCACGGATAGCCGCGTGGAACGGTAGATGCTGCCAAACGGTGCATCAAGGCGCACCCACCGGCCAAGGCTCGATACACGCAGGTGTCGCGGAATATCCATGGAGGCAGAAAACCCCGGAATTAAGCCCAGGTTGGTGCAGGCGAAGATCATCCGCATCGGAATTTCCACCGTTTGGCCGTTGCCCTCAACCGTGACCACGGTCTGATTAAGCAAGCTGGGCGGCGGGCCCATGGGTCCAGAAAATTCCCGGGTCAGCTTCTGCCCCTGGTCCGAGAGCTCGCGTACTACCGTCACCGGCAGGGTATCTACCACGCTAAAGCCGGTCGCCGGGGGCAATGCGCCCGGCCACGACGCATCGCGGGACGGGCCGAGTTCCATAACACCGGTGCCATCGTTTTTCGCGAGCTGTTGCTCCAGCGTCTCCGCGGACCCCACTGCCCCATCGCGAGAGGCTTTCCCCTGCACCCGCCGGGAGGCGACAACCTCGAAGGGGGTGGTAACGAAGGCATCAACGACGTCATCGGCAAGCTGGCGCAGGCGCACCGATGCATTCGCGTCTACCCCGACTGCGCGCGCAAGAAGGGCCCGTAAGCCAGGTCCTCCGCTGCGAACTTCAAGCGACTCGGTGACCATGGCTTGCGGGCCCTACCTTTCTATGTGTGCACAGTGCGCCGTTTAAGAGGCGCTCATCTGCAGAATATCCTTTTCCTCATCCGTCAACGGGCGCGGGGTGTGCTTCTTCTTGTCAATGACAACCTGCACACAGTTCACCGTGGCCGCTACCTCCCCAGCAGCGGTCTTGACATGCTGGGTCGTGGTAAAGGATGACGAACCGATCTGGGAAACGGAGGTTTCCACGATGACGTGGGCATTGCCCTCAAAGGGAATGGGCCGCATATAGTCCACGTCGAGATGACGCACCAAGGCCATGAAATCGATGCCCTTGGCATAGATATTCTCCTTGGCAAAAGCCAAGCGTGCCTCCTGGGCAACCTCGATATAGTTGGCGTTCATCATGTGGCCGTACATATCGAAATCGCCCCAGCGGGTGGGCACTTGGTGGGTATGCGCGTTATCGGTCGCCATCATTCTCCTCAGGGATTATCGGGTGAGCTTGCGGTGAGTGACGCGAGAAGGACGGGCGGCGTCTTCTCCCAGACGCTCCACCTTGTTCTTCTCATAGTCACCAAAGTTACCCTCAAACCAGAACCATTGCCCCTCGGCAACGTTTCCTTCCCACGCCAGAATGTGGGTACAGGTACGGTCCAAGAACCAGCGGTCGTGGGAAATAACAACGGCGCAGCCCGGGAATTTCTCCAAGGCGTTTTCTAGCGAACCCAGGGTTTCGACGTCCAAGTCGTTGGTTGGCTCGTCAAGAAGGATAAGGTTGCCGCCCTCTTTCAAGGTCAGCGCCAAGTTCAAGCGGTTGCGCTCACCGCCGGAGAGCACCTTCGACGGCTTTTGCTGATCCGGGCCCTTAAAACCGAAGGCGGAAAGGTACGCGCGCGATGGCATCTCATTTTGGCCAACGTGAATATAATCCAGCCCGCCGGAGACGACCTCCCACACCGTAGCCTCTGGGTCGATATTCTCGCGATTCTGGTCCACGTAGGACAGCTTGACGGTCTCGCCGACCTCAACGGAGCCATCATCCGGTTCTTCCAAACCAACGATGGTCTTAAACAGCGTGGTCTTACCCACACCGTTCGGGCCGATAACACCGACGATGCCATTGCGCGGCAGGGTGAAGGACAAGTCCTTAATCAGGGTGCGATCATCGAAGCCCTTGACCAGGTTCTTTGCCTCGACGACCTTATTGCCCAAGCGTGGCGGCGTAGGAATCTGGATTTCCTCGAAGTCCAGCTTCTTATACTTCTCCGCCTCTGCAGCCATCTCTTCGTAGCGCTCCAAACGAGCCTTGTTCTTGGCCTGGCGAGCCTTGGCGCCGGAGCGTACCCATTCCAGCTCGTCCTTCAAGCGCTTGCGCAGCTTGGCGTCCTTCTTGCCGGCGACCTGGAGGCGCTCTTGCTTCTTATCCAGGTAGGTGGAGTAATTACCCTCGTACGGGTACAGCTTGCCGCGGTCCACCTCACAGATCCAGCCGGCCACGTGATCTAGGAAGTAACGGTCGTGGGTGACGGCTAGGACGGCACCTGGGTAATCCGCCAAGTGCTTTTCCAGCCATTCCACGGACTCGGCGTCCAAGTGGTTGGTGGGCTCGTCCAAAAGTAGCAGGTCCGGCTCCGTCAACAGGAGCTTGGCCAGGGCCACGCGGCGGCGCTCACCACCGGAGAGGTTGGTCACCGGGGCATCGGAAGGCGGGCAGCGCAATGCCTCCATCGCCTGCTCGATCTTGGAATCAACCTCCCATGCATCGGCGGCATCCAAGTCCTCTTGCAGCTTGCCCATTTCCGCCATGAGCTCATCGCTGTAATTGGTCGCCATCTCTTCGGCGATTTCCTCGAAGCGCTGCTTCTTTTCAAAGATATCGCCGAGGCCCTCCTCGACGTTGCCGCGCACGGTCTTTTCTTCATTCAGCGGCGGCTCCTGCTGCAGGATGCCCACGGTGGCACCCGGATCGAGGAATGCCTCACCGTTAGAAGGCTGATCCAAACCGGCCATAATCTTCAGAATGGAGGACTTACCGGCACCGTTGGGGCCGACCACACCAATCTTGGCGCCCGGGTAGAACGCCATCGTGACATCATCAAGGATGACCTTATCGCCAATTGCCTTGCGCACGTTTTTCATCGTGTAGATGAATTCGCCCACTTTTTACCCCTTTGCAAAAATTTGGGAGACGTATTTATCTACACAAACACTACATCAGAATGCGCGCCTAGGTGCCTCGGGTCGGGCGAACCCGAGGCGGATGGCAGGCGCTATGCATGCACGGTTTCGGCGGCCTCCTCTTCTTGCGTTGCTACTTGCTCGCCGTCCTGGGCTGCTGCACTATTTCCCGCTTGGATGCGGTCTGCAGCGGTATCAGCGGCGGTATCGCCCGGCGCGGAGTTATCTACGTCCGGTTCCACCTCATTATCGCCAAGCTCAGGGATGGCGATGTTTTCCTGGTTATACTGCGGCGCCAAGCGCTTTGCGCCGATGACGTGGCGGTTTAGGTCTAGGCCCACATACTGCGCCTTGATAAAGGTGCGGTAATGGTCCTTGCCCTCATCATCGCGCCACTGATCAGAGACGATCGAGCCGCAGACCAATAGCGGCATGCCCTTGGCCAGGGATTTCTTGACGTTGATGGCAAATTGGTTCCACATCTCCACGTCAATAAAGAGGTGGTCTACATCGCGCCACTGCTGCTGGCCGCGTTGGTTTTCGGCGTCGGTACCGGTATCGGCGGGGCGATCAGGAACGCGCCGGGAGGATGCGATGCGCAGCTTGGTTTTATATGCGCCGGTCGAGGTCTTGGTCAGGATGGGATCTTGGGTAAGGCGGCCGGTTAACATTACTGGGTATTGAGACATGGTGCTGAAATTCCTTTACTAGGTTGTGAGTTCGCGAGTGGTATGTCCCTCGCTCGCCTTCACATCCTGCTGCCGCAGCGCAAACCGCACCATGCCATGCCGCCCAGCGCTGTGGATAACTTGTTGTTCCCCTCAACAAAGCGGCCCCAGGATGGTCACTTTCGGGCGGGTTATCCACAGGTGGGCAATAAATTAGTGCCCGCGGAAGCCGCTTTCATCGCCGTGGCTCATGTCCTCCAGCATCGCGTTATAGCGGGCGAGCTCAGCATCGTCGTCCGCCTCCGCCTGCACATCGTGGCGCCGTGCGGTCGCGCGGTCATCGCGCAGCCAATCCAAAAAGAGCTTGCCAAAGACAATGACCAAGGGGAATTGGCCAAAGCCCCAGGCAATACCCCCGCCCACGCGCTGATCCTGCAGCAAGTCCTGATCCCAAGGCAGCTCGAGATACTGATAGAAGTCGAGGCCAAGCACCGTTTGCAGCTGCATCAGGTAGACCCCGGCGAAGAGGTGGAAGGGCATCGACAAGAAAAGCATGCCAAGCCGGAAGGGCGTGGAATGGCGCTTAGGCAAGGGATCTGGGCCAATGACCTCCCAGAAGTAGAAGTAGCCGGAAATGAGGAACACGTAGTTCATGATGAGATGGCCGGCGTGCTCCGAAATGGCGAATTCGTACAGGCTCGGGAAAAGATAGAGCACGTAGAGGAAAAAGAGGTACTGCGCCAAGTTCACGAAGGGATTGGTAATGACCCGCACGAACTTAGATTGGGTCAGCGCCAAGGCATAATCGTGCGGGCTCGGCTGCCCCTTTGGACCCGGCTCGTAGGCCTCCATGACCAAGGTGACGGGCGCGCCTAGCACCATGAGCAGCGGAATGGTCATGGACAAAATCATGTGCACCAGCATGTGGATGGAATACATTGCGGGCATGTACAGGCCGAGGCCGGTGGACATGACAAGCGTAAGGCCCAGCGAGCCGACCATAAACCACGCGGTGCGTCCCTTGTCCCAGCTCAACCCGCGCTTGTGCACGCGGTAAACGCAGTAGCCATATGCCGCGGCCATGAGCAGGCCAATCGTGCCAAACATGATGTCAAAGCGGAACATCGTCCAGATATTGAATACCGTGGGCGCCTCATGCAGGTTATAGCCCATGAGGATCTGCATGGAGCTCAAGTTCGGATCCCGCGGTGGCGGCGGCACGGTGCGCCCCAGGGTGATGGCTACGCCAATCGTGCCCGCCATGACCGCGAGCTCCACGATGGCGATGCGGATAAAGAGCCGCGGGTTTTTATCTAACTGCGGGATGGTGAGTTCGCGGTGGATAAGCCCCAAAATGCCCAGCAGGATGGTGAGCACGAACTTGGTGATCAGGATAATGCCGTAAGGCGATTGCGGCAGGTCCGAAATATCCATCCGGATGAGCGTATTGATTAGGCCGGATACCGCCAGCACGACGATGGCCATGAAAGCGATGGCGGAATATCGCTTGACCGCGAAGGGGAGGTTCGGGCCCAGGCGCCGGCCATGCGCGATGAGCGCCATGAGGCCGCCCACCCACAGCATCACAAATACCAGGTGCCACAGCAGCGAGTTCGTGCCGTAATCGTGATCGCCACCGGTCGCAGAGTGGCCTTCAAGGCCGATGGGGACTACTTGCAGGATGGACAGCAAAAGCAGCACCGGCTGCATGGCCCAGGTGCGGCTGAGGCTGCCAATAATTCCCACGGTAAGGGCGATGAGCACCGCAATGCCCCACACGATGGTGGAGGAAATTTCCGTAAAGGCCATTTTCAAAATGGTCAGGTTGAAGACCTTAAAAAACGGCGTGCCGGTCAGGTCCGACATGATCATCGGGATTTCTACCAGCCCCACGGCCGCAGCACCGAAGGCCGACCACGTGCCAGTGCGGGCGGCGATATGGCCGTCGACCGATAAAGGCGCCTCGATGAGGGAATCGTTCTCCCCGCGCGGGGCGATGAGAAACGACGAGGCCAAAAAGGACCCCACGGATAGCGCCATCAATAGCCACGCCAGCCCACGGAACAGCGGCAGGCCGAAGGTGGTAATCCGTCCTGGGTCCGGAATGCCCAAGGCGGCCAAGGAATCCGCCAATAAGAACAAGGAAATGAACCCGGCGAGCAAGCCAGTAAAAAGCATTGCTGCAATAAAAATCCCCCAGGAAGGACGGGGTTTTTGCGTTCCAGACTGCGTGCCTTTGACCAGCTTATTGACCATAGCTCGCATTCTATAGGGCCACCCTAATGCAAAGCGAACGCATATTTTCTCCCTGGATGTGCCATGATAGGACTTATGGACACCCGTCAACTTCTTTATTTCCGTGCCGTTGTAGACAATGGGTCCTTTACCCATGCCGCCGCAGCCCTCGAAATGACCCAGCCCTCCCTGAGCCTTTCCATCCGCAAATTGGAAAAGGAGCTCAATACCCAGTTGCTGTCCCGGGGTCGTTCGGGCGTAACCACCACGGAGGCAGGTGATTATGTCTATGACACCGCCCTTAAGGTCGATGCCCTGCTGGCCGATGCCCAGCGCCACATCAGCGAAATCACCGGCGATAACGCCAATACCGTCTCCCTGACGTCGTGTCCCATTTTGAACTGGGAATTTACCCCCTCCATCCTCTCCGAGCTCACCGAAATCCACCCCTCAGCTCGCATCAGCCTGGATGATTCCACCGCCGCCACCGCCATCAAGCGGCTCTTGGAGGGCCAGGTGGACCTCGCGCTCTTGCCGACGTCCGACCCCAAAGCCTTCATCCGCCGCTACTCCCCCGAGCTCACCGTCCACGACGTCGCCGAATTCGACTACTCCCTTGCGGTGCCAGAGAGCATGGCAGATCTTCCTTCCCCCGTCTCCTTGCAGGACTTGCGCGAGGAAACCTGGCTGGTTCCTCCCCACTGCCGCGAGCTTCCCGGCATGGCGGAGCTTTACGATGAACTGTGGGAACACCACCCCTCCTACAAGCCGGATCACATTCAAGACGTCGCATCGCTGCATGCCGCCATCCCGATGATTTCCAGCGGCTTTGGCATCAGCTTCATGCCGCGATGCGCCCCCGCACTGCATCCGCAGGGCATCGCTAAACTAACGGTCAAAGAGGATCTTCCACGATTCCATGCCATCTTGGCGTATCGCTCCGACCGCGAACTGACCCCTGCCGCCCAAGAATTGATCGAAATTCTGCGCGCGCACGATTCCGCCCGCCCCCTGGCTTAGGAATCGCCGTGGCTGTGGGCTAATATGAGTGTGCTGTCCAGCCCCCATAGCTCAGCGGATTAGAGCAGTGGGTTTCTACCCCATGTGTCGCGGGTTCGAGTCCTGCTGGGGGCACCGTCTGAAGTCTCGAGGCATCGTTTCTTAAAGCTACGATGCCTCGAGACTTTTTCGCAGCGTGCCGGCTTTTTGTCTACGCTGGGGTCTTTAGAACCTAGCCCCCCCCTTCGAAAGGCTCGACAATGTCACTTCCGGCACCATCTCGTACCTCCTACGCCCTAGTTACGGGCGCTAGCCAGGGCATCGGCAAGGCGATGGCCCACGATTTCGCGGCGATGGGCTATAACGTCATCCTCGTTGCCCGGCGCGGCGAAATCTTGGAAGATTTAGCCACAGAACTTCAGCGCCGCCACCACATTGAGGCCAGTGCCCTACCCGCGGATTTGGCCACCGATGAGGGCGTCGAGGCGGTCATTGACACCATCTCCTCCAAGAAAGTCTCCATCTTGGTCAATTCCGCCGGCATCGCCAGCTTCGGGCCCTTCATGGACCAGGACTGGGGCTACGAGACCTCCCAATTCGCCTTAAACGGCACCGCCGTGCACCGCCTGACCCGCGCCGCGCTGGAACACATGCTCCCGCGGCGTGCGGGCGCCATCTGCAATGTGGGCTCAACGGCCGGCAATATCCCCATCCCCAATAACGCGACCTACGTCTTTACCAAGGCCGGGGTGAATGCGTTTACGGAGGCGCTGCACTATGAGCTCAAGGGCTCTGGCATCAGCTGTACCCTGCTAGCTCCTGGGCCGGTACGTGAGGCGACCATCGCCGAAGAGGACCAGACCATCGTGGATAAGGTCGTGCCCGATGCGCTGTGGACCACGTATGAGTCCTGCTCCAAAGAGACCATCGCGGCCATGCAAAAAGGCCAGCGACGCGTGGTCCCTGGCCCCTTGTCAAAGGCGATGAACGTGGTCAGCAAGGTGCTGCCGACCCCAGTCATCGCGCCGCTCATTGGGCGGTTTTATTCCCAGATGAGCTAGCGTTCCGCATTCTCGCCGGCGGCTTGCTTGCTGGCCGCTTGTGCCGCCGCACGGGCGTTTTTGCGGTCCACCCAGAAATCGGCATTCTTGATGCCCACCGCCTCTGGGTCGAATTCCGGATCCTTGCCCGCCTTCTTTTGTTTCTCGTAGTCCTTCAGGACCTTGAGCGCCGGCACCTGCAGGAAGAGGACGGCGATGATATTTAGCCATGCGGTGGTGCCCACGCCGATATCGCCCAGCGCCCAGGCCGAGCCCGGAGTCGTGGTAGCACCCACGATGACCGAGACGATAATCAGGATGCGCAGCGCCCATACTAGGCCGCGACGAACCGCGCGGGACTTGACCCAACGGTTGAAGTAGGTCAGGTTGACCTCGGACATGTAGTAGTACGCCAGCACGGTGGTAAAGGCGAAGAAGGCAATGGACACGGCGATAAACGTCGGGCCCCAGCCAGCAAAGACGCTATCGAGGCCGGATTGGACGAAGCCGGGGCCGACTGCGACGTCATCGGGAAGCGAGCCTTGGTAGACAACCTCGCCATCCTCGGATTCGCCGCGGAAGACGGTGTACATATCCGTGGAGATGATCATAAACGCCGTTGCGGAGCACACGAAGAGGGTGTCGATGTACACGGCGAAGGACTGCACGAAGCCTTGCTTGGCCGGGTGGGAGACCTCCGCGGCGGCAGCGGACTGCGGGCCGGTGCCCTGGCCAGCCTCGTTGGAGTAAATACCGCGCTTAACGCCCCACATGATGGCCACACCCAGCATGCCGGAGAACCCGGCCTCGAGGTTAAAGGCAGACTTAAAGATAAGGCCAAAGACCTCTGGGATCTGCGAGTAGTTGATGAGCATCACGACGATGGAGATGCCGATGTAGATCGCAGCCATAAACGGCACGACTAGGGTGGCGAAGTTAGCGATGCGCTTGACGCCACCGATAATGATGGTGGCCAAAATGCCGGCCAGGACTACCGCGGCCCAGGTGGAATTGATACCCCACGCGGTATCGGCCGCTGCGGCCACAGCATTGGCCTGAATGCCCGGCAGGAAGTAGCTGGTGGCCAAAATCATGGCGATGGCAAAGAGGATGCCATAGACCATCATGAACGGCGCAGCCTTGGTGTGCTTATACGCCTTTTCGATGTAATAAGCCGGGCCACCGCGGTACTCGCCGGTGTCCTGGTCCTTTTCTTTATAAATCTGCGCCAGGGTGCACTCGATGAAGGAGGTGGACGAGCCCAAAAGCGCCACAGCCCACATCCAGAACACCGCACCCGGGCCACCGAAGGCAATGGCCGTGGACACGCCGGCGATATTACCCACGCCCACGCGGCCGGATAGAGAGACCATCAGCGATTGGAAGGAAGAAACACCGTCGTCAGATTTTTCGCCCTTGGAAATTTGCCGCAGCATATCCGGTAGGCAACGGACCTGCAGGCCCCGCGTTATCACGGTGAAATAAACACCCGCACCCAAGCACAAAAACACGAGGGCGGGCGACCAAATTATGGAATTGAGGGCATCGAGAAAGTTTGCCATCGAGAAACTCCTTAGTCATTCGCACCTCCCTTGTGAAGCACGATATAGAAAGTATGCCGTAAATCACTCCCCCGTGTCGGTAAAACGATAGGTAAATTTTTCTTTTGCTTTTCGGGGTGCAGATCGGGGCGCGCGGAGGGCCCCGTCAGTCGGGGTTAGAATGGAACGCATGTCTTCTCCCGAAATCGCCGCAAAATATGATCGCCTCGTGTGGATCGACCTGGAAATGACCGGCCTCGACCCGGAACGCCACGTCATCGTCGAGGTGGCCGCAGTCATCACGGACGGCAACCTCAACATCCTTGGCAAGGGCATCGATCTCGTCGTCCACGCCACCGAAGAGGAACTATCCCAGATGGATTCCTTCGTCACCGAAATGCACGCAAACTCCGGCCTCGATAAGGAAATCCACCAGTCCACCACGACCATCCGCGAGGCCGAGGACGCGGTACTGGCGCTCATCAACGAGCACTGCGAGCACCCGGCTCCCCTAGCCGGCAATTCCATCGCCACCGACCGCACCTTCATCCGCACCTATATGCCGCGGCTAGATGAGGCGCTGCACTACCGCATGATCGATGTCTCAACCATCAAGGAGCTCGCCCGGCGCTGGCACCCGCGGGCCTACTACAACCAGCCCGATAAGGGCATGGCCCACCGCGCGCTGCAGGACATCATCGAGTCCATCCGCGAGCTCGATTTCTATCGCCGCAGCGTCTTTCGCACCGATGAGGGCCCAACTTCTACCGAAGCCGAGGAGCTCAAGGCCGAAACCACCGCCGATTACCAGGCGTTTTTGTAATTTACGCGGCGTGAGTTAACCTATATCTCGTTGCTTTCGCGCAACGATGGTGGCTGTAGTTCAGCTGGTAGAGCACCAGGTTGTGATCCTGGTTGTCGCGGGTTCGAGTCCCGTCAGCCACCCCAATCTCCCGAGCCCCGTGCTCGGGATTTTTTATATCTCCACCACCATTTCCTCCGAGCGGGCCCTCCCCGCGAGATCCGGCATGTCTCCGGTAATCAGGAACTCATCGACGCCCAGCTGCTTGCCGATGCCCCTTAGTTCCTCCCCC
>NZ_JAKRMY010000005.1 GCF_022346005.1 Corynebacterium sp. ACRPS
ATGGAAGGAGCCCGAGTTTCCGGCTGGAAACAAGCCATTAACCAAATGGCCGTGGCCTACCCCGACAGCTTCGACAAATACCTATAAACCTAGCCCCACACACAAACAACTTGACACCCTCTTACCGCTCACCGAACGCCTTCGAAGACGCCGGGTTAGCTACACTTACTATCGCATCGTGATTAAATCCCCGTGTCCACTTTCCGGGGTTCGGGCCCCCGTCGTGCGACCGCTGCAGCAGCGACCCCTGCGCCGATAACAGCAATTCGGGTCGTCATCACGCATCCTTTCCGGGGGCAACAGTAAACAGATCACCATGGGCGTCGAAAGACTCAAGAGATTGAAGATCGGTCTCAACAGCAGCACGGTCAGAAGAGCCAAGAAAAACCATGCCAAACGCACCAGTTGTTACGCGATTCGACTTATCGATATAAGTGCCGATCTTTGGTCGCCGCGAGATTCTCTGAACGGTCGGGCGAGTTTGGACAAGATCCCAGTGGCACTGTTGAAGCACACCGTTTGACTGCGGGGTAGGCATGAGCCAGGCGACACACCCGTCAAGATTTCCGGCGAGTACTTCCTGTTCGGCAGCTTGTAAACCATCCACTAGCATCGTGGCGAGAACACTGATCTGGCTGAAACCGCGAGTCGGGAGATAGACCTCGTCGGGTACTTCGGGGCCCATACAGCGACCGTTGTATTCAATAAGTACCCACTGCCCCTTAGACCACCTCAGTTCCACGTGGGAGGCTCCGAAGTTTACTTCCAGAGCGTCAAGGAGCGATAAGGTATATTCCACGGCACCGGAATAGTGGTTGTCCTCCGGTCCTACTGTGATAGCTGAATATATGTGGGGAGCTCCAGATTCCTCCGTAAGTCCGTATCGGAAAACTTCGGTCACAATATGACGCCCTTCGGCTGTCACCGTGTTCACAAAATATTGAGGTCCGTCTACGTACTCCTGAAGAACCACGGAGGGTGATTTTTCTCCTAGCAAAGTCGTAGAATTTTGAATGGTAGTAATCGCTTGAAGAGTCTCGGGTTCTGTTTTGCAGAAATAGACATGGTCACTGCCCCGCTTCCCACAGGCTTGACAACACAATCCTTGACCAGGGACGGGTCTAGATAAAGGCTGTCTTGTGCAGAAGCGGGGGATAGGGTAACAGACCTTGGGGCACGCAGTCCATATTGGTGAGCAACATCAATCATTCCTTGCTTATGGCGACGGTGGCAGATCTTCTCTCTACCGTTATGCGGTAGTCCTAACTCAGCTGAAACCCACTCAGCTATGGATACTCCTGATTCGCTTCCCGGCACAACAAGGTCAAATTTTTCTTGGCTACATTCCCGGAGTAGGGGGCCAGGGCCCATGGATCGGAAATGCTCCCGTCTTCGTTAGCTGAGATGGCATACGGCGGGTTAGCAGTAGCAACCTCTACGTCCCTTTTTGGCGCAGGGTTGCCACCAGATCGGCGCTACTTGAAGAATCATCAACTACTAATATTTTCTTTTTCCGTGTTCCCCACATTGCTTGGCTTATGGTTATTGCCACAATGAGCATCAACAAAGTTAACTGAATTGGTTCGACTTGAGAGCCCAATGCCACCTCGGTAGCCATCACCACGGCCGGAAGGGCCGCGATGATCAGTGCCGAGATGAAAGGCGACGCTAAGGTAATTCCCCACTGCAAGAGCAGGATAGGAAAAGTAATGCACATCACCGATAGCAGGACGATTGACAGGGTAGAGCCTCGAAGCATCTCCGCTTCCACGGAAAAGAAAGCCACGAGACCGCTAATAATCCAAGCTAAGTGAAACCTCACTGCTGCAATCGTGAGAACGCTGTTCCCTTGTTCAGTAGCCCAGCGCGAGGAGTAAAGCACTCCTACCGCAGAAATTCCTGCGCCTACAGCTAGAGCGAAACCCAGATAAGACTGGGGTGAACTGCTTCCCGTTCCTAGGAAGAAAAAACATAGAGCCAGAACCACTACTGCAGTTGTGGACACCAATGAACTGCTGAGCCTTCTGGCCGACCAAGTCATTATTACTGCGACAATAAAAGGGCCGACTCCTGTTTCGATGACACTTGCTGCAGTGGGCTGCATCAAAGTAGTGGAAACATAGAATAAGCAGAAAGCGCCCGCAGTAAACAGATTGAGGCTTGCTGCAGTTGTCATTTTCATGGGGGGATGCGGTGTTTCCGTAGCTCGGTATTTTCTACGATAAAACGCTAAATAGACCACTGTGGAGATAATCGCTGCGATAAGAAACGCTGAAAACGTAGTAAAAGTAGATAGCTCTGGGTCTACTTGGGCTCCGACTATCGCAGTGCCGATTCCTTGCCATAGGACAGCTAGGGCTACGATAACCGCCCCTACACCTGGTTTATTGGACTGGATCATAAAACCTTACCCTCAAAATCCGTAAAGTTAACTTAATAGGTGCTGTTGCAAAGTTGGGCGGAGAGCAGCGAAGACTCAGTTTCTCATTCCCTGATGGCCGCTGCGTGTGGGCGTTGTTAGGCCGTCTCGAAGACCCGGTTGACGATCACCGCGTCCGGGTTCGGTTGCCCGTAGGCCAACATCGTGCCTTGCCCTTTCCGCAATGAGTGCATCGCCTCCATCCCTTTCAACGTCCGATATGCAGATGTCCGGTTCTTAAACGCGCCTTTTGGCCCGAGGATCCGCTTCAGCCGACCATGGTCGCCTTCCAGGATGTTGTTGAGGTATTTCACCTGCCGGTGTGAAGTGCCCCGAGTTTTGTTCCTAGGCATTTGCCTTGATTTCTATTATTCCCTGTTGCGGGGTCTTCTTCCAAAATTCGGTTTCCACCTCGGCTGGGGTTGGTCTGGGCTGGATTAAATAGACCATGTGGTTTGATCGTGTCTTCCGTGACAGCCCTTTGTTGGGCAGGAAGACTGATAATCATCAAGAAGTTTTCAAAACACACTCCTGAGCAGATCGTGGCCAACTTGATAAAGCCCGATCCATGAAGGCCTCGGGTAGTACCGTAGCCGAAGTCTGCCGCGACCTCGGTGTTAGCGAGGCAACCTACCGTCGCTGGGTCAAGCAGTACGGCGAGATGTCCCGCAGCGAAGCCCGCCGCTTTAAAGAACTGCAGGAAGAAAACGCCAAGCTTACCCGCCTACTCGGAGAAGCCGAGTTGGAAAAAGCGCTACTGAAGGAGCTTGCGGAGGGAAAATTCTGACCCCGGCACCCAAATATGAAGCCATCTATGACGCTGTATCCGTGGGCTATTCGGTGCGCTTTGCCTGTCGCGTGGTCGGGGTATCTAGAGCGGCGTACTACAACGCCCGCACACGCCACCAGCAGCCCAGCGTGGATAAGTACGCTGCTCTACGCAGGTGGCTCGTCACTTTCGCTGGTGAGCACCGACGCTGGGGCTATCGCCGTGCTTGGGTGAAAGCCAGGCCAGCTGATTTTACCTGTGGCCGTGATGTGGTGTATTACCTGTGGCGCCAGGAGGGTTTGCGGGTCTTGCCTCGCAAAGCTGGTAAGCAACAGTGCTTGCCTGTGCCAACGCCGCGCACCCAGCCAGCGACATGTCCGGGGCACGTGTGGGCACTGGACTTCCAGTTCGATAGTAACTTTCAGGGCAAAGCCTTTTAAGATCTGCAACGTGATCGACGAGTTTACCCGTGAGCATGTTGGTTTCGAGGTCGCTCGGTCAATCACCGCTACTGCCGTGATTGACCTGCTGGAGAACGTGAGCTGCTGTGCGTGGCAGGCCTCGGGTGTTACGTATGGATAACGGCCCGGAGTTCATCAGCCGTGAGCTGGCTAGTTGGGCTGCTAAGCAAGACACTGTCGAGGCGTTCATCCCACCGGGAATGCCATGGCATAACGGGTTTGTGGAGTCCTTCCACAACCGGCTACGCGACGAGCTGTGAGAGGACGAGATATTCGACGACCCCGACCATGCGTCGCGTTGCCTGCGACTGTGGTCGAAGCGCTATAATACCTATCATCCTCATTCGAGCCTAGGGTTTATCCCGCCGACTGAGTACGCCAACCAATGGCACCACACCCAGGAAGGCACTCAAACCGCCCGGTCTTAAAAACCAGCCCGGCCCACATCGACATGTTTTCCGCCAAGATGCGGTCTTCCACGAGACGGACCACACGGTCCTTCGCATCCTGGTCAAATTTTCTCGGCACGTTCCAGATTTTCCCATCTACTCAAACGGAACAAAACCTGGGACACTTCACACAAGCATTTAGAAACTACTGCTCATCGTTAGGTGTACGCCAGTCCATGGGCGCGGTTGGAACGAGTGCCGATAATGCCCTGGCAGAATCATTTAACGCCACCTTAAAGCGGGAAGTACTGCGTGATAGGAAACTCTTTGAAAGTCCAATCAGCTGCCGCCAGGAAGTCTTTCGGTGGTGCATGGGCTACAACACCCGAAGGCGCCACTCCTGATGCAATCTTGTAGCTCCTGATGTCTTTGAAGCCGAGACTTCAGCTACACTAATTAAAGCAGCACAGCTACCCCGACGTGTCCACATTTCGGGGTCAGGCCCTTATGTCGAATTCGCCCAATCGGGCTGGCAACAAAAAATTAAAGAACGCCCTATAGCAATCGTCTTTTGCATCGATCAGATTCCACGAGCGTTCCCGGCAATTCTATGAACGAAAACGCAAAGAAGGCAAAAGACTCAACGCCGCAGCAACCTAAAGTCAACACACCCCCAACAAGCCCACCCACGAAGTTGACAACCTATATAGGAACATCCTCTCGCTCTAGCCGTTTTCGAGCAGCCCAAGGAGCCGTTCGCGCAGCTCATTTTTGCGCTCCACCACCGCGGAGTCATCGCTACCGCTGCGCGGGCGGGGCAAGCCCACTTCAATGTCCTCGATGATGGTGGCCTCTGGCCCCGGCGACATGACCACAATGCGATCCGAGAGCAATACTGCCTCATCCACGTCGTGGGTGACCATGACCACCGTGCGGCGGTTTTCTTCCCACACATTCAACAGCAGCGACTGCAGCTGGCGGCGGGTAAGCGCATCCAACGCGCCGAAGGGTTCATCGAGCAATAAGATATCCGAGCCGATGGCGAAGGCGCGCGCCAAACCGACGCGCTGCTGCATGCCTCCGGATAACCGCGACGGGCGCCGGTCGGCCGCATGGCCCAAGCTGACCTCGTCGAGGAAGTCCTGCGCAATCTTGGTGCGCTCTGCCTTCGACAGCTCCGGGCGGGCCGATCGCAGTCCGAATTCGATATTCCCGCGCGCCGTCATCCAGGGCAGGAGCGCGTGATTTTGAAATACCACGCCGCGGTCTGGACCTGGGCCGGTCACGGCCTCGCCTCGCGCGCGCACCTCGCCGGTAGAGGGAAATGCGAGGCCCGCGATCATATTCAGCATGGTGGATTTGCCGGAGCCCGATGGCCCCAGCAGGGATACGAACTCGCCCTCCCCAATGGATACCGAGGTATCCCCAATGATCTTGGTTGGGCCGTAGCTTTTGGTAATACCAGCAAATTCGATATGGGCTTTAGTCATAGCGCACCACTTTCTGCAGGGAGGCAACGAGGTAATCCAGGGCCAATCCGATGACACCAATAAGCACGATGACCACGACGATGGCGTCAATATCGAGGCGGTTCCACATATTCCAGACAAAGAAACCGACGCCTTGGCCGCCGACGAGCATTTCCGCAGCCACGATGACTAACCAGGCGGTCGATAGCGATTGCCGCATGCCGGTGATAATCCCTGGCAGCGCAGCCGGCCCGACGATGTAGAGGAGCTGTTGCATCCGGTTCGTGCCGAGCGTGGCCGCTAGGTTCTTATACGTGGGGTGAATCCCGCGGACCGCCTCGATGGTATTGAGCAGCGTCGGCCACAAGGCGGAGAGGATGATGACGAAGACGGCGGTATTTTCGGCATCGCGAAGCAGCGCCAGGCCTAGTGGCAGCCATGCCAGCGGGGAGACGGGGCGCAGGATCTGGACAAAGGGATCCGTCGCGCGGCGGAAGGTTGCAGAAGAGCCCAGCCAAAAGCCCAGCGGAATGGCTATCACCATGGCGATGGCAAAGCCAATGAGCACGCGGCGCAAGGAGGCGACCATATGCCAAAGAATGCCCACTGAGGCCGGCCCATCCCGGTAGAAGGGATCCGAAAGAATCTCTACGGCCCTATCCCAGGTGTGCGCGGGAGTGGGGGCGATATCGGAAAGCCAGCCCGCAGCCGCGACCGCCTGCCAGAGGGCGATGAAGGCAATGAAAAGCGCAATACCCAGGCCCATTGCCTTCCACGGGCTCTCCCGCCGCTTCTTCCGGCTGGCGGTGCGGCCCGAATGGGGCGCTGCTGTGTGAGTGTCAGTGGAGTGCGCTGTACTGGTGCTAGCGCTGTCATTTTTTACTGTGGTCATAAGGCAAGAGTCCTTAACGCTGGTATCCGGCGGTGGGGTGCAGGGGATCGAAGCTATGGCCGTTGATTTTCACCGGGTCCGTGGTGAGATCGGCTTCGCGCGGTAAGACGGATTTCGTGACATCTAGCAACGCTTGGTCATCCATCCGCATCGCGCTTCCGCCCAGATCCCAGCGGGCCATTTGGGTGCCCATCCACGTAATTGCGGTGGCGGAGGTGCGGCCGCCAAACTTGATCATCTGTGGATCCACCGTGTCCTTGCCGTCCCAAGTGGTGTAGTTTCCGGCGAGCGCCCGCGAAATCAGCTCTTCCTTCTGGTTCAGGTACTTCTCCTTAGCCAGCATGGACGCCGATTCATGGACGTGGTCTGGGCTATCGACGTACTGCGCGCCTTCCTGCAGCGCCGCGACGACGCGGTCGCGCACGCCCCGGTCCACTTCCTTCGCCACGGCAACCGAGCAGCACGGGTGGTTGTCCCACATCTGGCGGGTGGGAACAAAGGCGCGGCCCGAGCCGGTAGTCAGGGCGCACTGGTTGAAGGGCTCTGGGCCAATGAAGCCGTCGATGGTGCCGACCGAAAGTTGCGCCACCATATCGGCCGGGCGCAATAGGCGCAGCTCCACATCGGAAACTGGGTCGACCCCGCCGGCCACGAGATAATCGCGCAGCAAGAGGGCATGCACGGAGTACTCAAAGGGAATTCCCAGCACCATGCCCTTCAGGTCCGCTGGCCGCGACACGGTATCCAGGTGAGAGGTGGACAAGGTCAGTGCCTGCCCGTTGGTGTTTTGCGTAAAGGCTAACTCGGTGGGCCGGGAGGCGTTGGTGGCACCGGCATCAATGGCTAGCGGCATGGGCGAGAGCATGTGCGCTACGTCTAAGGCGCCGGTGGCATAGGCGGTCCAGAGATCTGCCCACCCCGCGAATTTGCGCAGCTCAACGTTGAGGCCCTGCTTTGCGAAGGCGCCCAGGCCATCGGCGGCGACCAGCGGGGACGCGCACGCGATGGGCACGAATCCGATGGTGAGGGTTTCCCCGCCCTGCCCGGATGTCCCGGACTGGGCATTGTCCTCCTGCCGCGGCGAGGAACACGCAGAGAGGACCTGCGAGCCCACTGCTACCCCGCCCATTGCTACTGCGCTGCGCAGTATCTGCCGTCGCGACAGCTTCCGATTGTGAACCATGCGTTCTTTCTTAACTAGACCAAGTGGTTTGTTCAGAACGAACCTAGGCCGGGCGCACTACGGTGTCAATTTCTAAATTCACAGGTCAGCAAATGCGGTGCACACATTTATATTCACTCTAGACCTGGCATTCTCTACAAAATAGACCCCTTGTTCTAGATTTATATTTGCCTTCGCGTTACCATGGCGCCATCAGTTAATAAACATCTGATACAAGGAGCAATTTAATGTCTGATCTCACCCCAAACCACAACGAAGGCGACGCTCTCGAGCCCATCGACGGCGAGAAGCTCAACGACCTAGCACAGAAGAACATCGACAACCCTGAGGGTGCCAAGAAGCACGTCCGCACCCACACCGAGGCTGACGGTTTCTTCCGCAATAACACCACCGTGCGCGACCACACCATCAAGGTGGGCGAGCCTTTGCCGCTGCTTGGCGATGACTCCGCACCCAACCCCACCGAGGTCGCTCAGGCCGGTCTTGGCGCCTGCATCAACGTTGGCATCCAGGCCATCGCTCAGCACCGCGGCGTTACCCTGACCAAGCTGGAGCTCGACATCGTTGGCGACATCGACCTCTCCCCAACCTGGGGCGTTGGTGACTTGGGCGAGGACAAGCGCCCGGGCGTTTCCGACGTCAACGTTAAGGTCAATATCGACGGCGACGCCGACAAGGAGACCCTGCAGAAGATCGTGGACGACGCCATCAAGTGGTCCCCGGTTGTTAATACCTACACCCGCCCGGCCAACCTCACCCACGAGTTGGTCTAAGGTTTAGATAGATAAAAGCGCCTGGCAAGTGCCAGGCGCTTTTTCTTATGCTTTTAGGCGCAACTACAGGTGCTGCCACGATTCCCGGAGGCGCTCGAACCACCACTCGCGGCGGTCGGCCGGCGCGGCTAGGTCGGACAGGCGGTCCGGTTCTGGGGCGAGGATCTCGGCGCGCAGGTGCCCGTCGTGTAGCTGGCGTGGCGCGGTGACGTCTTCCTCAAAAAGGCTGCCCGTGGCCAGGCCCGCTGCGGCCGGGGTAACGTCGATGTCCTCGTCATCATAGATTTGCGGCAACGCCGCCACCGCCGCCAAGCCCATATTGATGCCGATGGAGGTATCCAGCGCCGAGGCCACTGTAATATCCATGTGCCGTTCGCGCAGGTGCTGTGCCACCTCGAGGACGCGGCGCACCCCGCCCAGCGGTGCAGGTTTAACCACTGCTACATCGGCCGCCTGCAGATCCGCCACGCGGTATGGATCCTCAACCTTGCGAATGGATTCATCCGCGGCCACGCGCACAAAAAGCCCGTTGCGCATGAGCTGCCTGCGCACCTCCACCAGTTCTTCCGCGCTCGCGCAGGGTTGCTCCATATAGTCCAGCGGCATGAGTGCCTGGGCGGCCTCTACCGCTTCGGCCACACTCCAGCCGCCATTGGCATCCACGCGCAGCACCGGGATAACCCCCCGGGCGCTGACGTGCTCGCGAACGGCGTGGACGCGCGCAATGTCATCGGCAAGCGTCTGGCCTTTCTCCGCCACCTTGATCTTGAACGTCCGGCAGCCGGGGTAGCGATCCACAATCGCGGGTACCTCGCTGGCGGGAACGGCGGGAATGGTGGCGTTGACCTCTACCCACTCTCGGACTGGCTCCGGAAATCCCTCGTAAGCGGCCTCCAACCCGGCGCGCAGCCACGCGGCCGATTCCGCGGGCCCGTATTCCAGGAACGGCGCAAATTCACCCCAACCGGCTGGCCCATCAATAAGCAACGCCTCTCGCGTGGTGATGCCGCGAAACTTCACGGCCAGCGGGAGGGAGACTACGTGGGCGCGGTCGAGAACGTCATCGATGTTCATAGGCTCATGGTAGCTGGCACGCCGCTCGCGCTGCGGACCACAACCCATTGACCCCAGCCCCCACCCCGGCTACGTTGGTTCCTACCTACCCCTGAAGGAGGAACCATGTTACTGGCAGAGGCATTAGCAGAGCGCGCCCAGGCGCAGGACCGGCTCAATGAGCTGCGCGAGCGTCTACTTTCCGTCGTACGCGTGCAGGAGGGCGATACCCCGGACGAGGATCCGGCCGAGCTTTTGCGCGAGTTGGAGGGCATTACCGGGCGCATCGATAAGCTCGTGCAGGCCATCAATGCCACGAACGTGGCCACGGATTTTGATGGCGAGAAGAACCTGATGCAGGCCCTTGCGCTTCGCGATGGCCTCGTGCGCACCCGCCGCATCTACCACGACCTCGCCCAAGCCGCGGGCGCGCGGCAGGACCGCTATTCCCGCGCGGAGATTAAGTTTGTGGCCACGCTGCCGGTAGCAGAGCTGCGCAAGCGGGTCGATGACCTGTCCAAGCAGTTCCGGGAGCTTGATACCCGCATCCAGCAGTTGAACTGGAATACGGAACTGATAACTCCATAGCGAAGCTTTAGTCATGCCACGCCGCGCGCGTGGCGGTAGCCTTTACGCACATGCAGCGAGTATGCCCCCGCCTTCGAGGGGAAATTCGAGGACATGTAGGCACCCTTTGGCGTTAAAGGGTTGAGGGAGTTCGAGTCTTCCCACAGTATTGATGACCGCGCCAGCATAGGGTACACGGGTACATTGCGGGATAACCCCTCGCAGTTATTGAGTATCGATTATTACCAGCATGCTGGGCAGTGCGTAGAGGTGAGGGTTGGGAATGGGGACTAAACTTTTCGCGCCCACTATGCTGGGCGCTATGAGCGAGCAGAAGAAATACAGCACCGAAAATCCGTTCCGCGAGGAATTGTGGCGCCCGGTTGAGGGCTTTGGGGATCTCACGGACGTCACCTACCACCGCCTGGCGGCGGACGGCCGGAAGAATGGCATCGTGCGCATCGCCATCGACAGGCCCGAGGTGCGCAATGCCTTCCGGCCACACACCGTAGATGAGCTGTATCGCACCTTGGATCACGCCCGCCGCACCCCGGATGTGGGCACGATCTTGCTTACTGGCAATGGGCCCTCGCAAAAGGATGGCGGCTGGGCGTTTTGTTCCGGCGGTGACCAGCGCATTCGCGGCCGGTCGGGGTATCGCTACGCCACCGAGCACGCCCACGATGATGCGACGGCGGATGAATCCAGCGTCGACGAGGCCCGCGCCAAGGTCGAAGGCGGCCGCCTGCACATCCTGGAAGTCCAACGGCTTATCCGCACCATGCCCAAGGTGGTTATCGCCGTGGTCAATGGGTGGGCCGCCGGCGGCGGGCACTCGCTGCACGTGGTCTGCGATATGACCGTGGCCTCCCGCCAGGAGGCGCGCTTTAAGCAGACGGATGCGGACGTCGGATCCTTCGATGCGGGCTATGGCTCGGCCTACCTGGCCAAGATGGTGGGCCAGAAATTCGCCCGCGAGATCTTCTTTTTGGGCCGCACCTACGATGCCCAGCGCATGTATGAGATGGGCGCGGTCAATGAGGTCGCAGACCACGGCGAGCTCGAGGACACCGCCATCCGCATGGGCCAGGAAATCAATATGAAATCCCCCACCGCCCAGCGCATGCTGAAATTCGCATTCAACCTTACCGATGATGGCCTGATGGGCCAGCAGGTCTTCGCCGGCGAGGCCACCCGCCTGGCTTATATGACCGATGAGGCCGTCGAGGGCAAGCAGTCCTTCCTGGACAAGCGCGAGCCTAACTGGGACGAATTCCCCTATTACTACTAAGGAGTGCCCCGCACCGTGCTCATCGCATTTTGTATCCTGCTTGCGATCCTCGCCGTCGGGGGCGTTCTCGGCTCGCGCGTGTGGATGCTGCGCCGCATTAAAGAAGCCGAGGCCAATAACGAGCGGCCCTTTGATCAAGAGGACACGTACCGCTGATTCCCGCATCGACTCACCCCGGCCGCAACCGGGCTTTGTCCCGCCGTAGCCTTAAGATCTACTGCCGTGACTATCCTCGCCCCCTTGCCCGTTGATCCGCATGACCCCGCGGCCATCCTGCCGGACCTCGAATCAGCCATTGCCGGTAGGTCCTGCTTTTTGCCGCTGCCGCTTGCCGATGCCACCCGCGCCACCCTCCTGCGCAATTCCCAACGCGCCGGCGAGCCCATCGCCGCGGACATCGCGCTCGTGGTCTCCACCTCAGGGTCCACCGGCACCCCAAAGGGCGCTCAACTAACGCCGGCCAACCTGGTCGCCAGCGCCGATGCCACCCACCAGGTCCTCGGTGGCCCTGGGCAATGGCTCTTGGCGATGCCCGCCCACCACATCGCCGGCATCCAAGTCCTCGTCCGTTCCCTGGTGGCCGGGGTGGATCCGCTCTGCCTCGATCTCAGCGCAGGCTTTAATATCTCCGCCTTCGCCCGCGCCGCCGCGGAGCTCTCCCGCACCGGTGATCGCACCTACACCGCGCTGACCCCGCTGCAACTGGCCAAGGCCATGGATACACCGGAAGGTATCGACGCGCTCCAGAGTTTCGATGCCATCTTGGTGGGCGGGGCCGCCATCCACCCGCGCCTGCACGCCGCGGCCACGGAGCGGGGCATCACTATCACCACCACCTACGGTTCCTCCGAAACCGCCGGCGGCTGCGTCTACGATGGCCGCCCCCTGCCCGGGACGACCGCCCGCGTCCAAGACGGCCGCATCCTACTCGGCGGGCCCACCATCGCGCAGGGCTACCGCAACGCCCCAAGCCACGAGGCGTTTCCCGGAAACGGGTGGTTTGCCACTTCCGATGCCGGCGTCATCGAAGATGGCATCCTCACCGTAACCGGACGCCTCGATAATGTCATCGACTCCGGTGGGCTCAAGCTGCACCCAGAGGTCTTGGAACGCGAGATCCTCCGCGTGCCGGGTGTTGAGGAGGCGTGTGTCGTCGGTATCCCGCACCCGCGGCTGGGCCAGGCCATCGTGGCCGCCTATACCGGTAATGCCGAGCTTGGCGATATCTTCGAAGCCCTCGAAGACGCCGAACTTCCCCGCTGGCAGCTGCCTAAGGACTTAAAGCGCCTCGCGGACTTTCCCACCACCGGCCCCGGCAAGATCGACCGCCAGGCCGTTGCCGCCCTCTTTAGCGCCTAACCTCCACCGCGGGCCCCGGCCTCGACTCCGGCCTCGGCCCCGGCTTCCTGATTGCTAAACGCTGCCAGCCCAGTGGCACAATGGTGGCTATGACTTCATCAGCCGGTAATTATTCCGCTACCGCACAGGATTGGATCAATGGCGCCCGCCCGCATACGTGGGCTAATGCCTTCGCACCCGTTATCGCCGGTACGGGCGCGGCCTTCGGCATTAATAGCGGGCATATCGGCCGCGCGGTGCTCGCGCTCATCGTGGCGTGGGCGCTTATCATCGGCGTGAACTTTGCCAATGACCATTCCGATGGTATCCGCGGTACCGATGATGACCGCACCGGCCCGCAGCGCCTGACCGGCAGCGGGCTTGCGCAGCCGCGCCACGTGAAATACGCCGCCTTTGGCTGCTTTGCCGTCGCCGGTCTGGCCGGAATCTTCCTGTCGCTGGCCGCTGGTGCCTGGTGGCTCATCCTCATCGGTGCGCTGTGCATCGCCGGCGCGTGGTTTTATACCGGCGGCAAGAACCCCTACGGCTACCGCGGCCTGGGCGAGGTCGCCGTCTTTATATTCTTCGGCCTCGTCGCCGTGCTCGGCACCGAATTTACCCAAGCCGGTCGCATTTCTTGGACGGGCCTGGCCCTCGCCATCGGCATCGGCGCCATGAGCTCCGGGGTGAACCTGGCCAATAATATCCGCGATATTCCCTCCGATGCCGAGGCCGGCAAGATCACCCTCGCGGTGCGGCTGGGCAATAAGAACGCCCGCCTGCTCTTTACCGGCCTGCTGCTGTTGCCCTTCATACTCACCATCGCGGTCGCCTTTGGCAGCTGGCTCGCGCTCGCAGGCCTGGTCTACTTCCCGTTTGCACTCCGCGCGGTGCGCACCGTCAACCGCGGCGCCACCGGACCCCAGCTCATCCCCGTGCTAGGGCTGACCGGGCGCGCCATGCTCATCTGGGCAGTCATCGAGGCCATCGCCGTCGCCCTCGTCTAGTCAAGGGCCAGGCTTGCGCGCCTAGGCCTCCGCGCGGCCTTCCAATTCGGCTTGCACCCAGCGCTTGTGCGCCTTGCGCTGCGCGGAGTATTCCGCCAGCGTCTGCGTGGCCTCGATGCGCCAGTTTTTAAACATCAGCATCGATAGCGGCAGGGCAACAAAGAGCGCCAGGAGCGCTGCCATGAGGACGGGGATGGGGAAACCAATCGCTACCGCCAGCAGCTCAATGACCGCGGTGAGCGCGATAAAAAGCACCACGCGCGCGAGCCCGTATTTCCAAAGCGCCTTGCGGGAGCGACGGCGCAGTTCGGGGTCCGGTTTCGGTGGCTCAGGGTTGTGCGTCATGGGGGTCGATTGTACGCCGTACAGGTAGAATAATCTGCATGGGTCGACTAATCCTCCTACTGCTTTTTGTCCTCGCCGCCTACCTGGTGTGGAAGGCCTTTGGGCCATCATCCTGGAAGTCCCGCCAGGTTGAAGAACAACCGCGTTCCATCAAGGGCCCCGATGATGACGAGGAGTTCCTGTGGAACCTGGAAAAGGAGCGCTTCAAGCAGCGCCGCAAACAGGAGGTCGAGGAAGAAAAACGCCGCCAGCGCCGCACTCGCGACGCCGACGGCAACAATGGTTCAAAGGGCCAAGAAGACAACCAGGATTAATCCTTTGGCACGAACCGCATCTCCAAGCCCAGCGCTTCTGCCACGGCGGTAACCTTTTCCCACCGCACGCCTGCCCCACCGTGTTCGATGGTGTGGAGGGTGGAGCGGGAGATGTGGGCGGCATCGGCAAGCTGCTGCTGGACGATGCCCAACTCACGCCGCCGCTGCGCAATCTGCGCGCCCAAGCCCAGGATGAGCTCGTTATCGCCGGCGGGCTTTCCCTGCTTATTGCGCGGGCTATGGTTGGTGGCCATTTAGTTCAGCCCCGCATAGGAGTGCAGGCCGGAGACCACCATATTGATGAAGAAGAGGTTGAATACCATCGCCGCCATGGCCAAAACGTTGATCCACGGCGCCGCCTTGCGGAAGGCCGGGGTGGCGCGCGCATGCAGGTAGGCCGCATAAAGAATCCAGGTGGCAAAGGACATGGTTTCCTTCGGATCCCAGCCCCAGAAGCGACCCCACGCGGATTCGGCCCAGATGGCACCCAAGATGATGCCTAGGCCCAGGGTGGGCAGGGTGATAACGGCCAAGCGGTACGCCAAGCGGTCAATCTTGGCCGCGGATGGCAGCGGATAAGCCAGAGCACCAAAAATGCCACGCTCCGCGTTCTTTGGCTGCCACTGGCGCAACAGGGTCAATAGCGAGATGATGCCGGAAATGATGCCGATGGACGCGCCCAAGGACACCACCGTGACGTGAATGGGCAGCCAGTGCGATTGCAGGGCCGGCACCACAGGTGCGGACTCCGCATACAGCTTGGTAGACCCGTAAAACATCAGCGCCAGCACTGGGGTAAGGATCCACGGCCAGACCGTGCGCCATTCCTTGCGCTGCATGGCGATATTGCCCACCAAGAGCACGCCGAAGGACACCATCAACACGTACTCGTAAAGGTTGCCAAACGGGAAACGCCCCGTGGCCAGCCCGCGCAGCACGATAGCCGCGGCGTGCAGGGCAATGCCCACCCACATCAGCGAGCTGGTCATGCCGCCAAGCTTATCCAGCTTGCGTTCCTTGTCCGCGACTTCTTCCTCGCTCAAGGTTGCAGCCGCAGACGACGCCTCAGCCTCGTAGTCGGTGCCGACATCCGTTGCGCCCGTGCCGGTTGCAGCGTCAGCACCGGTATCGCCGCCGCCAGCTCCGGCGGCGGGAGCAGCCGCGGCACCAGCCTCGGCTCCAGCGCCGACCAATACCTTGGACGCCTCCGAGCGGTTGACGCGGTGCGCCTCGATAAGGCTGCGTATGCGGCCGTAGTACAACAGCGACATAAGAAGCGCGACGCAGTACACCACGAATGCGGTCTGCACCGCGAGATCCGAGAAGTTCGACAGATTCTGATCGATCTGCAAGGGAGTCCACCTAGCCTTCACACGTGCGGGATGATGCTGATTACCTTACTCATGCACACAGCGGGATCCAACTATAGTTGGATTACTCATCAGTATAGAGTTTGTCTTCTTCCACCTCATCTGGATCCGGAAGCTCCAAGAGCGCGCGGTGCAGCTCATGGAATTCCTCGGACCAGCCGGCGCGGTCGGTGCGGGCGAGACCACCCATCTCAATGGTGGTGCCGCCGGCGGAATCCGGCCGCAGGCGAATATAGACGCGGCGGCGCTTAATCATCAACGAGGCCACCAGGGATACCAACATGATTAGCGCGGATGCCAGCACCCACTTCTGGAATGGGTCATAGGAGACCTGATAATTGGCAAACTCGTTGGCGCCGTTGAAGGTGATCTTGGTGCCATCGTCAAGCGTGACGTCATCGCCTTGGCTCAGGTTCACGCGGTCGATCTTCTGCAGCTGCCCGGAGTGTACGAGGCTTGAATCCAGCGAAAAGAGCGACTGCGGCGTACCGGTATCGAGGCCAGCATCGCCGCGGTAAATATCGACCGCCAGCGCCGGATCATTCAGGCCCGGGTGAGAGGACTGCAAAAGCTTGCCGTTCTCACCGCTCCACTCGGCCGTTGGGGCGAAGAGGCCCTGGATGGCCAGCTGGTTTTGGCGGCGCTCGAAAAGATCCGGGTACATGCCCGCCGGCGGGTCAAAGCGCAGCACGCCCGAAGACAGGAAGAAGGTCGTGTCAGTGGGCTGGAATTGAATGGTCTGCGTGCGCTTTTCACCATCCGGCCACTCCACGGTCACCGTCGGCGCATAGCCGTGGCCCTGCAGGTAGACGCGGTTTTGTGCCAGGCGCAGCGGGTGGTTGACCTTGAGCTCGTAGTCCTTCCATTCGGAAGGATCCTTATAAATATCGTCGCCTTCCGCATAAGAGACATTGGAGGTAAACATCTCCGCCTGGCCATTGGGCAGGTACTTCGCGGTGAAGTCGTGCGCGGTCATGCAGAAGGGGTGGAGCCCGGTGCCATCGAAAAGCGGCCCTGCCCGGAAGGAGTCAAAGTTCGAGGTGGAGGTATTACAGAACTCCGTGGACTGCTCCAGCGAGGTATTGCCGCCCTGCGAGCCGGATTCCGTAACCACGATGACCTGGCCCTCGTAGTTGACCAGGCGGCCGGCGGCCACGGTGACCAAGATCGCCACCAGGGCGACGTGGAAAATGAGGTTGGCCAGCTCGCGGCCGTAGCCGCGCTCAGCGGAAAAGGCGTGCACCCCGGCGCGGTCCTCATTCGGGGTGTATTCTGCCACGCGCCACTTTTTCAGGCGCTTGTGGATCTCCGCGCTGAGTTCTTCCTCGCTCTTATCCGAATGCCCCTCGGCGCTTAGCGGCAGGCGGTGCAGGTACTTCGGCGCGCGCGTGGGCTGTGTGCGCCACGCCTTGTAGTGATCGATCGAGCGCGGAATGATGCAGCCAATGAGCGAGACCGCCAACAGCAGGAAGATGGCTTGGAACCAGATGGAGGAAAAGACATCAAAAAGCTGCAGCTTATCGTAGATTTCCGCCACGGTGCCATTGGATTCGATGAACTCCTGCACGTTCTGCTCGTTCAGATCGCGCTGCGGCAAGAGGGAGCCGGGGATGGCGGCGAGCGCCAGCAGGAAAAGCAGGGCCAGCGCGGTGCGCATGCTGGTAAGCCAGCGCCAGGCTTTGCGGATATATTTCACGTTTCTCCTAAATGAGGGTTGCGCCGTAGTCCACGGTCCATTTCTGGATATAGGAAATAAACTCGCCCCACAGGCCGGTAATCAGGGCAACGCCCACGAGGATCATCGCCACGCCGCCAATAATCTGAATGGTGCGCGAGTGCTTGCGGGCCCACGAGATGGTGCGCATCGCCCGGGCGGATCCCAGCGCCACCAGCAGGAACGGCAGGCCAAGGCCCAGGCAATAGCCCACGATGAGCAGGGCGCCGCGGGCGGCGGTCACGCCTTCGGTACCGGCGGAAATGGACACAATCGCCGCCAGCGTGGGTCCCAGGCACGGCGTCCAGCCCAGCGCGAACACGCCGCCCAAAAGTGGCGCGCCCAGCCACGTGGTCCAGCGCTTTGGCGCCAAGCGCGTGTCTTTCTGCAGCGCCGGAATCGCGCCCAGGAAAACCACGCCCATCAAGATGGTGACGCCGCCGCCCACGCGCATCAGCGTATCGGCGTTGAGCGTGAGCGCGGAAATCGCGCCAAAGACCGAGACCGTCGCCAGCACAAAGACCACGGTAAAGCCCAAGATGAACAGCGCTGCCGCCAGCACGACGGCCCATTGCCTGCGCTTGCCGACGCCCACCCCCAGCTTCTCGTCATAGCTCACCTCACCGCCAACCACGCTGGCGAGGTACGAGATATAGCCGGGCACCAGCGGGATGACGCAGGGGCTGGCAAAGCTGACGAGACCCGCCAGAGCCGCGGCGAGGATGCCGAGGATCAACGGGCCGGAGGTGGCAGCTTCGGCAAACTGGCCGCCGATATTTGCTGCGTAATCCATTTATTCCTTTTCTAACTTATCCACAACATCCATCACGTCATCGGTAGTGATGGACCGCAAGAAAACGGTAGCCGGACGGTGTTGTTTATCCAAGACGATCGTGGTCGGCACCACGGACGTAGGCACGCCGCCGAGCGCCGCGGCCGTCTTAAACGGCGGGTCATAGATGGAGGGGTACTCCAGCCCGTTATCGTCCAAGAAGTCATTGGATACCTGCGGGTTATAGTCGCGCACGTTGATGCCTAAGACGGTACCCAGGTCGCGTTTTTGCAGCTCTGCGTGCACTGCCTGCAGGTCATCGGCCTCAGCGCGGCACGGCGCGCACCACTGGCCCCAGGAATTCAAGACCACGACTTCACCCTCGTAGTCATCCAAGGAAATGGTCTTATTCGTATCG
Organism: Corynebacterium sp. ACRPS; assembly: GCF_022346005.1. GTDB lineage: Bacteria > Actinomycetota > Actinomycetes > Mycobacteriales > Mycobacteriaceae > Corynebacterium. Next base: position 18,545 of record NZ_JAKRMY010000005.1, read on the forward strand.
CGGACATCGGCGCCGCTGAAACTGCGCAGCGGTTTCCTATCGGCTTCCTCGTAGTGGATTTCCCGCTCCCCGCCCGGGGAGATGAATTCGAATTCGCCGCCGGTGGCCACCGCGTTCTGCGCGTTCTCGGCGTCCTGCGTGCAGGCGGTCAAGGTCAGGGCGGTTATAGAAAGCGCGGCTGCCACAACGCGCGTTGCCGCACGGGTGCGTGTACGTGCCATTAAATCTCCTGCGCCGGCGAGGAGTAGAAGATATCGGTGACCTGGTTATCCTCAAAAAGCAGCGAGGTTACCGAGGCCAACGCGCACTCGCGGTTCCACGGCGCATGCGGCAGGCGCTGGCCCAGCACCGTGCGCTGCACCATCACGATGGGCAGCTGGTGACTCACCAGCACGGCTTCATGCCCCTCCGCCGCGGTATGCGCGCGGTCGACCGCACCGAGCATGCGCTCGGCGATGCCCTCATACGCCTCACCCCACGACGGCTCCAGCGGGTTGACCATCTTCGGCCAGTGCCGCGGGTTCCACAGCGCCGAGCGCAAACCCTTGGTGCGCAGGCCCTCGAATTGGTTACCGGACTCGATGAGCGTCTTATCGACGTCCACATTTAGCCCCGTCACCTGCGCAATCGGCCGCGCCGTTTCCTGCGCGCGCTGCAGCGGCGAGGCCGCCAAATAGGTCACATCATGATCGCGGAAGCTTTCCGCCGTCCGCGCGGCCATGGAACGCCCGCGCGAGGATAGGTGATAGCCCGGGATGCGCCCGTACAGGATCTTGCCCGGGTTGTGTACCTCGCCATGGCGCACGAGGTGAACGATGGTGCGTGTCATGTCTCTCCTTATTGAGCAGGCCTAGTTACGCAGGCCTTATTGTGCGGGACGCGCTGCGGCCGCGGCCTTCGCGGCAGGCTTGAGGGCGGCATCGATGCGCTCGAAGTCGGCATCGCCAAGAGCATCAGAGACGAACCAGGTCTCGAACGCGCTCGGTGCCACGTAGATGCCGTTTTCAAGCAGCGCGTGGAAGAACGGGGCAAAGCGGAAGTTCTCCGCGGCCTGCATATCCGCGAAGTTGCGGCCCTCGCCCTCTGCGAAGCGAATGGAGAACATGGATGCCGCGCGCTGAATGTGGTGCGCCACGCCCTCGGCCTCCAGCGCGGAAGAAATCATCGCGCCGAGCTGGTCGGCCTTTTCTTGCAGGCGGGGGTAGAGGGATTCATCGGCAAGCTGCAGCGACTTCAGGCCCGAGGCCATCGCCACCGGGTTACCGGACAAGGTGCCCGCCTGGTAGACCGGACCATCCGGCGCCAGGTAGTCCATGACCTCGGCGCGACCGCCAAAGGCCGCAGCCGGCAGGCCACCGGAAACCACCTTGCCAAAGGTCACCAGGTCCGCCGCCACGCCATCGACGCCGTACCAGCCCTTATAGGAGGTGCGGAAGCCGGTCATAACCTCGTCGAGGATGAGCAGGGCGCCATCGGCATGCGCGATTTCCTTCAGCGCCGCGTTGAAACCCTCATTCGGAGCCACGGTGCCCATATTGCCGGCAGAGGCCTCCGCAATGATGCAGGCAATCTGCCCCTCGTTCTCCGCGAAGGCCTCGCGCACCGCATCCAGATCGTTATAAGGAACGACGATGGTGTCCTTCGCCGTCGCACCCGTCACGCCCGGCGAATCCGGCAGGCCGAACGTCGCCACGCCCGAGCCTGCCGATGCCAACAGCGCATCCACGTGCCCGTGGTAGCAACCCTCAAACTTCAGCACCTTCGCGCGGCCGGTGTAACCGCGGGCCAAACGCACCGCCGACATGGTCGCCTCCGTGCCGGAGTTAACCATGCGCACCTTATCGGCCGCAGTGCGCTTGACGATTTCCTCCGCCAGCAGCGCCTCACCCTCCGTCGGCGTGCCGAAGCTCAGCCCGCCGGTGGCAGCCTGCTGCACGGCCTCGACGATTTCCGGGTGCGCATTGCCGTGGATCATCGGGCCGTAGGAGCTCACGAGGTCGACGTACTCATTGCCGTCGACATCCCACAGGCGCGATCCCTCGCCCCGCTCAATCACGCGGGCCTGGCCGCCCACGGAGCCGAAAGCGCGCACCGGCGAGTTCACCCCGCCCGGGATCACTTTGGAGGAACGCTCGAACCACTGTTGCGACTGGGAAGTATTAGGCATGTCTGTCATTCTAGCGACTCGCGCGCCATACAAAAGTTTGACTGTGCATGTCGGTGGAATTCACAGCAACCCACTAAGCTTTCCCGCGTTTCCGTGATACGTCATAGAAACGGCGTTCCCGCTGAGATGGCACACTGGGGAGGTATGAAGATCGCATTTTTAGGAACCGGACGCATGGGCACCGAGCTTGCCCGCCACCTACTATCTGAGCACGAGCTGACGGTGTGGAACCGCACCGCTGAGCGCGCGCAACCGCTCGTGGACGAGGGCGCGGCGCGCGCCGATACCCCTGCCGCGGCCATCGAGGGCGCCGAGGTCATCATCACCTCCCTCTTCGGCCCCGACCAGATCCGCGAGGTGATCATCGAGCCGCAGCTTATCCCCGAGGGCATTACCTGGATCGACACCACGACGGTCTCGCCTGACGATGCCCGCGAGTTCGCCGCCGCCGTCGACTCCTACGTCCACTCCCCCGTCGTGGGCTCGCTGGGGCCGGCGCGCGAGGGCAACCTGGGCGTTTATGTCGGCACGCCCGACGATGACCGCCGCGAGGTCGCCCTCGGCCTTGCCGAGGCCTGGGCCGGCGAAGAGAAGCTGATTGGGGTGGAAACGGCGGCGACGGCGGCCATCGGCAAGCTGCTGGCCAACCTCGCCCTCGCCGTGACCGCCGAAGGCCTGCTCGAGGCCCTGCAGCTCGGCGAATCCGAGGGGCTCGATTCCGAGGTCATCCTGCAGATGCTCGACATCACCGGCCTGTCGTGCATGTCGAATATGAAAGGCCCATTCATCACCGGCGAACGCAATACCGACCCCGGCGATTTCACCGTCGACGCCCTGGCCAAGGACGCCAAGCTCATGGAGAGCACCTCCGATAAGCCCCTGCCCGCCGTATCCGCTGCCATCGAGCGCTTCGCCGAGATGCAGGACATGGGCCACGGGAACCAGGACTTCTCATCCATCTTCGTTTTCCGCAATAAGGGCTAGTTATTCACATGTCGCGTCAACGAACCGCGGCCTTTTAGCGCTTTTCGGGCGAGTTATCCACAGGCTGCGCTCGCGCGCCGCGCTTTAGTTGCGCTATCACCTTAAGCTGCGGGGCATGACAGCACTTCAGGCATACCTCGCGGCCCTGGCGCCCGGCATCGACATCGTCGCCGGGTGCACAGGCATGTCCGCCCGCGAGCTGCGCGCGGCCGGTGCGCCGAATCGTACGGCGCGCACGCTGCTCACGCTTGCCGATGCCTTCTTCTCCCCCACCTCCTTTTCCCGGCAACAACGCCGCGCCGTGGCCGCCGCTCGCGAACGCGCCCACGCGCTGCCAACGCTCGAGGTCATCGAGCGCTACGCCACTCGCGCCAAGACCAAGCGCCAGGCATGGCAGCTGCGGGTGGAGCTCTGCCGCACCGCCGCGGATACCGATGAGATGGAAAAGCTCGCGCGCAAGAAGCTGCGCGAGATTAATCCGCCCACCCCGCCGCGCCCCGGCGTGCGCATTCGACGCCGCAAGGATGCGCCGTGGACGCTCGCGATTACCGGGCCCTCCGCCCTCATCGCTGACTTGGAGTCCAACCTGGACGAAAATGCACCCTTAGACTCCGTCGCGGGGCTTTTCTCCGGCTCCGCCGCCCCGCACCCCACGGTGACGACCAATGCGATCATCACGCTCGACGAGCTCGACCGCATCATCGATGGCGACGGCGAAGAAATCACCATCCAACTCACCAACGGCGCGCGGCTCACCGGCGCCGAATTGGTCGCGCGCACCCTTTCCGAGCGCGGCCTTATCACCCTCGTGCATCCCTTCGAGGGCGCGGTAAACCTCTACCGCACCGAGCGCATGGCCAACGAGAAACAGCGGCTCATGGCCGCCGCCGAAAATCCCGTCTGCCCGTGGCCGCGGTGCAACTATCCCGCGGATAAGTGCCAAATCCACCACCTGGAAGCCTGGCAGCGCGGCGGCGATACCAATATGGCCAACCTTGCAGCCTGCTGCCCGTACCACAACGGCGTCAACGACGACGACCCGAATGCACCGCCGCGCCGCGGTCGCCTCGCCCGCAGGCGCGGGCGGGTGGTGTGGCAACCACCCTGGGCCGACACCGTGCCCGAAGCCGTGCCCGACCCGAGCGCCGAAACCTAGTGCTCGCACCTAGCATAGGCCCCAGCACGGACTTCCGGCACTGCCCCATAGCGCTGGTTTCTAGCACCGGTTCCCAGCACTGGAACCTCGCGCCCAGGTCCCGCCACCATTCCCGGCCGAGGGACAGGCCCTCACACATGCCAATTATCTGCGCGCATGTCAGGTTTCCGCACGCGCGGAATCGGCCGCAAACGCCTGTTCAGGCAGCAGTAACCCTGCTGCCTGTTTAGGCATGCCCAAAACCGTCGCGCTCCAGCTCCGGACCGCGACACGGTTCAAGTACGGGACCGCCGGCGATTCTTAATCACCGGTAGCGCCAGCCACCGACTGCGTTAGCTACAACCGACGCCAGTTGCAGCCGGCGCTAGTTGCAGCCGAGACCAGGTTCTGATGCTAAATGCGGGTGCCAACCACGCGAGCTAGCTGCCAGCGATGCGGGCGGCAGCAGCGCGCGCATCCGCGATGACCGCAGGAACGCCCACGCCGCCGGCCCAAGCCCCCGTGACGTCGACACCTGGGGACTGGGACAAGGCATCGCGCACGGCTGCCACGGTGTCGAGGTGGGTGGCATCAAAGCGCGGCAGGCCGCCGAACCAGCGCTGGGTGAAGATTTCGGCAACGCCAGCCGCGCGGCCGTCGAAGCCGGTCAGGTGCTGCAGGTCATCGAGGGCGTAGTCCACGAGGTCGTCTTCCTCGGCGCGGACGATGGCGTCATCGCCGAACCGGCCGAACGAGGCACGCACCAGCGCCCCGCCGCGCTCTGCCAGGTGGGGCCATTTGCGCGATGACATCGTAAACGCCTTTGCGTGCACGTCATCTTGGTCGGTGGCGACGAGGATGCCGGAGTTTTGCGGCAGCGCGGTGCCGGAGGGATCGGTGTCAGACTCGAATTTGAGGCCCACGACTGCCGATGCCGCCAGCTTCACCCCCTTCAACCGCGTCGCCGCGTCCGGAGCCACCTTGGGCAGCAGCCGCGCGGCAGTCGGTGCCGGGGTAGCTACCAGCACGCGGTCGAAGGGCTCGGTATCGCCCGGCGCGCCGGTCAGGCGGAACTTATCGCCATCGCGCGTGATGCCAGAAATGAACGTGTCAACGAAAATCTTCGCATCGGATTTTTCCGCCAGGGTCTCGTAAACCTCGGCGTAGCCGCCGCGGAAGGTTTGGAAAACGGGCCCGGAACCGCTGGGGTTATCCGCACGGGCTTCCTCGAGGGAGCGCACGGCCGCAGAAAGGGTGACGGGGCCGAAGGCGGCGAGGGCATCGAGGGCATCGGCAAGCGTGGGGATGGTGGCGCGCAGGCCCAGGTCATCGGCGGTGCATGAGTACACTCCGCCCAGCAGCGCGGAAACCACGCGGTCCACTAGGTCGCCGCCGTATTGTTGACGCACCAACTCACCGACCGAAACGTCGCCGCCCACGGTCCACTCGAAGGGCTGCTCGTTATCGATGCGCCGCGCCGTCTCCTCCGAAACCAGGTGCGCAACCGGCTCGGAATGCGACGGAATGCCCATCACCCCGCCCTGCGGCAGGGCTTTGAGCTCCCCGCTGTAGACCAGCGAGCGCAAACCTGACGGGTCAACTAAACTGCCGGCAAGGCCGAGGGAGTGGAAGAACTCCACGGCATCGCGCCGCCGAGCGAGGAAGGCCTCGGCGCCCATGTCGGTGGGGCCGTCATTAAACGGCACGGAATACAGCTTGCCGCCGATGCGCCCGGCGGCCTCGAAAACCTCGACGTCGTGATCGCGCAGTTCGTAGGCGGCGGTAAGGCCGGCGAGACCGGCACCGATGATGGCAATACGCATTTAGCCCTCCTCGTGAATGATGGATACGGCGCGGGTAATGGCCTCCGCGTCGGTGGTGGGCAGCACCCCGTGCCCAAGGTTCCAGATATGGGTGTCGATATCGCCGCGCTGCTGGGCGCGCTCGACCTCGCCGCGGATGGTGCGCACGGCCTGGCGCACGGCATCGTCGCCGGCAAAAAGCAGCGCCGGGTCGAGGTTGCCCTGCAGCACGCGCGAGTTCACGCGCTGGGCGGCGTCGTCCATGGCAACGCGGTAGTCCACGCCCATGACCTCGGAGCCGGCTTCGGACATCGCCTGTAGCAGCTCGCCGGTGCCCACGCCGAAGTGGATACGCGGAATATCGACGCTGGCGAGGATTTCCTGCGAATACGGCAGCACGAACTCGCGGTAGTCGCGCTCGTTGAGGTAGCCGGCCCAGGAATCGAAAAGCTGCATGGCGTCGATGCCGGCATCGACCTGCACCCGCAGGAAGTTAATGATGGTGGGCACGAGCCGGCGCATGAGCATATGCCACGTCTCGGGCTCGGCGTGCATGAGCGCCTTGGTGCGCTCGTGGTTCTTGGACGGCCCGCCCTCGATGAGGTAGCTGGCCAGGGTAAATGGCGCACCGACGAAGCCGATAAGCGCTTGGGTTTCGGTCAGCTCGTCGAGGATGCCCGCAATGCCTTGGGCGACTTCAGGCACGTCAGCTTCCAGAATAGGCAGCTTGCCGATGTCCCCCTTCTCCCTCACCGCCTTCTCCATCACCGGCCCGCGGCCGGGCACGATGTCAACGTTGACGCCGGCGGCCTTGAGTGGGACCACGATATCGGAAAAGAGAATGGCAGCGTCCACGTCGTGGCGGCGCACCGGTTGCAGGGTGATTTCTGCCAGGAGTTCCGGCATGAAGCAAGAGTCCAGCATGCCGATGCCCTCGCGGGCGGCGCGGTACTCCGGCAGGGAGCGACCAGCTTGACGCATCAACCACACTGGCGGACGGGAGGGGGTGCGGCCGAGCGCGGCATCAATAATGGGGGCGCGGTTAAGTCGAGACATACTCTTCATTATGAATCAAAAGTTGGAGCAGGGGCTAATTTGCCGCGCCTTTGCCCTCGCGCGTCAATCGTACGATCAGCGCCCGTCAGCCCCGCCCGTGGAGGCTGCGGTGGGCAATGAACCGGTTGGACTGGGGTTGGAAGAGCAGAACCACCGCGATAAGCAGCGTCACGGCGATAAGCAGCAGGCCGAGCCCGCCGATACCAAGCGCCAAGGCTGCAATGTTGAAGAAAAGGGCAATCGCAATGACGAGGGAGATAATGCGGCGCGCCCACTTCGATCCGTTGGCGAGTTGGGCAGAAAAGAGCGCCAGAATGATCGCGCCGATGATATTAAATACCGAGACGAAAAGGCGGTTCGACCGCACATACTCGGCGATGCGCGAATCCGAAGGCTCCATCTGCTCGCCGCCTCCGCCGAAGATGCCGACCATGCCGCTGACCAGCATGATGACGGCGGCAACAACGAGTACCCAGTACGCCCACTGGAGCGGGCGCGGCCACACGGACAGGTCTTGATTCTGGGTGGTGTTCTGCACGGGGCGGTTATAATCGCGAGGCCCTGGGCGATGATTCTTGTCCGCAGAACCGCCGTTCTGGTCATCATCGCGCCGGCCGTGACCGGGGAACATGCTGGTCATCGGTTGTCCTTGTGGTCATCGCCAAGCGATTGCTGGGAGGACTTGTCCCTGCCGCCCTTCTCCTTGGCCTCCTGCTTTTCGCGTTTCTCGCGCTCCTTATCCCGTCGCGCCTGCTCGAGTTCCTTCTCCAGCTCGCGCATCTGCTCCAGCTCGCCGGTGTAGTCGAGGGTGTCGGGCTTAACGGAGAATATGAGCCCCAATACGGCGGCGACGCCGACCAAGATTTGCACCATGCCGTCGGCGGCAAAGAGCCAGTCGGGGACGTCAGCGCCCGCGGGCGTGACCATGAAGGTCAGCAGGATGCGGAAACCGAAGTAAATGGAAAAGGCAAACCAGATGCGGCGCGAGGTGCCCGCGCGTTTTGATGGCCCCGCCAGCGACTTCAGCAAAAAGAGCAGCAGCACCAACACGCCGACGGCAATGGCGGCCGACAGAGCCACCGATCCATAGGCGGCCATTTCGATAAAGGAATCCGATACTTCCTCGCCGTCTTCGCCACCCGAGGTGCTTTCGACCATCTGCTTGGCCTGCGCCATGAGCACATCGTGGTTGAGCAGGGTCAGCACCACGTTGAGGATCTGGTGGACGGTCTCGCCGGCGACGACGCCCAACCAGAGCCACAGCATGTAGACCACAGTCTCGGGGCGCTTGGCGCCGCCCTGCGAGCCCTTGCCGCGCTGGTCACGCGGGTCACCGGGCTGCGGCGGCCCAGGCTGCGGCCCCGGATCGCCCGGCTCCGGCGAAGCGGGCTGCGGCGACGGACGAGAAGAAGGCTGTGTCACAAGAATCCTTTACTTGAGCAGGCGTGCGGCTTCGGTGGCGAAGTACGTCAGGATCTGATCGGCACCGGCACGCTTGAAGGCGGTGAGCGACTCGAGCATGATGGCCTCGCCATCGACCCAGCCGTTGGCGGCACCGGCCTTGATCATCGCGTACTCGCCAGAGACTTGGTACACGGCGACGGGTACCGAGGAAGTCTCCGCGATTGCGGACAAGACATCCAAATACGGCAAGCCCGGCTTGACCATGACGAAGTCGGCGCCCTCCTCGATATCGAGCTCGGCCTCCAGGAGGGATTCGCGGAAGTTGCGGGGGTCCTGCTGGTAGGTGCGGCGGTCGCCCTCTAGGGAGGAGCCGACGGCCTCGCGGAAGGGGCCGAAAAAGGCGGAGGCGTACTTCGCGGAGTAGGCCATGATGGAGACGTCGTCGCGCCCGGCCTCATCGAGGTCAGCGCGGATGGCGCCAACCTGGCCGTCCATCATGCCAGACGGCGAAATGATTTGCGCGCCGACTTCGGCCTGGGAGCGGGCCATCTTTTGGTAGAGCTGGACGGATTCATCGTTAAGCACGCGGCCCTGGTCATCGAGGACGCCGCAGTGCCCGTGCGAGGTGAACTCGTCAAGGCAGGTATCGGCCATGATGATGAGGTCATCGCCAAATTCCTCGCGCAGGGCGGCAATCCCGCGGTTCAAAATGCCGTCGGGATTCCAGGCCACGGAGCCGGTGGCGTCCTTGTCCTTTTCCAGCGGAACGCCGAACAGGTCCACGCAGGTAACGCCGGCCTCGAGGGCTTCCTCGGTCGCGCGGCGCAGCGAGTCAAACGTGTGCTGGTACACGCCGGGCATGGAGGAAATCTCATTCGGCTCATCGAGGCCGTCTGCGATAAACATCGGCAGAATTAAGTCCGATGGGCGCAGCGTGGTTTCGGCGACGAGGTTGCGCATCTGCGGCGTGGAGCGCAGGCGGCGGGGGCGGCGGGCAGGAAATGAGCTCATTGGGTACTCCTTAGAGCGAGACTAAAAACTTACGCCTTCTCGACCTTAGTAGTCTTCTTGCGCGCGCGACGCTTCTTGCGGGGCGCGGGCAGGTTACCGGCGGCGCGGAGGGCGGCGACGTGGCTGGCGAGGGCATCGACAAGCGCGGGCACGTCCGCAACATCTGGCACGACATCGACGCGCAGGCCCAGCTCTTCTGCTGCTGCGCTTGCCGATGGCCCGATGCACGCGATGATCGTCCGCTGGTGCGGCTTGCCGGCGATGCCCACCAGGTTGCGCACGGTGGAACCGGAGGTAAAGGCCACGGCGTCGAAGCCACCAGTCTTGATCATGTCGCGGATTTCTGCCGAGGGCGGGGCGGCGCGCACGGTGCGGTAGGCCACGACGTCGTCGACGTCCCACTGGAGGGCTTGGAGGCCATCGACAAGCGTATCGGCGGCGATATCGGTGCGCGGTAGGAGCACGCGGCTCACGGCGTCGATGTCCTCGACGTAATTGGGAAAGACATCGAGCAGCCCCTCGGCGTTTTGCTTCTTCTTGTGCGGCAAAAGCTCCGGCACCATGCCCTTGGCGCGGATGGCATCGGCGGTCTTGGTGCCCACGGCGGCAAGATGCACGCCGGCAAAATCGCGCGCGTCCAGGCCGAGCTGGGAAATCTTATCCCACACGGCGGTCACGGCGTTGACGGAGGTAAAGACGATCCACTTGTAGCGGCCCTCGACGATGCCCTTGATGGCGCGGTCCATCTGCGCCGGGTTGCGCGGCGGCTCGATGGAAATCGTCGGCACGTTCTGCGGGATGGCGCCGTAGCCGGCCAGGCGCGCGGACATGGGCCCGGCCTGTTCCTTGGTGCGCGGCACCAGCACGCGCCAGCCGTAGAGCGGGCGGTTTTCCCACCACGAGTACTTGGTGCGGTCATCGATGCTGCGGCCGAGCGTGACCACCAACGGGCCGGACAAATCCGCGTCCAGCTTGGCGATGGTCCCCAGCGTCGTCTCGTACGTGCGCTGCAGGCGCGTGGTGCCGTGGACGGTCACGAAAGCCTCGGTTTCTGCCGGCATGCCGCGCTGCTGCAGCTCGGTGGAAATCTCCGCCAAATCTTCCTTGGTGGCCTGCAAGACGATGGGCTGGGTGGCATTGGCGAGCGCGTCCCAGTCGGCGCCATCGGTGACATCGGCTTCGGTGTACGTCGATCCGAGCGCCAGCCCGGCAAAGGACGGCACAGTTGAGGGCAGGGACATGCCCGGCACGACCTGGAATTCCAGGCCGGCGGAGGCCACGGCGTTGATCTCGGTCTTGATGGATTCGCGGTTGAGCGGGTTGCCGGTCACGAGGCGGATGACGTCCTCGCCATCGGCCTCCGCAAGGCACTCGCGCAGCTGGCTTACGATGTCCTCGCCCGGTGTATAGAGCACCGCGGCGGTCGGTGCCGGCGGGCGGGGCGGCTTGCGGCGCGCGCCCTTGGCCTTGGCATCTGCGCACATCTGCGCGTATTCCTCTTCCGCGGCGTCCAGCAGCTCTTGCGGGACGGGCAGCGCGGTGGCGACGGCATCGCGCACGCCCTGCATGACCTGCGGATCGGCCACGGCGATAGCGTTATTGGCCAGAACTTCGCGGGCGCGGACGGTCAGCAGGTCTGGGTTTCCCGGACCAGCGCCCACGAAGACGATCTTGCCCAACTGGGTGTCTGACACAGCATTGCTCATAAAGTTCTTTTCTAGATCTGGGCCCGCGGCACCGCACACGGACATGATCGCCTGCAGTGTTTCTCCCCGCGCCGTCGGTGGGTATCAAGGTCATAACGGCCAAAATCCCAGGCGCGACGTCCTGGGATGCCCTTAAAGGGGGCCGGGTATCATTGCAAAAAATGATCTATGGTATCTACACCTTAAATTATTAGCGCTTAAAGTAGAAATTACTGACCTAGCAGGTCGGCCGCGCCTTGGGCGAAAAGCTCATCAGAGACCCGCGTGCCCAACTCCGCCGCTTCCGCTGCGTCCGTCGCAGCGCCGGAGGCGGTGGCGGTCAATTGGCGGGAACCATCCAGCGCAAAGACGCCGCCGCGCACCGTGAGTTGATCGCCGTTCCAGCGGGACGTAGCGGCCACGGGCGCGGTGCAGCCCGCCTCGAGGCGGGCGAGAACGGCGCGCTCGGCAAGGGCGGCGGAGGTGGCTTGATCATCAACAATGGCGTCCAGTGCCGCGGCCGCCTCGGTGCCGGCGGCGGCCTCGATGGCCAGTGCACCCTGGGCTGGGGCGGGCATGAATAATTCTGGATCGAAGATATCGCTCGCCCGATCCTCGTAGCCGCCGCGCAGCAAGCCGGCATAGGCCAGCACCACGGCATCAAGCTCGCCGTCGGTCACCTTGGACATGCGGGTATCGATATTGCCGCGCAGCGGGCGGATCTCCAGGTCCGGGCGCAGGGCGGTCAGCTGGGAGATGCGGCGCGGCGCCGAGGTTCCCACCCGCGCACCCTCTGGCAGCTGCATCAGGGTCATCCCATCGCGGGCGACCAGCACCTCGCGGCTGTCCTGGCGCTGCGGGATGACCAAGCGGAAGCGATCATCCTCGGCCGTGGGCAGGTCCTTGAAAGAGTGCACGGCGATATCGCATTCGCCGCGGTACAGCGCCTCGCGCAGCGCCTGGGTGAATACGCCCACGCCGATGCGCTCGACCGGGGCCATATTCGTATCGCCGGCGGTGGTGACGATGTGGAGTTCGGAATCGAATCCGGCATCGATAAGCCAATCGCGGACGTGTCCTGCCTGGGTGGTGGCGAGCTTGGAGCCACGGGTACCAATCTGGAACATTTACGCCTCCTTATTCAGCGTGGGCAATTCATTGACGGCCACGGCAACGCCGGAGCCTTCCAGCTGCAGGCCAAAGAGTTCCTGCAGGGCATTTTCGCTGCTAAAACTGCTATCCGATGCCGCCAGCTTCTTCGCCCGCACCGTCGGTTCATGCAGCAGCTTGTCGGCGACGCGCTTGAGGGCGCCTTGGACATCGGCAAGCTGCTTGCCCTCTAGCTCTGGGTGCTTTTGCTGCAGGCGAGCCGCCTCGCACTCCACGAGGTCCGCCGCGCGGCGGTGCAGGGCGCTGACAGCCGGTGCCACATCGCGCACGCGCTGGGCGGAGGTATAGGCGGCGAGCTCCTCATCCACGATGGCGCGGGCCTGCTCGTGCGGGTCCGTGCCAGCCGCGACATCGGTGGCGGCCGCAGACAGGGACTTGCTGAGGCGCTCGATATTCACCAAGTCCACGTCATCAATTTTCGTTGCCTCGTCATCGATATCGCGTGGAAGGGAGAGGTCAATGAGCATCAGCGGGTGCGCAGGTGGTATGTCGGCCGCGGTAATGGTAAAGCCCTCGGCGCCGGTGGCGGAGATGGCAAGGTCGACATCGGCAAGCGCGGTGGCGCGGTCCTGAAAGTCCACCACTCGGGTGCGCACGCCGGCCTCCTCAGCGTGGCCGGCGAGGCGCTCGGCGCGCTCGCGGGTGCGGTTGGCAATCACCAGCTCGCCGATGCCCAGCCGGCCGGCGTGGGTGGCCGCAAGCGAGGCCATCGCCCCGGCGCCGAGTACGAGCGCGGACTTGCCCTGCAGATCCTCCGTATTCAGGCGCTGCAGCGCCTGGTCAAAGGCGAAAGTCACCATCGAGACGCCGGCCTTATCGATCTCCGTTTCCGAGTGCACGCGCTTGCCGGCACGCAGCGCGGACTGCGCCAAGGCGTGGATGCGCGGGCCAACCGTGCCCTGCTCGGAGGCGGACTGGTAGGCAGAACGCACCTGACCGATGATCTGTTGCTCGCCCACCACCATCGAATCCAGGCCGGAGGTAACGGACATGAGGTGTTCCGCGGCGGCATCGGCATAGCGCACGTAAAGGTAATTGCGCAGCTCTTCCTCATCGACGTGGGAGACTTCCTGCAGCACCCGGATGACGTCCTGCACGCCGGTGTGGAAGGAATTGGTCACCGTATAGACCTCGAGGCGGTTACACGTGGAAATGATCATCGCCTCAGTAAGGGACTCGGTGTCAACCAACCGCCCGCAAGCGGAATGCTGCACCACATCGTCCATACTCAATTTTTCCAGCAACGCCACGGGTGCCGATTGGTGGGACATTCCCACAACGAGCACGCTCATGCTCCACACTCCTCAACCTTTTGATTGACCGCAATGGTTCCAAAGACTACCCCGCGTGGGCGCGGAACCCGAATCGTCAGCGCAGCTCCGCAGCCAACTCTTCGTTATCGACTTCCCAGCAGGCGAATTCTTCTCCGTCTATCACTACAACGGGAACGCGGTCACCGAATTCCATCTCAAGCTCGCGGCTATCTTCCACGTTGCGCACTTCCAGCTGGGCACCGGCCTCCTGGATAACGGGGGTAATCTGCTCTTTTACCCGTTTACAGGAACCGCAGGTGGGGCGCACCATGAGCTCGACTAGATGCTGGGACATAGGGGCGGGATTCTCCTCATAAGGACGCAGACGGGGGAAACGTTTACTATGGACATGTTAGTCCACCCCGCGTTTGCGAAAGCTGTTTATTCCACTCGTGTCCGCTTTACCTCCCCCCGGATTCCCCGAATCTCCCCGCGACTTTTTGGCCAATTGGACGGCCTCGCGCGGCAATCTGCGCAACTTCTTAGAAAACCAGGCGCTGGCCCCCTTGGGCGAGGAAGAACAGCGCGCCGCAGGTGAGGCGGCCGCTGCCGCCGCTTTAGAGGAATTCGGGCTCGAGCTCGAGGACTTCGCCTCCGGCATAGCCTCCGTCTCCGGTTCCTATGACGCCGCAGGCTCCCAACGCATCACGGCCCAGGATCCGGACGTCCCCGTCGATGTCGGCGCCGCCGCTTTTTTCGACGTGGACAATACCCTCGTTCAGGGTTCCTCCTTGGTGGAATTCGGCTTTGGGCTCGCCCGCCGGCGCTATATCCGCATTTCTGAGATACTCCCGGTTGCCTGGAAGCAGCTTAAATTCCGCCTTTCTGGCACGGAGAATGCAAAAGACGTTGCCGAGGGCCGCGCGCAGGCCTTGGAGTTTGTCAAAGGCCGCAGCGTGGACGAGCTCATTGACCTGTGCGAGGAAATCGTCGAAGCCTCACTCGCCCGCCGCGCGTACCCCGGCACCACGCAGCTCGCTGAAATGCACCTGGCTGCCGGCCAGCAAGTGTGGCTGGTGACCGCTACCCCAGTCCAGCTCGCCCAGGTCTTGGCGCGCCGCTTTGGCTTTACCGGTGCCCTCGGCACCGTCGCGGAGGTAGAAGACGGCAAGTTCACCGGCCGCTTGGTGGGCGATATCCTCCACGGCCCAGGTAAGAAGCACGCCGTAGCCGCCCTCGCTACCATCGAGGGCCTCGATTTGGACCGGTGCACCGCCTACTCCGACTCCGCCAATGACATGCCCATGCTCACCATGGTGGGCACCCCCGTGGCCATCAACCCAGACCGCAAGCTGCGCAATATCGCAGAAGAGCGCGGTTGGATCGTCCGCGATTACCGTTCCATCCGCCGCGCCATCCGCACCTACGGCCTTCCAGCGCTTGTCACTGCGGCCTTTTCCTATGGCGGCTGGCGCTATTTCCGGAAGTAGCAGCGTACGCGGCGAAGCACTCTCAGCGTAGAAGCAGCTTCGGCACTAAAACCAGAAATCCTCCGCCGCCGCGCTAAGGCACGGTGCGGAGGATTCGTGGGCTGTTGGGTTTACTTACCCAACTTACGACGCTGCACGCGGGTGCGGCGCAGCATCTTGCGGTGCTTCTTCTTGGACATGCGCTTGCGGCGCTTCTTGATGACAGAACCCATAACAGGCGTCCTCACTTTCTTTTAGTACGTACTGTGAACCTGCCGGCGCCTGAAACGACAAAGGTGCACTCTTTGCCACCTTGGCCGCACATATGCGGGCCATCACGGCGTGCCGACACGAATGCATCCCATCTTACCTAGTCCCCAGCGCGTCTCCAAAAGTGGCCCCGGCGGCGACCCGCGGAAACGGCGCGCAGCATATCGCTGCGCGCCGCAAAAGGGTGAAGCGCGCTGCACAAGGGTGATGTGCGGTAATCGGACGACACACGGGAAACGAGACAGCGCCCACCACCGCTGACCAAGAGTGGCCAACAGAAGTGGGCGCTGCCTTAAAGGCGCGAGCACCTACGCTCCGTAAACGGATGCCTCGAGGTACTCGTTAACGGCAGACTCGTGAACGCGGAAAGAGCGTCCGACGCGCACGGCCGGCATTTCGCCTGCGTGAACCAAACGGTAGACAGTCATCTTGGAGACGCGCATGATTTCGGCGACCTCCGCGATCGTCAGAAAGGTTCCTTTTTCTTCATTTGCCATAATTATCTAACCCTTCAGCTCGTTACGCGCTGTAGGCTTCCCCTCCCACAGGACTTCACGCACGTGCTCGTTCCAGCCTATCGTGAAACATGTGACTAATGCGACCCAAGTGCCAAATTTTTTCACAGCAGTTGTTCAGTTCACCGCCAAAAGCGCTGCGTAACAACCACCCCATGGCTCCCGTACGGCCCCTGAGTGGTGAGAGGTACCTACACCCCCACCACGGGGAACGGGGCCGCATTAGGTGGGCTCTTAGCCCAGCTCCTTAGCCTTATCGGAGCAGGCTTGGGCGGCGCGGTAGAACGCACCGCGCAGGCCGGACTCTTCCAGCTCGCGCACGGCCGCGGCGGTGGTGCCGCCTGGCGAGGTCACGCCCGCACGCAGCTGCGTTGCCGAGCGGCCGGAGTTGGCCAACATATCGCCGGAGCCGGCAGCTGCCTGGGCGGCGAGCTTTTCGGCGATATCGCGGGGAAGGCCGAGCTGCACGCCGGCATCGACAAGCGCCTCTGCCACAAGGAAGAAGTAGGCCGGCGAGGAACCAGCCAGGGCTGTCGCGGCGTCGATGTTCTTCTCCGGAATGACCGCGACCTCACCCACGGCCTCGAGCAGCTCCGTCACGCCCTGCATCTGGGCCTCAGTGACGTGCTCGCCGGCGGCGCAGGTGCACATGCCGCGGCGCACCAGCATCGGCGTATTGGGCATAACGCGCACAACCGGCACGCCGTCGCCCGCAGCAGCCTGCAGGGCCTCCAGCGTCAGCCCTGCGGCCATAGAGACCACCACGGCGTCCTTAGCTGGGTTAATCTCGCCCAGCAGGTCCAGGATGGCATAAGGCTTGACGGAGGCGAAGATATAATCCGCGCCGTCCACCGCCTCAGCGTTATCCGTCGTGACGTTGACGCCGTAGTTGCTCTTGAGCTCTTCACCGCGAGAGGCCGTGCGGTTGGTCACCGTGATATCGGAAGCATTGAAGCCCGATTCCACAAGACCCGAGGTCAAAGCCTCACCGATTTGTCCTCCACCTAAAATTGCAATCTTTGTCATAGTCTCCACAATGCCAAAAATAACGCCACCCGGCTACCTCCACGAAGGAGGCAGCCGGGTGGTTCTCAGCAATTCGCTGGTTTAGAGCATGACCAAAAGCAGTGGTCCGAACGTCAATATGAGGCCGGTAATGCCTGCAAGGAACATGGAGAACCCATCGCGGGCCGTGCGCAGCGCATGCGTAACGCCAGCCATAATTGCGGTCACGCCGAGTGCCAAGATAGATACGACGACGCGCGGGAAGTTATCCCAGAGCACTTCAAAGCCCTTGAAGATGACGATGGCCAAGACGATGCCCACGACCACCATGATGAGGATGGACATGGGGTTGAGCTTCTCGTGCTCTTCGGTGACTTCCTCGTCCCGCACCTGAGACAGCTCGCCGGTATCGTCAGACTTCTTCGCAGCCGCCGCAGGCTTCTGCTCAGGCGCGGCAGCCTTGCCCTTGGTTCCAGCGTCCTTGGTGTCTGCTGCGGTCTTCGCGCCGGCCTTGGCGCCCGCTGCGATGGCTGCAGCAGCGCCTGCCCCGGCAGCGCCAGCAGCGCTAGCTTTTTCCTTGGCTTCCTTGGCGCCGGATTCAGCGGTATCAGCGGCGTCCTTGCGCTTGTCTTGCGAGGCCTGCGACTTCCCGATGCGCTGCATTACCGCCGTGTCATCCGCGGATGGCTGATGGGACTTCTTCTCGCCGTCCTTTGCGCTCGCCTTGTCCTCCGGCACCGACTGCGCAGGCTTCTTTGCCTCCTGCGCGTTTGCCTTCTGCGCCGGGGCAGGCTTGGCCGTCGGCTGGGAGGCAGACCCCGCCGCAGGCTTGGGAGAAGCGGTCGGCTCACTCGGCTTTCCGTTCTTCTTCGGCGAAGGGGACGCGGTGGGGGTACCAGCGGAAGGCTTCTCTGCGGCCGGCTTAGGAGCGGCGGATGGGGACTGAGATTGCTTGCTTTGCGCAGGCTTGCCGATGCCCGCCTGTCCCGCAGCTGGCTTGCCTGCAACAGACTTGGCATCGCCGGACTTGGTCTCGGCGGACTTGGCGCCAGCAGGCTTAGCCCCGGCAGGCTTGGAACCAGCTGGTTTGGAGCTGGTCGGCTTCGTCGTGGCGTTTTTCTCAGCGGACTGTTCGTCCTTGGACTTCGGCGCGCGGATGACAGGGGCGTCATCGTCGATGGATACGTTGGTGTGCTTCGCCTCAGGCGGGGTGGACTTTACCTTCTTCAGGCTGCCGGTGAGCTCGGCAACGGTTACGCCGCCCTCATCGAGGCTCCGCCGACGACGGCGAGAGGTCTTCTCGTCTTTATCCGTGCGGTCCTTCTTATTGCGAGCCAGCAGCTCGGCCACGGTCAACTGTTTTTCGTCAGCCATGATCTCTTCCTATTCCAATCCCTTGTCGGTCCGGCGCAAAATAACACCTTCGCGCAGCGCCCATGGGCAGATTTCCAACTTCTCGATTCCCAGAGCTCGCATGCTTGCCTCGGCAACCAAAGCGCCGGCGACGATTTGGTGCGATCGGTTCGAACTTACACCCTCGAGGTCCGCTCTGTCTGCTGCAGTCATGCGCGTGATGAATGAAATCAACTGGCGCAGGCCCGGCGCGGTCAATGTGCGCTTGACGTATGGCCCTGCAGACGAGGGTGCCGCGCCGGTAAGGCGCGAGAGGGTACGGAAGGTTTTCGAGGTACCCACGGCCAGGCCGGCAGGACCCATCGCCTTCATCTGTGTGACGGCATCCTCGAGCTCCGCATCGATGAAATCGCGCAGCGCACTGACCTTCTTTTTCTCCGGCGGATCGGTATCGAACCAGTTGTGGGTCAGCCGCCCTGCGCCCAGATCGAGCGAGAAAGCAAGGTCAGGGTGTTCATCGGTACCGGTGGATAGCTCTAGGGAGCCACCGCCGATGTCCAAGTTGGTGATGCGCCCGGCGGACCAGCCGTACCAGCGGCGGGCAGCGAGGAAGGTAAGCTGTGCTTCCTCCACGCCCGAGAGGATCTGTAGGCGCACGCCGGTCTGCTTTTCCACCTCATCGAGTACCTCTTCAGAGTTAGGGGCAGAGCGGACCGCGGAGGTCGCGAAGGCGATGAATTCGGAGCACCCGAGTTTGTCACCCAGCTCACTTGCCTCACCCACGGCGGAAACGAGCTTTTTCAGGCCCTTTTCGTGGATGTTTCCCTTCTTATCCAGCTGTTCTACCAGCCGGAGTGGGGTCTTCCAATCGCTCATCGGAGTAGGCCGTCCCCCCATTGCGGCATCGACCGCAACGAGGTGGACGGTATTACTTCCGACGTCTAATACACCTAATCGCACACCCATAGCGTAGTAGGTCTACCGTGGTTAGGTGTGAATCGCCCAAAATCTGACACCGTTTACCTAGGTTTTCCCGCGAGCTCGCCAGCGGCGGCATCCATTAAAGCCGGGCACGAAGAGGCCCCAGATTTTCCGCGGGAGTGGTTCGAATTTACCAACCCAAACGACCCTTACCACGTCTTTTCCATCGATCTCACGTGGGTGGAATCGCACTACAGCTGCCAATTTGGCACGTCGGCGTGCCGGGGCATCGATAAGAGCCAGCCCGATGTGGGCTGCTGCGTGCACGGTGCATATATGGCCGATGAACAAGACCGCGACCAGCTTTACGATGCCGTCTCTCGCATGCCCGCGCGCTACTGGCAGCTGCGCCCAGCGGGGGTAGATGAGTTCCTGGCGCAAGAAAACACCGATGAGCTAGAGCCCTGGTTGGAATGGGACGAGCTCGATGGCGAGGACGGCGAACCGGAACCGGCGCTGAAAACGCCCATCGTGGATGGCGCCTGCATCTTTGCCAACCGCGCCGGCTGGGAAACGAGCACGGGCTGCGCACTGCACCAATGGGCCGTAGATAGCGGCGAGGAGCTCACCGTGGTCAAGCCGGAGGTGTGCTGGCAGCTGCCGCTGCGGCGCTACGAGGATTATGAAGAACGTCCCGATGGGCAGGAAATTTTGCGCACCACCATCGGCGAATATGACCGCCGTGGCTGGGGCAATGGCGGCGAAGACTTTGATTGGTACTGCTCTACCGATGGCGCCTGCCACGCCAATCCGTTGCCGATGTGGCAATCGCACGAGGACGAGCTCGTCGCGCTCATGGGGCGCGAAAGCTACGATATTTTGGCTCAACAATGCTGTGCCCGCGCAGAAGCCGCTGAGCACGGCGTAAAGCTTACCCAGCACCCAGCCAGCATCAAGGCCGGCTGGTACTAAAGCGCTGACCGGCGTTAGAGCTCGAATTTATAGCCCAGTCCGCGCACCGTTACCAGGTGCTTCGGGCGGGAGGGGTGCTCCTCAATCTTGGTGCGCAGGCGCTTGATGTGCACGTCGAGCGTCTTGGTATCGCCCACGTAATCCGCACCCCAGATGCGGTCAATGAGCTGGCCGCGGGTCAGCACGCGCCCGGCGTTGCGCAGGAGGTATTCCAGCAGGTCAAACTCCTTGAGCGGCATGGCCACCGGCTCGTCCGCCACGGTGACGATGTGACGCTCCACATCCATCTTCACGCGGCCGCCGGATAAGATCTGCTGGTCTTCTACCTCGGCGCCCTCCGCGGCGTCCGCGTGGGAGGACTGATCGTTGCCGCGGCGCAGCACGGCGCGGATGCGGGCGATAAGCTCGCGGGAGGAATACGGTTTGGTGACGTAATCGTCCGCGCCCAGCTCGAGTCCCACGACCTTATCGATTTCCGCATCGCGCGCGGTGACCATAATGACCGGCACGGAGGAGGTGGCGCGCAACTGCTTGCACACGTCGGTGCCGGACATGCCGGGCAGCATGAGGTCAAGCAGCACGATGTCGATGTCATTGTCGGCGAATTTCTCCAGCGCGGATGGGCCATCGAGGGCGATAATCGGCTCGAAGCCTTCCTTGCGGAGTAAGAATGCCAGCGGATCGGCCAGCGACTCTTCATCTTCCACGATGAGAATGGTGGTCATTGTGCTTTATCCTTTCGACGTGCTGCTACGCGTGCTACCGCACGCTGAAGCCCAGGAGCCGCCGCATCGACGGAATCCTTGTCTTCATTATCCTGCAAGTCAGCCTCGTGCGCTGGCTTCTCTTCCTTATATATGGGTAACTCGATGGTAAAAGTAGAGCCCGTGCCAGGCCGCGACCACAGCTTGATATTGCCCCCGTGGTTGGCCACCACGTGTTTGACAATTGCTAATCCTAGGCCAGTGCCTCCAGTCTGCCGCGACCGGGCTTGGTCAACGCGGAAAAAGCGCTCGAAGACGCGCTTTTGATCCTCCGGCGGGATGCCGATGCCACGATCTGTCACCCGGATCAGCACGACGTCCTCTCCCACTACTTTCTGCGAGACGGAGACCGGCAATTCCTCCGGCGAATAATTAATCGCGTTGGAAATGAGGTTGGATAACGCGGTTACGAGGAGGGAACGGTCGCCCATGACCTGCACGCCTTCGGACGGCCCTTGGGTCAACCTAATGGAACGCGCGTCTGCGGCGAGCTGGTTGCGCGAAATCGCCTCGTCAATGAGATCGTCTATAAAAAGCGGTTCCATCTCCGGCAGCGCTTCGGCGCCCTGCAGCTTGGACAGGGAAATCAGCTCGCTGACCATATCCGCCATGCGGTTGGCCTCTTTTTGCACCTTGGTACCGAAGTACTTCACGTGCTCCGGGTCCTCGGGGTCTTGCAGTAGGGCCTCTGCCAGCAACGCGATGCCACCCACCGGGGTTTTCAGCTCGTGGGAGACATTAGCCACGAAGTCACGGCGCGCGGATTCCATGCGCACGTTTTCGCTCTCATCGGTGCCGTAGATGATGATGAAGCGGCCATCGTTCAGCGTCAGCGGCTTGATAACGGCCCTCACCTGCGTGACGCGGTGCCCGGTGCGACGCTTGGGGATGGCCAAGTCCACGGTGCGGGTTTCCTTATCCTCAAAGACCTGCTCCGCTGTCTTCCAGATTTCCGGATTGACGGCGCGATCGTGGACCACGGACATCTCGTGCGCCGCGGGATTGGACAGAATGATTTCCTGGTTCCTATCGAGCACCATCAGCGCCGTGGGAGAGCCCTGAACCGCAAGATGTAGGCCTTGGCTCACGGTGGTGACCTGATTTGCCTGGGCATCGCTGGCGCGCTGGCGGCGTGCCATGCGCTCGCGCACCCGCGAAATTAACGGCAGCGCCACCGCGCAGACGAGCACGCCCGCGAGAAAGACAAAAATTAATTCCACGTCATTAAGCCTAATCATTAGAAAGTCCCCAGGGAGTACCTCCCCGGGGACTTATATGCAGCAGTGGGTTACTTGCCACCCTGCGCGGCAACGGCAGCGGCCCCGGCCTCGGCGGCCTCTGGATCCAGGTAGGTGCCGCCTTCGTTGACCACGGAGCCATCCTCCGCAATCTCGTAAACCAGCGGGATGCCGGTCGGGATATTCAGGCCTGCGATGTCATCATCGGAAATGCCATCGAGGTGCTTGACCAACGCGCGCAGGGAGTTGCCGTGCGCTGCGATCATGACGGATTCGCCCTTCTTGGCACGTGGCAGGATCTCTTCCTCGAAGTAAGGCACGAAGCGCTCGACAACGTCCTTCAGGCACTCCGTCTGCGGGACCTTGTCCAGGTCCGCGTAGCGGGGGTCGTTGGCCTGGGAGTACTCGGCGTCATCGGCAAGCTCGGGCGGGCGCGTGTCATAGGAACGGCGCCATGCCATGAACTGGTCCTCGCCGTATTCTTCCTTGGTCTCAGCCTTGTTCAGGCCCTGCAGCGCACCGTAGTGGCGCTCGTTGAGGCGCCAGTCACGGATGACCGGGATCCAGTGGCGGTCAGCCGCGTCCAGCGCGATATTGGCGGTGCGGATGGCGCGGCGCAGCAACGAGGTGTACAGCACGTTAGGCAGGATGCCCTCTTGCGCGAGCAGCTCGCCGCCGCGCTTGGCCTCTGCCTCGCCCTTTTCTGTCAGATCAACATCGACCCAACCGGTAAATTGGTTGGATTCATTCCAGGTGGATTGGCCGTGGCGAAGAAGAATCAGTTTTCCGTTAGTCATGCCTCCAGCATGCCACGAAACCGCCCGGCGCGTCAGTGAAGCTAGTCTCCCATCGCCCGGCGTTGGTGGCAGTCGGGCACGGGAATCTGCTGGGCTTCGGCATAAATCTCCGTCAGCTCGCGGGCCGTGTTGGTCCAGCTAAAGCGCGCGGCGTGCGCGACGGCGGCCTCGCCCATGGCGATGCGTCGGGGGTCATCATCAAGCAGCTGGGTCAAGTAATCCGCCCACTCCTTCGGCTCGTGGGATGGCACCAGCAGCCCGGTCTCGCCATCGACGACGGCGATGGGCAGCCCGCCCACGGCCGCGGCGACGACCGGCGTACCAGAGGCCTGGGCCTCGAGCGCCACCAAGCCAAAGGACTCGTTGTAGCTGGGCACCGCCACGATATCCGCGGCGCGGTACACCCCCACCAGCTCCTCGGGCGGGCGGGGGCCTAAAAAGCGCACGCGCTTTTGGACGCCCAACTCCCGCGCCAATTCCCTATACGCCTCCGGCGAGGCATTGGCCCCGGATGGCCCGCCGCAGATCAGCACCCGAAAATCGCGGGTGGGCTCGCGGTGGCACAACTCGGCGGCGGTGCGGATAAGGACTTCGGGCCCCTTGAATTTCTGTAGCCGCCCCACAAAGGCTACGACCTTGGTATGCAACGGGATGCCCAGCTCGCGGCGGGAACGCTCAGTGTTGCGGTCGGTGCCTGGGGTGAAAAGGCCCACGTCGGCGCCTGGGGAGACTACGCGGATGATGTCGCGGTCAGCATCGTAATGCTCGGCTAGGTCGCGGGCTTCCTGATCGGTATTGACCACGAGGAGGTCTGCGTTATCCACCAATTGCTGCTCGCAGATGCGCCGCGCCTCCGATTCCACGGTGTCCTCTGCGGTGCGGTAGGCGTTTTTCACCGCGGCCAAGGTATGGGCGGTGTGGACTAAGGGGATTCCCCAGAGATCGCGCAGCAACCACCCCACCTGGCCAGAAAGCCAGTAGTGGGAGTGAATAAGGTCATATTTTTTGCCCTGCCACTTGGCAAATTGCACCACGCCGCCGGAAAAGGCCGCGAGCTGCGTGGGTAAATCTTCTTTTTCTAGCCCCTCAAAGGGGCCTGCCACAATGTTGATCACCCGCAGGTTGGGGGCCACTTCCACGATTTCTTTGTGGCTCGGGCGGGTAGCGCGGGTATAGACATCGACCTCGACGCCAAGCTGGGCTAATTGGCAGGCAATATTTAAAACGTAGACATTCATTCCGCCGGCATCCCCGGAGCCAGGCTGCTCAATGGGGGAGGTATGCATAGAAATCATGGCGATGCGCATGGTGACCCATCTTAGCGGCGCTATACTAGCCCCTGCCAATAACCTACGCTACCGAAAGGTCACGCATTGTCCGCTTATGAATCAAAGGCATGGCTCCAGTATTACCCGGAGTGGACGCCGCATAGCCTCGACTATGGCAACACCACCCTGTTAGACCTGTATGACAACAACCTCAAGGTCAATGGCGATAAGTCAGCCACGTATTTCTTTGGACGCAGCCAAAACTATTCCGAGCTGGACCGCCAAGTGCGCGCCGCCGCAGCCGGCTTGAAGGCCTTCGGCGTGCGCCCCGGTGACCGCGTAGCCATCGTTGCCCCTAATAGCCCGCAGTACATTGCGGCCTTTTATGCCATCTTGAAGCTCGGCGCCCAGGTTGTGCTGCACAACCCGCTTTATACCGCCCACGAGCTCGAGGGCCTCTTCCAGGATCACGGCGCGCGCATCGCCATCGCTTGGGACAAGGCCGCCCCCACCCTGGAGAAGCTGCGGGCTACCACCAACCTGGAAACGGTCGTGTCCATCAACATGATCAACGCCATGCCCACCCTGCAGCGCGCCGCACTGCGCCTGCCGCTTCCCCCGCTCAAGGCCAAGCGCGAGCAGCTTTCCGCCCCAGCGCCGAATACCGTGCCGTGGGAGGCGCTGATTGGCGATGCCATCGGTGGCAACGGCAGCGATATTAAGACGCCGGAGGACATTGATAAGGACACCGTCGCGCTGGTGATGTACACCTCCGGTACGACCGGTGCGCCCAAGGGCGCGATGCTCTCGCACGGCAACCTCGTATCCAACCTGCTGCAGGGCAAGGCGTGGGTCCCGGGCCTGGGTGATAAGCCAGAGCGCATGCTCGCCGCCCTACCCTTCTTCCACGCGTATGGCCTGACCATGAACGTCACCTTGGCACAGCTTATCGGCGGCGAATTGGTCATCCTCCCCGTGCCGCAGATCCCGCTCATCATGCAGCTGATGAAGAAGCACACCCCGACCTGGGTCCCGGGCGTTCCTACCTTGTACGAGCGCATCGTCAAAGCCGCCGAGGAGCAAGAAGTACCCATCAAGGGCGTGCGCGCGGCCTTCTCTGGCGCATCCACCCTGCCTTCTGAAACCGTCAATAAGTGGGAAAACGCCACCGGCGGCTTACTCGTGGAAGGCTACGGGCTTACCGAGTGCTCCCCCATTATCGTGGGCAACCCCATGAGCACCGACCGCCGCCCCGGCTACGTGGGCATTCCCTTCCCGGATACCGAGGTGCGCATCGCCAACCCCGATAACCTGGATGAGACCCAGCCAGACGGCGTCGAGGGCGAGGTGCTGGCCCGCGGCCCGCAGATTTTCAAGGGCTACCTCAACAACCAAGAAGCCACCGATGCCGCCTTCCACGGTGACTGGTTCCGCACCGGTGACATGGGCATCATGGAAGAAGACGGCTTCATCCGCCTGGTCAGCCGCATCAAGGAAATCATCATCACCGGCGGCTTCAACGTCTACCCGGGCGAGGTCGAAGAAATCCTGCGCGAGCACCCCAGCGTCGACGACGCCGCTGTCGTGGGCCGCCCGCGCGAGGACGGCTCCGAAGACGTCGTGGCCTGCCTCGATCTTGCCGATGGCGCCGCGCTCGACCCCGAAGGCCTCAAGGAGTACTGCCGCGAGCGCCTGACCCGCTACAAGGTCCCGCGCACCTTCTACCACTTCGAAGAACTGGCCAAGGACCAAATGGGCAAGATCCGCCGCCGTGAGGTACAAGAAGACCTCATCAACCGCCTCGAAGCGGAGAAGAACTCCTAAAACACCTAGAGTTCCCACCACCATGCTGCGCACCATCGATACCCCCATCGGCCCGCTGCTGCTCACCGCGGATGCAGACGGGCTGTCCCGCGTTGACTTCGTCGCGATCCAGTTGGGTCGCGACGGAACCAGCAAGGGACACCGCGAAACCAATAAGGTTCGCGGCGAGGTGAGCGGCGGAGTACACGGGGGCATCGACAAGCGCGGTGCAGACATCCTAGATGCGGCGCAAGAGCAGCTCGCGGAGTATTTCGCTGGGCGCCGCCGTGAGTTTGACCTGCCGCTCAACCCGGTGCCGACGACCGAATTCCGCGCGCAAATTCACGCGCAACTCGACTCCATTGGCTACGGCGAGGTCTCAAGCTATGGCGAGCTCGCCGCCGCCGTGGGGCGCCCCGCCGCTACCCGGGCGGTCGGCACCGCCTGCGGTGCCAATCCCCTGCCAATTATTCGGCCCTGCCACCGCGTGCTGCGCAGCGATGGAACGCTCGGCGGCTATGCCGGTGGCCTGGATATCAAGCGTTTTTTGCTGACACTCGAAGAAAACTAGAGGATTTCCTCACGTTCTGGGTATACTCGCCCTTTGTAATATTTTTCTTTAGCAAACGAAAGGGCAGCGCGTGTCCGCATACGAATCCCGGGCCTGGATTAAGCACTACAGCGACTGGACCCCCGCCACGCTTGATTACGGCGATAAAACCATCGTTGACTACTACGTCAATAACCTGCGCATCAATGCGAATAAGTCCGCGACCTACTTCTTCGGCAATACGCAGAACTACGCGGAGCTAGACGCCCAGGTGCGCGCAGCCGCCGCGGGCCTTAAGGCCTTTGGCATCCGGCCTGGCGATAGGGTCGCCATCGTCTTGCCCAACTGCCCCCAACACGTGGTGGCGTTTTATGCCATCCAGCTGCTGGGGGCCACCGCGGTGGAGCACAATCCCCTCTACACCGCCCACGAACTCGAGGGACTTTTCCAATACCACGGCGCGCGCGTGGCCATCGCCTGGGATAAAACCGCTGCCACCTTGGAAAAGCTTCGCGCCACTACCCCGCTAGAGACCATCGTGTCCGTCAACATGATCGACGCGATGCCACCGCTCAAGCGCCTCGCGCTCCGGATTCCCCTGCCGCCGCTGGCCGCCAAGCGCGAGCAGCTAACCGGCGCGGCCCCGAATACCGTGGCCTGGTCCACGCTTATCGGTTCTGCCATCGGCGGCGACGGCAAGGACCTCGAGATTGCCAAGGTCACGCAGGACGATATCGCGCTTATCCTCTACACCTCCGGCACCACAGGCAAGCCCAAGGGCGCGCTGCTTTCGCACGGCAACCTCATCTCCAACTGCGTGCAGGGCGAGGCCTGGCTGACGAATATGGACGCCACCGAGCAGCGCTTCCTCGCTGCCTTGCCGCTCTTCCACGCCTACGGCATGACCACGCTGTGCGTACTCAGCATCTACTTCGGCGCTGAGCTCATCTTGGTTCCATCCCCGCAGATGCCGCTCATCATGGACATCGTTAAGAAGCACACCCCCACCTGGCTACCGGGCGTGCCCACGTTATACGAGAAGATCATGGACGCCGCCGAGGAAAAAGGCGTGGATCTTACCGGCATCAGCAACGCCTTCTCCGGCGCCGCTACCCTGCCGGTTGACGTGATGGAGCGCTGGGAATCCATGACCGGCGGCCGCCTCGTGGAGGGCTTCGGCATGACCGAGACCTCCCCCGTGCTTATTGGTAACCCCATGAACGGCAACCGCCGCCCGGGCTATGTGGGCCTGCCCTTTCCCGATACCGAGGTGCGCATTGGCAACCCGGATAACCTCGATGAAACCCAGCCAGATGGCGAGCCGGGCGAGATGCTGGCTCGCGGGCCGCAGATTTTCCAGGGCTATTTCAATAACGAAAAGGCCACCGAGGAGTCCTTCCACAACGGCTGGTTCCGCACCGGCGATATGGCCACCATGGATGAGGACGGCTGGGTCAAGCTGGTTAGCCGCATCAAGGAAATCATCATCACCGGCGGCTTTAACGTCTACCCGGCCGAAGTCGAAGAGGTGGTGCGCAAGCACCCAGATGTCAAGGAGGTCGCCGTGGTGGGCCGCCCGCGCAAGGATGGCTCCGAGGACGTCGTCGCCTGTCTCATCCTGCGCGATGGCGCCGTCTTGGACCCAGAAGGCCTCAAATCCTTCTGCCGCGAGCGCCTGACCCGCTACAAGGTTCCGCGCACCTTCTACCACTTTGAGGAGCTGGCTTCGGACCAGCTGGGCAAGGTCCGCCGCCGCATGGTGCAGCAGGATCTCCTCGATCTCCTCAAACAGAAGGCTTAGTATTAACCATCATGTCAGACCTCGAGTACGACGCCACGCTGACGGATTTCCTCGCCACCGCCGTAGCCAACTTCCCCCACCGTCCCGCCACCTTTTTCGCGGGCGAGACCCTGAGCTACGCGGAGCTGGATACCCGCATCGCCGCTGCCGCCGGCGCCCTGCGGGAGATGGGAATCCGCCCCGGCGACCGGGTAGCGCTGGTCTTGCCCAACTCCCCGCAGCACCTCATTGCCTTTTTCGCGGTGCTGCGCCTAGGCGCGGTCGTAGTCGAACACAACCCTCAGTACACCGCCCACGAGTTGGCCCCGCTCTTTGCCCACCACGGCGCCCGCATCGCCCTGGTCTGGGATGAGGTCGCTGCCGTGGTCGATGGCCTGGCCAGCACGGTGATCCCCGTGTCCTTGGAGGAGCCCTTTCCCCTCTCCGGTGCCCCGGTTCCGCACCGCCAGGCCGCGCTTGCCGATGCCGCCCTCATCCTCTACACCTCCGGCACCACCGGCCAGCCCAAGGGCGTGGTGCTCACGCACGGCAACCTCGCCGCGAACTGTATCCAATTGGAAGCCCAGGCCGATCTGCGCCCGGGCCACGAGCGTTTCCTCGCCACGCTGCCGATGTTCCACTCTTATGGATTGACCATGAGCGTCTTGCTCGCGGTGCGCTGTGCCGCCGAGATCATCCTGCTGCCCGCCCCGCGCCCAGCGGCCGTGGTCAGCGCCTTGGCACAGCGCCGGCCGACCTGGATGCCGGGCGTTCCCACCATTTATGAGCGCGCCATGGGCGAGCTGGCGGCAGAATCTGCCTCCGGGGCGGCCGCCGAACAGGCCGCCGAGCAGGCCACAGACCTGGGCGGGGTGCGCTACGCCATTTCCGGCGCGGCATCGCTGCCCGCGCGCATCATCGAGCCCTGGCAAGACCGCACCGGCGGCATGCTCGTCGAGGGCTACGGGCTTACCGAGGCCTCCCCCGTGCTGACCATTAACCCGCTTGGTGAGGGTCGGCGCGTGGGGACCATCGGCAAGCCGCTTGCCGATACCGACTTGCGCATCGGGGATCCCGCTGACCTTGACCGCAGCCAACCCGATGGCACGCCCGGTGAGATCCTTGCCCGCGGGCCCCAGGTTTTTGCGGGCTACCTCAATAATCCCGCCGCCACGCAGGAGGCATTCCACGGCGATTGGCTGCGCACCGGCGATATGGGGGTGCGCGAAGCCGATGGCCATTTCCGGCTGGTGGGCAGGATTAAAGAGGTCATCATCACCGGTGGCTTTAACGTCTTTCCCAGCGAGGTGGAACATGCATTGTTGAGCCACCCCGCGATAAGCCAAGCCGCGGTGGCCGGCGTCCCGCGCGCCGATGGTTCCGAGGATGTCGCCGCCTGCCTGGTGCTCCACCCCGGCGCCACCTTCGACGCGGAAGCGCTGCGCGAGCACTGCCGCGGCCTCTTGGCGCGCTATAAGGTCCCGCGCCATTTCGTGGTGCAAGAAGAATTGCCCACCGATCAGCTGGGCAAGCTGCGCCGGCGCCAGGTGCAGGAAATCTTGGTAGCGGAAGTGTCCTCCCGCTAATCCTCGGCAGCGGTGGTGTCCCGGCGCGGGCTACGTCCCGGTGGGAGCTACTCCCCGATGAGGGGCTACTGCCCGCCGCGGGCGGCATCGGCAAAGATGCGCCCCGAGCGCTCTTCTAGTTTCTTCTTCGCCCGAACCTGCTGCTGCGCCGCGAATTCGGAGCGCGGCGGGGCTTGAATATAGCGCTCTGCGTGCAATCCAAGTTGCAGCTCCTTGGCACGCAGGACCTCCGCATCGATCTTGATGCCCAAGATCAGCATCGTATTGGACAGCCAAACGGTCATGAATACCGCCATGACCGTACCGAATGCCCCGTAAATGCTCACCCCGGCCAGGTACTTGATGTAGAGGGAAAATGCGCCCCACACCACCAGATTCGTCACTAGCGCTACCACCGAGCCCAAGGTGATCCAGCGAAAACGGCTGGGCCGAACGTTCGGCGCAAAGTGGTACCACACGGCAATAAGCGCCAGCGCCACCACGACAGTTATGGGAAAGCGCAGCCAATTCCACACCGGCATAAAAATGCCGCCGAAAAAGTCCACGGTTCCGTGCAACCCTAGGCGGAGTGCCACGGGTTCGATGACGCTGTCCACGACGGTATCGCGCAATAAATTGGCGCACAGCACCACCACCGCGCCGATGACGAGGACCACGGTAATGGCCCACATCAACGCCCATGTGCGGATGGTGCCGCGTCCCTCCACCCGGCCGTAGACAGTATTGGCGGTGCGTGAGAAGGCACGCACATACGCCGAGGCGGCGAAGAGTGAAATCAGGACGGAGACCACCAGCGCAAACGTGCCCTCCCGCGTGGAACCGATAATGGAGCTGACGATATTTCCGGCCTCTTCCGCCATGGAACGGGGCACGTACGTTTCGATGAACTGCGTGGTCAACGCCTCCACTTCGCCCCGGCGCGAAGAAAAGACCAGCGTGGCAATAGAATATGCCGCTAGGACAGTGGGCGCGAAGGCCATGAGGGTGAAGTAGGTCATCGCGGCGGCGCGGTCCATTAAGGCATCGTGGAAGAAATCAGCCCACACGCGTCGCATTACCAGACCCCAGCTGTCCTTGCGCAGGCGGTTGCCGCGCGCCCACGGATCGACATCGGCGGCGGGGCTTTCCACGGTGACCAGGGTGGTAACGGTGCTTGGCACGATCTTTTGCTGTTGGGCAGTCTGCTTCCGGGCTTGCTTGCTGCCGGTTGCGGGGGCATCGTCCAAGGCACTCATAGTTACGCAGCGTATGCGGCCTAAGAATCTATTCTGTGAAGTGACACTCGCAGCGATTAGGCTGGGGAGTATGACTGAACAGAACCAAGAAAAGATTAACGTCAAGTCCTTCGAGCTCGACCACCGCCTCGTCAGCGCGCCTTATATCCGCGTGGCTGACCGCACCGATTTGGGCGGCGGCGTGGAGATTATCAAGTACGACCTGCGCTTCTGCCAGCCCAATAAGGAACACCTGGACACGGAGGCGCTGCACTCCGTGGAGCACATGATGGCCAACTTTATGCGCAACTACACCGATAAGCTCATCGGCTTTGCTCCTATGGGCTGCCGCACCGGCTTCTACGCCATCACCAACGGCATGGAGCAGGATGAATTGCTGCGCGCCGTTGAGGGTGCGCTGAACGATATTCTTACCGCCACCGAGGTTCCCGCCGCCAACGAAGAGCAGTGCGGCTGGGGTGCGCACCACAGCTTGAAGGGCGCACAGGATGCGGCCCGCAAGTTCTTAGACGCCAAGCCGGAGTGGCTCGAGGTCATGGCTGCCTAAGATGCGCCGACCGCAGCGCCGGGGCGGCTTTGCGCTGCCTGCTCGCGCTGCCAGTGCTGCCTGCAAGCGACACTTACGTCCAAAACAACCGCGTTTCGCCAAAAATGAGGGCGAGTTTTAGAAGAACGCGGTTGTTTTGGACGTTTTTATGTGCGCGCAGGCCTAAAACCCGGCGCGAACTTAGTGGCCGATGCCCCGTCGCGCCGAAAGGCGCGGCCTAATCCTCGTCCATGGATAGGCCCAGCCACACGGGCTCGGGCACGAGCTCGACGCCGAAAGCCTCGCGGACGCCATCGCGGATAGTGCGGGCTAGCGCGACGATATCAGCGGCGCTCGCGGTGCCGCGGTTGGTCAACGCCAGGGTGTGCTTGGTGGAAAGCGTTGCCGGGCCGGAGCCGGGGTAGCCCTTTGTGAAGCCGGCGTTATCGATAAGCCAGGCGGCCGAGAGCTTCTCGTGCGGGGACGATTCGCCCTGTGCGGTGGCGACGGGGTGGCGGGGCATGCGGTCGGCGGGGGCATCGCCAAGCGTGGCGCGCACCTTGTCCTGGATGGCGTCGGCGACGCTGGATTCGACCACGGGGTTGGTGAAGAAGGAGCCTGCGGACCAGGTGTCGTGGTCGGCGGCATCGAGTACCATGCCCTTGCCGCGGCGCAGGGCGAGGACCTCCTCGCGGACCTGGGCGACGGGGCGGCGCTCGCCGGGGGCATCGGTAAGCTGCCCAAAGCGCAGGGGGCGAGAGAGCCCATCCGTGGTCAATTGCAATTCGACCTCGAGCACCACCGCGCGGCCCGTGAATTTCAGGTTGGAATAGCGGTAGGCCAGATCGAGATCGGAGACGGGAACCCACTCATCGGCATCGGTGCGCAGGTTATACAGGCGCACGCGGGTCAAGACCTCAGAAATCTCGGCGCCATAGGCACCCACGTTTTGCACGGGCACCGCGCCCACCGTGCCGGGAATGCCGGACAGGCACTCGATTCCGCCCAGGGACTGGGCGACGGATTCCGCCACGACCTCGTCCCATACCGCGCCGGCTTGGGCGCGCACGAGGCCGGACTCGGTATCCATGTCCACCGCGGCAAAGTCCAGGACAACGGCGACCACGTCTACCTCGCCATCAGAAACCAGCAGGTTAGAGCCGCCGCCAACCACGATGAAAGGAACTTTTTCTTTCTCGAGGTACCGCAGGGCCGCAACTGCCGCTTCAGGCCGCGAACAACGCAACGTGACCTGTGGCTTTCCCCCCACGCGCAAGGTGGTGAGATCGGCAAAGCTCGCCGTGGGATCCACGTCTACGCCGTCGATTGCTGTGAGTTGTTGCGTCAAAAATTTATCAAGCACGTATACCAAGGTAGTCTGTTAAGCATGTCAACTCGTAGTGAAAACACCGTAACCATCAATCAGCCTATCGACATGGTTCACAAGGCGCTGCTTACCCAGGGATACTGGGAGTACATCGTGGAAAATCTTTCCCCGGAGGCAGGCCAGGTTCACGATTTCTCCGATAACGTAGCAACGCTCTACGAGGTCCTGCCGACCACCCTCTTGCCAGAGGCTGTGCGCGCCATGGTCTCGCAGGACCTCAAGGTCAAGCGCGTGGTCACCGTGGGCGAGCTCAACGGCCAGGCCGCTGACGTCAACTACACCGCAGACGTCAAGGGCACCCCGGTGGACTTCAAGGGCGAGATTTCCCTGGCCGGCGAGGGCGAGATGACCAAGCTGACCTACACCAACGAGATCTCCGTCAAGATCCCGATGATGGGCGCAGCCATCGAGCCGAAGGTGGGCGAATCCCTGGCAGAGCTCTTTGATAACGAGGGCAAGCTGACCGAACAGTGGATTTCTGAAAACTTCTAAGGCACTCCCAACCTTAGAATCCACCGATTCCCATGGCCGACCACGCTCATAACCTGCGCGCCAGCGCAGCAGCGGGTCGGCCTTTTGGCGTTATTACCCGCGGCACCACCAACTACAACCGGCTGCGGCGCTGCGATAGGTGGATGGTGGCGCACCCGGAAATCTCGGCGCTGTTGCGCCACGTGCGCACCCCGCTCGCCCTCGACGTGGGCTATGGCGCCTCCCATACCACCACCGTGGAATGGGCGCGGTGGCTGCGCCGCATCAATCCCCGCGTGGATGTGCGCGGGCTAGAAATCCACCCGGACCGGGTGCTGCCGCCGCGCGATGGCGTGCGCTTTGAGCTGGGCGGATTTGAGCTGGCGGGCTACCGGCCGCAGGTGGTGCGCGCCTTTAATGTCCTGCGCCAATACGATGTGGACCAGGTTGCGGAGGCCTGGCAGACGGTGTGCTCGCGCTTGGCCCCCGGTGGGTTCTTCGTGGAGGGCACCTGCGATGAGCTGGGCCGACGCGCGGCGTGGATCCTGCTCGATCAGCATGGTCCGAAGACGCTGACGCTCGCGTGGGATCCCTTCGACGTGGCCCGCCCCTCCGATGTGGCCGAGCGCCTGCCCAAGGTGCTCATCCACCGCAACGTGCCCGGCGAGCCCATTCACGAGCTCCTGCAGGCTGCCGACAGGGCCTGGAATCGCGCCGCCGGGTGGGCCCCGCACGGCCCGCGGGTGCGATGGCGCATGGCGCAGGCCCTGCTTGCCGATGCCCCCTTCAACCTCCAGCCTCCCCGCCGCCGGCTGCGCGATAATACGCTCACTGTGAGCTGGGAGAGCATCGCGCCCCGCTAATATCCAGCACACATTGCCACCGGCCGCCTCATGCGCCACACTGGTAGTCATGGCTGCAAAGAAATCGGGCGGATCGCTCGCTTGGAAAATTGTCGTAGGCGTCCTCGTAGCGCTGCTTGTTTTAATCCTCATCGCCGAGTTTGGCCTGCGCTGGTTCATTGGTAATCAGATGACCGAGGAGTTTAAAAATAGCGCCAAAGAAGAAGGCATCGAGGTCACGGAGGATCCCTCGGTAAGCTTCGGCGGCAGCCCCTTACTCTTTGGGCTTATGCGCGGCTCGATTTCCCAGATGGATATGACCACGCCATCGACCCTGCAGATCGAAGGCTCCCAAATCAAGGGGCAACCCGCCTCTGAAATCCACGTGGAAGATATGACGACGGATGCTGATAACCCCGTGGCCGGTTTCCTCCGCGCCACCACCACCGTTCCGGATGACTACCTGCTGGCTAGCTTCCAAAAAGGAATCTCAGACCAATCTGGCAGCGAAACCATTGGGAATATGGTGGTCACTGAAATCACCGCAAATGACCAGAGCGACGAGCTAGAGGTGAAATTCGGCGGTGGCTTGGCCAGCCTTTCGCTCAAGCCCAGCGCCCAAGACGGCAAGCTGGAGATTAATGCCACCGAGGCCTCCATCTTTGGCCTCTCGCTGCCTGAGCAAGCCACCAGCGCCATTTCTGATGCCCTGCAAGACGGCATGTCTGAACAGCTCGTTGCCAATGAGATGCAGGTCGAATCCGTGGACGTGGGCGATGGCAAGCTCACGCTGACCATCACCGGCACCGATGTCCCGATGAACGATATGGACCACTTTTCCGGCGAAAGCGGCGAGCAGAAGAAGGCCGCCTAACAGCGTCGTCCTAGGGCGGGGTCGGCCGCAGAAGCGGCCGACCTAGGGAGTGTCGACCTAGGGAGTGTCGACCTAGGGAGTGTCGACCTAGGGAGCGACTTAGGCGGTGGGAAATTCTACGACGGGCAGCGAGCTGGACAGCTCGCTGCCTTTTTCTATGACGATCTTGTGAAAACCGGCCTGGGCGGCGGCGGTTTCTGCGAGGGACCGCGCCGGTTCCGCCTCCGGCAGGATGAGGCCCACGCGGGCCGGGTCCGGGCAAGCCTCGCGGATGGCGACGAGCTCGGAGAGGATAGGGGTGGCATCGGCAAGCGTGGCATCAACGCTGACCCACACCTCGTCCGCGCCGGACTGGATGGCCAGGCGGGCCTCAGAGGCCTTGATGAGCGTGTGGTGCCGGCCGGTGGGATAGCCCGCCACGGCGATAATTCCCGCCGGCTCGGCGGCCGCCGCCACCGTAACGTGGTGCGGCGAGACCAGCACATGCTGCCCAGCGGCCTGCTCCCTGACCTCGGCGGCGGAAGCGTGCAGGAGATTTTTCATGCTTAGTAGCTGTAGTCGCCGTTGATGATGGCCTTGAGCTGCGGGCGCACATCAAACCAATAAATGCCGGTGATGACCGTGCCAATCCACGCCAAAAATTGCAGGCCGGTAGCCATCGCAACCGCCGATCCCGCAAGCAGGCCTACCCATACCCATTTACCCTTGCGGTCGCCGGCCCGAAACGCGTCCTCGCGCGTAGATGCGGCGAGGACAGCCCCGATGATGGCAGCAATGGTCAGGGCCTGGAAAAAGTAGATGGGAAACTTATAGGCAATATCAATTAAAACGTACATGCAGATTAATTCGTGGGTTCGTCGGTATCGATAACTTCGCCATCGATAATATTATCGTCCTTGTCCGCAGCAGCGGAATTACCATTCTTGGGCGCGTTCTTCTTCTCGTTCACGCGCTCCTGGGCATAGCCATACGCGTCCTTCACGCCCTCACGGGTTTCCTGGTACGCATCCGCGAACTTGCCCTTGGCCTCAGAGAAAGCCTCCGACTCGCGGGTTTCTTCCGCGGCCTTCTTAATGGACGCGCCCCACTGCTTGGCGGTAGTGGTGGCCTTATCCAGCATGCCCTCCTTATCGCCTTGGGAGACCTGCGCACCTGCGCCCTGCGCACCCTGGTTCTCGCGCTCTTCCTGCAGGCGGCCGCCGAAATCCTTGGCGGTATTCAACGCAGACGCGCCGGCTTCCTTCAGGGAATCAAAAAGCTTCTTCTTCTCAGTCATGAAATCCTCCGTGTGATGGTTTAGTCCGGTGCATTAGGCGCCGAAAATGAGATGATTAACAGCATATATGGCCAAGCCTGCCAGGGAGCCGACGATAGTGCCGTTAAGGCGAATAAATTGCAGATCCTTGCCCACCATCAGCTCGATATTCTGCGAAGCTTCCTGCGCATCCCAGCGCTTGATGGTCTCCGGGATGATCGCGATAATCTCCGGGGCGAACTTCTCCACCGCGTAGCGCGCGGCCTTGTCCACGAGGTCATTGGCTTGGGCTAGGAACTCGGAATCCTCGAGCAAACGGTGCGCCAATTCCTTCACCTTGGCCGTCATCTTTTGCCGCAGGAAGGATTCCGGGTCATTGAACTGATCAATTAGCGTAGTGGAAATCGTGCGCCACATCGCTGCCGGCGCCTGCTGCACCTGATCAGAGGCGAGCATCTCCTGTTTGATGCCCTCGATGCGCTCGCGCATATCCGCATCCCATTGCAGGTCCGCAGCCAGCTTGGACAGGTTGCGGCGAATGGCCAGGCGGGCCTCGTGGTTGCCATCGCGGCGGACTTCCTCGGCGAAATTAACGAGTTCACTATAGACCTTGTCCCCCACCATCTCGCGGGCAAAGCGCGGCGCCCACCCAGGCATGCGCTCATCGATGGCCGTAACCACGGTCGATTCCATCCCAAGGATCTTGCCGTGTGCCCAGTCAATGAGGTCATCCTCCAGTGGGCGCGCCTTACCGTCCGCGATATAGCTCTCCAGCAACCGCCCCAACGGCGGCCCCCACTCCGGCTCCGCTAGGCGGTCCATGACCTGGGTGCGGATGAATTGCTCTGCCTCAGCCGGGTCGAGGTCCTCCACGACGCTGGCGGCACGCTTACCAATCCATTCGGAAACTTCCTCCGCCTTGCCAGGTTCTGCCCCCTGGCGCGCGAGCCACAGCGGCAGCTCGGCATCTCGCACCTTGGCGCTCAGCGCATCCGCGGTAAGAAAATTTTCCTCCACGAAGTCACTCAAGGCATCGCCCACGCGGTCCTTATTATTCGGAATCAGCGCGGTGTGCGGGATAGGCAGCCCCATCGGCCGGCGGAATAGCGCGGTCACCGCAAACCAGTCCGCCAGGCCACCGACCATGCCAGCTTCTGCTGCCGCACGCACGTAGCCGACCCACACCGGCGCGCCGCCTTCCGACGCTTGCCACCACGAGCACCCCAAAAAGATCACCGCCGCCAGCAAAAGCAGCGACAGCGCAATTGCCTTCCACCGCCGCAGGTCCGCCCGGCGTGCCTCTTGGTTGCCGGCCTGCGGCACACCGGTGCCTGACGATGCCGGCTCCCTCGCCGTATCGAGCTCTGCGTCCGAGCGGTGCGTCATGTGTTCTCCTTGGGGATTGTGAAGGTGCATTTGAGCTTCGGTCTATAACACTAGTGGCTACTAAACGCATTGGACCGCTGACGTTCCTGGTTAAGCCTATGAACGCCAATGAATCTGAACAGCATACGTCAGCCAAACGAGCAATGAGGAACTCTCCATACGCTGGCCGCTATGTTCGATTCCGGCTAGAACGGCGTGTCGGTTTGGTCCTATAGCCTTAGGATCATGGGCTTTTTAGAAAATCTCTTCAACCGCTACACCCCACGTAATCCGGGCGAACCGGTCTTTGCGGTCATTGATACCGAAACCACCGGCGTTAACAAGCGCTACGACCGTATCATTGAGCTTGCTGCCGTCCGCGCCGACGCACACTTCAATCCCGTCGACACTTGGCACACACTGCTTTCGCCTGACGGTAAGGCCATTAAAAACTCCCATATTCACGGCATTACCAATGACATGGTCGCTTCTGCCCCAACGTTTAGCGATGTGTACGGAGATTTCACCAGCTATATCGACGGTATGCAGCTACTTGCGCACAACGCCCCCTTCGACTCAAAAATGATAATTGCTGAGGTAGACCGCATGACCGGTGCCGAGAATAGCGAAGAGGAGTACTTCCCCTTTATTGACACCATTGACCTTGCCAAGCAAATGCTCGACCATGGCCCCTACAACCTGCCTGCGCTCCTAGACCGCCTAGGCCTAAACAATCCGGACGCGCACGCTGCTGTAGCTGATGCGACCGCCACGGTGAACATGCTCCACGCACTCTTCGGGGTCAAACGCGGCGAAATTGGGCGCAAGATTTTGAGCCAAGGTGAAGCATTCCAAGCCACCAACTCCTGGCACCAAAGCCACGCCATCCCACTGCTTCCCCGCGAAATATAGACAGCCACCATTGCAAATACCGATGTCCCCAATCCGGAGGATCGGTCACATACTAAAGCAGATGGCTACCCCTATGTCTTGCCCTATGACAAGACATATCGAGTGTTCTTAGGACTCGTTTGAGATGAGCTTCTCGTAGTTAGCAAACAGTAGCTCTTGGCGCTGACGCTCCGTAGTGAGCTTGCGAGAAGCACCAAACGCTTTGTCCACTTCTCGGTCAAGACCATCATGAGCCTTTAAAAGCTCTGGTGCCATTGCGAGCGGGTTATAGTGCTCAGCTAGTGAGCGCTCTGGATGAAGCGCGCGAGCGTCGAGAACCTTCTGGCCAGCCTTAATAATTCGTTGCCGTGACTTCTCGTCTATCTCTGGCACAGGGAAAGTATTCCAAGTCAATGTGTTTGCGAACCGAAGGTCAGATTTAAGACGCCCACCAATAGTTCTTTGCCATGCGATAAACATCGATGACGATGCTAGAGAGAATTGCAGCCCGTCAGGGTCATTTGCCCAGAACGCAAGATTCGAAAGTACATACTCAGGACTTAGCCACTGAACGGTGTAGTACTTCCGGGTTTCACTTACAACACTCGGCATAGCTAGGAAATTATCTTTCGGTTCAGGCCCAGGACGGAAGATTGCCGGAGTGTCTTTAAGTTTGTAGGCGTCTCCGGTTTCCCGCTGAGAACTACGCCACTCGTAGGTGGCGGTAACTCGCTGCTGCAAGATGGGGGAATTATTTAGGTCTTTGGGATCCATATCATCGAGCTTGAAGCACCATCGCCTGATACCGCGCAGTAGTTCCTTAGCGCCGCGAAACGGCCTGAGATATTTAGCGGCGTGTGGATCTTGAACAGCTTCTTCATAGTCGTTTAGCTCAACGATGAGATTCCCATTCTCAGCGGGCTTTCGACCACCCTTAACTTCAGAAAGGACAGAACTTAGCCGCTTAGAGCGCTTCACAACTAACACATTTGGGCCGTCGACAAGGTATCCATTAATCCTCTGTCCCACTGACTGCTCAACGGGTTCTCCCTTAATATCTGGGTAATCCCATAAACGTGGCTTAGCTTCACTATCCCGGGTTAAGCCAACAACGACGCAGTGAACAGCGGCCTTTCCGGGTGCTTCAGAGTCCCATTTAAAGGTGCGGTGGGCAAACTTAATTCGCCATCCTTCTTGAAATAAGGGCCCAAACAATGCAGGGACTGGTTGGCCTTGGGTAATCGAGTTGGTGGTCACGTAGGCAAACTCGCCGGGTCGGTCGGCAAGTAGATCTTTTGCCTTTGCATGCCAGCCGGTGACGTAATCCAAATAGCCGTCGTAGTCTTTCCCCCAGACCCGCTTCATATCCGCAGTCTGCTCTGCAGTCTTGGTGTATTGGCCAATAAACGGCGGATTGCCGAAAACATAAGTCTTATTGGCAGCAGATGGAAGTATGTCTTTCCAACCAAGCTGTAAGGCATTACCGTGAATAATGTGGGCAGTAATTTTAATCGGCAAGCGCTCAGGGGGCCTACCGACAGCATTGGCTAATTCTTTATTGGCTTGGTGGTCCACCAGGAACATCGCGGTCTCGGCAATCTTGCTAGGCCACCAGTTCAACTCAAAGCCGTAGAACTGTCCGATGGAAAGCCTCTGCTCCCACTCAATATTCAATGACATTCCGGTTTCGCCGCGACGCTGACGGATTGCGACAATCACGTCCGTTTCAATCCGGCGCAATTCCCGGTATGCCAGCAGGAGGAAGTTGCCAGAGCCGCAGGCTGGGTCACAGAAGATCAGCTCGGAGAGGGAGTCACGGAAGCGCTCCAGCGCAGCCACCGACGTCGATGGAGAAGACACCAGTTTGTCTGCCTCAGCTCGAAGTTCGTCTAGGAAAAGCGGGCCAATCGTCTTCATAATGTTGGCCTTAGACGTGTAGTGCTCGCCGTCGCCGCGGCGAGCTTCCTTCGATTTAACCAACTGGAACAAGGAGCCAAAGACGGAGACGTCAATCGTCGACCAATCAAAGTCACAAGCAGCAAGCAAGGCTTCGCGCATTTGGTAGTCGAAGTACTCCGAGGCCAACGGCTCGGCAAACAAAGCACCATTGACATAAGGGAACTTCGCTAACGTCAACGGCAAACGCTTTGGTCGCTTCTCCGGGGCGGTATTAAGCACGCTAAATAATTCATTAAGCTGTGGGCCAAGTGATTCCGGGGTGGTTTCATTGCGCACAAAGTCCGCAAACAAATGCGGGGTATCCCATAATCCCGAGTCATCACCGAAAAGAAGGAAAAGAATTCGGGTGAGGTAGATAGAAGTGCGCATAACGCGCTCGTCTTCTTCCTCCGGAGTGGTGGGTGCTTCATCGCCTACAGCTTCATCTACCTCGTCGCCGTTCATCGCGCGGAAGAGTTCCACCATCAGGTGAGAAGCTTCTAATGAAGCTTTTTCTTCCTCACGGTAGGCACTAGTTTCATAGTCGGCGAGGAACGCGAGTTGTTCGACGTGCTCGTCAATCTCATCCAATGGGAACGTGATGTCCCAAGCTGCGTTATCGCCTACATAGTCGCGGTTAAGGTGAGTAACCCGCAGGGTCTCGAAGTTGGAGCAGACAACATACGCCGGCAACTGCGAGTTCGGGATGGTACCGCCCAGCAGGTAATCGAGGGCCTGAACGTGGGCGTCGTCGAGCGGTACTCCAAGGGACTTGGCCTCACCAATGACTTTGCCAGGCATGAACATGTCGATCTTTCCAGTACGCCCCGTCGAGGCGCGTTTAGCACTGCGCTGGTACAGGTACAGGTCGCGGGCGTTAACTCCAAAGCAATCGAGAAGGTCGCCCCAGAATTGTTGATCGTGACTCGACTCGGTCGCAGGCCGGTTTTCCGCCCTCCACTGCTCAATGTGGTCAAGCCACCGAAGTTTGAACTCGGTGAGGTTGTGGCGAATAGTAGCTCGATCAAAACAGTCGGAGAGGCCATGACCATTAAGCATATATGCCCGAGCACCCTTCGTTTGGCTATGCGCGCGGTTTAGATTCCTTCGTGGGCCTGTCCCCAGAATGTAGACGCATCGAGAGGTCGGGCACGGGCTTGGCTTCAGCTCTGAGTAATTAGGCCACGCCTCCCCAGAACTGTGTGAGCATAGGGTGACGCTGGGGAGGCATCGACAATTCGCATGCTCCTCCCCTTTTACGTCTCCCTCAGCGTGTTGGGTGAATGCAAGAACAGCTATTTACTGAGACATCCAGCGGGCCCGGCAATTGCCACCTAGAGAAGGCATAAGGTTGCGTCCGCTAGTGTGGTTTATCTGTAACCCGTGGTAAGCCTCGTGCCGGTGCACAAGGCGTTAATTACCCGGAAAAATCAATAACCTCGGCGATTTACTCCTACTTCCGTAGTGCAGGGATCGTTCCGAGGCTTTCAAGATAAAGACTAGCATTTCCATAATGAGAATCCAGGATCGACCATAGAACGAGGCTTGACCCACGCCGGGGATGAGGGCCGATCACCAGTGGGACTGCTTTAAGCAAAATATGTGACGGCCTTGCGCAGGATGTCACATTCTTCGCGCAGTTGTGCTTGTTCTTTTTCTAACTGGCGGATCCGCTCGGAATCATCTACCGGCTGGGCTTTATCCTGCATGGCTTTTATGCGGGCACGTTTACCGGTGCCGTACTTCTTGACCCATGAATGCAGCGACGCACGGTTGATACCGAGCTCTGCTGATGCTGAGTTCAGCGAAAGGCCCTCATTGTTCTCATAGAGGGCCACGGCATCGCGCTTGAACTGTTCGGAGTACCTGGACATGGTGGTAGATTACCAATCTTGCCAACCCGACTGTGCTGGATATCAGGCGTCCAGCACATAGGGGCCAGTTCAACCTCGAGGAGATGCGGGTTGGGCGCTAAGGGGCATCGGCAAGCGCCAGCTCTCCCGTCAAAACAGGAATAGCCCCGCCTCCTGGCATGTTCTCAATGCTATTGGAGGTGGGGCTGGAGGTGCTTAAGAGCGAATACTAGTTAACTCGGCCGGTTTCCTTGCGGTACTGGCGGTAGTAACGGCGTCCATAGTGGATGGTGCCGGCGGCGGCGATGGCCACCACAACCAAGGAAATGACGCCGATGGCGATGGTCAGGCCGTAGTTGCCTTCACCTGCGGTGCCCAGCGGGGTGTCCCACACGCCGAGGCCCCAGATGAGGATGCCGGCTGCCGGCAGGCAAGACAGGATCAAGCCCATGCCGACCCACGTGGAGGTGCGGAGAAGGGAAGAGTGAGGAGCTGCGAAGGATACTGGGTCGTAGCCTTCGATGT
The DNA here is from genome assembly GCF_022346005.1 of Corynebacterium sp. ACRPS. GTDB lineage: Bacteria > Actinomycetota > Actinomycetes > Mycobacteriales > Mycobacteriaceae > Corynebacterium. Next base: position 61,665 of record NZ_JAKRMY010000005.1, read on the forward strand.
AGTTGTCCTGAATCTTGCCGGAGAACTCCGGATACGTTTCGCTCTGGTAGTCAGCAACTACGTGGGTGTTATCGCTCATGGCGGAGTCTTTCTGTCTTTCTCTCGTTCCTAGTATTCCTACGGAATAACTCTAGCTTAGTCGTCCTTGCCACGGAAAGCAGCACGTGCACGTTCGCGGGTAACGGCAGATACTGCGGTCAGTGGGACGCCAGCCGGGCAGACATCGGCACACTCACCGTAGAGGGAGCAGTGGCCGAAGTTGGATTCCAAATCAGCAACCATGTTGCGGGCACGGCTGCCGCGCTCTTCCTTACCCAGCGGCATCATGGACAAGTGAACCAGCTTGGCGCCGGTGAACAGGTGTGCCGCACCGTTCGGGCAGGCAGCAACGCAGGCACCGCAACCAATGCAAGCGGCGTGGTCCAGCGAGTACTCGGCGGTCTCGTGGTTGATGTGCATGGTATCGGCATCCGGTGCGGTGCCGGCATCCATGGATACGTAACCGCCCTGCTCCATCACGTGGTCCAGTGCGGAGCGGTCAACCACCATGTCCTTAATGACGGGGTACGCAGCGGAGCGGAAGGGCTCGAGCTGAATGGTGTCGCCATCGTTGAAGTTGAACAGGCGCTGCTGGCAGGCAGGGGTGTTCTGGCCCGGGCCGTGTGGGCGACCGTTGACGGTCAAACCACAGGTACCGCAGATGCCCTCGCGGCAGTCAGAAGCGAAAGCGAACGGTTCTTCGCCGCGCTCAACATAGCCGTCGTTGACGTGGTCCAATAGCTCCAGAATGGACATCTGCTCGGAGGCATCATCCACCTGGACGGTTTCGAATTTACCTTCCTGGGTGGGTCCGGCTTGACGCCAGATCTCAAGTGTCAATTTCATTACTTGTAGTTCCTTGTCATCAGCGGGATCGAGTCAAAGTACAGGGGTTCTGCGTGGCGGATGAACTCGTTCTTGTTCGCGCCCGGCTCCCAGGCGGAAACGAAGCACCAGTTTTCGTCGTCACGCTCGGCTTCGCCTTCTTCAGAAAGGTGATCTTCGCGGAAGTGAGCGCCGCAAGACTCATCGCGGTCAAGGGCGTCGATGCACATGAGCTCACCCAGGTCCAGGTAATCGGCAACGCGCAGGCCGTATTCCAGGACTTGGTTCATGTCATTCGCCTCACCAGGGATGCGGACGTTCTTCCAGAAGTCATCGCGCAGGGCACGGATCTTCTCGATGGTGTCCTTCAGGTCCTCGACGTTACGGGACACACCGCAGCCGAAGTACAGCAGGTCACCCAGCTGGCGGTGGTAGTGGGACGGACCGTGCGGGTCATCGCCGTGGACCTGCATCAGCTTGTCGATGCGCTCCTGGGACTTCTGCACGGCTTCTTGTGCCTCAGCGGAGTCCTCGGCCAGCTTGTCCTCGTTGAGGTGGTCAGCCAAGTAGTTCGGGATGGTAAACGGCAGGGTGAACCAGCCGTCAACAGAAGCCGAAAGCAGGGAGTTCGCGCCCAGGCGGTTAGCACCGTGGTAGGTCCAAGAGCACTCACCGGCGGCGAAGAGGCCGTCAATAGAGGTCATCTCGTTGAAGTCGGTCCACAGGCCCCCCATGGTGAAGTGGCAGGTAGGAGCGATGCGCATGGGGGTCTCGTACGCGGACTCACCAATGGCCTCTTCATACATCTGAATGAGGTTGGAGTAACGCTCGCGGATCTTATCCTTACCCAAACGTTCGATGGCGTCACGGAAGTCCAGGTAGACCGAGTTCTTCAGCGGTCCAACGCCCAGGCCCTTGTTAATCTGCTGCGAGATTGCACGGGAGGCAACGTCACGGGGAACCAAGTTACCGAAGGCCGGGTAGCGGCGCTCCAAGAAGTAGTCGCGCTCTTCTTCCGGAATGGTGTTCGGGTCGCGGTCGTCGCCCTCTTCCTTGGGCGACCAGATGCGGCCATCGTTACGCAGGGACTCCGACATCAAAATGGTCTTGGACTGCCAGTCAGAGTTGACCGGCAGGCCCGTCGGGTGGAACTGCACGAACGCCGGGGAAGCCAGATAAGCGCCCTTGTCATAAGCGCGCATCATGGCGCTGGCGTTGGAGTTCTTCGCCAGGGTGGACATGTGGTAAACGTTGCCGTAACCACCGGTACCCAGGATGACGGCGTGGCCGGTGAAGGCCTTGAGCTCACCGGTAATCAGGTTGCGGGTGACAATGCCGCCCGCGCGCTTCTTGCCGTTGTCCTCATAGGTGATGATGTCCTGCATATCGTTGTGGGCAAAAAGCTCCACATTGCCCAGGCCGATCTGACGGTACAGTGCAGAGGTCGTGGACAGCTGCAGCTGCTGACCTGTTTGGCCACGGGTGTAGTAGGTACGGGAGACCTGCACACCACCGAAGGAACGGGTGGCCAAGGTGCCGCCGTATTCACGGGCAAACGGGGCGCCGATGGCGTTCATGTGGTCGATAACACGAACGGACTCGTTGGCCAGGCGCCAGCAGTCAGACTCGCGGCAGCGGTAGTCGCCGCCCTTTACGGTGTCCTTGGTGTGGCGGTAAGCGGAGTCATTATCCACCTTCTTGGCACGGGAGGCGTTGACACCACCCTGCGCAGCAATGGAGTGCGCGCGGCGCGGGGAGTCGTGGTAGGTAAAGACCTTAACGCCGTAGCCCAATTCACCAAGGGCTGCCGCAGCAGCGCCCGCGGACAAGCCGGTACCTACGACGAGGACCTCAAACTTGCGGCGGTTCAGTGGGGAGACCAGGTTCATGTGGTCAACGTGGTGAGCCCACATATCCTTCATCGGCACGCCGTGCGGTTCCTGGGATTCCAGGATATTACCAGCGGAGACGCCCTCAACGATGGACTTTGGGTGCGAGAAGTTGGGGTGTTCACGCTTGAGTTCAGTAGTAGTCATGGGTTCCTATCTCCTTTAGCTGACCAAGCCCAGGGCAACGGACAAAGGCATAACGATGTTGCCGATGCATACAACGGCCGGGATGATGTACGCCAAGACCAAGAAGGTCTGACGCCATTTTGCACCGGTGATACCCAGGTCAGATGCGGCAAGGCGGATGCCGTGGGTCAGGTGCAGGAAGAGGCAGCACATTGCCAGCACGTAGAAGATGGTGACCGGCCAACGGCTAAAGGTTTCGATCATATTGGCCTTGACAGAACCTTCAACGAAGGCCTCTGGAGCAACCGGCTGTACGCCCAAGGTGAGGTCCAGCAAGTGGAAGATGATGAAGAGCAGCAGCACTACACCGGTTACCAGCATGGACTTGGTGGCGAAGGAATCCAGGCCACCCATCAGGTTGGTGCGCTTGAACTTGCCGCGGGATGCCTTGGAGCGGGAAGCCAAGGTAAAGGCACCGTAGATGTGGGCCAGAATTGCCACGATCAGCACGATGCGGATGATCCACAGGGCAGAGCCGTGCGGCAGCAGCGGTTCACCCATAGAGCGCAGGAACTCGCCGTACTCATCCAGGGCGGGCTCACCGTTGTGTGCCGGCATGTACAGCTTCAGGTTGCCGGCCATGTGGCCGACCACGAAAAGCGCAAAGAGCAAACCGGTAACGGCCATGATGAGCTTCAGTACCCACGATGGCGTTCCGGGATTCTGACGAATTGGTTCATTAGTGATGTGTCCGTGAGCAATTGCCTCACGGTCCGGATTTCTTAAAGTCATGACACCTCCATAGTCATACTCACCTTAACCGGGCTTAACCGCTGGTTACTAGTTATTTTCGAGCGGTTATTTACTCCCGGTTCGCAAGCATGACTAGGCGGTAAGATCTTTTAGGTAAGGGTATCCTGATAAGAAGAATATGAAAACGCTGTCACCTTGGCTACCTCCATTTACGCAATACAGATGTTTCATATTTATGTACCAAACTGTGAGCTTCACCACTCCGTGTTACGCGAGTGATTAACCCACCCCTTTATGTGTCAAACTTTCGCATGAAACCCCACAAACCCCGTGTCCAGGTAGCGAAGAGTCTTCACAAAATTTTCGCCATAAAGATGCACAGCCGCGCTTTCTACTAGTAATCTTTGGCGCATGAGTAAGACGTATGTGGGCTCTCGCCTTCGCCAGCTTCGCCGTGAACGCGATCTCAGCCAAGCCTCCCTAGCTGGCACCCTCGGCCTTTCCGCCAGTTACGTCAACCAGATTGAACACGACGTCCGTCCGCTCACCGTGCCGGTGCTGCTGCGCATCACCGAGGTCTTTGGCGTCGACGCCACGTTTTTCTCCCGCGATGATGATTCCCGCCTCCTCGCGGAGATTCAGGACGTCATCCAAGACAAAGAGCTGTGCCCCTCCCCCGTGGAGCTCCAGGAGCTATCGGAGCTGGTGTATAACCACCCCACCGTCGCCCGCACGCTTGTCGATGTACACCGCCGCTACCGCAATGTGCGCGATAAGCTGTCGCTGGCTACGGATACGAGGAGGACATCGGAAAGCGCCGCTGCCCTATCCATGCCACACGATGAGGTGCGGGACTTCTTTTATGCCCGGCAGAATTACTTGGACGGGCTGGACCATCACGCAGAGGAGCTTGCCGGTGACCTCGGCGTTTCCGGGTTCGGCATTCGCGATACCGAAAAAGCGCTGGCAAACCGGCTGCGCGAGAAACACGGCGTAGAAATCGAGCTGACGGCGCAGATGGATGGCACGCTGCACCGCTTTGACCGCGAGAGCGGGCAGTTCACGCTCGCCTCGCGCCTGAGCGAGGGCCAACGCGCCTTCCGCATGGCCGCCGAGCTCGGCCTGCTCGAGGCCCAGGACCAGATCTCCGTGCTCGTGGCCGATGAGCCCTTTACCTCTGATTCCTCCCGCAGCTTGGCAAAACGCGGCCTGGCCAGCTACTTCGCCGCCGCCACACTCATGCCCTATACCATGATGCACAGCGAGGCCGAGCGCGCCGGCTACGACGTGGAATACCTATGCCAGGTCTTCGGCGTGGGATACGAGACGGTCGCCTCCCGGCTTTCCACCCTGCAGCGCGATAACCTGCGCGGCATTCCGTTTACCTTCGTGCGCGTGGATCGCGCCGGCAATATGTCCAAGCGGCAATCCGCTACCGGCGTACATTTTTCCAATAACGGCGGCACCTGCCCGCTCTGGAATGTCTACGAGACCTTCACCCGTCCAGGTGTCATCTCGCGCCAGCTCGCGCAAATGCCCGATGGCCGCAACTACCTGTGGATTTCCCGCGCCGTGCAGCACCATCAGGGACGCTACGGCGATACCAATAAGCTCTTCGCCATTGGCTTGGGCTGCGAGGCCCGCCACGCCGATCGCACGGTCTATGCGGAGGGCCTCGACCTCACCAATCTCCACGCCGCCACCCCCATCGGGCCAGGGTGTCGCACCTGCGCCCGGGAAAACTGCTCGCAGCGCGCTTTCCCGCCCATCAACGAGGCAATCAATATCGATATCCACCGCTCGGCGGTCGCGCCTTACTAGCTGGGCTTTATCCGCACACAGCGAAACGGCACCGCGGTCCTCCTTTCTGGAGAACGCTGCGGTGCCGTTATGCGGTATAGGGGGACGCTTGTTTAGAGGTTGATCATGTGGCCGCTGATACCTTCGGCGGCTTCCTTCATGGCCTCAGACAAGGTCGGGTGGGTGTGTACGTTGCGGCCGATTTCCTCAGTGGTCAGGTCGAAACGCTGCGCCAAGGTCAACTCAGGCAAGAGCTCCGAAACATTGGAGCCCACCATGTGTCCGCCGATGAGCTCGCCGAACTCGCCGTCAGCAATAAGCTTCACAAAGCCGGCGGTCTCATTCAGGCCGGCTGCCTTACCGTTTGCGGAGAACGGGAAGGTAGCAACCTTGATGTCCTTATCCGGGAACTTCTCCTTGGCTGCCTCTTCGGTGTAACCGAAGGATGCAACCTGCGGGTTGCAGAAGGTAGCGCGCGGCATGTTGTTGTAGTCACCCAAGAATTGGGTTTCTGCATCAGCAATGGTTTCTGCCGCTACAACGCCCTGCGCCTCTGCCACGTGGGCCAGCTGCAGCTTCGCGGTGACGTCACCGATGGCGTAAATGTGGTCAACGTTGGTGCGCATCCGGTCATCGATGTCGATGGCACCGCGCTCAGTCAGCTCAACGCCGGTGTTCTCAAGGCCAAAGCCCTCAACGCGCGGGGCAAAGCCGATGGAGATCATGGCGCGATCCACGGTCAAGGTGTCCTGCTTGGAGCCATCCTTGGATTCCACCTCAACGGTGACATCGTCGCCGTTGTCCTTTACAGAGGTGGTCTTGTAACCGGTCAGGAGCTTAACGCCGAGCTTCTTGTACTGCTTGGCAATCTCCTTGGATACGTCCTTGTCCTCGTTCGGCAGGACGCGGTCCATAAACTCCACGATGGTAACGTCCACACCGTAGTTGGCCAGCACGTAAGCAAACTCCATGCCGATCGCGCCGGCGCCCACGATGACCATGGACTTCGGTGCTTCCTCGTTCAGGATCTGCTCCTCATAGGAGACGATATTGCCGCCGAGCTCAACGCCAGGCAGGGACTTGACCACGGAGCCGGTGGCGATGATGCAGTCATCAAAGGTAACGGTCTTACCTTCGTCATCGCCCTCAGTAATCTCAATGGTCTTATCGTCCTTGAAGGAACCCAGACCGTTGATCTCGGTGATCTTGTTCTTCTTCATCAAGTAGTGAACGCCCTTGACGATGCCCGAAGAAACCTTGCGGGAGCGCTTGTGGGCTACACCGAAATCAAAGGAAACATCGCCGGAGATGCCAAAAGCCTTCGCCTCGTGGTTGAAGGTGTGGGCAACCTCTGCATTCTTCAGCAGCGACTTGGAGGGAATACAGCCTACGTTGAGGCAGACTCCGCCCCAGTACTGCTTTTCAATAACAGCGACTTTCTTTCCAAGCTGAGCTGCACGGATGGCGGCAACGTAGCCGCCAGGGCCCGCACCGAGTACTACTACGTCATAATGTTCGTTAGTCACGCCCTACAGGATACGTAACTTTGTCCTGAATGTCGCGTAATTGGTCACACTTGGGGGCACCCCACCCCAAGCCGCGGTGAGGATAGGGAAAGGGCCCTGCAAGGGGGCATCGGCAAGCAGCAGATACACCTCCGCAGGGCCCTTAAGCAATCTTGGACTTAAATCACGCCCAAGGATGCTAGCAGCTTGGAATATGCATCCATTGCAGAGTGGATGAATGGCCCAATGAATTCATTGAAGGACACGAGGGCGGAGTCAAAAAGGTTCATTGAAGTTCTTTCTCTTGATGGGGCGCGAGTAGACAATCTCGCTGCTTAGCTTTTCACACTAAAAGCACTAACGCAGCCGTTACTGATGTTATTACAGGTGTGTTATTACAGGTGCCAACCGCGTCACGCCGTGCTTCATTGGGAAATTATGACATAGAAACCTCAGTTGTCCCAGCGTTACTTATTATTGATAGCAGAAAAGGCAATGAAGGTATGCCTACCCCCACTATTCCCCCACATCAGTGAAAGTCTTTACCGCCAGGCGTTTATTGGGCACTATTAATGGTTAGGTCTACATGTAGGAATACTAAATATACTTCCCTCAACATGCCGATTTTTCGCGGCCGAAGTATAGTTATCGAGTCCACTCCCTACAGGAAAGAAGCACCATGAAGCGTCTCAATTCTGTCCTCGCGGCAGCTGCGGTTTGCACGGGCTTGGCTTATGCCCCCGTGGCAGGCGCGGCCGAGCTGACCCCGCAGCAGGTGGCGGGCGATGCCGCACAGTCCACGATTTCCCCGCTGGAGCCTACCCCGGAAATCGAGGGTAAGTCCTGGTACAAGAAGTACAAGGACGATGCGCGCGTTGAAAAGCTCGAGGCAACCTCACCGGCAATGAATGACCGGAAGATTCCGCTAGCCGTCATCCGCGCCAAGAGCGAAAACCGCCCAACCATTTACCTGCTCAATGGCGCAGGCGGGGCAGAACAAGACATGGATTGGCTGAAGCTTTCTGATGCCGTTGATTTCTACCACTCGAAGGACGTCAACGTCGTCGTCCCGCAGGCCGGCGCTTTCTCCTACTACACCGACTGGATCTCTGAGCCGAATTCGGGCTTCCTCAAGGGACCACAAAAGTGGGAGACCTTCTTGACCAAGGAGCTGCCGGGGGCCATCGAGAAGCACATCAATGCCGATAACCACCGCGCCATCGCGGGCATGTCCATGTCCGCCACCTCTTCCTTGCTGCTAGCTCAGCACAACCAGGGCTTCTACGATGCAGTGGGCTCATACGCCGGTTGTGCCGCTACCGCTTACCCGCTGGAGCGCCAGGCCGTAGAGCTGACCGTCAACCGCGGCGGCGGCAGCGTGGACCAGATGTGGGGCCCGTACGGCTCTGAGACCAACCGTTACAACGACGCCATGATGAACGCCGATAAGCTGCACGGTACCGAGCTATACATTTCTTCCGGTTCCGGCCTGGCAAGTGAAGAGGACACTTATAGCTACCTGCGCTCTATGGGTCTGGACCAAGAAGATGCCATCCGTGGGTCTTCTACCCTGCAGGTTGAGGGCGGCGGCATCGAAGCTGGGGTGAACTACTGCACCCACAACTTCAAGGCCAAGCTTGACCAGGCCGGAGTGCCAGCCACCTACAACTTCCGCAATACCGGAACCCACTCGTGGCCGCACTGGAAAGAGGATCTGAAGGATTCTTGGCCAGTATTCGAGCGGGCATTCAATAGCTAAATTTCGGCTGCGCGTGACGGGCGGTAGGATCGCAATATTATGACATTGCTTCCTACCGCCTTTTCGCGTGCGCATACTGATCCCTATACCGGCGTGGACTTCAACCTTGGTTTTGAAATCACCCACTACACGCTGGACTTGAACTACCGCGTGGAGCCTAACCTGCTGCAGGGTGAGGCCATTTTAAGCGTGCGCGCGGTGGAAGAGCTGACCTCCTTAACTTTGGACCTCGGCGGGGCGATGGTGGCCCGGCGCGTGACCGCCAAGCATGCCCCGCGGGTGGCTAAGTTCCGCCAATCTTCCGGGAAGCTGCGTCTGCGTTTTGCGTCCGAGATCTCTGCCGGTACCGAGTTTGAGCTGCACATTCGCTACGGCGGCAGCCCGCGCCCCATCCGCACCACCTGGGGCGAAATTGGGTGGGAGGAAACCGAATCCGGCTCATTGGTGGCCAGCCAGCCCAATGGCGCGCCCAGCTGGTTCCCGTGCGATGACACGCCTTCAGAAAAGGCTCCGTATGACATCATCATCACCGCCGATAGCCCCTTTACCGTCATTTCCAATGGCGAGTTGGTCTCCCGCAAGGCCGGCGGTTCCACCACCCGGTGGCACTACCGCACTCGCCACCCCATGGCCACGTACCTGGCAACGGTGCAGGTAGGAGAGTTTTCTTCTTATTCGCTGGGGCCTGATACCCAGGCGTGGGCCTCGGCGTTCTTGCGCGAGCGCGTGCGGGAGGAATTTTCCCAGCAGCAGGAGATGGTGGATTTCTTCTCCTCTATTTACGGGCCTTATCCCTTCCCCACCTATCAGGTCGTCATTACCGAGGATGAGCTGGAGATTCCCCTCGAGGCCCAAGGCCTGTCCATCTTTGGTTCCAACCATGTGAAGGGTGATCACGCCTTTGAGCGGCTCATCGCACACGAGCTGTCCCACCAATGGTTTGGCAATTCCGTTGGCCTTTCTGAGTGGAAGGATATTTGGCTCAATGAGGGTTTTGCCTGCTACAGCGAGTGGTTGTGGGGTGAGCACAAGGGCGGCGCATCCGCGCGCGAGGCGGCGCGCTCGCATTATCAGGTCCTGTCCCGCAAGCGCCAAGACATCAAGGTTTCTGATCCGGGCGCGCGCGATATGTTCGATGATCGCGTGTACAAGCGCGGGGCCCTCGCGGTACACGCCATTCACCGGCTGCTTGGCGATGCCTTCTTCCCCACCCTCTCCTTTTACCTCACCCAGCATCAGCACTCCGTGGTCGAGCCCTCCGATCTCCTCTCCGCCTTCCGTGAGGCTGCGCCGGACGCCGCTCTTTTCGATGCCACCGTTGCCGCATGGCTCGATGAAACAGCGTTGCCCAAGTTTCCGGATTAGTGGTTTTGGGCGCTGTTTGGTGGGGGGTTGCTTGCGTTTGGTTGCGGCTGGGCCCGTTTAAGTGGGGAATGTACAGTCTATTGACCAATTCCTTTCTTGCTGTTGCGCTGGCGTTTTATTGGATTACAATAGAACATGAAAGCGAAACAGGAAGGAGGGAACCATGGAAACTGCCAAGCACACGGAAATCAATACAGCCATTTCAGATGTGGCTGCGGGACTTACGCGCCTGCGCAACCTTATGCAGAATCCGGACGATCTCTCCTTCGAGTTGCTCCACCCCAACTTCGAACATTTAGAGCGGGCGTTGGGCAATAAATCCACCATCGATGCCGCCTTTGCCTTCATTGCAGAGCGCGATGATGCCGGCAGGCGGGTCGGCTCCTCTAAGGCCAAGGATTACTTAGTCGCCCGCCTTGGCCTCACGGAATCTGAGGCCGCCGCCCGCCTGCGCAATGGCAAGAACCTCTTTGCTCCCATCGAGGATCCTGAACCTACTCCCCCGCCAGAGGATGACGAGGCAGACGCGGCGGCGCAAAAGAAAGCCGAGGAGGAAGCGCGCCGCCGCGCCGATCGTGAGCGCCGCGCGGAAGAACAGCGCCGCAAGAAGCTCTTCGAGGAAGACCCTATCCCAGAGCGCGTCCTCAACCTCATCGAACGGGAACTGCGCAACCTCAATAAGTTCGCGGTTCCTGGGCCATGGGAGCTGCGCAATAAGGCCCTGGAAGAGGCCAAGCGCCGCTCCTATGAATCCCTGCGGGATTGGCTGCGTCAGGCCATCCGCAAGGCGAATAAGCATGCCGTGGATCCCTCCGGGAAGCGCGATCCGCACGCGGCCACCCGCAAGCGCCGCTTCAGCATTTCTCACCAAGATGCGGACGGTGGCGTGCACATCTCCGGCTACCTCGATGCCTCTGCCGCCGCGGTCCTGGCCAGTGCCTTCGCCCCTGCCAAGAATAAGGGCAGCGAGAGCCTGAGCCCCGAAGACGATACGCGTACCTATGCCCAGCGCATGGCGGATCAGTTGACCGCGGCACTAGGCAGCTACTTATCCGCAGGCCAAAAGAAATCGGACGGCCTCGGATCCTTCTTCGTGGCCACTACCCTTGAAGAGCTACAAGCGATGAACAGCGATACTCGCTTCACCACGAGCGTGGGAATCGACCTATCCCCGCTCGATCTTCTCCGCTTGGGCGCTGCGCGGAACGACTTTTTCTGCGCCGTCGATGACAAAGGCTTCCCGCTCGAGCTCGGCCGCACCAAGCGCACCGCGTCGCTGTGGCAAAAGCTGGCGCTCGCCGCCAGTGAAATCGTGTGCACCCACCCAGACTGCAACCGGCCGTGGCAAGACTGCGATGTCCACCACCTGCAGGCGTGGTCCCACGGGGGAGCTACAGACCTCCAGAACCTCACTCTGCTCTGCCGCCGGCACCACGTGGACAATAACGATAACCGCGATGGCCGCAATGGCATGGGGCATGCGGAAAGAGACCCAGAAACGGGCCGGGTGGGTTACCGCTCAGCGCATACCGGAGGGCTTTCTCCTTCGGTGGAGCTCAATAACTCCCCCGCTGCAGAGCAAGCCCCGGCGCGCAAGCTCGCTAACCCGCCTGCTCAGCCTCATGAACCGGTGGATTCACCACCCAGTTCCCCGGCCTATTCGCCACACACTTCCGGGACGGATTCACCACCTAGTCCACCACCTCCCGGCACAGCGTGAGCATGCCCTACTATCCACCCGCTACCGTGCCTTCAGGCCGTACGATCATGTCGTGCGGCCTAGAAGTGCGTGTACAAGCGTTTTGGGGCTGGCCACGCGCAGCGCTTGTACGGACTGCCCTACACTGGAGACTCATGCACACCATGCTCGTTACTGGCGGCGCCGGCTTCATCGGCGCCAATTTCGTGCGCCTCATGACCAAGGTGCGCCCAGATACCCGCATCACCGTCCTGGATAAGCTGACCTATGCCGGCAACCGGGATAACCTTGCGGGGCTCGATGTGGAATTAGTGGAGGGCGATATCGCGGATCCTACGGTGGTGAATCCGCTCGTCGCCAAGGCGGATATCGTCGTGCACTTCGCAGCCGAGTCCCATAATGATAATTCCCTGCGGGATCCCTCCCCGTTTATCCACACCAATGTGGTGGGTACCTATACCCTTCTAGAGGCCTGCCGGACATACGATGTCCGCTTTCACCACGTTTCCACCGATGAAGTCTTCGGGGACTTAGAAATTGGGGCGGATACCAAGTTCACGGAAGATACCGCATACGCGCCCTCCAGCCCCTATTCGGCCACCAAGGCGAGCTCCGATCACCTCGTGCGGGCATGGGTCCGATCCTTTGGCCTGCGCGCCACCCTTTCTAATTGCTCAAATAATTACGGGCCTTACCAACACATCGAAAAGTTCATCCCGCGCCAAATCACCAATATCCTCTCCGGGCATACCCCCAAGCTCTACGGCACGGGCGAGCAGGTTCGAGACTGGATCCACGTCGATGATCACAACGCGGCGGTGCTAAAAATCATCGAGGAAGGGCGGATCGGTGAAACGTATAATATCGGCGCTGACCAGCCGGACATCGATAATAAGCGCATCATCGAGATAATCTGCGAAATCATGGGACATACCCAGGGAGGTCGAGCCCTGTACGAGCACGTGGCGGACCGGCCCGGCCACGACCAGCGCTATGCCATGGACGCCTCCAAGCTACGCCGCGAATTAGAGTGGCAGCCCCGCTATACCGATATCCGGGCGGGTCTGGAAGATACCATCGCCTGGTATCGCGATAACGAAACGTGGTGGCGCTCCCAAAAGGATTCTGTAGAAGCCCGCTATAAAGAGCAAGGACAGTAATTATGCAGGTACACAACACCGCCATTGAAGGCCTACGCATCATCGAGCTGGACGTGCACGGGGATAACCGTGGCTGGTTCAAGGAAAACTGGCAGCGCGAAAAGCTTGGCGAGGCCGCGCCAGAGTTGGCTTCGTTCCAGCCGGTGCAAAACAATATTTCTTTTAACCGCACTGGTGCCACGCGCGGGCTGCACGCCGAGCCCTGGGACAAGCTCGTCTCCGTCGCGCACGGCAAGATCTTTGGCGCCTGGTGCGATCTCCGCGAAGGATCGGAAACCTTTGGGGAAATCGTCACCCATGAAGTGGGTCCGGAGACCGCCATATTTGTACCGCGCGGGGTTGCCAATGGCTTTCAAGCGCTCGAGGAAACTTCCTACTCCTACCTGGTCAACGAGCACTGGTCCCCCGAGGCGCGCTATACCGGAATCAACCTCGGCGCCGTGGAGTGGCCCCTCGAACCGCGTGAGGTATCAGAAAAGGATAAGCACCTGCCTGCGCTTGCCGACGTAGCCCCCATGCCTCCCCGCAAAATCCTCGTTACCGGTGCGAATGGCCAGCTCGGTAGGGCGCTGAAGCGGGTTCTTAAGAATGCCGAGTTCTGCACCCATGCGGAGTTCGACATCACCAATCCCCCGCAGCGCCAGTGGAAGCAATACGAGGCCATCATCAACTGCGCCGCCTACAACGACGTCAATGGCGCTGAGGACGATCGCGCCGCCGCCTGGGCCGTGAACGCCGACGCGCCGGCCAAGCTCGCCCGCATCGCTGCCGAAAACCAGCTGACCTTCGTGCACGTATCCAGCGACTACATTTTCGATGGTTCTAAGGAGCTGCATACCGAAGACGAGATTCCCTCGCCCCTTTCCGCCTACGGGGCGTCGAAGGCCGCGGGCGAAACCGCCGCGCAGACCGCACCGCAGCATTATGTCGTGCGCACCTCGTGGGTATTTGGCGATGGCCCAAACTTCATCGCCACCATGCGCCGCTTCGCCGAAGCCGATAAAGAGCCGAAGGTCATTCATGACCAGCGCGGGCGACCCACCTTTGCCGAGGATCTGGCGAAGGGCATCGCGCATCTCCTGCACACCCAGCCCGAGTACGGAATCTATAATATTTCCAATTCTGGCGATACCGTCGGGCGCGATGAAATGGCGATGTCCGTATTCATCGGCTTGGGCCATGACCCATCAGAGGTCACGCCGGTAAGCACCGAACAGTATCGGGAAATCGCTGGCCCCGAAGCACCACGGCCCAAAGAATCAACGCTTGCCCTAGACAAAATCGAGGCCACGGGCTTTTCCCCGCAGAATTGGCGGGCCGCACTCGCCTTGTACCTCGCGCTGTACCCTAGTGAGCCCAGCGATACTGGCAATACCAGCGAGCCCAGCGCCGCAGAAACCGCCAAAACCGCTGAGACCGCAGAGGCCAGCGAGGAGTAGCGATGAAAGGAATAATCCTTGCCGGTGGATCCGGAACGCGGCTTTATCCCATCACTAAGGGCATCTCTAAGCAGCTCATGCCCATTTATGACAAGCCGATGATCTACTACCCGTTGACCACGCTCATCCAAGCGGGCATTCGGGAGATCCTCATCATCACCACCCCAGAGGACGCTGGGGCCTTTCAGAGGCTCTTCGGGGATGGATCCCAACTCGGGTTGATGATCGATTACGCCGTCCAGCCCCGCCCAGAAGGGTTGGCGCAGGCCTTTTTGATTGGGGAGGATTTCATTGGTGATGACGGCGTTGCGCTGGTCCTCGGCGATAATATCTTCCACGGCTTCGGCGGGGAGCTAAGCCAGTGCCGCAATCCAGAGGGCGGCATCATCTTCGCCTATGAGGTATCGGATCCGCAGCGCTACGGAGTCGTGGAATTCGACCGAGCTGGTCAAGCACTGAGCATCGAAGAAAAGCCGGAGGAACCGCGGTCTAATCACGCCGTCGTCGGGCTGTATTTCTACGATAATTCGGTTATCGATATCGCTAAGTCCATCACGCCTAGCGATCGCGGGGAGCTCGAGATCACCTCCATTAACGAGGCCTACCTGCGCCGCGGCGCGCTGAGCGTGCAGCGCCTCCACCGCGGCAGCGTGTGGTTGGATACCGGCACCGTCGATTCCATGAGCGAGGCCGCCGCCTACGTAGAGGTGATGCAAAAAAGGACGGGCATCGTCATCGGTTCCCCCGAAGTGGCAGCCTATGAAGCCGGATTCATCTCGCAGGCGGAGCTGGAAGCGCTAGCCCAGCCCCTCCTCAAATCCGGCTACGGGGAGTACTTGCGCGATTATTAGTAGCCGCGCTCGATGTACTCGTCGATACGCGCCGCTTCCGCGCCCACCGTCGTGGCATCGCCGTGTCCCGGCAAGACCTTCGTGTCATCCGGCAGGTTGAATACGACGTTGCGCAGGGATTCGATGATGACATCGAAGTCCGAGTACTTGCGCCCCGTCGCGCCAGGGCCGCCGTTGAACAGGGTATCGCCAGACAGCAGGGTGCCATCGACGTAGAGGACAACGCAGCCCGGCGAGTGGCCCGGTGTGTGGTAGACAGTGATCTTCTCACCGTTGATGTCGAACTGGCCGTTATCGGCTAGGTCGATGTAGTGGGCATCGCCATTCGCCTCTCGCCAGAGCATGTCATCGTCCGGATGCATGTAGACATCCGTGTCGAAGCGCTTCGCCGCCTCCGGCGCGAGCTCGCAGTGATCGTTGTGGCCGTGGGTCAAGATGATGCCCTCAACCTTGCGATCGCCCACCAGCTCTGCCACGGCATCGAGGTCGTGGGAAGGGTCGACGATGTAGACGCTGGAGGCATCGCCAAGCACGTAGACGTTATTGTCCACGTCCCATTCGCCGCCATCCAAGCGGAACTTGCCAGAAGTTACTGTGCTTTCAATCTGCATTAAAATTCCACCACCGAACGTAGTACCTTGCCGTCCTTCATAGTTTGGAAGGAAGACTCGACATCGTCAAGCGCGATGCGCTCAGAAACGAACTTATCCAGCGGGAAGTTGCCGGCCTTGTGCAGGGCAACGTATGCGGGGAAGTCGCGCTCCGGCAAGCAGTCGCCGTACCAAGCCGGCTTGATGGAACCGCCGCGGCCGTAGAGATCGATGGCCGGGATGTCCACGTGATCGGTCAGGTTAGGCACGCCCACCATCACCATGCGGCCGGCATGATCGCGGGAGTAGAAGGCCTGGCGCCACGTCGGCTGGATGCCCACCGCGTCGATGGAAACATCCGTGCCGAAGCCGCCGGTGAGATCGCGCACCGCATCGATGACCTCCTGCTCCGACATGCCCTTCGAGCAAATGGTGTCGGTGGCGCCGAACTCGCGCGCGGTCTCCAGCTTGGACTCGTCGATGTCTACGGCGATGATCTTCGCCGCGCCCGCCAGCTTCGCACCGGCAATCGCTGCCACGCCAACGCCGCCGCAGCCGAAGATGGCCACGGACTCGCCCAGCTGGATATCGCCGGTATTAACGGAAGCACCGAGGCCAGCCATGATGCCGCAGCCCAGCAGGCCAGCAGCGGCAGGATCCATCTCATCAACCTTGGTGCACTGGCCCTCGTGGACCAGGGTCTTCTCCGCGAAGGAACCGATGCCCAGCGCAGGCGTGAGCTCGGTGCCGGCGTCCGGATCATCGTCTGCGAGTGTCATGCGAGCGGACGCGTTGTGGGTATTGAAGCAGTACTTGGGCTCACCCTTCTTGCAAGCGCGGCACTCGCCGCACACCGCGCGCCAGTTCAGGACGACGAAATCGCCCTCCTCCACGTGGGTGACCGCAGAACCTACGGTCTCCACCACGCCTGCCGCCTCGTGGCCCAGCAGGAAGGGGAAGGCATCCTCGATGTCACCATCGCGGTAGGCCAAGTCGGTGTGGCATACACCGCAAGCCTGCACCCGCACGATGACGTCATTGGGGCCGGGATCGGGAACGACGATATTTACGGTCTCAACTTCCGCACCCTTAGAGCGGGCAATAACAGCTTTTACAGTCATGTCCACAACCATACCTACATTTTCAATATGTCCGCGGTAATGAAAATGGTTGCTAGGAAGCCGCAATCACATTGGCCGCATGCTCGTGGCCACGCTGGTTCATATGGATGGGCAGGTTACCCGCACCCGCCGTAAAGTCCACCAGACCTGCCCACATGCGGTCATTCGCATTGGCACACATGCCGTTATTACGGGTCGATGGCTTCATATCCAGGAACTGCACGCCCGTGCGTGCCGCCAGATCAACCTGCATCCACTGCGCCTTATTCTCGTAGTCTTGAACCATGGGCAGGAAGGTCGAATCCAGCGGCGTCGGGCCAACGTGAACGAGGCAGTAGTGCGGACCCGATCCGATGGTGGGGTAGCCCACGATCTGGATGCGGGCATTCGGCGCGGCGTGCTTAATCCGCTCAACCTGCGGGGCGGTGCGATCCGTAAATTCCCGGCGGATCTGATCCATGTTCAGATCGCGGTGGTTATAGGTGTCGTTGAAGCCGGTAGTAATCAACACGCGCGCCGTATCTGGGGTCAGCGCGCCAGATCCGATGGCGGCATCAACCTGCTGCCAGATCTGCGGGCCATTGGACATCGACACCGCACCAGAGCAGGAGAAATCGCGCACCGGCAGGCCCATCTTGGCGCCAGCCCGCTTCGCATAGTTGAAGGAGGTGGGGCAGTTTTCCCCGATGACCCGCGTTGGATTGAAGCGGTCCTTCAAGTATTCTCCGCCGTTCGGATCCGCCATGACCGAGTCACCGAAGGAAACGAGATTGCGCTCCGCCGCGCTAGCCTGCGGCGCCGCTACCGCCACGCCCACCACCGCGATCGCGGAAGCGACGACCGAAAATGCCTTGAGTTTTAGGGATTTCATTGAGGGACCTTTTCTTCAAACCTTGTAACTTAAGTGTAGATTAGTCACTCCAGTAACATTTTTCGAGTTAGAAGCAACATCATCTTTCCTTCTAACGATATCGATCGTAGTTATATTTTTGTTATCTTCGCCTTTTCGGAGTTATCTCTTTCATGAAATTGTCTGATGTTTCCTTCCACGCGTCCGCGCTCAGCCAGTTCTTCCCTGCCCTCTTCAAATCGGGGCTGATTACCCGGCAAGGCGGGCTGAGCGGGCAGATCAAGCTCCTGCCCAACCTCGCGCGCTACCGCTTCACCACGGCGCGCGAAATCGAGCAGGCCTATTTAACCTGCCCCGATCGCCTCGCGCTTATCGATGACGACGGCACCCTCACCTACCGCCAGTTGCGATCCCACGCGCAGAATTTCGCCCGCTACCTAGAGTCCCTGGAACTGCCGGAAATCCGGCTCGGCGTCATGGCCCGCAACGGCCGAGGCATCATCATTCCCTTGGGCGCCAAGGGCTACGCCGGTGCCGGGATCTACCTGCTCAATGTCGGTTCTTCCCCAGAGCAGCTCGCCGGCTGCATCGAAGAAAATGGCATTAACGTCCTCGTCATCGATGATGAATTCATCGACCGCGTCAATCCCAACCTCGATATCCCGGTCATCATCGCCCACGATACGGGGGCAAGCGATCTACCCACGCTCGATAAGATCGTGAAGAACCCCCTGGATATCGAGCTGCCCGCCTTTCCCAAGCACGGCCCCATCGTGCTGATGTCCTCCGGCACGACCGGCATCCCCAAGGGCATCGTCCGCCCCGAGCCGACCTTGCCGGTTGTCCTCGCCTCCATCGTGGGCAATATCCCGTGGCGCGCCGATCAGCGCGTGCAGATGACGGCATCCATCTTCCACACTTGGGGCTGGGCTTGCATCAATATTGCCTTGGGGCTGCGCAATACCATCGTCACCCGCCGCGTTTTTGAACCGGAGCAGGTGCTTGATGATGTCCAACGCTACCGCCTCGACGGCATGCTCTCCTCCCCCATCTTTTTCAAGCGCTTGGTGGATCACGATCCCGAGGGCGCTTTCGATACCTCTAGCCTGAACTTCATCGCCTCCGCCGGCAATGCCCTTACCCCGCAGGTGGTCAAGGACACCAACGCGCGCTTCGGCCCCATCCTGTGCAACGTTTATGGTTCCACGGAGCTTGCTCTTGCCTCAACGGCCACGATGGAACAGGTCGCAGAAAACCCTGATGCGGTGGGCAAGGTAGCCAATGGCACCAAGCTTCGCATCCTCGATGAGGAGGGCTACCCCGTTCCCCGCGGCGAGGTGGGCGAAATCTACCTCACCAATTCCACCGCCATGACCGGCTATACCAACCCCAAGCTCAAGCTCAATCGGGTCGATGGATTGTTGTCGATCGGTGATCTGGGGTACATCGACAAGCAGGGCTTCCTCCACGTCGTGGGCCGGGCCGATGACATGATCATCGTGGGTGGCGAGAATGTCCACCCCCAGTCCGTGACCGAGGTGCTCGAGGCCATGCCCGGCATCGATGAGGTGCACGCGGGTGGCGTGGAGGATAGCGAGACCTTCAGCCGCATCGCCGTCTGGGCGGTGCCTACTGCCGATGCCGCCGGCCGCGATCTGACTGCCGATGCCATCCGCGCCTGGGTGCACGATAAGCTCGCCGAGCACTCCGTGCCCCGCGACGTACACTTCCTATCCAAGCTACCGCGCAATGCCACCGGCAAGGTGGTTCCGCGCCTACTTAAGCACGGCGACTAAATTTTTCAATGCCCCACCACATCGGTGGGGTAAAGAGCACGGCAATAAGCCAATAAATCAACCAGAAGCTGCCGTTCAGCCCTACCACCGCGATGCTAACTATAAGGATCGCAGCCGTCACCGCACTGGCATATACGGATTTTCTTAAATTATTATCGGACTGATTCCCAGACTCGGTTTTCGACCTCCCACTGAGTTTCCGATCAACTGCGCGAATGATGTCACCGCCAAAGACCAGCGAAAATGCGATATAAAAAGCTGCGAAACCGTGCATGAATCCCGCTTCGCCGTCAGTATGCAGAGTGAAAAATGAGAAAATTAACAAGACTATGTCAATAATTGGCGTAGCGATAAAGAATGCCAGTCCAATTCTTGGGGCCTTGACGATGTATCGGAGAACACCGCCCAGAATAAGGCACGCCCAAAAGAGGATTTCTGCTGCGACGGTAGCAATAAGCAGTGTCTCGTTCCTTCTCTCATCGAGGCCATATGGCCTGCGTCTATTGAAGGAGAGTTTATATTAAGGAAGAAACCCGCACATATAAAAAATGGAGCCGCCTGCGAGAATCGAACTCGCGACCTTTTCATTACGAGTGAAATGCTCTACCGACTGAGCTAAGGCGGCGCGCTGCTTAAGCAGCACTGGCGATTCTATCGCAGGGGTGGCGCGGAAAAGAAATCGGGGCTCAGGGTCGGTTTTTGGCGGGCCGGCGCTAAAGACCGGCCTTAGAGGCAGGCCCGCCGCAACCTGCCCACCAAGCCGTCGAAGGCAATCTGCGTGCCCACGTTCTGGGTCAGCTGCTCGCGGCAATAAGAAATGGCGGACTGGCACTCCAAGAGGCCCTCCTCGCTCACCCGCTGCGCCAGTTCGCCGGATAGCCCCGCGAAATCCGGGTGGGTCATCTCCACCTGCGTGCCCACCTTTGTCATCAGCGCGTCGCGGTAGATTCCGGAGAGATCGACGAGCACCAAATCGAGGTTATCGATGACCCGCCGCTTCGCCCGCTTCTTGTGCTGTTCCTGCAAGTCTTTGATGGCGGAGCGGGCATCGCGCTGCGCCTTCGCCGCGCCCTTGCCCTTCGCGCCCACGCCAAAGGTATTTTCCAGCTTGGCCAGCTCCGCTTCTTCTTCCTCCTTGTGCGATTCCTTCGCCTCCGCATCCACCAGCTTGAGAAGCGAGGTCACCGCCTGAAAGCCCTGGGATTCGTGGAAGATGTCCTCGGCCAGGTTGATGGCCACAGCGCGGCGCTTTTGCACCGTCGGATCTGCTACCAAGTGGCGCGCCCTGCCCACGTGGCGCAGGGAAGTGACGGCGGCGAGGCGGGCATCGTGATCCGAGGCGCCTTCGCTCACCAACTGGGCAACGATATTGTCCACCGACGGCGAGGGGATGTACAGGTGCCGGCAGCGCGAGCGGAGGGTTTGGGAGAAGTCCTCGGGGGCATCGGAAGGCGCGCACATGATGATCACGGTGCGCTCCGGCGGCTCCTCCACCGTCTTGAGCAGCGCGTTGGCGCCGTTATTGTTGAGGCGATCCGCGTTATTGAAGATCACCACGCGCCACGGGGCGACCGTGGGCAAGCTCGCGGCGCGCCCAATGACCTCGCGCACCGTATCCACCGGGATGATGACCTCCTGCGGGTCCACCAAGACCAAATCCGTGTGCTGCTTAGTCTCCAGCACGGCGCGGCAGGCCTCGCATTTTCCGCAGCCCGGTTCCTCTGGATCGGTGCACATGAGCGCGGCCGCGAAATCGATTGCGGCCAAGGAACGCCCAGAGCCGGGAGGTCCAGTAAAGAGCCAGGAATGGCTCATCGCCCGCGGATCTGCCCCCGGCATCCCCCGCGCCGCCCGCGCGGCACCCAAGATAGTGCGGGCCACACCTGGGGTATCTGCCAATCGTTGCGCAACGCTTCCCGTATTCACTCGCTCTAGCCTACTGGTCTTACTACAGTAAGTAGTTATGAACAGACTATTGCGTGGCGCTCGTTGGCTTATGGGAACCCAATGGCCGGTATACGCTGCCTTGGTCTTGGGCGCCAATCTCATCGGCGCCATCGCGATCATGACCTTCATCCTCTATTTCCTGCCCATGCCGGAAATCGAGGACTTTGCCGCCGAGTTACCCAACCTGAAGGGAGTGGCGGCGGTCTACCTCATCTTTGCCGTCATCATCGGCATCGCCGCTACCCTGCTGCTCTTCCGCCCCGTGCTGGACTGGCAGCGCAATCCCGATGCGCACGATCCAAATATGGTGCGCACCCTCGTGCTGCGCATCCCCGTGTACCAATCCCTGGTCGCGGCCGCGGTCTGGCTCATCGGCATCATCTTGACGGTGGCTATCTCCAGCGGGCAATCCGGGCGGCTCGGGCTCGTCGTGGGTGTCTCCACCACCCTGGCGGGCCTAGTGGTCATCATCTTGACCTACCTGCAGGCAGAGCGCCTCGTGCGGCCCGTCGCCGCGCAGGCCGTCGCCCGCCGCTTTGAAGATTCCACCGTCGAGCCACCCATCAAGTATCGCCTGTTTTCCACCTGGCTGATGACCTCCGGGGTGCCGCTGCTCGGCATCGTGTTGGTGCTGCTGGGCCAGCACACCAGGCTCTTCTCCGGCGACGCTAGCGAGATTATTCCGGCCATCGTGGCGCTCGCGCTCACCGCGCTGGCCACCGGGTTTATCGGCACCAGCTTCGCCATCATGAGCGTGGTCGATCCCATCGTAGAATTGCAGGATGCAATTAACCGCGTGCGCCGCGGCGAGGCCGATGCCGAGGTCGATATCTACGATGGATCCGAGCTCGGCGTCCTGCAGGCAGGTTTCAATGAGATGATGCGCGGGCTGCGCGAGCGCCAGCGTGTCCGCGATATCTTCGGCCGCTACGTAGGCACCGAGGTGGCCCAGCGCGCCCTTGATGAGCGCCCCGAATTGGGCGGCGAGGACCGGAAGGTCGCGGTGCTATTTATCGATGTCATCGGTTCCACCACCTTCGCTGTCAACCACTCGCCCGAAGAAGTGGTCACGGAGCTCAATAAATTCTTCGAACACGTCGTGACGGTAGTGCACCGCAATAAGGGCATCATCAATAAGTTCCAGGGCGATGCCGCCCTCGCCGTCTTTGGCGCGCCGCTCAACGTGTACGACTCGACCTCGATGGCGCTGCAGGCCGCCCGCGAGCTACGCGGCGAATTGCGCGGGCTCGAGCTGCAGGCCGGCATCGGCGTCGCCTCCGGCCACGTGGTGGCCGGCCACATCGGCGGCGCGGATCGCTTCGAGTACACCGTCATCGGCGATGCCGTCAATGAGGCCGCCCGCCTAACCGAAATGGCCAAGGACACCCCCGGCCAGGTCTTGACCAACGCCGCCACCCTAAAGACCGCCAACGAGGCGGAGCAGGCCCGCTGGACCGTCATGAAATCCATCGAGCTGCGCGGGCGCCGCCGCATGACCCAGTTGGCGCGCCCCATTCGCGCCAGCCTGGCAGAAAGGTGCGAAATCTAATGGCAAGCACCCGCCTCATCGTGCCCGATGCGGCGCGCGGAATGGCGCTCTTAGGCATCGCGATAGCGAATATGACCACCGCGTGGATCATCACAGAAGACCGGCCGGGCGCGTATTTCGGCGGCATCCTCAATGACAGCGTGCTGGATAAAATCGCCGTCGTCTTCGGCGCTTTCTTCGTGCACAACCGCGGCCTGCCCATGTTTTCTACCCTGCTGGGCTTCGGCGTGGGGCTCATCGCGATGAGCCTGTGGCGGCGGGGATTTCCGCTGCGGGAGGCGAGGAGGGTCATCGCCAAGCGCTATGGCTTCCTCGCGCTACTGGGCGCGGTGCATATGGTGCTGCTGTTTTGGGGCGATATCATGTTTGTCTATGGCATAGCGGGCATAGTCATTGCCCTGCTGCTCACGCTGCACAATTCTACGCTGCGCAAGATTTCTTATATCGCGCTTGGGGCGCTGACGGTGCTCGGCATCGCAACGTTAATTTTCTCCGCGGTGGACGGCGGGCTCGATATCCCCGTCGATGCCATCGGCACCGTGAATTCCTATGGTGACCTGCTGCTAAGCCAGCTTCTCACCCTCGGCGCGCAGATCATCTCCGCCCCGCTCATCGTGCTGATGTACCTGCCGGTCATGCTGGTGGGCTTTGTGTGGGCGCGCGAGGGCGTGCTTGCCGATGTCCCCTCTCACCGCCCCCAACTCCTGCGCTGGGTGGCCATCGCCGCAGCCGTAACGCTGGTCATTGGCACGCTGTGGTCTTTGGGCACCCTCGGGGTCATAGATCAGCGCTGGGCGAACGCCGCCAGTAGCGCCAATTCCACCCTCGGCGTGCTAACCGGGCCGGGGATCCTTGCCGGGCTCGCGCTTATCCTGCAGCCCGTGCAAGAATGGATAGCGGCCGGTGCCTCCGTGCCCGTGCTCTTGTGGCCCTTCGTCGCGCTGGGGAAGCGATCCATGAGCGGTTATGTGGGCCAGTCGATACTGTTTTTCCTTATCGTGCACCCCTTCACGCTGGACTACGGCCACGAGCTAGGCGCCTTCGGCCAAGCCGCCCTCGCCTGCGGCGTGTGGCTGGTGACCGTAATTGGTGCCTGCGTGCTCGAGGCGCTGGGCCTGCGCGGGCCCCTCGAGGTGGTGCACCGCCGGCTATCTTATGGGCCGAGCATGCAGCCGGAGCGGAGCTTACCTCGTCAGGGCCTTACCTAGTCAGGGCATCGACTAGCAGGAAGTGCCCCAGGGCAAAGGCGCCGGCCTCCGCCGCGCCCACCGCCCGGGCCACCTTCGTGGGCTTGGGATGTTTCTTGTTTTTCTTCAGTATCCGCGTCTTCTGCTGAGACTCAGCAAAAGACAGCCGCGCCCGCAGCGCCGTCAAGCCTTCCGCCGCAACCAAGAGGTTCGCGCCGTGGCTCAAGCCCTTCGTCGCATCGGTGCGCAGGCACGGATCGCCCGCCAGCGCCGAGGTCGTGAGCACCGCCGCGCCGCCGACCGCTACCGCGGTCCGGGTGGGCTGCTTGCGCGCAGCGACGATCGCCGCTACCCAAGCGATGGCGCGCAGGCCCCACCCGCGGGCATCGTTGCGCGCGCCGCGCCGATAAAGCACCCACGAATACGCCGCGTGGCTAGCGCTAACGCCAGCTACCCCGAGGAGGGAGAGGCGGTGCAAGCGGCGCGACTTTTCCGCCTGCCCCACCGCGCCGGCCAGCAGGGCGGGGCTCAGGGTAGGGTCCTGCGCCTCCGCTGCCAATAGCGGCAGAAGCGGCGCGCTCGTGGCGGCATGGGCCTTCTTCCAGCCAAAGAGGCGGGCCCACACCGTGGACTCGCCTAGCGTTAGGTACGCAAAACGCCGCCAGCCCCGCGGCGTGCGCCGGGCTGGGTCGGTGACATCAGCAAAAGTTTCGGACACCGCGCGGGTCAAGGCCGCGGTGCCCTCCTCGGTGCGGGCAAGAAAATCATTCATGCCCGCCACCTTACTTATTTCTACACTTATTTCTTGCGCGAGCCGGCCTTCACCACGTTCTTCGTGCCGGGCGAAGGCTTCGAGCTGGATTTCTTAGAAGCCTTCTTAGTGGCCTTCTTAGTGGCCTTCTTCGTCGATTTCTTCGTCGACTTCTTTGTGCTCTTCTTAGAAGACTTCTTCGTGGACTTCTTCTTCGTCTCCCCAGAGGCCTCTTTGGCGCGGCGCTCGGAAAGGAGCTCGTTGGCGCGGGCATCGGTAAGCTGCTCCGGATCGTCGCCGCGGCGCAGGGACGCATTGGTGGTGCCGTCCGTCACGTACGGGCCGAAACGGCCATCCTTGACGCTCATGGGCTTGCCCGAGACGTCATTATCGCCAAGCTGCTTCAGCGGCGGCTGTGCGGCCGCGCGGCCCCGTCGCTTCGGCTCCGCATAAATGCGGCGGGCCTCATCCAAGGTGATGCTAAAGATTTGCTCTTCCTTAGCCAGCGAGCGCGAATCCGTGCCCTTCTTCAGGTATGGGCCGTAGCGGCCGTTTTGGGCGGTGATCATCTCCCCGTCGTCCACGCCCACCTCGCGCGGCAAAGACAGCAGCTCAAGGGCCTGTTCCAGTGTGACAGTCAGCGGCTCCATTGAGCTAAAGAGCGAGGCCGTGCCCGGCTTCAGCTTCTCATCAATGTAATCATTGATGCGCTTCTCCTTCTGCTTCGCGGCCGTCTTGGTCTCCCAATTCTTGGCGCGCTTGCCTTCCTCTGCGCGCTGCTTATCCTCTTCGGCGCGCTCCTTCGCGACAATCTCCAACGCCTCCGCCTCGGCCTTCTCCCGCTCATCATCGCGGACGACCTCGGTGACATAGGGGCCAAAGCGGCCTTCCTTCGCCACCACCATGCGGCCGTTTTCAGGGTTTTCTCCCAGCTGGCGCCCGCCCTGCGAGGTGGCGAAGAGCTTTTCCGCCAGCTGTTCATTCAGCCCGTCCGGGGTCACGGTTTCAGAGAGGTTGGCGCGCTGGTATTCCACGCTGCCGTCCTCGTTGGTACCGATCGCGCGCTCGATATAGGGCCCGTAGCGGCCAACGCGCACGAAGACCTCGCGGCCCTCCGAATCGGTATAGAGCTTCAGCGAGTTGACCTTGCGGGCATCGATGGCCTCGAGGTTGACATCGATAAGCGATTTCAGCCCGCCATGCCGCGCGATGGATGCCGCCTTGTGCTCGTTAGCCTCAGCGTTGCCAAAGTAAAAGCCGTTCAGCCAGTCCGTGCCATCCTCCGTGCCGGTGGCAATGGAGTCCAGCTCATCTTCCATGGACGAGGTGAAGTCATAATCCACCAGCTCGGTGAAGTTTTCCTCCAAGAGGCCCACGACGGCGAAGGCTACCCAGGAGGGAACCAAGGCGTTGCCGCGCGAAACGACGTAACCGCGGTCCTGGATGGTCTTGATGATGGAGGCATACGTCGAAGGACGGCCGATGCCCAAGTCTTCCATCTTTTTCACCAGGCTGGCTTCTGTATAGCGCGCCGGCGGGTTGGTGGAGTGGCCTTCTGCCGAGACTTCTTCGGCCTTCAGATCGCGGCCCTCCTCCAGGTGTGGCAGGCGGTTCTCGCTCTTCTTGCTCGTATCCTCGTCGGCGCCGTAAGCCTTCAAGAAACCCGGGAAGGTAATGGTGCGGCCGGTTGCGGAGAACTCGACATCATAGGCGCCGTTATCCGTGGTCGCGGTGCCAGCCACAGCCACCTTCATGGAGGTGCCCTTGGCATCGGCCATCTGCGAGGCCACGGTGCGCTTCCAAATCAGGTCATAGAGCTTAAATTCCTCCGCATCCAGCTGGCTAGACAGCTGGCCTGGGGTGGCAAAGGACTCACCAGCGGGGCGGATCGCCTCGTGCGCCTCCTGCGAGTTTTTCACGCGACGGTCATAGACGCGCGGGGAATCCGAGACGTATTCTTCGCCATAAATGCTGGTAGCGGAGCTGCGCGCGGCGTTCAAACCCTGCTTGGACAGCGAAGAGGAGTCCGTACGCATATACGTAATGTGGCCGTTTTCGTAGAGGCGCTGCGCGATGCGCATCGTGCGCTCCGAGGTAAAGTGCAGGCGCCGGCCCGCCTCCTGCTGCAGCGTCGAGGTCATAAACGGCGCATAAGGCTTGCGGGTATAGGGCTTGTGCTCTACCCCGGCTACTGTCATGCCCGCGCCCTGCAGGGCCTTTTCTAGGGCCTCCGCCTGCGACTGGGTGATGACGATGACGTCCTTGGTCTTCACGTTTCCACGATCGTCGAAGTCGCGGCCCACAGCCACGCGCTTGCCATTGACCGCGGTTAGGCGCGCGTCAAAGGCCGATGGGCCCTCGCCGCTACCCGCCCCCGCGTCCAGGGTGGCGAGCAAATCCCAGTAATCGGCGGAGATAAACGCCATGCGTTCGCGCTCGCGCTCGACGATGACCCGCGTGGCCACCGACTGCACGCGCCCGGCCGAAAGGCGCGGCATCACCTTCTTCCACAGCACTGGGGAGACTTCGTAGCCGTAGAGACGGTCGAGGATGCGGCGGGTTTCTTGGGCATCGATAAGGTCATAGTCCAAGTCGCGGGTGTTTTCCACCGCCTCCAAGATGGCGGACTTGGTGATCTCATTAAAGACCATGCGGCGCACCGGCACCTTCGGTTTTAAGACCTCCAATAGGTGCCAAGCAATGGCCTCGCCCTCGCGGTCCGGGTCTGTTGCCAGCAAGAGGTTATCGCACTGCTTCAGCTTGGATTTGAGGTCGGCGACTTTTTTCTTCTTATCCGGGCTAACGACGTAGAGCGGGGCGAAGTCATCTTCCGGGTTAACACCCAAGCGGGCCCAAGATTCCTTCTTGAACTTCGCCGGCACGTCGGCAGCGCCCCGCGGGAGATCGCGGATGTGGCCCACGGAGGCCTCGACGATGTAGTTATCTCCCAGGTACGGCTGGATCTTTTTCGCCTTAGTTGCCGACTCCACAATCACTAAAGTTTTGCCCGGCTCGGCCGCTTCTGCCACTTCGACTTCATCCCTTTCGATGATGCGAACATTAAAATTTGTGCGCTTTCAGCAATCGCCCCTAGCGTACACAGGTGGTTTATACCGTTCTTCGCACCATATACTCGGTAACACCAAAAGGCTGTGTAGGGGGCACTTCGCACCCCCACCGAACCGGTCTATACTGACCTTTTTAGAAAGTCCAGCAGCTGTGAAAGCATTGTTGGGGACGATAGCACACCCACAACACACCCCGTGGAGGATTAGATGGTTGACACAGTAACCATGTGGATTGAAGCCATCATGGGCACGGAGTGGGTTTATCCCATCGTGGGCCTGCTCATTTTCGGGGACTGTTTCTTTCCAGTGCTTCCCTCTGAAATCCCGCTGAATATGGTCGGCGCTTGGGCCGGTTCGCAGGGATTTCCGCACCTGCCCACCATGTTCTTTGTGGCGCTCGTAGCAGCCATGTTGGGTGATAACCTGTGCTTTTTGCTGGGCACGCGGTTCATGCCGCTGCTTAACCGCATTCAAAAAGGAACGAAGGCCTACGAGGCCCTCACCTGGGTAAAACGCAATGTGCGCCGCGGCGGTGGAGCGGCCATTATCATTGCCCGCTTTATCCCCTCAGCCAGGCTCTTTATGACCATTTTGCTGGGGTCAATGCGCTTTCCCTGGCCGGTCTTCCTCTTCTTCGACACCATTGGCGTGATGCTCTGGATATTCCAGGCCTTGGCCATTGGCTATGTGGGCGGCATGGCGTTCTCCGATACCCCACTGTTTGCGATGGTTATCAGCATTATCGCCGCCGTATTCATCGGCTTGGGGCTGCAAAAGGCCCAAAACAGCATCATAGAGTGGTGGGACACCCGCCGCGGCTACGCCGAAACGCCCTACGGCGCTTAAAAACCCTAGAGAATTTTAGAGAATGGAAACGGCCTGCGCCTGGTCGCCCTTTGGGCCGGATCCAACCTCGAAGCTGACCTTCTGGTTTTCTTCCAAGGTGCGGAAGCCGCTGCCCTGAATTTCGGAGTAGTGCACGAAGATGTCTCCGCCGCCGTCCTCGCGCTCAATGAAGCCGTATCCCTTTTCGGAGTTAAACCACTTAACGGTTCCTTGTGTCATGGTGAACTAAGTTCCTTTTCTTAAAGAGGTAGCGCGGACAACCGCGCCAGTAGTTATTCGGTAAATGGGTCCTCGAGCAGTACCGTGAAGTATAAAACCGCACCAAGACAACATTGGCCTGTCAACAGTGTGACACGTTCCACGCCAAAGCGATAGATTTAACTCACAAGGGGGTAAAAATTGTCTCACCCGGCTGGTGATAACCCCATTGGTGAAGAGCTCCTAGAACTCATCCAGCGGCGCCTTTCTGAGTCCACCCTGACGTTTCACACCACGCTCCCGGCAAAGCGGGCGCGCTACGCCGACTGGCCAGAGT
The DNA here is from genome assembly GCF_022346005.1 of Corynebacterium sp. ACRPS. Taxonomy (GTDB): domain Bacteria; phylum Actinomycetota; class Actinomycetes; order Mycobacteriales; family Mycobacteriaceae; genus Corynebacterium. The sequence goes on from NZ_JAKRMY010000005.1 coordinate 91,115, forward strand.
GGGTGCTGCCGGGGTTGAAGGAGAAGGTGGTAGATGGGGGCATCGGCAAGCTCTATGCCCACCAGGCCGAGCTCGCCAAATACGCGTGGCAGGGCCGCGACGCGGTGATTTCTACCGGCACCTCCTCCGGCAAATCCTTGGGCTACCAGCTTCCCATCCTCACCCGGCTGGCAGAGGATCAGACCGCGTGCGCGCTCTACCTCACCCCCACCAAGGCCCTGGGATCGGACCAGTTGCAGTCCGCGCTCGAGCTGTGCCGCGGGATTCCGGAGCTTAAAAACGTGGTGCCCGCTCCCTATGACGGCGATACGCCCCAGGAATCGCGGGCGGGCGTGCGCGATCATTCGCGCCTGGTGTTTTCCAATCCCGATATGGTGCACATGTCCATGCTGGCCGCGCACGCGCGGTGGGCGCGGGTGCTGCGCCACCTGGAGTTCATCGTCATCGATGAATGCCACTCCTACCGGGGCGTATTCGGCGCCAATGTGGCTCTGGTTCTGCGCCGCTTGCTCCGCCTGTGCCGGCATTATGGATCGCGTCCCACCATCATTTATGCCTCCGCAACCATGAATGACCCGGCCCGGCATGCCGAGCGCCTGACCGGCCGCCCGGCGCACGCGATTACTGAGGATTCCGCCCCCACCGGCGCGCGCACGGTCGCGCTCTGGGAGCCTGGGTTCTTGGAGGGCGCGGAGGGCGAGCACGGCGCCCCCGTGCGGCGCGCGGCCACCACCGAGGCCGCCGAGATGATGGCAACCTTCATCGCGGAAGGCGCCCGGACCATGACCTTCGTGCGCTCCCGCCGCTCCGCCGAGGTCGTGGCGATGGTCGCCGCCGAGACCCTCTCCGGCAGCTTGGGCCGGCCTGATTTCGCGCAGCGCATCGCCGCCTACCGCGCCGGCTACCTGGCCGAGGACCGCCGCCGGTTGGAGCAGGCGCTTGACGATGCCTCCCTACTAGGCGTCGCCACCACCTCCGCCCTCGAGCTGGGCATCGACGTCGGCGGGCTCGATGCCGTGGTCACCGCCGGGTTTCCTGGCACGGTGGCCAGTTTTTGGCAGCAGGCCGGGCGCGCGGGCCGGCGCGGGCAAGGCTCGCTCGTGGTGCTCGTCGCCCGCGATGAACCCATGGATACCTACCTGGTGCACCACCCCGATGCGCTCTTGGGCAAGCCGGTGGAAGCGAGCGTGTTCAACCCCAAGAACCCCTATATCCTTTTTGGCCATATCTACTGCGCGGCGGTGGAAAAACCGCTCGATGATGCCACCATTGCTAAGTGGGGTGCCAGCGAGGTCATCCACCAGCTTGCGGAGCAGGGTCTCGTGCGCCGCCGGGAGCGCGGGTGGTTTGCCGTACCCATTCCCGCCACTAGCGCGGAGGAGCTTTCGCCGGAAACCGCCCACTCGGCGGTATCGCTGCGCGGCGGGGCGGGCGAGGAGGTCATGATCGTCGATGCCTCCGATGGCCGGCTATTGGGCACCATCGATGCAGCGCGCGCGACCAGCCAGGTCCACCCCGGCGCGGTCTACCTGCACCAGGGCGAAAGCTTTGTCATCGAGGAACTCCTCCTATCCGATTATGTGGCGCTCGCCCGCCCGGAGACCCCCGAGTATTCAACCACCCCGCGTTCCACGACGGATATTCGCATCGTGCGCGAGGCCGATAACCTGGTCAATTACTCCCCGGGCCTGTGGGTAGCGGACGTGGAAGTCGAGGTCACCGACCGCGTCACCGGCTACCAGGTGCGGCTTGCCGATGGCACCATCGGCGACGATATCCCCCTCGATCTCCCCGAACAGCGGCTGACCACCCGCGCCGTGGCCTATACCATCGACCCACTGGCGCTTTCTGCGATGGGCATTACCGCCGCCGATATCCCCGGCACCCTGCATGCGGCAGAACACGCCGCCATTGGCCTGTTGCCGCTTATTGCCACCTGCGACCGCTGGGACATCGGCGGCGTTTCCACCGCCCTGCACGCGGATACGCAGCTTCCCACCGTCTTTGTCTACGACGGCCACCCCGGCGGCGCCGGGTTTGCCGAAGAAGGCTTCCGCCGCTTCCCCGAGTGGATCGCGGCCACCTTTGAGGCGGTGCGCTCCTGCCCCTGCGAGGCCGGGTGCCCATCGTGCGTGCAATCGCCCAAGTGCGGCAATGGCAATAACCCGCTGAGCAAGGACGGTGCCATCAAGCTGCTCGGCGCGCTCGTCACCATGACGCAGGAGGCCGCGGTTTAGACCGGGCCCGCCTTGGCCGTGGCGCTCTGGCCGCGCACCGCGGCAACGGCGATGATATCGGGTGCATTGTCGGTGCATTCCTCAAGGCTCGCGCCGTTTTCCCGCGCGGTGCTTTCTGCGGCCGCGCACGGATCCTGGCCGGTAGCCAAGGCCCACGCGCCAGCCACGGCGGCAAGGTCCGCGGCCACCTGCGCTTCGTGGCGCGCGGTCACGCGCGACCCCACCGCTGCGATGACCAGCAACAAGCTGACAATGGCGACGATGATTCCGGTGGCGGCGATGGTGGCGTATCCGTCCTCACCGCGCAGTTTGCTAGTCATTGCCAGCCACCTCCGCGGGAAAGACCGCCTCCGCGCTCATGGTGCCAATGGGAGCATCGACGCTTACCGATGCCCGAATAAGCCCCGCGCTTTCCCGCACGCTTACCCGGGCATCCTCGCGGGCCGGTTGGTACTCGACGCCGATGGCGTGCGACCTAGCCGCCGCGCCCGCCATGTCCACCGCCGCGATATAGGACGCCATCGTCGCGATCGCGCCGATGATCCCCGCCGCCACGAGGACGAGGGAGCTTAATGCCAGGGCGGCCTCGATGGTCACGGAACCATCGTCATCGACTACCGTGCGCATGATTCCTCCTTTCTGTTTCTCTAGTGCGCGCGGTTAGCTCGGGGTATTCGATAGCGCGTCGGTGATAATTCCCTCGATGGCATCGACCACGCCGCCGCCGTTGATGACCATGTACAGCACGCCGGCAAGTGCCGCGGCCGCAAGCGATCCCATGGCGTATTCGATCGTGCTCATCCCCTCATCGTTGCGGACGAGGGCACGGGTGAGCTGGGAGTACTTAATAAATAGTGCAGACATAATAGGAGTCCTTTCTGAAAAGGTGTGGTGGTTGAGTAGAAGTGAAAAATGGTATGTCTAGAAAAGCTGCGCGCCCAAGCTGATCACTACGGGCGCGAGGCCAAGAACGATGAATGCTGGCAGGAAGCACACCGCCAGCGGGAGGGCAATGAATACTCCTGCGCGCTCTGCTTTTGCCGTAGCGTGAGCAGATGCTTCGGCGCGCAAAGAAGTACAGATTCGCGTGCATCCGGCGGCTATGGTGGCCCCGGATTGGCCCGATAAGATGACAAGCCCCGCCACGTCCTGTAGTCCTGCATGGCCCTTCATGTGGTCCCATGCAGATTCCGTGGGCACGCCAACTCCCAGGAGCGCGGATACCGTCTCCCACAGGTGCTGGGTATCGGCCTCTGCCGTGCGCGCGACCGCCGTAGCAGCGGCGTGCACCGTCAGGCCCGCACTCAGGCAAGCTGCGAAAAGTTCGATATCCCCGGCCACAAGGAGTGGATCCACGGTGGTAGAGGGCTGGAGTTTGCTCATCAATCCCCCGCGCACTGTTGCGCCATCACGCTTCTTTGGGCCGGCGCGCGGGGTCTTCGCCGTGTGCTGCGCTGCGTTCTGTGCGGTAGCCGGTCCCAGCCGCCCCTTGGTGGCCGGCAGCCCAACCAGCACGGCCAGCGCTAGACAGATAAAGCCCATCACGGCGTCGCCTTCCTGATGATGACGCGGGACCAAGCAAAGCCGCCGCAGGCAAGCCCCACCCCGATGACCAGTAGGATTCCGCCCAATCCGCCGCCGAGCAAGAAGCCCAGCGAATTGGCCCCCATCGCCCCGCCCATGGCGATGCCCGCGATGGGAAGGCAGGCCAAGACCGTCGCCGTAGCTTGGGGTCCCTGCAACCCGGCCGCGATGGATTGGTGGTGGCGGCGCAGGGCATCCATCCGGCTTTGGGCCTGCTCAAAGAGGCTGGCCACCGCGATGCCGTGCTGGGTGGATAATTCGAGCAGGTGGCCCAGCCGGATAAGTTCTGCATCCGCATGGGCGCCAGAGAGCGCCACGTGTGGGGGCGCACCACGCGCCGCCGCCGTAGCGGTGGATTCTAAGGCCGCGCTCATCTCCCGCGGCGTCGACGAAGGAAGGGACTCCGCCCCGCGCGATAGCGCACTTGCCAGGGTTGCCCCGGCGCACAGGTCAGCGGTGACGACCCCGAAGTATCCGGCCAGGGCCTCGCGACCGCGCCGGCGCCTGCGGGCGGCCATGACGTCCTTGATATACCACGACACGCACCAGGCGATGATCGCTGCCGCGACCGCAATGCTTATCCGCCCAACCGAGAAGAAAACCAAGCTGCCGCAGAATACGGCGCCCAAGATGACCAGGGAGCTGGCCTTTATCCGGCTGTCCTTTCCGGCGATGCGGGCCGCGCTCGAGGGCGCAGACAGCAAGAGGGCTGCGGCGAGAAGTAAGAAACTAAGCATCTACCTGACCCCCTTCTTCTTCGCGCTGTTCCTCCAACAGCGCGGCCGAGAATTCCGCAAAGCCGGGCGCGGGCCCCTCGGTCGCGCTCCAGACAATGCGCGGGGTGACCGGATTGCCCTCTAAGACGCCGATATGGGCCAGGCGCCGGCCATGTGGCGTGCGCTCCATGGTGAGGACCACGTTGACGGCGGCCGCCAATTGCGAGTGCAGGGCGCTGCGGTCCAGGCCGCCGAGCGCGCCGAGGGCTTCCATGCGGGCGGGTACCTCAAAGAGGGAGTTGGCATGCAAGGTACCCGCGCCGCCATCGTGGCCGGTATTGAGCGCGGCGAGCAGATCGACTACCTCTGAACCGCGAATCTCGCCGACGACGATGCGGTCCGGGCGCATGCGCAGCGCCTGCCGCAGCAATTGCGCCATCGTGATTTCGCCGCTGCCTTCCGCGTTTGCCCGGCGCGAGACGATGCTCACGCAATGCGGGTGGTGGGGTGATAGCTCCGCCGTATCTTCGATAACCACGATGCGCTCGCGCTCGGATACGGTCCCTAAAAGCGCCGAGAGCAGCGTCGTCTTGCCGGAACCGGTACCGCCGATAACGAGGAAGGACACTCGCTTTTTCACCATCGCGATAAGCAACTGGCCGATGTCTTCCGGCACGGTGCCATTGGCCACCAACTGCGGCAGGGTGGTCTGTGCCTGGCGCAATACGCGCAGGCTAATGCACGTCCCGCCCACTGCGGGTGGGCTTAAAAGTGCATGCACGCGGAGCACGACGCCATCGGGGCGCGTGACGCGGCCATCGGCAAAAGGCTGGGCATCATCAAGCCGCGTGCCCGAGGCCGCGGCCAACCGGGAGGCAAGCTGGCGCACCTCCCCATCGTTGCGAAAGGTGATATCGCTGCGCTCTAATCCTTCACCGCGGTCCATAAAGACGTCCTCTGGCCCGTTGACCACGACATCGGTGACGCCCTGCCGGGCCAATAAGGCATCCAGTGGCCCCATGCCGGTGGCATCCTGGCGCAGGCGCCGGAGCAGATCCACTACGGCGACGTCACTGATAACCCCTGCTTCCTCCCGGATCCGCCGCGCCAGGCTAGAGGCGTCGTGCACCAGATCCGGCTCGGCGGCAATGACGCGCTGCATCTTCTCCATGGTCTTTTCCATGTTTTCGGCCGAGCTATCCATCGCCGCGCTCATACCCCTACCTCCTCGCGCACCACACGGGCGGTTTTGGCAAGTGCTGCGGGAAGCCGGGCCGGTAGCCCACCGATCTCGATGCTGCGGGTGAGCCCGCGCACGGTGGGCAATTGGGCGCTAACTCGGTGGTGGATGATGTCTTCTACCTCTGGCGCGCTGAGCGCCGCCCACTGCCGTTGGCGCAGGACCACCACGATGTCGCGTCGCGTCTCATCCAGGCGCAGGATGAGTTGTGCGGCCGCCGCTGCCGAGCGCACCTCCGCTGCCACCACCAGCACCACGTGTGTGCAGGAAGCAGGGATATTTTCGGCCGTGCAATCCACCACGCACAGGCCCTCGCCCGCGTGCGCCGCAGACGTCACCGCCGCCAAGAGCGTGGCATCTAGCGTGAAGGTGTCTTTCACTGTACTGCGCGCTGCCGATAGCACCGCTATGCCATCGGCGGTAGACGGCAAAGCGCGGTACAGATCAGCAGCATCGATGCTGCCATCGCCAATATTGAGCTCCGGCCAGCGGGCGCCTGGCAAGGTCTCCACGCCGAGGAGGAGATCGAGGCCGCCGGAGTGCGCGGTGGCATCGACAAGCAGCGCCCGCGCCTGCTCACCCGCCGCGCAGTGGGAACGCGCCAGGGCTGCGGCAAAGGTAGAGGCACCCACCCCGCCGCTGGCGCCCACCACCGCGATGGTGGCGCTACCGAGGTGGTCTTCCGGTGGGTGCGCGGCTTGGGCGATTGCCGCCAGCAGATCTTTAATCTCCGCGGGGATAATAAAGGCGCGGTCCGCATGGCAGGCAAGTGCCGCCTCATAATCGATGGGCCCCGGGTCCGCGGCGAGGAAAAGCACCGGGGCGGGCGCGATCTGTGCGGCTTGGGCCGAGGCGAGGACGCGCGCCATGAGCGCATCGACCAAGACCGTATAAGCCCCGACGAGGCTGCGCGGAATATCGCGAGGATCGGCGACCGCAATGACCTCGTGGCTGGTCGCCGCAGCGGCATGAACCGCCTCGGCGCGCAAGGCTTCCTCGCCTATGGCAACGACGATGGTGGAGCGAGACTGTGCTGTATTCATGCCCCCTAGCCTGAAGCACCCGCTCCACCTACACTAGGGATGGAACTTCCCGTCTGTGGATAAATGCGCGAAAGGCACCACCTAGCGCTCAGTTAGTTGCATTTTCAACTAAGCCTTGTGGATAACCGTAGATATAGGTGACGGCCCGCGCATCGGGGGGTGCGCGCGGGCCGTCAGTAACCCGGCCTCGGGGGGCGAGCCGGGGCAGGCCACACTGTATATCGGGGCCTTGCACCGCTTATTATGACACGTTCATTACCCGATCACAACAGCTAAGAAAAATTATCTACCTGCACGGCGCTGACCAGCACCGAATGGATGTTCACCGCCTCCCGGATACGGGCGTACGGTTAGGCCGCGCGGGCGATGGCATCGGCTTCTTTGCCGCCTACCTCCCAAGCGGAAAGGTGGAAAAGTACCACCTCACCGGGGCTGTCGCGGTAGTTCGCGCGGCACTCGTGGTAGGCCGTGGAATGGCGGTGGAAATACACCTCTGGCACGGCGAACCCGCGAGGATCAAAGCCGGTGTGTATGGCGGCCAGGCGGGCCGCAACCCGCGCCACCACGCCGCTGCGCGGGCCAAAGAATTCGCCTGCCGCGATTTCGGCGTGCACGACGCTCGGCAAAAGATCGCGGAATGCGGGGCCGCTGCCCTGCGCAATCAGGCGCGCCAGGCCCTGCAAGCGCGCGCTATCGCCGCTGGGGATCCCGTTGCCGCCGGCCGCAACATCGATGCGCGCGAGCACTTGCAGCGGCGCGCGGGCAAAGGAGCGGACGGTGGAATCTACCACCTCAGGTGCTACCACGGAATACGCGCTGACCGCGCCGGCGAGCGGCCCGCTTTCCACATCACCCGGGCCAGGATGCGGGGGGATGGAATGCCCATCCAAGGCCACGCTGGCGCGCGCCCCGCGCATCAAGGACTCCGCGGAGATGACCTCATACCTGCGCAGCCCGGCGGGCCTGCGGTGGGCGCGCGCGATGGCAGCCGCGGCCTTTTCCGCACCTTCTTTCACCCCCGGGAGGCGAAATAGCGGGGATAACGCGTCATTTTCTGGCATATACATTAGGATAGCCCTAGACGCCCCGAGCCCCGAAGGCCCCCTATCGTTGGCGCGGCACCATAAAACCGCGCTGTATCTATTATCATTGGGGCCGTTACAAGGTTTAGATGAAAACGAGGAGAATTAATCGTGAGCAACGATGGATTATTTACTGACGGCACCGATCAATTCGCACCAAAGGTTAATTCGATTCCTTTGAGCGATGTTGATGCATCGTCCTCCGAAACCTCCATCGGCAAGTTGGTCTCCAATGCCACCGAGCAGATGTCCCAGCTCGTGCGCTCTGAGGTAGAGCTGGCCAAGACGGAGCTAGCGCAGTCCGCAAAGAAGGGCGGCATCGGTGCCGGCTTCTTCGGCGCAGCGGGCACCATCGCACTGTACAGCTCTTTCTTCTTTTTCTTCTTCCTCGCTGAGCTCCTCGCCCTCTGGCTGGACCGCTGGGCAGCCTTCTTGATCGTCTTCCTCGTGATGATCGTGGCGGCCGGCGCCCTCGCCCTGCTCGGAGTCAAGAACGTCAAGAAGGTTAAGGCACCGCAGAAGACCATAGATTCCACCAAGGAACTCAAGAACCTCATTCCGGGCCAGGCGCAGAAATCGCTGGACCGGAAGGACACTCACGGCCTGTACACCTAAACCGCACGCACTATTAGATCCGCCTCAGCCTTTCCTGGGGCGGATTTTCTGTACACATAGAAAGGCGCCTTGCCCTCCATGGCTTTAGCACCACTTACCCCCTCCACGGTTGAGCTGGAAGGACCATTTGCGCACGAGTTTGTCCACACCCGGGGCATTCGCTTGCACGTAGCCATAGCGGGCGATAGCGCCGATCCTCTCGTCGTTTTTATTCACGGCGCTTTTGGCGGCTGGTTCGATTTTCAGGAGGTCATAGGGCCCCTCGCCCAGTGCGGGTACCACGTCGCCGCGGTAGATATGCGCGGCTTTGGCATGTCCGATAAGCCGCCCATCGATCCCGGCCAAGATATCCGCACCCTGGTCGGGGATCTGGATGGCCTCATCCAGGCATTGGGCCACGATGATGCCTATATCGTCGGCGCCGATACCGGTGGCGCGGTGGCGTGGTGCCTGGCCGCCGAGCGCCCCAATCGCGTGCGCGGCTTGGTTTCGGTCTCGGCCGCGCACCCGGTTGATATCCGCCGCGCCATCGCCGCCCGCCCCTGGGATTTTGGGTGGATGATCCTGCGTTCCCTCCTCTGCCACCTGCCCAAGGTCACCCGCGCGAATACCCTGCTGCTCAGCCCCCGGGCCTACCGCAAGGAGCTCAGTTTGGATACGGGGCCCGCGCTTGCCGATGCCACCTTAGAGTCCATCCTTGCCCTGCGCCTGCGCGCCTCCCAGATTGGCAAGGTGCGCCGCGGCATCCTGTGGAATCATCGGATGCGCACCGCCGTGGTGCCCTTGAACTGGTCCGAATTAAGCGTAAAACGCCCCGTCCTTTTCATCCACGCCCAGCAGCGCTTGTGGAACCCCGTCATCCAGCGGGCCTCCCTGCGCGCCCGCGCTGGTTTTAGCGCCACTTCGATTCCAGGGGCCAAGAACCTGCCCTTCCTCGAGGCCCCTGAACAGTTCGTCGACGAGCTGCGCCGCTGGCTCGACGCGTAGGGCGCGTAGGGCGGCGTGTGGGGCGCGTAGGGCGGATTGCCCTACGCGGATCTCTAGTACGAAAGCTAGTGCGCCACGCACTCGCCCGTTTCTACCGGGCGCTTCAATTGGGTGACATCCCCAATGTGGCCGATGACCTCGTCTGCGGTCAACGCGTATCCGGTCTCAGAATCATCCACTGAGGCACCGAAGATAACGCCCAAGACCTCACCCGCGGTATTGACCAAGGGGCCGCCAGAGTTGCCCTGTTGGATATTGCCGCGCACCGTATAGGAATCGCGCTCTACCCTGCCTTGGGAGTAGATATCTGGCCCGGCGATGGTGATGCGATCGCGCACGCGTGCCATTTCCGCATTAAAGGGGCCGGAGTGTGGGAAGCCCATGACCATGGCATCGTCGCCGGTCTGGGCCGGCTGCTGCGCCCACGGCAGGGGTTGGATGCCCAAATCCGGCGCGTGCAAGACGGCGATGTCGACCTCTGGGTTGTAGTAGACCACCGTGGCGTCTTTCAGCCCCAGCTTCGTATCCAACCTCACCGTTTGGGTGCCGGCCACCACGTGGGCATTGGTGACCACATAGTCATTGTCCACCACAAAACCGGAACCCATGAGGCGGCGGGAGCACTCTTCGGCATCGCCAAGCACGTGAATGATGGACGGGCGGATGCTGCGCACCAGCTCCGGATCCTGCACGTCTGGGGCGGGGTCCTCAACGTCCTTGCCGCTGATGGAATTTTCCCACGGCGAGACCAAGGGCGGAAGCCCCGATTCATTGAGCAACGCCGCCACGCCATTGGGAAGGGAAGCCAGGCGCGTCGGGGCGGCCGCGTTGAGGTTGCTCAGGATGCGGGAATCGCGCAGCCCCTGCCCCGCGGATCCGCCCAAATTGGTGGCCACGGGAATGGAAATCATCCAGATGACGATGAGCGCGATGAAGGACTGAAAGACCGCGCCGAATAGCGAATCTATCCGCTGGGTGGTGCGCGCCTTCATGCGATCGCGCATGCTGGTGCCCAAGGAGGAACCAATGATCTGCCCAATACCCACCAGCAAAACTAGGATGCCCACGAGCAGGAGCAGGCGCAGCGAAGGCTCCTCCACTGTGCGCAATACGCTGGGTGCTACGGCGATGCCCACCACGAGGCCCGCGCCCACGCCAATGGCGGAGAGCACCGCGGCGAGCGCGCCATTGCGCCAACCACTTAGCAATGCTGCTAATACGGCAAGCACGATCAGGCCGTCAACAACGAGCGCAGCAGTCATGGCTTTGGTTCTTTCTCGATCGAAATCTCGTGCGTCCTCCGGCACCTTAAGCGCGCGGGCAATTAGGACATCTTCTCATTATTGCGGGACTTTTTGAGGGTGTCACGCAGGTCTATGACCGAATTGTTATCCCACGGTACGCTCCACCCAGAATGCTCCAATAATGCTGACAGAACTCCGGCAGTAAAGCCCCAAATCACGTAGTCATTGGCATAAAACGCCGGGCCTTGCCACTGCTTAAATCCCACCAGCAGGCGGTTGCGGGGGTCAATGAGCTCCCCGAGCGGGACGAAGAACACATCATCGGTCTCCGCCGGGCTAGCGGGATAGACTTCGCCCGGCTGGTTCCAATGGGCCAGGATGGGGCTTACCGGATTCCCCGTGGCGCGAATGTGCAGCTGTTCCCACTGCTCTAAGGGCGTGACCGTGTGGCGCTGCAGATCGGTTTCCTCCCACGCCTCCCGCAGGGCGGTATCTACCAGCGAGGTATCGCCCGGATCCCGCCGGCCGCCAGGAAAGGCAATCTGACCGGAATGCGAGCGCAGGGACGGCGAGCGGTGCGTAAGCAAAATTTCGCCATCCTCCACACTGTTCCCGCTAAGCAGCATCAGCACCGCGGCTTCCCGCTTGGTTGGCACCTCTTCCTCTGAGCCATTGAGCTGCGATGCTTGCCGCTGCCCAATAAGTTCCTGCACCTGACTCGGATCGACGCCCAGCGCGGGTTTTATCCACTCGGGTGCGTACTCGGGCCATAATTCACTCATCCGGCGAGCGCCTCCTCAACCGTTTTTTCGATTTCGGCCGCCGAGGTAAACGGCTGGGCTGCCTGCTTAACCACTTCCCCATCGCGGAGAATCACGGTCACGGGAACCACGCCCGGCAGGCCCAGCGTGCCCGCGAAGCTATTATCCGGATCCTGGAAGCTCGGCAGGTCTACCCCCACGTCATTGAGGAACGCGGCCCCGTTGGCGGCGTTTTTATCCGCGTGCACCCCAACGACCTTCCAGTCAGGGTGGGACTTTGCCACCTCGTCCAGGTGGGGCAATTCCGCGCGGCACGGCTCGCACCACCACGCCCACACATTGGCGATGGTAATGCCTTCATCCGCCTTGTCCCCTTCGCGTGCATCATCGCCGCCCAAGCATTCCAGATCCACTCCGGCGATGGGCCCTGCGGGGCAATCTGGGCGTTCGGCCACGTCCTGGTCACCCGCCGAGCCCGATTCCGATCCCGCGCCAGGGGCCTGCGCCGAATCGCCCGTGCTGTTGTCATCCCCACGCAGCTGCATGACCCCCACCACCACGAGGGCTGCGATGACAATGGCCGCAATGACGGTGCCGAAGACGTATTTTTTCATACCGCTAGCTTAATGCAGCCGGGCACAGATCCCGCACCACACAATTCCCACACTCCGGGTTCCGGGCATGGCAGATCCGCCGGCCGTGAAAAATGACGCGGTGGGAAAACATCGTCCACTGTTCCTCTGCAATGAGCTTGGCGATGTCCCTTTCTATCTTCACCGGCGTCTTCTCCCCCGTCAGCTCCAGGCGCTGCATCAGGCGGCTAAAGTGTGTATCCACGGTAAGGCCCGGTACCCCGAAGGCATCGCCCAGCACCACCAGCGCCGTCTTGCGGCCCACCCCAGGCAGGGAGGTCAGTTCCTTTACGGTCTGTGGCACCTCGCCATCGAACTCAGAAACTAGGCGCTCGCCGATACCCATGAGATGCCCCGCCTTCGCCCGCTGAAACCCCAGCGGCCGCAGGATCGCCTCCAGATCCTCCCGGCTGGCTGCCGCAAAATCGGCCGCGGTGGGATAGGCGCGAAACAGCTCAGGGGTTACCGAGTTCACGCGCGCATCCGTGCACTGCGCGGAAAGCACCGTGGCCACCAAAAGCTGGAGGGGAGAATCGAAATCGAGCTCGCACCGCGCATCGGGGTGTTCGCTTGCCAATCGCTCGTTAATGATGGGCGCTCTCTTACTCGGGGCCGCGGTGGCCGACAGTGATGAACTCATGCCGCCAAGCTTAGTAGGATAGGAATACATGATTTCACTTGTTATTTTTGTACCGCTTGGCATCGCCCTTTTCGCCCTCCTCATGGAAAAATTGGAAGCAGTTGTCTTCGCCGATTAGCCGGAAACCCGCTGGCTGTAACGCTAGGGGCGTAAGTGAACCCATTTCTGTCGTGTGACCATTATGGGGACAGTGCCCAAAAGTGACTAACTGCACTGTAAAATGGGGTACGCTAAAAATTGACCCCGCTTGTTCCGCATTAGCGTGCCTCCCTGGAGCCCGCAAAAGGATGTGGCCCAAGCACTTTAGTGACTTTTCGCAGTCGACATCCAAGGAGTAAAACGTGGAAGGCGTACAGGACACCCTCTCCCGCGCCGGAATCTTCCAAGGCGTTGATCCCGTAGCAGTGCAGAATCTTCTCGAGCAGATGGAGACAGTGCGCTTCCCGCGCGGTACCACCATCTTCGATGAAGGCGAGCCCGGTGACCGTTTGTATATCATCACCTCCGGCAAGATTAAGCTGGCCCGCCACGCCCCGGATGGACGCGAAAACCTCCTGACCGTGATGGGCCCCTCCGATATGTTCGGTGAGCTCTCCATCTTCGATCCGGGCCCTCGCACCTCGTCTGCCGTCTGCGTGACCGAGGTCCAAGCCGCCACCATGAACTCCGAGCTGCTGGATAAGTGGGTCAGCGATCACCCCGCCATCGCCCAGCAGCTGCTGCGCGTGCTGGCCCGCCGCCTGCGCCGCACCAACGCCAACCTGGCGGACCTCATCTTCACCGACGTGCCTGGCCGCGTTGCCAAGACCCTGCTGCAGCTGGCTAACCGCTTCGGTGTCCAGGAAGGCAGCGCGCTGCGCGTCAACCACGATCTCACCCAGGAAGAGATTGCCCAGTTGGTGGGCGCTTCCCGCGAGACCGTCAACAAGGCCCTAGCCACCTTCGCCCACCGCGGCTGGATTCGCCTCGAGGGCAAGTCCGTGCTCATCGTCGATACCGAGCACCTCGCCCGCCGCGCGCGCTAAAGCCAAACAATTCCCTCCGTCCCCCGTGCATAAGCACTAGGGGTGGAGGGAATAAACGTTTTAAGCCGGCTGCCTGCCGCGCAGCGCGTTAGTTATCCGTACCGTCGAGGTACTTCAACGCGGTGCGCGTGGACTGCTCTGCGGCATGGCGCAGCACCGGATCCACATCGTCATACATTTCATTGACCAAGGTGGTCAGATCCACGTCATCGCCCAGCCGGGAGCGAATTTCCCGGATCTGGTCTAGGCGGTAGTGGCGGCGGTCAATGTACTTGCGCGCCACCTGCGAGGTATCTTCCAAATCCGGCCCGTGGCCTGGGAAGAGCGGAACATCCTTGCCGCGAGATTCCAGCACATCCAGGGTATGCAGGTAATCGGCCAAATCACCGTCCGTTTCTGAAAGCAAAACGGTGTGGCGCCCCGCGATGGTATCGCCGGTGATAATGCCTTCTAGCCGGGAATTTTCTACCTCACCGCTCCACACGAAGAAGGACGTGGAGTCCGCGGTGTGGCCCGGCGTGTGCAGGACCTCCAATTGCGGGGTGATGCCTTCCAAAGTCAGAATTTCACCATTCTGCAATGCCTCCGCGCCATTGCAATAGCTGGGATCGAAGGCGCGGATGGGCGCGCCGGTCATCTGCCGAAGCCGTTGCGCGCCCGAAGCGTGGTCATCGTGGCGGTGGGTAAGCAGAATTAAAGCCACCTCACCGGCATGGCGATGCACAACGTTGAGATGGCCTTCATCTTCCGGCCCCGGGTCTACGACGATCGACCGAGAGTCTTCAGCGGCACTGATAATCCAGGTATTCGTGCCCTCGAGGGCGGTATAGCTGGGATTATCACAAAGAACTACGCCAACGGATTGGCTTACGGGACGCAATTGACTGTATGCGGGGTGCTCCATGCCTACCAGCCTAACCGATCACTCAGCGATCTCTACGATCAATTCGATCTCCACCGGGGCATTCTTTGGCAAGGCAGCTACGCCGACTGCAGAACGCGCGTGCGTGCCAGCCTCGCCGAATACCTCCCCGATGAAATCCGATGCCCCGTTAACCACCGCGGGCTGGTCCTCGTAGCCAGGGTCCGAGGCCACAAAGCCAACGATCTTGATCACGCGGGAGATATTATCCAGTCCGATCTCCGCATCAACGGCCGCCAAGGCGTTGAGCACGGCGGTGCGGGCCTGGTCCTGGGCCTGCTCCGTGGTGACTTCAGCACCAACCTTGCCGGTCACCGGCAGGGAGCCTTCCACTAAGGGAAGCTGGCCAGAGGTCCATACCTGGTTGCCCACGCGCAGTGCGGGCACATAGGAAGCCAGCGGCTTAGCGACGCCCGGCAGCTCCACCCCTAGCTCTTTCAAGCGAGCGGAAAAGCTCATTTACTCTGCCACCTCGCGCTTGAAGTAGGCCACCACGTTCTCCGGGTTTGGGCCAGGGGTGATGGAGACCAATTCCCATCCGTCTTCGCCCCAAGAGTCAAGAATCTGCTTGGTGGCGTGGGTCAGTACTGGTGCGGTTGCGTATTCCCATTTAGTCATGGGGTTCATTCTAGCGATTTAATACGACTTATGCCGCCCCTATTTCGCAGCGCTGTCGCCGCTGCAAGGACAGTCACACCCCTGACCGCCTTAAATGCCGACGAGTTCGCCACCCTTAGCCAGGTAATTGGCCCAGTCCGTGATGTGGGGGTTCTTGCGCAGGAGCGCGCGGCGCTGGCGCTCGGTCAACCCGCCCCACACACCAAATTCCACGCGGTTATCAAGGGCGTCTGCACGGCATTCCGTTAATACGGGGCAGTGGCGGCAAATGACGGCGGCTTTGCGCTGTTCAGCGCCGCGCACGAATAATGCGTCTGGGTCCTCATTGCGGCACTTTGCTTGAGTGACCCACTCACCACGCTCGGGATTTCGGGCTGTATTGGACATCCCCGCAGTCTTCACTCGAACGGTCATGGGTGAGTGTTCTCCTTCCCAGACGGAATACTATGTACCGAGGCCTGAGTCTATTCACTAGAACGCGAGATTGTCTACGAGGTCACACTTTAGGGGGTGCAGGTCACCTTCCCCATTGCTAGGCAGACCACGTAGGGTATTGGGCGTGACTGTCTTCAAATCTTTGTCCAAGATAGCCCTGTCCACGGTCTTGGTAGCCGCGCTCATCGCGCTCGCGCTCGCCCCCTTTGCGGGCATTTCCGGCGTGGCGATCGCCCGCACCAACCAGACCATGCAATCAGACCTGCAAGACCTAACAGCGGGCAATATCCCTGGTGTTACCACGGTGCAGGATGCCTCGGGCAAAGATATGGCCTATGTCTATAGCCAACGCCGCCACCCCGTAGATGGTGACGAGATTTCGGATGCGATGAAAAACGCCATCGTCTCCATTGAAGACGAGCGCTTTTACGAGCACGGCGGCGTTGATCTCCAAGGCAATTTCCGCGCTCTGTGGACCAACCTGACCTCCGGCGGGGTATCTCAGGGCGCATCCACCATTGACCAGCAATACGTCAAGAACTACCTCCTGCTCGTCTCCGCACAAAACGATGAAGAACGGGCTGCTGCGACAGAGCAGTCCGCCACCCGCAAGCTGCGCGAAATGCGCATGGCAACGCAGATGAATGAGGAGTTGGATAAGCAGGAAATCCTCACCAATTACCTCAATCTGGTCTCCTTTGGTAACCATGCCTACGGTGTGGAAGCCGCCGCGCAGACCTACTTTGATAGCCACGCCGCGGACCTCACGGTGCCGCAGGCGGCGATGCTGGCGGGTATGGTGCAGTCTTCAGAGCGCCTCAACCCTTATACCAATGAGGAAGAGGTGCTTGACCGCCGCAACGTCGTGCTCCAATCCATGGTGGATAACGGCTATCTGGAGCAGGCGGATGCGGATGAGTATAAGGGGGAAGAATTGGGCGTCGGCAAGCAGCCCAATACCCTGGCCAATGGCTGCATCGGCGCAGATGATCGCGGTTTTTTCTGCGATTATGTGCTGCAGTACCTCGAGGAAAAGGGCATAGACCAAGACCAGCTCGCCCACGGTGGATATACCGTAAAGACCACGCTGGACCCGCAGGTGCAGGATACGGCGCTATCTGCGGTGCAGTCGCGTACCAACCCGGATGCCCAGGGCGTCGCTGAGGTGATGGACGTTATCGAACCGGGCACGTCGGACCGCAAGGTCCTGGCCATGGTCTCGTCCCGTGCGTACGGGCTGGACCAGGACAATAATGAAACCCTGCTGCCGCAGACCAACTCCTTGGTGGGCAATGGCGCGGGCTCGGTTTTTAAGGCCTTTACCGCCGCGGCCGCCCTCGAATCTGGCTACGGCATTAAGAATACGGTGGATGTGCCCACCCGCTACGAGGCCGAAGGCCTTGGCCACGGCGGCGCCGATAACTGCCCCGCCAACCGCTACTGTGTGGAAAACGCGGGCAATTATAAGGCCACGATGACGCTGCAAGAGGCCTTGGCCCACTCGCCCAATACGCCATTTATCAAGCTCACCGAGCAGGTTGGCGTGGCACCCATCGTAGATATGGCGGTGCGCCTTGGCCTGCGCTCCTATGACGAAAAGGGCACCTTTGATAAGGACACCTCCATCGCGCAGCGCACGAAGGACGCCAATTCCGGTTCCTTTACCTTGGGCCCCAACCCGGTAAATCCGCTGGAGCTATCCAATGTCGGCGCAACGATTGCCTCCAATGGCCGGTGGTGCGAGCCCAACCCCATTGACAAGGTCCTGGATAAGGACGGCAATGAGGTCTACCTCAAGGAGACCCCGTGTGAGCAGGCGGTAGACCAGGATGTGGCCCACGCCCTGGCCAATGCGCTATCTGAAGATGCCAAGCAGGGCACCGCTAAGGATGCCGCCCAGGCCGCTGGCTTTAGCTCCCCCATCGCCGCCAAGACCGGTACCACCGAGTCCAACCAGTCCTCGGCATTTTTGGGATTCAACGACGGGCTCGCCGCCGCTCCTTATATTTATAACGACGGCACCGATACCCAGCCTCTGTGTACCTCCCCCGTGCGCCAGTGCACCGGTGCTGGCAACCTCTTTGGTGGCTTAGAGCCCGCGCAGACATTTTTCACCATGGCATCGCAGCTACCGCAGGCTACTCAGAGCGGTCTGCCCAATTACAATAAGAAATACGATGACGGCACCACCGGGGATAAGTTGCTCGATAGCTTGCGCGGCAAAAACGAGTCACAGGCCCGCAGCACCCTTGAAGCCAAGGGCTATGTGGTAAAAACCTCCCGCGTCGTCGGCGGGGATGTCCCCTACGGCCGAGTGGTCCGCGCGATTACCGGGAAGGATGGCAAGAAGGACGGCGCCGAGATTACCCTGCAGCTTTCCGATGGCACCTCTGCCACCCAATCCCCCTCCAGCGGCGTGGGCAGTGCGAATACGACCGGCGCACAAAATAACACCGGCAGCGCGAACACTACCGGTGTGAGCAACTGGGGAGGAAATAACGGCGGCGGATTAAACCTCAGCCCAGAGGACTTTGGAATCCGCCAAGAAGATATCGATAACTTCCGCAACGATATCCGCAATCTCCTCGGCCGCTAAAGATTAGTTAAGCTGGCCTTTTACCTCTGCGGAAAGGCGCTTGCCGTCGGCCTGGCCGGCGGCTTTTGCATTGGCCACTTTCATGACCGCACCCATCTGCTTCATGGTGGGTGCTTCACCGTTTTCCTTTTCTACCTCAGCAATTGCTTCTTCTACCAATGCCTTAAGCTCCGCATCATCGAGCTGGCGCGGCTGGTAGGCCTCGAAGAAGGGGACATCGACAAGCTCAGCCTCTGCCAATTCCGGGCGGCCATTTTCTTCATAGACCTCCGCAGACTCGCGGCGCTTTTTAATCTCGCGCGCGATGACCTTGAGGATGTCTTCATCCTCCAGCTCATGGCGGGAGCCAGTGGTTTCCTCGGCCTGGATTGCCGCGAGCAGCGCGCGAATGGCGCTGGTGCGCTGCTTTTCCTTGGCCTTCATCGACGTTTTCAGATCTGCTCGGATAGTATCTTTTAGCTCGCTCATGCCTTTCAATATACGTCCATTTAAGGCAGGTAGTGTAGAAGCTGTGAAACTTCAACGGATTCTTGGCGGCGTCGCCGCAGGCCTAAGTGTTGCTGCTTGGGGCTTTAGCGAGCTCACGAAATTCGAGCTCAAGGAATATACTCTTCCGCTCCTTCCCAAGGGCACCCTGCGCGGCGAAGAAGAGTTCCGCCTGCTGCACATTTCTGACCTGCACATGATCCCGGGGCAACAGACCAAGATCGATTGGGTCTCCGCCCTCGATGCACTGGAGCCAGACCTCGTGGTCAATACTGGCGATAACCTCTCCGATAAGCAGGCCGTGCCCGATACCCTGCGCGCGCTCGGCCCGCTGCTCGCCCGACCCGGCGTGTTCGTGTTTGGCACCAATGATTATTGGGCGCCGCGCCCGGTCAACCCCTTTAAGTACCTGCTGGGCAAAAAGCGCGAACCCTCCTACGTTGACCTGCCTTGGCGCGGCATGCGCGCGGCCTTCGTGGAGCACGGCTGGTACGACGGCAACCAAGCCCGCCACGAGTTCAAGGTGGGCAATGTCCGCCTCGCCGTGGCCGGTGTGGACGATCCGCACCACGACTTGGATGATTATTCCGAAATCGCCGGCCCGCCCCACGAGGATGCCGATCTATCGCTCGCCCTGCTCCACGCCCCCGAGCCGCGAGTGCTCGAAAAATTCGCCGCCGATGGCTACCAGCTTTCCCTTTCCGGTCATACCCACGGTGGGCAAATTTGCCTACCTGGGTCGCGCGCCATCGTGACCAACTGCGGCATCGATCGCCCGCGCGCACAGGGCCTGCATGATTTCGGCCCTATGAAGATGCACGTCTCCAATGGCTTGGGCACGTCCAAATTCGCCCCAGTGCGTTTATTCTGCCGCCCCTCGGCCACCCTGCTGAGCATCACTGAGGCGGACTAGACCTGCCGTTTTGTCGATCTCATTCACCATGCGTTAAAGTATCTCAGTACTGCTTTTAAGCAGTAGACCGGGATATGGCGCAGGTTGGTAGCGCGCTTCGTTCGGGACGAAGAGGTCGCAGGTTCAAATCCTGTTATCCCGACAATAGCCCGCAGGAAACTGCGGGCTTTTTCCATGTCTGCAGGGCCCTTGGATTCCAGGGCCCGCGACTTAGGCCAGCATTCCGGTAAAGAATGCGATGGCGACGAGGATGATGGAAAATACCCATGCGACGGGGAAGGCTATCTTCAAGTACTTGCCCATCTGACCGTCCGCCAGTCCCAGCGCCAGCCACAGCGCCGGCGAAAATGGGGAGACGAAGGTTCCCACCACGTTGCCAATAATGAGGGCGCTCGCAGCGCCCATCCCGCTGACGCCGAAGGACTCCACCGTGCCCTGCACGATGGGCAGTACCGAGAAGTAATACGCATCCGTGGAGGTCAACAGGTCTAGCGGAACCCCAAAGAATCCCACGATGAGGTGCAAATACGGTGCCACTCCTTCTGGGAGAACATTCACCAGGCTCAGCGCGATTTCTTCTAGCATCTTGGTCTCATTGAGCACGCCCAAAAACATCGCGGCCGCGATGATCACTCCGGCCATGGACAAGGCGTTGGGGGCGTGACGCCGCAAGGCATCGCCCTGCTCCATCGCGCCGTCGAAGTTCACCACCAAGGCAATGGTGGTAGCAATGAGGAACGCGGGCGCCGGCGGCAGCAGGCCCGAAAGCAGGGCGGCGAGCACAGCCAAAGCGATGACGATATTCGCGATGGTAACCCACCGGGATTTCCGGTACCTAAACCCGAGTTTCTGCTGTTCCTCGGCCTGCTTGGCGGAAAAATCATCCGCCAACGAATTCACGTCCACAGAGATGGTGCCCTTAATCTCGCCGCTTTCCTGTAGCTTGGCCAAGCGGCGGTTTTCGCGCCAGCCCAACAGGGTGGCAGTAGCAAAGATGAGGACCACTGCCACACCCTGAATGGGCAATAAGTGCAGCCAAATATCGTTCGGGTCTTGCTCAACCACCGCACCGGCACGCCCCAGTGGCCCGCCCCACGGGACCATATTCATCACCGAAGCGGCTAGGGCCACGATGGTAATTAGGACATAGCGCGACATGTGCAGCGCCCGGTACAGCGGCAGCAATGCGGGAATCGTAATAAGGAAGGTCGTGGAACCCGATCCATCGAGGTGTGCCACGATGCCGATGGCGGCCGTGCCTATGGTCACGGCCATGACATTGCCGCGGGTCGCCTTGATGAGGCTGCGGATCACCGGGGTAAAAAGCCCCACATCCTGCAAAATGCCGAAGAAAATGATGGCGAAGATGAACATCACCACGACGTTGATGACAGAACTTAAGCCTTCACCAAAGAAATCCGCGATATCTTCTACGCCGAAACCGGTTATCACAGCGCCGATGACAGGCACCAGGGTCATGGGGATGATGGGATTAACGCGGCCGCGGATGAGGATGCCCACCGTCACAAAGATGATGGCCAGTCCCATCAGGGTCAGCCCCAGGGAGGTCTGCATTGCGCTCCTTCAAAAGTCACTGGCGCCCGCCTGGCGCACGCCATTAGCCAATGGACGTATAGCTAATGTTAAACACTGCTGTGTGGTAGCGCACATTCCTGCCGTGAGCCGCACATATCCCCCTGGGCCGACCTGGATAAATAGCTTTGGGCAAAACGGGAAACGACGCGGCGCCCCTACAGCACCGCGTCGCCCCTATTCCCTATCACTCACAACGGCGCAAGCCGTTCGCCTACCCCCTAAGTAGACGGTGTGAGCACTAGCAAGAATAACACTCCTCGCATTCCAACCATAGCGATGGCAAATATTGCCAGCTTCATACAAGCTTTTGCCTATTTAAGTACACAATTTCATACTTTAGCGCCTGTTTTTGGGTTCTTCCTGGCAGGCACGATCCATTTCACTGCACTCAGACCTACAAGAGTGATAGCGCCCAATACGGCAAGGCCGGTCCACAGCACCACTGCCTCACCATCGTTGCCCGCCACGGTGACAGCCGCCGTTGTCCAGTTGAGCGGCAAAAGGTTAGCTACTACCTGCCACACCTTGTCCACCCCGGCGATGGCCGCGGATTTCCACAGCCACCCCACCAATGCGGTCTGCCCAATGCCAAAGATCGCGGCGAGGATGGATCCTACGGTCATGCCACACAGTTCGAGCAGGCCACGCACGATAAGAGCGGAGGACAGGGCACCCAAGAACAGCGCCCCTCCGGCGGCCACCGCGGCGATGGGGGTAAGGCCGATGGACAAGACGAAGAGCAGGATCTCCCCGATAGCCACCGCTGCCAGCGATCCGCCGAGAACCATCAGCCACGGGCGGAATCCCAATTTCCACGCCACTCCGGCCGCGGATCCAGCCAGCAGGACGAGCGCGGAAATGAGCATGGCGATGACCGGGCTCAGCTGGCGCGCATCTTCCTCCGCGGCCACGTGCGCGGGAGGCAGGGCGCGCTGCACCGCGCCCAGGTTCGATTGGTTTTGTTCCGCCATGCCGGTGAGCTTGCCGGCGCCATCGTCAAGCTGGCCCACCCCATCGAGAGCCTCATCCACACGGCTATTGAGCTCCGCTATGGACTGGTTGAGCTGTTGCGCACCTGCCACGGCCTGGTTGATGCCATCGTGGTAGGCATAACCGCTTACCGCCAGCTGATTGGAGAGATCGCGCGAGCCATCCTTCAGCTTCTTCAGCTCCCCAGTCAGGGATTCATCGAGGCGGAAGTTTTCCACCTGCTTGCGCAAATCCCCCAGCTGGGAACGAACTTGTTTCGCTTCCTTGGAATCATTTCCTTTCAGGTCGCGCACCGTACCGTCGATGGCTTCTAGGATTTGGCCTTGGACGGCTCCCAGGCCCACGACCTGGTCAACGGCCCCTCCGACGGTATTGGCCAGTTCCGTCGCCCCACCGCCGAGGGTATTGGTCCCTGACTGCAACTGGTTAAGCCCCGACACCAGCTCTTG
Source organism: Corynebacterium sp. ACRPS (assembly GCF_022346005.1). Taxonomy (GTDB): domain Bacteria; phylum Actinomycetota; class Actinomycetes; order Mycobacteriales; family Mycobacteriaceae; genus Corynebacterium. The sequence continues at coordinate 113,926 of NZ_JAKRMY010000005.1, forward strand.
CGAACCACCGGCGAGCTTTTCGACGCCCTCGCCTAATTCCCCAGCACCCTTATCCAGCTCACTGGTGCCCTTGTTTAACCGATCCGCGCCAGATTTCAGGATGCTAGCCTGCGCTTGGGCGTGGCTGGCGGCCTCGGCGGCTTCCTTAAGCTCTGGCGAGGTCGAATTCGCCTGCGGCGCGCCATAAGGCTGCGCGGCGCTCGACCACGCATGCGCCGGTTCCCACTGCGACCAGGCCGCCACTGCGGTACCAACGATAAGCGGTACGGCGAGCAATACGAGCAGTAAGAGTGTGCGCCACCGCGAGGAACTCGCGGACGCGGTGGGCGCGGTCGAGGCAAGGCGTTTGGTCATGCTAGTAACCTATCGCTGCAGGTCATTCCCTTTCTGCAGGCGCGCCGATCCCCACGCATTACAAAGAGAATCTACTATTAAGACATGTCTAATCCTCTAAAACTCTCTCACTCCCGCGCCTTGGCGTGCGTAGCCGCGTTTCCGCTGTGCATGGCATTGGTCTCCTGCACCGATGATGCCGATAACTCTGGCGATTCCAGTGAGCCCCAGTTTTCTGATGCCGTGGCGCAATCCAGCTCCAGCTCCAGCACTACAAGTTCCACGGAGCAAACGGCGACTACGACGGACTCGCCCACAACCTCCCCGGTAGAAACGGTAGAAACTACTGCACAGCCACCTGCACCACAGGAGACAACAGTCACTACCACTACCACGCAGGCCAAAGGTGATTGTTCCCCAAGTACCTTCTCGTCTCTAGAGCCCGATATGGGCAAAATTGTGGTGTCGGATTGCGACGGGGAATGGGCTCATTTTGGCAAAGACAGTACAGATTGGACCGCTTGGGCACGTTTTAGCGATGGCGCATGGACAACTATTGAACCCATCGGTGAAACAAATAGTGGTTTGACCGCACCGTGCTATGACGTAGACAAATGGATCAATCAGGGCGCGCCGAGCTTTGTTGCAGACAATATGCGCCGCTGCGATTAATCCCGCCTAACGCACAAGCCGCCTTCGACCAATTACTCCACCCAACTCACAGCAGCTCACTGTGGGGTGAGGACGCAGGGATGGTCGAAGGCGGCTTTGCTTTACGCCTCTAAGAAGCAGTACACCGCAGTAGTGGGCTACTTCTTTTCAGCGAAGACCTCGCGCACGCGCTGACCCAAGTCCGGGTGGACGTTGGTCCAGTACTGGTACACGCGCTCTTCGGTTTCTTCGGACACGCCGGCCATCGCGTTGGTGATATTGGTGACCAAGCGCTCCTTGGCGGCATCGTCATAGACGTTTTCGTACAGGTCGCGTGCTTGGACGAAGTCATCGTCTTCCGCGTGGCGCACGTATGGCGCGCGGACCAAGTCCTGACCGTGGGGGTCTGGGTTCACGTAGAGGTCCGCCGCGGTGGTGGTCTCGAGGTCCTCGCGGTTGTTGACGGAGGCATCGTCAAGCACACCCGCGCCCTTCGCATGGCGGTTGGGCGAGTACACCGGATCCTCTGGAGCATTGTAGAAATACTGCATGGGACCCTCGTGCTCGTAGGTATTGACCTTCTCCGCATTGCGCGGCTGGTTGACCGGCAGCTGCTTGTAGTTCGGCCCGATGCGGTAGCGCTGCTGGTCAGCATAGGCAAAGACGCGAGCCTGCAGCATCTTATCCGGGGACAGGCCAACGCCCGGCACAATATTGGAGGGATCCAGCGCAACCTGCTCGATCTGGGCGAAGAAGTTGCGCGGGTTGCGGTTGAGCTCAAAATAGCCCACATCGTGCAGCGGGTAGTCCTTCTTGGACCAGACCTTGGTCAGATCGAAGGGGTTGAAGCGGTAGTCCTCTGCCTCCGCAAGCGGCATGATCTGCACCTTGACGTCCCAGATGGGGTAGTTGCCCTCTTCGATGGCATTGTAGAGGTCCGCGCGGTGGCTATCCGGGTTCTTACCGGCTTCCACGGTGGCCTCTTCATCGGTGAAGTTCTCTACGCCCTGGCGGGAGATGAAGTGGTACTTCACCCAGAAGGCCTCGCCATCTTCGTTGACCCACTGGAAGGTGTGGGAACCGTAGCCGTTTTGGTGACGGGTGGTCTTCGGGGTGCCGCGGTCACCCATCAGATAGGTCACCTGGTGGGCGGATTCAGGGTTGCGGGTCCAGAAATCCCACTGCATATCGGCATCGCGCAGGCCGTTGGAGCCCAGGCGCTTTTGGGAGTGGATGAAGTCTGGAAACTTCATGCCATCGCGCAGGAAGAATACCGGGGTGTTATTGCCCACGATGTCGAAGTTGCCGTCTTCGGTGTAGAAGCGCAGGGCAAAGCCGTGCACGTCGCGCCAGGTATCCGGGGATCCCTGCTCGCCGGCGACGGTGGAAAAGCGGCCCATCATCGGGGTGACGGTGCCCTTCTGGAAGACCTTGGCCTTGGTGTAGGCGGACACGTCTTCGGTGATGTGCAGCTCACCGTAGGCGCCGTGGCCCTTGGCGTGCGGGGTACGCTCGGGCACGCGCTCGCGGTTGAAGTGGGCGAGCTTTTCAATGAGGTGAATATCGTTGAGCGCAACCGGGCCCTGGGGGCCGGCGGTCACGGATGTGTTCTCGGACGGCACGGGCTGGCCGGACGGGCGGGTCGTGGTGCCCTTACCTGCGGGACGCTGTCCCTTGTTCAGGATGTCATCAGCAGTGGAATCAGTCATGGTATGTCTTTGCCTCCTGGCAATCAGTCGATAATTTGGGGTCAATTATCAATCACGGACAACCCATAGCTTACTACGTATAACGGCACTGCGCTACCTTTTTCCGCACATATGCCGCTTGCCGATGCCCCAGTCACCGCAACCTTGGATAAGAAATGCAGGAGCTACTGGTAGATTCATTCAGGTGACACACCACTCCGCAGCAGACGACGCCCGCGTCACCGAGCTCGCCCTCCGGGCTGGGCGCGGCGACCGAGCAGCGCTTACGGAGTTCATCAAGGCCACGCAGGATGACGTATGGCGCCTGCTCGCCCACCTGGGCGGCCCCGAAATCGCCGACGATCTCACCCAAGAGACCTACCTGCGCGTCATCGGCGCCTTGCCGCGCTTTGCCGCCCGCTCTTCCGCGCGCACCTGGCTGCTCTCGCTGGCCCGGCGCGTGTGGGTGGATAATATCCGCCACGATATGGCCCGGCCCCGCAAGTCCGCCACGCAATACGAGGACGCCATGAGCTCCGCCGCGGAAAACTCCGGTTCCTGGAGCGATTGGATTGATGCCCGTGCGCTTATCGATGCCCTGCCCGCCGACCGCCGCGAAGCCCTCATCCTCACCCAGGTGCTGGGCTATACCTATGAGGAAGCAGCCAAGATCGCCGGGGTACGTGTTGGCACCATCCGCTCCCGCGTGGCGCGCGCCCGCAAGGACCTCATTGAGGGCGCAAATTAATACCCCCGAATGTTCGAGCGCCTAGACGCATACTTTCGCCACAATACTTATCAACGTGCAGGTACTTGGGGCAGCGCAGCGGGCGCATGCGGACCCTGGGCGGGGTAGAAAAATACTAAAGTGACGCGATTTCAGCTGTGAAGTCACGGGTGAAATGTGATTCTATTAGATACACACACGTGATAAATCGACCGTCGATCCGGGCCCGCGCGTTCCCAAAGCCGGGCCCGGCGAGTGTGAGTAAGAGAGTTTCTCCCCTCATGATTAAACGCGCAATCGGAATCTCCATGGCGTTTATTGGCATCGTTGTGGGCGCAGGCTTTGCTTCGGGCCAAGAAGCCATGCAGTACTTCGTAGCTTTCGGCGAGTGGGGCCTGTGGGGCATCGCCCTCGCCGCCGGCCTCATGATGGTCACCGGCGTGTCCATCCTGCAGCTGGGCTCCTATTTCCAAGCCGTGGAGCACACCGCTGTCTATAACAAGATCGCTTCACCAGTCACCGCCAAGATCTTGGACTGGTCCACGCTTATTACGCTGTTTTCCATCGGTTTCGTCATGTTCGCCGGTGGTGGCTCCAATATCAACCAGCAATTCCCCAGCATCCCCGTGTGGGTCGGCGGCACCGTCATGCTGATCCTCGTGCTGCTGGTGGGTCTTATGGACGTGGACCGCGTTACCCGCGTCATCGGTACCATCACCCCGTTCATCATCGTCTTCGTGGCGTTGGCCACCGGCTACACCATCCTCACGGCCGATGTGGACTTCGCGTCCCTGAATACCTGGGCCATCGATAACGTCAATACCTCGCTGCCTAACTGGTGGCTTTCTGCCCTGAACTACACCGGCCTGAACGTCATGACGGCCGTGTCCATGTCCATCGTCATCGGCGGTAACTTCCTGGATAACCGCGCCGTGGGCATCGGCGGCCTCATCGGTGGTTTCCTTTACCTCATCTTGCTTGCCCTGCTCGTCTTCGCCCTCTTCTTCGAGGCCAAGGACGTCAACGGCGAGGACATGCCGGTGTTGAAGCTGATTACCGGCATCCACCCAGTTCTCGGCATCTTGATGACCTTCGTCATCTACGGCATGGTCTTTAACACGGCCATCGGTATGTTCTACGCCCTGGGCAAGCGCCTGACCCGCAATAATCCACAGCGCTTCTACCCCGTCTATGCAGCATCCTGCATCATCGGCTTCATCCTGTCCTTCATCGGCTTCCAGTCCCTGGTCAGCAACGTCTACCCCATCCTGGGTTACCTCGGCCTGCTGATGATTGTCGTGATGGTTTATAACCGCATTAAAAACCGCGGCATGCTTGCCGATGAATCCGATCGCCGCATGCGCGCCCACGATCTCGTCGCCCGCAAGCTGGACCCGCGCGAGCGCTTTACCAAGAAGAACGAGCGCGAGCTGCGCATGCTAGCCGCGGCCTCTAATATGCACACGCAAGAATTCATCGATCACCTCGCCGAGGATATCCACGAGGAGCTCGAAGAGGACGATGAACTCGACTACGACCGTTCAGAGCCCGCGCCTTCCGTCACCTACGTCCAGCACACGAAGCCGGAAGTACCTTCCGTTGATAGTGACTTGGACTTTGGCAAGAAAGACGAAGACTAAGGTTTAAGCGCCACTAAACGCAATTCGGCTCCTCGCTTCCCATTACAGGAAGGAGGAGCCGAATTTTTATGCGCCGGGCAAAGCTTTGCGGCTATACCAACAGTTCTGCGATCTGAATGGTATTAAGCGCAGCGCCCTTGCGCAGGTTATCGCCGGAGACGACGAGCACAAGGCCCTTATTGTCATCTACCGTCTGGTCCTGGCGGATGCGCCCGACCAAGGAATCGTCCTTGCCGGCGGCGGCGAGGGGGGTGGGGACATCGGCAAGCGTCACGCCTGGGGCATCGCTTAGAAGCTCGGTGGCCTGCTCGGGGGTGATGGGCTTGTCGAACTCCGCGTGGATGGTCAGGGTGTGGCCGGTGAAGACGGGAATGCGCACGCAGGTGCCGGCGACCTTGAGGTCCGACATGCCGAGAATCTTGCGGGATTCATTGCGCAGCTTCTGCTCTTCGTTGGTCTCATTGCTGCCATCATCGACGAGGTTGCCGGCAAAGGGCAGTGCGTTATAGGCGATGGGCGCAACGAAGGGACCCAGGTCCTCATCATCGAGCGCAGAACCATCGTGGACCAGATCCACGTTGTGATCACCCACGCTGTAAACCTGCGCGGCCAGCGTCTGTACGCCCGCCAGGCCGGATCCGGATACCGCCTGGTAGGACGATACGTGCAGCTTGTTAAGCCCGGCGGCATCGTGCAGGACCTTGAGCACCGGCATGGCGGCCATGGTAGTGCAGTTCGGGTTGGCGATGATGCCCTTCGGCGGGTTCTTCGCCTCCTCGGGGTTTACCTCCGATACCACGAGCGGGACCTCCGGGTCCTTGCGGTAGGCCGAAGAATTATCCACCACGGTAGCGCCCGCGGCGGCAAAGACCGGGGCCCACTTCTCAGAGGTGGACCCGCCCGCGGAAAATACCGCGATATCGACATCGGCCACGGATTCTTCGGTGACCTCGGCCAAGTCCTCTACTTCGATCTGCTCGCCGCGGAATTCCAGCTCGGTTCCGGCGGAGCGGGCGGAGGCGAAAAAGCGCACCTTATCCGCCGGGAAATTGCGTTCTTCCAAAATGGAGCGCATCACACGGCCGACCTGGCCGGTAGCGCCGACGACTGCAACGGTAGTCATTGTCTTCCTTTTTTATTGCTCTGTAGTGCTCTGATTTAGCGTCCGGTTCCAGCATAGACGGTGGCTTCTTCCTCGCCGCCGAGCTGGAATTTATCGTGCAGGGCGCGCGCCGCCTTCTCTAGGTCTGCCTCGCGCGTCAGCATGGAGATGCGGATTTCGGAGGTGGAAATAAGCTCCATGTTCACTCCCACATCGCGCAGGGCCTCGGTAAAGTCCGCCGTCACGCCGGGGTGGGACTTCATGCCGGCGCCGACGAGGGAGACCTTGCCCACCTGGTCATCGTAAAGCACATTGGACCAGCCGCCCTCAGACTGCAGCTTGCTCAATAGCTCCATCGCGCGGGGGCCATCGGCGCGCGGGCAGGTGAAGGTGATGTCGGTGGTGCCGTCCTCCAAGGAGGAGACGTTTTGCAGCACCATGTCAATATTGATCTCCGCATCGGCGATGACGCGGAATAGCTTCGCGGCCTCGCCCGGGCGATCTGGGATGCCCAGCACGGTTACCTTCGCCTCGGATTTATCAGTTGCTACACCAGTAAGTACTGCTTCTTCCACGGGGATATCCTCCATCGAGCCGGTCACCAACGTGCCGGGGTCATTTGAATAAGACGAGCGAACTCGCAACGGAACATTGAAAGCGCGGGCGTATTCCACGCTGCGCAGGACCAGAATCTTGGACCCTACGGCGGCCATTTCCAGCATCTCTTCAAAAGAGAGCTTTTCTAGCTTTTGCGCATCCGGAACGATGCGCGGATCGGCGGTATAGACGCCATCGACATCGGAGTAAATCTCGCACACATCCGCCTTCAGCGCCGCAGCCAGGGCGACCGCGGTGGTATCGGACCCGCCGCGACCCAGGGTGGTCACATCGCGCGAGTCCTTATTCACGCCCTGGAATCCGGCGACGATGCAGATCTGTCCATCCTCTAGGGCCTCGGTCAGGCGGCCGGGGGTTACGTCAACGATGCGCGCATTGCCGTGGCGCTCGGTGGTGAGCACGCCCGCCTGGGAGCCGGTAAAGGATTGGGCCTTCGCGCCCAGGGACTCCACCGCCATGGCCACTAGCGCATTGGAGATGCGCTCGCCGGCGGTAAGGAGCATATCCATTTCGCGCTGCGGGGGAACGGGATTGACTTGCGCTGCAAGGTCGAGAAGCTCATCGGTGGTATCCCCCATTGCGGAGCACACCACGACGACATCATTGCCCTGCTTTTTAGTGGCCACAATCCGCTCCGCTACCGCGCGGATGCGATCTGCGGATTCGAGGGAGGAGCCGCCGTATTTTTGAACGATCAGGGCCACGGTGTGGTTGCCACCTTTCGTTTTAAAAGGCACTCCTGAGCGCAGGCACGCCACAGAAATACCTGTCGGACACTAGTCAAATTCCTATGCTACCCCGCAAGGCGCTACACCTCATCATAATTCCGAAACAATACTTTTATTTTATTCACACCCACCCCCGTGCGCACGAGGCGGCGGGGCGGGGGCGGCATCGCTAAGCAAAATGCATCTCCGGGACTTTTTTACTAGCGTTGAGCGGGTGTTAAGCAACTTCCTGGCCGTATTCTTCGCGCTCGCCTCCGCGCTTACGGTTGCTTGGGGCACGGTGGTTCGCCACCGCATTGCCCTTGAAGCAGACGATTCAGTCATGCGCTCCGCCATGACCAACCCACTGTGGTGGGTCGGCACCGGCGCGGCCATACTCGCCTACGGCCTCCAAGTCGTCGCCCTGGGCTTTGGTACCTTGCTGGTGGTCCAGCCCATTTTGGTGCTCTCGCTCATGTTTACCCTGCCGCTTTCGGCCTGGTACGCCAAGCGCCCCATGCCCGTGCACGAAACGTTCTGGTCCATTGCACTCACGATTGCGGTCGGCGTGATGGTGGTCTACGGCCGCCCCGTCGCCGGCAATCCCCGGCCCGAATGGAGCCAGTGGTGGCCCGCGCTACTATTGGGCCTGGCCACCCTGGTCGCGTTGGGCGTGGCCGGCCATAAATTCCGCGAGCAGCGCCCGCTCGCCCTGGGCACCGCCTGCGGCGTCATCTATGGCTTCGTCGCCCTGCTATCGAAGGCCGTGGTCGATATCTTCACCCACGAGGGCCTGAGCGTCCTGGTGGGCAGCTGGCAGTTCTACGGCCTCATCGGCCTCGCCCTGACCGGCACCGTGGTGCAGCAGTACTCCTTCAACGCCGGCCCGCTGGCGCAGTCGTTGCCGGCCATGACCATCTTCGAGCCCATCGTCGCCTTCGGCTTGGGCTATATGGTCTTGGGCGAAAAATTCCTCATCGATTCCACCGCCGGCTGGCTCGTCATGATGGCCGCGCTCGGCGTCATGATCGCCGCGACCATCATTTTGTCGCGCAATCCTGTCAGCCAGCGCAGTTAGATGGCCCACTCGAATACGGTCAGCATATAGGCCGAAAACCAGGCCCCGAAGAGCACCCAGGCACTCACGCTTGCCGATGCCCCCTTCTTGCCCACCCACGGCAGCAAGACCACCGCTGCGGGCAGTAAGAGGCGGGGGCGGGAGTGCATGATGCCATCGGAAAGCAGCACATTGGCCATCAGCACCGCGGCAAACAGCCAGGCAGGAAGCGGCAGGCGCCCCCAGGCCAGCAGCAGGCAGATGGGGGCGGCGATGATGACTGCGGCGCTGAGCAGATACCCACCATTCGTGGCGCTAGACAGCGTCTCCGCCACCCAGGACACCGTCGCCCGGCCGCCGTCGAAACCGGAATTCCAGTGCTTTTCCTGCAGGCCGAAGTACCCGCCGGCGCCGGATAAATGGCGATTGGCCCACCAGATATAGCCGGCTAAGGGCAGCGCCGATACCGCCACGCTCAGCCAGGCCCACCAGGTGCGCCGCGCCTTGAAGAGCACCATGAGCGCGAAGACCACGATGAGATCCACCGCGGTGAGGCGGACGAAGGAGGCAAGGAAAATGAGCACCCCAGCCGCGATCCAGCGCTTATCATGCAACATCACCACGGCCCAGATCGCGAGCGCGCCGAAGAGCGCCTCCGTATAGGGCATGACAAAAACGATGCTCATAGGCGCGCTGGTGACCACCGTCGCGCCGAGCACCTGGCCGCGCGTGCCCAGCCCCATCTGCCTAGCCAGCGCCATAACGCCCGCCGCCAAGGCGATGGTGAAAAAGAGGTTGAGGACCATTGCCGTGCCCGCAATATCCGCGCCCAGCAGGTTACTGACCGCCCGCACCGCCAGTGGGAAGCCGGGAAAGAACGCGAGGGCGGTTTCCCCGCCATAGCCCGCGCGGGCGATGTCGACATAGTAGTGGGCGTCCCATTTATTCAGCAGCCCCCAGAGGGAATCGCCCTGCGCCGCGGCCAGCGCCGCGAGCACGCTGAGGCGAATCGCCGTTCCCGCAACCGCCACCAGTGCAGCATAAAACCAGCAGCGCAGCGCGGGCGCGGCTGCGGGGCGGCGGGTGGTAGGAACAGTAGGCACATCAGCATGGTACGCCACGCGCCCGGGTGTCCCGCTGAATGAAATATGTTGCCACACCGTGAGATCCTCTGTAGTGTGACCGGTATGACATTGCGGAACGACCTACTCCTTATCTGCCGCGGCGGGATTTCGGCCTGAACCTACGGCCAGCGCCCCGTCGCGGAGTCTGGCAATCCTTAGCCCAGCTGGCCGTCGCACTTCCCGACACCAAACATATTAAGGACACCGCACCCCATGTCTCCCAACGATTCCTTCATTAGCGCACCCCGCGAAATCACCACCCCTGCAGGCCCTCCCCGCGAGGGACAGCCCGCTTGGAATAAACAGCGCGGCTCCTCCATGCCCTTCGACCGCTACCAGCCCTTCGCAGTAGAGGTCGAGGACATCGACCTGCCGGACCGCACCTGGCCGGGCAAGAAGATCACCCACGCCCCGCAGTGGTGCGCCGTAGACCTGCGCGATGGCAACCAGGCGCTGATCGACCCCATGAGCCCCGAGCGCAAGCACCGCATGTTCGACCTGCTGGTGCAGATGGGCTACAAGGAAATCGAGGTGGGCTTCCCTTCCGCCTCCCAGACGGACTTCAACTTCGTCCGCGAAATCATCGAGGGTGATAAGATTCCAGAAGACGTCACCATCCAGGTCCTCGTCCAGGCCCGCGAGCACCTGATCCGCCGCACCTTCGAGGCCTGCGCCGGCGCAAAAAACGTCATCGTGCACTTTTATAACTCCACCTCGAAGCTGCAGCGCCGCGTGGTCTTCCGCAAGGACAAACCGGCCATCAAGAAGCTGGCTACCGATGCCGCCGAGCTCATCAAATCCATTGCCGCCGACTACCCCGATACCAACTGGCGCTGGGAATACTCCCCCGAGTCCTTCACCGGCACCGAGCTGGATTTCGCCCGCGAGGTCTGCGATGACGTGGTCGCCATCATGGATCCCAGCCCCGAGAACCCGATGATCATCAACCTGCCGTCCACGGTGGAGATGATTTCGCCGAATGTCTACGCCGATTCCATCGAGTGGATGGACCGCAACCTGGCCCGGCGCGATTCCATCTTGATTTCGCTGCACCCCCACAATGACCGCGGCGAGGGCGTTGCCGCAGCCGAGCTGGGCTATATGGCCGGCGCCGACCGCATCGAGGGCTGCCTGTTTGGCAATGGCGAGCGCACCGGCAACGTGGACCTAGTGACCTTGGGTCTGAACATGCTCACCCAGGGCGTTGACCCCCAGATCGACTTCACCGATCTGCCCAAGATCCGCGAAACCGTGGAGTACTGCAACCAGCTGCGCGTTCCGGAGCGCCACCCCTACGGCGGCGAACTGGTCTTTACCGCGTTCTCCGGCTCGCACCAGGACGCGATTAATAAGGGCTTGGACGCGCTGGCTGCAACGGTGCGCCCAGAGGCCAATTCCACCGACGTCAGCTGGGAAGAGCTGCGCGATGCCATCTGGGAGGTGCCTTACCTGCCCATCGACCCGAAGGACGTGGGCCGCGATTACCAGGCCGTTATCCGCGTCAATTCCCAGTCCGGCAAGGGCGGCGTTGCCTACATCATGAAGACCGACCACGGCATCAATATGCCCCGCGCCATGCAGGCAGAATTCTCCACCGTCGTGCAGGAAATCACCGATACCGAAGGCGGCGAGGTCAATTCCAAGAATATGTGGGACATCTTCGCCACCGAATTCCTGGACCGCACCACCCCGCTGCAGCTGGAATCGTTCGAAATCGACAATATTTCCGCCGAAGATACCGATGCCACCGTCACCGCCACCGTGACCTACAACGGCAAGGAATCCGAGGTCACCGGCACCGGCAATGGTCCCATCGCCGCCTACGCCAATGCGCTGGAGTCCTTGGGCATCGATTTCGATGTCATCGACTACTCCCAGCAATCGCGCTCGGCCGGCGATGATGCCGAGGCCGCCTGCTACATTGCCGCCGACGTCAACCAGAACAAGGTCTGGGGCGCGGGCATCGCCGCTTCCACGACCCGCGCCTCCATCAACGCGATTACCTCCGCAGTAAACCGCGCGTTGGCATAACGCGGGCGCGGCCGGGCATGGTAGAAGATCGACTATGCCTTCTTCTACCTACCTCATCCCCCACCGCGGCCTCGGCGCGGTGCAGACCTTGCCCATTCACGGCGCATCGGTGAAGGGCACGGAGGAATTTACCGTCACCCTGGCTCCCAGCCAGGAGGGCGGTTTAAGCGTGGAAGCACAGGGCCAGATCGGCACCATCAGCGCCGCGGACCGCGCGGAATACCCTGAGATCGACCTGCTTTTCCGCGCCGGTCTCACCCCGGCCGCCACGGCCCAGCCGCATGCCGATGGCCACGTCACCCTCCTGCTTCCCCGCCCCGGGCTCTGCCTGCCGGCGAATAATCCGCCCGGCGGGCCCTATACGATGCTGGGCTACGCCCCGCCCATCGATATCACCGATCTCCCCGCGGATCTCGATATCCCTGCCCAAGCCCGGATGCACGTGCTGGTCAACCTGGTGCCTTCTACCGACGCCGTCGATGTCTTCTTCGGCCCCACATTCCTCACCACCCTATCCCCGGGCCCCTCGCTGCCCCCGCTTGCCGATGCCCCCATCCTCGCCCACGCCTACCATGCCCCGCGCGGCAACGATCGCGTGCTGAGTATCTACGCCGGCGATCCGCGGCCCGCTTCCAACGAGGATTCCGTGGCCGTTGCCACCCCGACCACGCAGGCGGCGACCGAGACCTTCGAAACCAGCAGCTTTCGCGCCGTAACGGCTACCCCGGAACCCACGCGCCACACTGGGTGGTGGGTCACGGCCATAGCCGTGGTCGCCGTCGTGGCGCTGGTGACCGTACTCATCGTCGCGGTTTAGTTTCCACTAAACCGGATTAGGCACCGAAAAGGCACGGCGCGCCCTGTCCCGCCACAGGAATTCCGGGATACTAGACTAAGGTTGATGAATAACACACCTGGCCCCTCCCCACGGTCGCCGCAGGCTCCCTCGCCGGCGACTATGGCGTCCCAGCATGCGGCTAGGACCCACGCCCAGGCGTCCCCTCACTCCGCAGCCGACTCCGCCAATCCTGACGCCGACCCCGCGCAGCCGGGCCCGCGCCGGTCTCGGCCGCGCCGCGCCGTCCGCCCCTCCGGCGGGCCGGCGAAGCCGAAAACCCCGGCCGATACAGCTGCTTCGGCCGCTCCAAGCCCCACAGCATCCGAGGCCTCCGCATCCAGCGCGGACAGCGCGCCGCAAAAGCAGCCGGACAAAACCGAGACCGTCACCAAGCACCCCTACGTGGCCCTCACGCTGCAGACCACGGGCATCCACCCCTCGACCGGGCGCATCGTCACCATCGATGCGGTGGCCTTTGATAATGCCGGCGATATTGGCCAGCGCTTCCACGCCGTGCTCAAGCCGGATATCGACGCCGGCCCGCACCACCTCCACGGGCTGACCGTCGCGGATATCGAGCAGGCACCGGCCTTTAGCAGAGTCCTCAAGTCGCTGGATAAGCTTATCGATGGCCGCACCCTCGTCGTCCACGATATCCCCTATACCTGGGGCTTTATCGTCGCCGAGGCCCGCCGCGCGATGATGACCGCCGCCCGCCAAAACCGCGCGCGCAACCGCGGGCGCAATAAGGGCAAGCGGCGCCGCCAGAAGGTGGGCCACATGCCCGCGCCCGTGCGCATCATCGATACCTTGGCCACCTCGTATGCGCAGGGGGTGCGGTCGAATGATGTGCGGCTGAGGGGCGTCGCTAAGCAGAATGGCCTGGATGCCGATCCAAAGGCAACAGTGGAACGCGCCCGCCGCCCGGAGCAGGAGACCTCGCGCGAGGAGACGGAGCTGCTCATCCAGCTCTACCAGCACCAGCAGCGCGGCCCGGTGCGCAGCTATGCCCCGGACGAGGTCCGCGCCGACCGCTTTGGCCTACAGCGCTCGCACGTGCGCGTCGATGCCGCCGAAGCTCCCGTGCAGCACCACAACCCCGGCAAGTACGAGCCCGGCAAGGAACTGCGCCGCGGCATGGAAATCGTCGTGGCCCCCGAAATCCTGGAGGACCCGGATACCATCATCTCCGCCCTCATGCGCGAGGAGCTGAACTATTCGGAAAAGCTCACCCGCGAGGCATCGCTTGTCGTGTGCAACGTCACCACGGATCTCGTGGGCAAGGCCATGCACGCCCAGCGCAAGGGCATCCCGCTGATGTCTGATGCCGCGTTTCTCGATGCCCTCACCCGCATCGAAGACCCCACTACCGCCCAGCCGCCGGCGCGGCGCCAGCCCCCGCAAAAGAGCGGCGGAAATAACCAGAGCAAGAGCCAGAAACGGCGGCGCAGGCGCGGCGGGCGCGGCCGGGGCCGGCGAAATTCTGGCGGCTCGGCGCCCAAGAACAACGCCTAGGCCACTTCCCCGGCTACCCTAGAGGGCATGAGTTTTTCAGTCCCGGGTGCCTTTAAGAAGTTGCGCACCACCGCCGCGACATCCGCCGCGAAGCTGGCCACCACCGCTTCCCGCGCCACCGGCCGGGGCGCCGGCGGAATGATCGGCGGCCTTATCGCCAATGCCATTGATCCCTCCATCATGACCAACCTCGGCGGCGGGCGCCCAGCCGTGCTGGTCACCGGCACCAACGGCAAGTCCACCACCACCCGCATGCTCGCCGCCGCGGTCCGCGCCGAGCACCGCGTCGCCACCAACGACGGCGGCGATAACATGGACGCCGGCATCATCTCCGCGCTCATGGCGGGCAAGGACGCCTCGCACCTGGTCCTCGAGGTCGACGAGCTGCACGTGCCGCACGTTGCCGATAACCTCAACCCGCAGGCGCTCGTCCTGCTCAACCTCACCCGCGATCAGCTCGACCGCGTCGGCGAGATCAACAAGATCGAGCGCGCCCTCCGCGGCGCCGTGGAGGCCCACCCGGACATGCTGGTCATCGCCAATTGCGATGACGTGCTCATGACCTCGGTGGCCTATGACGCCAAGAACGTCATTTGGGTCTCCGCCGGCGCCGGCTGGCTCGGCGATTCCGTCACCTGCCCGCGCACCGGCGGCCACGTCGTGCGCACCGAGGATGACTGGTACGCGGTCAAGCCGCTTGCCGATGGCCGCGAGTTCCGCCGCCCGCAGCCGACGTGGGGCATCGACAAGCATGGCGTTATCACCCCCACCGCGAAGCGCCCGCTCAACCTCGCGCTGCCGGGCCGCGCCAATCGCGGTAACGCGGCACAGGCCATCGCCGCGGCCGTCGAGGGCTTCGGCGTGGACTTGGACCGCGCTATTGCCGCGGCGGAAAGCATCGATGACGTCGCCGGCCGGTATTCCACCATCCACTGGAAGGGCCGCGAGATTCGCCTGCTGTTGGCCAAGAACCCCGCCGGCTGGCAAGAGGCCCTGTCCATGGTGGACCGCAGCGCCGATGGGTTGGTCATCGCCACCAACGGGCAGGTTGCCGATGGCATCGACATGTCCTGGCTCTGGGACGTGAAATTCGAGGGCTTTAACGGGCTCAGCGTCAAGGCCGCCGGCGAGCGCGGCACCGACCTTGCCGTCCGCCTCGTCTACGCGGATATCACCCACGAGCTCATCCCGGACCCCATGGATGCGCTCGCCGCCTGCCCCGAGGGCCGCATCGAGGTCCTTGCCAATTACACCGCCTTCCGCGATCTGAAAAAGGCCCTGTCCAAGGAGGCTAATAATGCTTAATATCGGCCTAGTGCTTCCCGATGTCCTCGGCACCTACGGCGATGACGGCAACGCCCTCGTGCTGCGCCAGCGCGCCCGCATGCGCGGCCTCGACGCCGAGATCCACCCCATCCGGCTGGGCGAGCCGGTGCCCGAAACGCTGGATATTTATACTATCGGCGGCGGCGAAGACACCGCACAGATTCTTGCCGCAGAACACCTCATTGCCGATGGCGGGCTGACCCGCGCCGCCACCGCTGGCCGCCCCATCTTGGCCATTTGCGCCGGCTTGCAGGTCCTCGGCGAATCCTTCCGCGCTTCCGGCCGGGTTATCGATGGCGTCGGGCTTATCGATGCCACCACCGCCGGCATGCAAGACCGCGCCATCGGCGAGGTATCCTCCACCCCTACCGGCGCCGGCGTGACCGCAGACCTCACCGAGCCGCTCACCGGCTTCGAAAACCACTTAGGCGCGACCATCCTCGGCCCATCCGCCCAACCGCTGGGAACCCTCACCCGCGGAAACGGCAACGCCGACCAAGCCGCCACCGCGGATCTCGCCGACGGCTCCAGCCAGCGCACCTACGAAGGCGCCGTGCAGGGCAGCGTCATCGCCACCTATATGCACGGCCCGGCGCTTGCCCGCAACCCGCAGCTCGCGGATCTGCTCCTCGCCCAAGCCATGGGCGTCTCGCTCGCGGATCTCGATCCGCTGGACATTCCCGCGGTCGACCGCCTGCGCACCGAGCGCTTCAACGCCGCCGAGCCGCCGCGCTCCCAGCGCTAAATCTGTGGATAACTTCCCCAATTCGCGGCCTTCACAACCAAAAAGAGCCGAATTGAGCCAAGTTATCCACAGGCTGGCCGCGGTCGCCTTGTAGCTCCCCGGCCCCAACCCTAGGCTGCGGGGCATGACGTTATTGGAGCAGCTGGGGGACATCGCCAAGCGCGGCGTAGACCTGATCGAAGAGGCCTACGCCGCCGCTGACCTGCCCCTGCCTGCGGACCAAGCGCGCGAGCTGCGCCGCACCGCCGAGGCTTTCCTCGCGCCCACAAGCCACTCGCGCTATCAACGCCGCGCCCTTGCCGCCGCGCGCCGCAACCAGCACAGTCTGGCCACGCTCGCGCTCATCGCGCGCCGCTCCCGGCGGGTGAAGAATCCCACCGAGCGCTGGCGCTTCCGCGAAACCCTGTGTGCTACCGCCGGGACCACCGCCGAAGTGTCCCGGGCCGCCACCCGCCTGCTGCGCGAAATCGCCCCGCCGCCCGAGCGCGAAGACGGCGGGCGCCGCATCCTGCACGGCGAGAAAACCACGCTGAGCTTTACCGGCCCCGCCGCCGAAATGGCCGATATCTGGGCCACCGCGAAGGATAATCCCCTCGCCTGGCTCACCGGTTCCCGCGCCGTCGCGCCGGCCAGCGTGACCACCAATGTCATCATCGAGCTGCCGGATTACCTGAAAGTTCTGCGCGGCGAGGGCTCCGAAGTCCGCCTCGCCATGACTAACGGTGCCACCATCACTGGCGCCGACCTCATCCGCCGCACGCTCGCCGGCGCCGGCCTTTTCACCCTCATCCACCCCGAAGAAGGCCCCGTCAATCTCTACCGCGCCCGCCACGCCTCCGCCAAGCAGCGCCGCATGCTCGAGGCCGAAGGCGCGCGCTGCGCGTGGCCCGCTTGCCGACGTCCCGCCGCCGAATGCCAAGCCCACCACATCTTCGAATATGCCCGCGGTGGCCACACCCATCCGGCGAATATGTGCCTCTTGTGTCCATACCACAATTCCATCAACGGCCTTCCGGGGCGCGGGCGGATGGCGCGCATCAACGGGCGCATCGCCTGGCTGCCGCCGCATCCTCGCCACGCGAATCAACCAGCCGCCCCGCCGAATTCAGCGTCACCGCCGCACTCTGCCTCGCCGCCGGAGCCGAATTCGCCTCCCCCAGTCTTCACTGGCCGCGCCCCACGCGGGCCAACCGCCGACGTGCCCTAAACGCCTAAATGGTCAAGCGCCCCGAAAGCGCACGGGACAAGGTCAGCTCGTCCACGAACTCCAAATCGCCTCCGAGCGGCATGCCGGAGGCCAATCTGGTGATCTTTAAATCGGGAAAGTCCCGCAATAACCGCACCAGGTACGCCGCGGTGGCCTCGCCCTCCGTATTTGGATCGGTGGCGAGGATGACTTCGCGGATGGTGGGGGTGTCGTCGTAAAGCGGGACCTCTGGCGTGGAATCCGCCAACTCCCTATCCGGTAGCACCCCGCCGAGGCGCTGGAGGAGCGTGGAAATATTCAAATCCTTCGGCCCAACATTGGCCAGCGGATCCAGCGCACCGCCGAGCACGTGGTAGCGGCCCTCGTACTCACCCGTGCGCTCGATAACCTGGATGTCCTTCGGCTCCTCCACGACGCAAATGGTGGAGGCGTCGCGCTGCGAATTGATGCAAATCCGGCAGACGTCCTCGCGCGAAATATTGCAACAAATGCGGCAAAAAGTAACGCCGTCCCGCACCCCGCCTAAGGCATTTTGCAGGCGCTCAATATCCTCCGGTTCCATGTGCAACACATGAAACGCGATACGCTGCGCCGACTTCGGGCCGATGCCCGGCAGGCGCGAAAACTCATCAATGAGGTCCTGCAGAGGTCCTTCAAACACCACAACTCCCAAAATTACGTCAAGGCCGCGGCCCCACTATCGGGACAACGGCCTTTTTAGAATATCGCGCAGCTAGAAATTGCCGCCGAACATGTCATCCATCGACGGTCCACCCTGGCCGCCCATGCCCTGCGAGAGGGGACCAATCTTTTCCTGTGCCAGCTTGCCCGCAGCGGCGTGGGCATCCTTAAACGCGCCCATGACCAGGTCTTGCAGCGTGTCGATGTCCTCAGGATCAACCACAGACTTATCAATCTGCAGGTCTACTAGCTCGGCGCCGCCGGTCATGGTCACCTTAACCAGGCCATTGCCCGCGCTGCCCTCAACGTTGGTAGCCAGGATCTCTTCCTGCGCCTTCTGCAGCTCGGCCTGCACCTGCGCGGCCTGCGCGATGAGGTCGTTCATGTCATTGGGTTGTGGGGTGGAATCTTGTTCAGCCATAGCTTTCGTCCTTTCTCAATAGCTTTGCTACCGCCCGAGTCTACCGTGCCACAGTCCTATACACGGCGTGCGCCTAGTTCCTTTTCCACGAGCTCTATCGCAATCTCGGTGGCGCTGCGATGGTCCATTTCGCCTGCGGACTGCGCGGCTTCGACCATGTCGCGTTCTTCGTCATCGCGCGTATAGGCCGGTTCCGGCGGCGGCTCGTCCGCGGGGCCCTCCGGCTCGGGCGGCAGCGGCACCCCGTTGCTAAATTGCGGCGTGCGCGCGAATTCTTCATCGCGTTGCTTCGCCACCTCGCTTGCCTTGGCAATGCGCGAGCGCCACCCGGGCTTACTCTCCGCCTCCTTGTCGTCGCTCGGCTCCCGCTCGGGCGCGTTGGGGTTCCATTCGGGTTTGGCCTGCGGAGCCCGCGGCGCATCGAACCCGGCGCTCTTAGGATCCGTGCCCACCACGCAGTTGACCTGAATATCGCGCTGGAATTCCTCCCGCAGCACGTCCACAATGACGGAATTATTCGCCGGCGCATTGATGCGTTCTGCCAGCGCACCGGTGGTATGCCCCAGCGTCAGCGTATTATCGCGGAATCCGAGCACGCGGGCTTCGGCAAGCATGATTTCGGCGACCTTATTACGCTTGCCGACGCTCCCCCTCAGCTCCACCCATTTCCTCTTCACCGCATCCACGAAGTCATCACCGCTTACCGATGCCCCCTGCGCAGGCGCCGCCGGCACCGGCTTCTCCAGCGGTTCCGCCTGGCCGTTGCCGCGGGCTGGCGCATTCTGTGGAATCTGCCGCTCCTGGCCCCATGGATCCGCGCCATCGTCAGTTTCTACGTCGCCGCCTGCCGCGGTAGCCGAAGCATCCTTTTCAGGCACATCGCTAGACTGCGAATCCGTGGACTGCTGCTCAGGCTGCCCAGCCTGTTGCTGCTGCCCCGACTGCGCATATTCCGCGCTCGGTTGCGCAGGCTGCGACGCAGATCGCTCCTGATTCTCAGCTGCTGCCGGCCCCGTTTGTGCCGGCTGTGCCGACTGCGCTGAACCCTCATGCTCGCCACGCGATTGCTGCGCAGTTGTCTCCGGTTGCTCAGGCCGAGACAATGGTGATGTCGATTGCGTCCCCTGTGCCTCGGTGCCCGCGGCCGCTTGATTCCGTTGTTGTCCAGGCGCCTCTGATGCAGTAGGGCCCGTGGCGGCCTGGTTTTGCTGGGCCTGGGACTTTGCGCGGCGCCGCGCGATGATGGCGGCCGCTGCCGACTGCGGGTCTTGGGCACCCGAAAAGGCTGGCCCGTTTCCCGCAGAGGGTGCCGCCTGCCCCGATTGTCCTGGCTGCCCTGCCTGCGCTGCCTGCGCCAGTTGTGCCCCTTGGCCGGCCTGGTTGTGCTGGCCAGACTGTGCGGATTGCGGTGCGCCGCTGGGTTGGGTGGCCTGAGGCAACTGCCCCGGCTGGCTCACGGCGCCGACAGCTGCACCCGGCGCCGCGCCGGCCGAGGTACCGATGAGCAGGTGCGCGCACATGATTTCGAGCAGCAGGCGCGGCGAGGTGGCCCCGGTCAGATCGCTGATGCGGTCATTGACGGTGGAGGCAAGGTAGGTCAGCTGCGGTCCGGAAAAGCGCTGCGCTTGGGCGGTGAGCACCTCGGCGCGGTCGGTAGGCGCGGAGACCAAGCCGGCATCGATGGCGCCCGGCACGGCCTGCAGGATCATCAGGTCGCGCAAGCGGTCGAGCAGATCCACGGCAAAGCGGCGCGGGTCGTGGCCAGCCTCGATGACGTTGTCGATCTGCGCGAAGAGGCCGGCCTTGTCGTTCTCGGCGAGGGTGGCGATGGTGTCATCGAGAAGCGTGACGTCCGTAACCCCCAGCAGCGGGCGCGCAAGGTTATAGGTCAGGCCATCGGGACCCGCACCGGCCAAAAGCTGGTCCAGTAGCGACAAGGTATCGCGCGGGGAACCGCCGCCGGCCTCGATGACCATGGGATAGACGGAGTCTTCAACCTGCACGCCCTCAGAGGCGACGGTCCTTTGCAGCAGCCCCTTCATCGCGGGCGGGGTAAGCAGGCGGAAGGGATAGTGGTGCGTCCGGGAGCGAATGGTGCCGATGATCTTTTCCGGCTCCGTCGTCGCAAAGATGAAAATCACGTGCTCCGGCGGCTCCTCAACCACCTTGAGCAACGCATTGGCACCGGACGGGGAAATCATATGCGCCTCATCGATGATGAAGATGCGATAGCGCGATTCCGCCGGCGCATAGTAGGCGCGGTCGCGCAGCTCGCGCATGTCCTCCACGCCATTGTGCGAGGCGGCGTCGAGCTCCGTCACGTCCAGGTTGCCCGGGCCGCCGGGCGCGAGCGACACGCACGAATCGCACTTGCCGCACGGCGTCGAGGTGGGCCCGTGCTCGCAGTTGAGCGAGCGGGCCATAATCCGCGCCGAAGACGTCTT
This sequence comes from Corynebacterium sp. ACRPS, assembly GCF_022346005.1. Classification (GTDB taxonomy): domain Bacteria; phylum Actinomycetota; class Actinomycetes; order Mycobacteriales; family Mycobacteriaceae; genus Corynebacterium. The sequence continues at coordinate 134,781 of NZ_JAKRMY010000005.1, forward strand.
ACCGCAGCCGCGCGGGCCGGAAAAGAGGTAGGCGTGGTTGATGCGCCCCGCGTCGAGGGCGGCAGATAGCGGCGTGGTGACCTGCTCTTGCCCCACGACCTCGGCAAACGTTGCTGGACGGTATTTCCGGTATAAAGCCACGGTTAGCCAGTTTACCGGCTAACCCTCGCGCGACCAGTCCAGCAGGTCAATGCCCTGCTCGGCCACAGCTTCCTGCAGCTTGCCGACGCCCTCTTCCACCCCAAACGCATATTCCGCATCCGTCAGCATGACCAGCTGCAGCACGAGCGTCAGGCGGTCATCCTCGCGGTACTGCGGTGTCTGCCCGCCCCAGAGGTACGGGGCAATAAGCAGCCCGTGGTGCACGGTCGGCTCGCCGGGCAGATCAAGAAGCGATGGCAGCAAGACGCCGGGTTGCGCGGGCAAGAGGCCGCCCGCCTTCTCGAGCTTCGCGGCGGCGGCCCCCACAGCGGCGGCGACTTCGGGCTGGCCCACGCGCGCCACCGTCACCAGTTCGCAGCGCACATCCAGACCTTCGGCATCGCTGCGCAGGCCGGTATCGACGGCGTTGAAGGTGGTGGTGAGGGCGAGGGATTGGGCATCGGCAAGCGTGGCTAAACCCAGCCTGCGCCCGTCGACGTACCGGAACTCCAGCGGGGCCGGGATGACCTCGCTGAGCCACACGGCGGATTCGGCGGCGTTGATTTTAGCCCTCCGCCTTTTCGATGGCCGCCAGGAGCACGCAGGTGGCAACGCCGTCGATGGCTTCCTCGATTTCCTCCTGCGGCGGCAGCGACACCGCAAGTCGGATATTGCGGTCATTCTCATCGCGGCCGTGGGGGTAGGCCGCGCCCGCCTTGGTGAGCACGATGCCGGCGTCCTTGGCCAGCTCCCACACGCGGGTGGCGGTGCCGTCCACGACGTCCATGGAAATGAAGTAACCGCCCTCCGGGTCGGTCCATTCCGCGACGCCGTACTCGCCCAGGCGCTCGTCCAAGATGCGGCGAGCGGCGGCGAACTTCGGCGCCAGCAGCTCGGCGTGGCGGCGCATCAGCTCACGCACGCCGTCCGCGGACCCGAAGAACTCGGCGTGGGCGAACTGGTTGATCTTATTGGGCCCAATGCCGCGGATGCCTGCGTGCTCCAGGTACCAATCGAGGTTCTCCGCCGAGGAGCCGAAGAAGCTCACGCCGGAGCCCGCGAAGGTGACCTTGGAGCTCGAGGACATGGCCCAGAAGCGGTTGGGGTGCCCGCCCTGCTTGGCGATGTCCAGCACTGGCAAGACTTCCGGAAATTCGTCTGTCAGCGTGTGCACGGCATAGGCGTTATCCCACACGATGCGGAAGTCGGGCGCCGCGGTATCCATTTCCGCCAGGCGGCGGGTCTTTTCCTCCGAGATGAGTACGCCGGTGGGGTTGGAGAACATGGGAATGAGCCACATGCCCTTGACCTGTGGGTCCTGGGCGAGCTTAGCGATGGCCTCGACATCCGGGCCGTCGTCTTCCATCGACACCGTCACCAACTCGAATCCGAAGAGCTCCGTGATGGCGAAGTGGCGGTCATAGCCGGGCACGGGGCAGATCCACTTGACGGTTTCTTCCTCGCTCCACGGGCGCGGCGAATCATTGGTGCCAAAGGTATAAGCCCAAGAAATGAGGTCGAACATGATGTTGAGCGAGGAGCTATCGCCGGCCAGCAAGAGCTCTGGGTCAATATTGGTAAGCTCGCCCCACAGCTCGCGCAGCTTCTTGACGCCCTTCAGGTTGCCGTAGTTGCGCAGGTCAGCGCCTTCAGAATCGGTGTAGTTTCCCTCACCCGGCAGCGACAACAGCGCATTGGAGAGATCGAGCTGCGCCTTCGAAGGCTTGCCACGGGTCAAATCCAGCTTGAGGCCCTTTGCTTTCAGGTCTGCGTATTCTTCGCGGACTTTCGCGGCAAGTTCTGCCAAGGCGGACGATTCCAGAGTGAGAAGCGACATTAGTATGTCTTACCTTCCATAGTGTGGTGCGACGTTTAGCCACCAATACTAACGCACCCTGCACAAAAAAGGGACCCCGCGCACCCGTCAGAGCCTCCTGACCCTTGCTGCATTCCTGCCCTGGGGGAGTTCAGAGGATGGACGCCACGCGGAATCCTGCCCTTACTTTAACGCCCGCAACCCGCATTAGCCAAATACGCGTCTCTCGGGGCGAGACGGAAGGCTACGGGGGCATCGGCAAGCGGCGGCAGCACAGCGATCGCCGGCCCCTGCCCCACCGAAACCCAATAATTGCCCAGAAATTACGTCTGACCAGGCGATTGGCATTCTAATTGCTACGGCTGCTAATGTTTCTTCTCGGAGGATTCGACTAGCGGCCTATGTCACACGCCTGGAACGCGTGCGGGGTTCACGCCCCTCGTGGGTTCAAATCCCACATCCTCCGCCATTGTCATGAGTCGCGACATACTTGACAGGTCAGTCGCGACATCGTTGACGAACCGGCATCTCAGTTGTTTTTGTTCTGGGGTGCCGGTTTTTCGTGTTTTGGGTCTAGGGGTGGGGCTCCTTTTTCCAGTAGGGTTTTGGTAGTCGCGGGCTGTGTCGATGTAGTGCTCGGTGATGATTTCTCCGGTCGCAGCTAGTGATGTGGTGATGTGGTTGTCGGCGATGACCATGAGGATTTTTTGTTTCTTGAATGCGCGCCCGATGCCTAGGTGGAAGAGTTTGCCGGCGTAGCGGACGGTGACTTTGCCGTTGTCCCAGACGATGTCTTTTCTGGTGCGCCATTCTTGTGTGGGATTGTCGTTGGGGCTGGCTTTTGTGCCGGTGGTGTAGCTGTGGTGTGGGGTATGTCGTCCTAGTGCGCGGTGTGGGCGTTAGGGTTGCCCGCAAATCGTGGACACGTAGTAGAGCTACCTAGTGGTTAGGCAGCTAATTCTTTTCTGCTGGTGGTTAGGCTGGTGTGGTTCTCGAAATCGACGGGGCTGACCATCCCGAGGGCGGAGTGCCGACGTCGACGGTTGTAGACCACTTCAATCCAGCAAGCCACAGCCTGACGCGCAGCATCGCGGGTGGCCCAGCGCTTCCGGTCGTAGAACTCGGTCTTAAGCGTCGACCAGAACGACTCAGCCATCGCGTTATCGAAACACACTCCGGTACGCCCCACGGATTGAGCAATGCCCAAATTGCGGCACACCTCCCAGAGCTGCTCGCTGGTAAATTGTGTCCCACGGGAGAGTGTCCGATTCTTTGTGTGCGGGGGCTTGGTTTACAAGTAATCCGCGAATCGGTTGGGGTAGGCCACAGCTAGTTGGTTGATGGCTTGTTTCCACCCGGTGGCTTTCGCTCCTTCAATATAGCCGTTGCATTCAACGTCGCGTTTTGTTTTCTTCGCTCGCTGGGCAGCGCGCTTGTCTTCGATGTCGCAGATCATCAGCCACAGCGTCTTCAGTGCGGCAGTATCGTTCGGGAATTGCCCCCGGTTACGGGTAGCTTTACGCAGTTGGGCGTTGAGCGATTCGATCGAGTTGGTGGTGTAGAGCACTCGCCGCGCCGCTGGCGGGAACTGCAGAAACGGCACGAACCGCTCCCATGCGTCCCGCCAGACTTTGACCGACTAGGGGTATTTCCGGCCAAGTTCACTGGCCTCGAAGGCATCCAGGCTGGCACGTGCAGTGTCCTCGTTAGCGGCTGTGTAGACCTCACGCAGTACGCGGGAGACTGATTTGCGGTCCTGGTAGGACACCCACCGGTTCGCAGCCCGAATCAGGTGCACAATACAGGTCTGCACCATGGAATTCGGCCAGGTTGCCTCCACGGCTTCCGGCAGGCCTTTTAAGCCCGTCGCAGCACACGATGAACACGTCTTGGACACCGCGGTTAGCCAGATCCGCACACACCGATGCCCACAATGCGGCGCCTTCATTGTCCGCGATCCACAATCCCAGGATGTGCTTGATGCCGTCCATGTCGACACCAACCGCCATGTAGCAGGACTTGTTGACCACGCGGTGGCCATCGCGGATTTTAACGCGTAGCGCGTCGAGGAAGATCACCGGATAGAACTCGTCGAGCTGGCGGTTTTGCCAGATCATGACCTCTTCCAAGACCGCGTCGGTAATGGTGCTGATCGTATCCGGGCTCATATCCACACCGAGGGTGGTTGCGAGATGGTGGCAAATATCGCGCACTGTCATCCCGCCGGCGTACAGCGAGATAATCATGTCGTCGAGCTCTGTGAGCCGACGTGTGCCCTTGGGCATCATCCGGGGAGTAAACGTGCCGGCGCGATCCCTGGGCACGGTCACTTCCACCGCGCCGTAGCCAGAGTTGACGGTTTTGGTGTACGACCCGTTGCGGTGATTGCTTCCTTGGGCGGGGCCAACCTGGGCTTTCGTCTTGCGGTCGCAGTGGCTATAGCCCAAATGCGCATCCATCTCTGCCTGGAGACCAGCGTTAATCGAAGCCTGCAACAGGCCTTTGACCAGCTCGCTGGCGTCATCGGTGGACGTCGACAGCTCGCCGATCAAGCTGGCGAGCTTAAGGATTTTCCATCAGCTTCTTACTGATCTCGTTGACCCTCGCCGGGTCATGGCTTTTCTTCGGTGACACCGTAGTCATTATCGGTGAAACTCCTTCTAGATCAGAGCCTCACACACAAACTTCCTGACACTCTCGGGTTGGCGGCAGGTGGTGCTACCTCTATCGGGCGATCCCCGCCGGTGGCCAGACCCTGGACTTTTACCTCTCTCCGAAGCAGAACGTGGCCGCAGCGAAGTGTTTCCTGGCCAAGGCCGTCAGATCCAATGCGTCAGCCGGGTATCCCAGAGTGATCAACGCCGATAAAGCACCCTCCCTAGCCAGGGCAATCGCCGAGTTGAAGTCAGAGGGAATCTGCCCGCCAACAGTGGAACACCGACAGGTGAAATACCTCAACAACATCCTAGAAGGCGACCATGGTCGGCTGAAGCGGATCCTCGGGCCAAAAGGCGCGTTTAAGAACCGGACATCTGCATATCGGACGTTGAAAGGGATGGAGGCGATGCACTCATTGCGGAAAGGGCAAGGCGCGATGTTTGCCTACGGGCAACCGAACCCGGACGCGGTGATCGTCAACCAGGTCTTCGAGACGGCCTAACAACGCCCACACGCAGCGGCCATCAGGGAATGAGAAACTGAGTCTTCGCTACTCTCCGCCCAACTTTGCAACAGTACCGCTAAAACAATCGGGAAGCCTACACCTTCACCTCGGATATGATCGCCGAGAACTTTTCGACAAAATGGACTACTGCGGTAGAGCGAAGAAACTTTCGCAACGACATCAAGAAGGCCATTCATGACATTCTGTGTGTGGCCTAACGCTGGAATTACCTCCAATACTGACCGGTGTCACGTTGATCAAGACAGTCACCTCAGTCCGACAGCGGCCGTCTCGTCCAGAACTCGACTAGACAGAACACAGAAGACTAGCGCCCTCCGGCGCGCTTTCTTTTTACCTGAAAGCACTTTGCGCTGATCTGCCATCATCTTGCTAGTTATACACAGGGGTTTACCTATTTTCCCAGGTGGCTTATAACTATATCCCTGTAGATCTATATCCCCAGCCGATCAACCAACAGAACCGTCATATTGTGGGTTATGGTTTATACTCCCGCCTCGCCTTGCGGCTCGTTGGGCTGCCGCCCAAATCAAAGATTTGGTTGCCACCAACCAGCCCTTGTTACGGGTGCGTTGTGAAAGAATCAACAACTAAGACTTACCTACCCACCTTAGAAAGCCATGACCACACCACAATCCCTGATCACTCGCCTGGCGTCCCCAGACGCCACTGAGCGCACTGAAGCTGACATTCAGTCCGACATCAAGACCCTGCTGACTACCGCCGACTTCGACCTGGATACCCCACGGTTGGAAGAGCAGATCGGTGATGGTTCTCACCGACGAATCGACATCGCCACCGGAGCCACTGTCATCGAAGTAAAAAAGCGGCTCACCAACGAGAGCGCCGACGCGGACTACATCAACCAACTCGCTGGCTACGTCACTACCCACATGAGCCAAGATGGTTCCCGCTACAACGGAATCCTCACCGACGGGAAAACCTGGTGGCTGTTCGAGCAGTCCCCGCCGATGGCTCCTTCGTCCGGCGCAGCACCTTCGAGCTTGCCCCTGGAGCTACCGGGTTCGGGCTTATTGAATGGCTCAAAGCCGTGTTGGCTACTCGGAGCAATTCGCGAATATCATTTTGATTGAACCTATCACAGGCGAGAACTCTCATTTATGAAACATCGGGAATCCCGCAATTCTCATTCCACCAGCGAGAGTATTCCACATGCTGTAGGATGCGGCTCATCTGAGAAGCGGGATGTCAGGATGGCGTGTATCCTAGATTTGTTCCGCCTATCGATACAGAAAGGTTCTATCATGAATCGAGTCGCACTTCTGACAGTTGTGTCTCTAATCACTGCAGGTATTGCCCCCGCAGCTTCTGCCGAAACGGTTGAACAAGCAGAGAAAACTCCTGTTTGGTCTGAAGAGCAATTTGATAGGTCTCTTAAGGAGATCACTCCTGAAGAGAAGAAGCAGCTTGAGCTAATTAGTAACGTCGGTGAACATATTGATTACGACGATGAGGGTAACCTCAAGTCCGATCTCAACGATGATCAGCTTCGTAGTGATTATGGTTTCGAAGACAAAGATGTCAGTTTTTTCCACTCAGTGCTTGCTGAGGATGAAAGCATTGTTCAGCACAAGGAAAACGAGCCAAAAATTGTCACTACATATGATCACAAGCTCGGCCACATATCAAATAGCGATTTGACGGTTGGGACGGCTGCAACTCTTACCGCAGCGGCAATGGAAGGGCCAGCTGCTCTTGAGGCGGCATTCTTTGCTTGGGGTGCTGTAGCAGGCGGGCCGATCGGAGCTGCTATTTCTGACGCTGCCGGCCTTCTTGGGGCAACTTACTTTGTCGATCTCGCTACTAAAATCACAGGGGCGGTCGCGCAGGGTAAAGGTATTACCTGGTACTCTAAGTGGGGATTTCCGCCAATTACCGCAGAGATTGAGGATGACTAATGCGGACGGATAAAGATCCAAAGTTTATTCGCTTTCCAGAATCTCTGTGGGCTTTTGTCACTATATTCCCCTCGGATATTATTGAGAAACATGGAGTTGAGCACTTTTTCAATTCTGGATATTTGTGGCTCTATTCAATATTGGGAGTAATCCTTTTTGGTATTTCCATGATCATGGGTGAAAAAGCGGTATCTCCTTGGATGCATCGTGTGCGTTCCATTTTCCTCTTTGCTGCAACGATAGCTATTACAGCTTTCTTCCCTAGCTTGGTTGGGCGAATAGTCGTGGCGTTCCTAGCCATCTGCTACTTTTTCTGGCCCAATAACCATATAGTCTTTCGTCGAGCAGCGGCATGATCGGTGTTTTAAGTGGAGCTAGCAGTTTATTAATCACTTGATAAAAAGTGATAGGATCTTGCTAAATTGTCTTCCAAAACTTGGCCACAGTACTCATGCGGGTACTGTGGCCAAATTGGTGCATCTATCAAAAAGGGTACATAAGGGTTAAGTAGCTCTTAACTATGGAGTTGTGACGCCTTGAGAGTGTCAGGGAGATTTGGATTCAGAATCCCGCCACAAGGAGTTATTGAAATCCGCCCTTGATGCCCTTTTCTCGTTTCCGACCTAACCTAAACGGAACACGCCTAGGGGGATGAAGCGTCCGGGGTTTAGTTCCTACCTCAGCTAAGGATGTGATGTCTAGTGACTTTTTGGACTCGGAGTCCATTGACTTTTTGGACTCGGAGTCCAGTTAGTTTTTTGACGCGGAGTCCAGGAAGTTTATGGACAGGATGTCTAACGACTTTTTGGACTCTGGCTTCTTGACAATGTGGGGATGGCAATTCCCATTACTCTCCGCAAGAAGATAGCGGATTTCGACCCCATCCGTGAGGGCATCACGGTCCAGCAGTTCTGCAAGAAC